>NVWN01000021.1 GCA_002733685.1 Arcobacter sp. | reverse complement strand
TGTCATTAATAATTTCACTAGCAGCTACATCTAAAGCCAAAGCAATTTGTGTACCTGCTTTATACCCAGCAGCTTCTATAGCTTTCATAATTACTTCTARWGGTTCTTCATTGGATTTAAGATTTGGWGCAAAACCACCTTCATCTCCAACAGCWGTWGATTCACCCATTTCATCAATGATTTTTTTAAGATGTTGATAAATTTCAGATACAGCTCKTAARCCTTCTTTAAAATCTTCAAAACCWACAGGAATCATCATATATTCTTGAAAATCRACWGAGTTATTTGCATGCTCTCCACCGTTTATTACATTAAACATAGGTACAGGAATAGTCATWGCATTTGCTCCMCCTAAGTATCTGTATAAAGGAATRTTTAAAGAAGCAGCAGCTGCMCKTGCWACMGCCATAGATACACCCAAGACTGCATTAGCACCTAAAGTTGCATAATTAGATGTTCCATCTATATCTTTCATTGTTGCATCAATTTSKGCTTGATTAAAAGGACTCATTCCTAATAATTCATCAGATATTTTTGTATTTACATTATCAACTGCTTTTAAAACACCCTTACCCATGTAACGATTTCCACCATCTCTTAGCTCTAGTGCTTCTCTTTTACCAGTACTAGCACCACTTGGTACAATAGCACTTTGTTTTGTTCCATCACTTAAAACAACAGTAGCTCTTACTGTTGGGTTTCCTCTGCTGTCTAAAACTTCGTCTGCGTATACATTATCAATAAATACCATGTGTTCTCCCTAAATATAGCTGTAATTTTATGCATTGTATCTAAACATAACTGATAGTTAGTTAAGAGTTTATGTCATCATAATGACATAACAAGTAAAATTGATTAAAAAGGGGTTAATGGGGGATTTTGGAGTAAGTAAAACGAAGTTAAAAAACTTCGTTTTTAGAATAAATTAGGANNATATATTAGTCGTCTTCTTKGTCATCAACAGGYAAWGATTCCCCATTAACMCCCATAGCATCAAGAATTCTTTTTTCWATTTCAGCTGCAAYTTCTGGATTATCTCTTAARAATACTTTAGAGTTTTCTTTTCCTTGTCCCATTTTAYTGTCTCCATATGAGAACCAAGAACCTGATTTATCAACAATATCAAGTTTAACTCCATAATCAATAAGTTCTCCCATTTTAGAAATACCCTCACCAAACATAATATCAAATTCTGCAATTTTAAAAGGAGGTGCTACTTTATTTTTTACTACTTTTACTTTAACACGGTTTCCAATTGAATTTTCACCTTGTTTAAGTGTAGCAATTCTTCTGATATCTAAACGAACAGAAGAATAGAATTTTAAAGCATTTCCACCTGTAGTAGTTTCAGGACTTCCATACCCTGTCATTCCAATTTTCATTCTAATTTGATTAATAAAAATCACGGTTGCATTCATTTTATGTAAAATACTGGTGATTTTTCTTAAAGCTTTTGACATAAGTCTTGCTTGAAGACCAACTTGCATATCATCCATATCTCCATCAATCTCAACTTTTGGTGTTAACGCAGCAACAGAATCGATAACAATCAAATCAACAGCCCCTGAACGAATTACTGTTTCAAGAATATCTAAAGCTTGCTCACCATAATCGGGTTGTGAAACCAAAAGGTTATCTGTATCAACACCTAAATTTTTAGCATAAGCAACATCCAGCGCATGCTCTGCATCAATAAATGCACAAACCCCACCATTCTTTTGACACTCAGCAATAGCATGAAGTGTTAAAGTTGTTTTACCAGAACTCTCAGGTCCATAAATCTCAACAACTCTACCACGAGGCAAGCCATGCACACCCAAAGCCATATCTAAACCTAAAGATCCAGTAGATATTACTTCAATAGGTTGTATTTCTTTATCCCCTAATCGTACCAACATTCCTTTACCAAATGCTTTATCAATTTGTTTAATAGCCAAGTCTAAAGATTTTTTCTGATTGTCATCCATAATGTTTCCTATTATTTATTCTTTTATTGTTGTAATTCTAACAAGTTTTTTCTAAAGCCTGTATTTATATTACAATTTGTTATGTTTTTTTAATTAAATAATAAAATAAAATTGTTTTACTTAAATTATTTACTAACTATTTTTTTTGTAGACAAAAAAAGTTCTGCAATTTTAAAATCAAATTCTTCATCTATGTCAATTGAATCTTCTTTTTTCATTACATATGCATAGATGCTTTTTGTTAGAAAAAAAGATTTTTGCTCCAATAGTTCTTTCAGGCTTGAAATGTAGATTGCACCGTTAAGCCTATAAAATGTATCTAAATCTTGGCTTCTTTGGTTGATAATATCTTTACTTAAAAATAAGGACATATCCTTGTTATTGTCTAGCGTATTTGACCATAAAGGAGAATGTTCCATTTCACAAACGGATATAATACCCTTGGCTTTTTTTTCAAATAAAAGTTCAATTGCTTCATCAATGTGCGTATGAATCCGAAGTGGTGATGTGGCTTGAAGCAAGATAATATAATCATATTTTTTGGAGTTATCAATAGCGTGCTTTATTGCATCAAAAGTAGTAGACGTGTCCCTCGCTAGTATTTCTGGACGCTTTATTGTATCTGCATTATACGATTGTGCAATAGTAAGTATTTCCACATCATCACTGCTTACCAAAGTTTGGTCTACATATTTGCTTTTTTTACTTGCGATTATAGTATGTGCAAGGAGAGGTATATCCTGCAATAAACGCACGTTCTTACGAGATAAGCGTTTGCTACCACCTCTTGCAGGTATTATGGCTAAGAATGTCTTGTTTTTATACATTAAAAAACTTTTGTATATTCGATATTTGCTTTTTCATATTCTTCAATTCTACCAATATCAATCCAATATTCATGCAATGGAAAGGACACTACATTATTATTTTCATTTATCAATTCATTGAACAATGTTGGCATGTCATAAAATTCATTTTGAGGTATGATTTTTAAAACTTTTGGAGAGAGAAGATATATACCTGCATTCACAAAGAATTTTTGTATAGGTTTTTCTACTATTGATTTAATATGGCTACCCTTAGTTTGGATAACACCATATGGTACTTGAAAGTCATATTCTCTCACACACATTGTGGCGATAGAATTTTCCTTATGATGAAAATGAAGCATATTCTCAAAATCTGCATCAGTTAATAAATCTGCATTCATTACAAAAAATGGTTCTTTAGGAATATCATTTATTAGGCTTAATGCTCCCGCTGTACCCAATCGTTTTTCTTCTCTTATATAATCAATGTGTACACCAAATTCTTTTCCATCTTTAAAATAATCTTCAATCATAGCTGCTTTATAGTTAACACTGATTGTAATATTTTCAAACCCATGTTTTGCAAAATTTCGAATGATGGTTTCTAAAATTGGTTTATTACCTACTTTTAATAAGGGTTTTGGCATATTTTCTGTGAGAGGTCTTAACCTCGTTCCTAGTCCACCTGCCATTAGAATAACTCTATTATTTCTTTTCCGTACTTTAATCAGTGTTGCTAAATCAATTATATCAATAAGTTTTCTATCTTTATCTACAATAGGAATTTGATAAACTTGATTTGCAATAGCTTTTTGAATTAGAAATTCTTTGGAGTCACTTTCTTCTCCTAAAATTGGATTTTTATAATAAATATTTTCAATAGAGGAGTCTAAAGATAGTGATTTTAGTAAACCTCTTCTTATATCCCCATCACTAATTGTACCAATGACTTTTTTCTTATTATCAAGGACAACTGCTATTCTCTTTGCCCCTTTATCTATAATGTTTAATGCATCTTTTATAGACTGTGTATAATTAATAGTTATTTGTGATTTTTTCATAATCTATTATATACTCATTTTATTTAATTTCTTTTAAAAGCATAAAACTTTCGGCATAAGTACAATTTGAAGTTGCACCTCTTAGGGTTGCAAGTGCCTCTATATTTTTTAAACTTCGAGGGAAAGGATGGAGGTTGATTTCACTTTTAAATATAGTTACGATTTTTAATTTTAAATCAAAAAAATTACTAATATCAACAAAAACATTGGGAACAAAAGCATCTTCTTTTGTAGATGGAGAAAATTCCGTTTCACTTAATGTTTCCATCATATATATTTTTTTAATAAAAGGATATCGAAACGATTTAGTGCAAGAAAAAGAAGCTTCAAATATCTTTCTATGATCACTATGTACATCACTTTTAAAAGGTAAGTAAATTATATTTGGTTTTATTTCATTGATAACAGCGGAAATTTTATCGATTAAATATGAAAAAGAATATTCATCAATTTTCATAGTAGGTAAATTTAATTGATGAGTACTATCAAAATCATACATCTTTTGTACTTTTTGTATTTCTTTTTGTCTAACATCATAATAAGGATGTTCTTTATTTATATTTGTACATATTAACCAGTGTATTTGGTCATTTTTCGATTTGTGTTTTAAAAGAGTTCCTCCGCATCCTAATGTTTCATCATCTGGATGCACAGCAATAACTAGAACTTTATTCATACTAATTCTCCAATATATCTTCATTTTTAAATATTAGTTCTTTAAAATCGTTATTTTTAATAAGTTCGAAGGCCATCTTAGAACTATTGCCATTTCCATAAATATTTCGTGTGTTACTTACTACCCTTGAAAATTCTTTTGAGAATGCTTTGTCTATTGCTTTTGAAATATCATCTCTTTCTGTTTTGCAAATAATTAGGTTTTCATTTGATTTTCTTCCTGTTTGTCTATATCCAACATTAATTGCAGGAATTGGGATTGATGCAGATTCCATAATACCAGAAGATGAATTTCCAATAATTAATTTAGAATGTTTGTATATTGAAATAAATAAATTTCGAGGTAAACTTTTATAAAAAATAAAATTTTTGTTAGATTTATACTTCTCAATAATTTTTATTATTTCTTTATTTCCTGGATCAATATTTGGATAACTGACAAAAGTGTTAATCTTATGTTTAATTAATTCTAGCAAAATATTTTCAAAAATTTCTCCACTTAAATTACGTTCTTTTGGAATGGGATGAAAAATCAATATTGCAAAGGACTTAAAAGCTTTTTTAATGTGAAAGTTAGTTCTAATTTGATCTTTTGAACGTATATTTTCATTGACAAATTTATCTAATGCAATACTTCCAATGTGAAATATACGTTCTTTTTTTTCTCCCATTTTCAGTAGCCTATTATAGTGCTCTTTTGTTGATACCATGTGTACAGAAGAAAGTTTTGAGGTTGCATGTCTAATTGGGTTATCAATATGAGAATCCTTTACATGGTCACCTCCGAAAAAGTGTACAGTCGGAATTTCTAAATAACCTCCAATCATGGAAGCGATTATTACTTCTTCTCTGTCCCCTCCATAGATAATTAAATCAGGCGCATAGGAAGAAACAATATCAATGGCACTTTGAAATAGTATAGAAGCGGATTTTATTCTTGAGCTTTTTGAATTAGAGTCTATTAATGTTTCAATTCTTGCTAGAATATCCAACTTGTCATTTTCAATGTCTTCAACTGTATATCCATAAGTATGGGATAAATGAGCACCTGAAACAATTATCTTAAGTTCAATGTTAATTTCTTGATTTAGCAGTTTGTATAGTGAGCTTAATAAATCATATTCTGACCTAATAGCTGTAAATGCAAGTATTTTTTTCATTAATGCCTTTCTATCATGTTGTATACTTTTTTAAATTTCATTTTCGCATTAGTGGCAAATTCTTCATCACATATTCTATCTCCAATAAAGACTGCCTGTTCAGGAATGATGTTTAAATAATTTAAAGATTCTATATTTGGTTTATGTGAATCACTGCTGTATTTTCCTGTAAAGCATACATTGCTTATGTCAAAGTATTTATCAAGATTCAATGAAAAATACTTTTCTCTTTGGAGTTTTTCATTCCCATCACTAATCAAAAATAAGGTATATTCTTCTTTTAGAAAAGTAAGAATACACTTTGATCTATTGGGTAGGATGAGTTTTGGAGAGTAATTTCTAAAGATGTTTAAAGCAAGATTGATAAAATCACATTTGATCTGCTTATTTTTTAACTTAAAAATATCAAAAGTTTCATCAAATATAAGATTATAAGAACTGCCTTTTTGTAACCATCTTTGTAACATAAAAGATAAACATTTATCACTTTCTATAAAAAGACTTGAGATTTCTGTGTATACCTGTATGATAAATTCAAATTCATCGTATAAGGTACCATCCATATCAAAACCAACATATTTGATATTATCTGTAGGTATGTTAGAAAAAAAAGGATTCATTATAATACCTTGCCATTTTTAGGCCATATTTTATTTCTTTTGCTTTAACTTCTTTTTTATGAATAATATTCTCAATAATCAATGTTACCCAATTTTGACTTGCATTAAAACCTAAAGCCATTCCTCCAGCTATTCTGGGATTAACTTCTATAAATATAAGTTTTTTTTCTTTTGTTTCAAATAATTGAAAATTAATTGGGCCAAGGAAAGAAAGATTTTCTGATATCTTAATGATATAATCATTAATTGCATCATTTCTAACTACAATACCTTTTGTTGATTTTCCTTCTTTAATATCCAATCTTTTTCTTGGAATTATATATAAAGGTAAACCTTTATAGGTAAAAAAAACATCAACAGTATATTCTGTTCCTTCAATCTTTTCTTGAGAAATCATACCTTCCATTGAAATATTTTGTTTATAGTTATTTTTAAATATTCCCGATCCACCTCGCCCTTGCCTCGGTTTGATAATTTCATATTCGTCTTTAAGAGAGGTTCTTGGCGTTGGAATGTTGATTTGATTGAAAAAATTATAGGTTTTCCATTTGTCTTGAAATATCTCGATTGTTTCTAAGGGAGAAATTATAATCTGTATACCAATTTCTTTATATTCATCTATTTTTGATGCCCAAACTTCCATTGTTTCATCAAATGAAGGAATTACAATATCAATTTTATACAGAATTAATAGTTTTTTTGTTTTTTCCCATAATTTTGGATCTTCTACCGAAGGCATTAAAATAAAATCATTACATAAGCTTTTGCTATGGTTAAAGGTTGAAATATCTGAACCTATTACTTCACAATTTGCATCCTTTATAGCTTCTATTAAGTAATTAGAGGTAATTGACCCACTTGCTTCAATAAATATTCTCATCATATTTTTTTTATAACAAGATGATATCTAGCAGAAGTGCTTTTCTTAAGAATGTCATTTTTTTTACATAAATTAAGTTCTAATATTGTAAATTTATTATCTATTAAGTTATTAATCCTCTTTATATCGTAATATGTTTGAACTGTTCCTGTTTCATGTCGACCTGTTACTTCTTCTTCAAAGTTATTAGAATAAGAAGAATCTTCTGTAGAAATTAGGTCCATGTATATGAGCCCTTCTTTTTTAATACATCTACATAATTCAAATAAACCTTTTTTCGCTATGGAAAATGGCATACTATCTAATACACCATGAGAAAGCATATAATCAAATGAATTATTTTCATAAGGTAACTTAGTAATATCAGAAACAATGATATTTTTTATAATATGACTAAGTTTTTGTTCCACTAAGAGTTTTTTAGCAATTTGAATTGCTTCTTCAGATAAATCAAAACCATATGCATCTAAGTTAAATTCATCAATGACTTTTATGTGTCTCCCTATGCCGCACCCAAAATCTAATACCTTTGGAATGCTTAGGAATTCTTCCTGATTTATATACTTATTTAAGCCTATTCGTTTTTTAATATATTTTGATATAAACCTTATTACTTCTTCATGTGGATAAAAAATAAAATTATCTTTATTTTTATATGATTGATTCCATTCTTTCTTTTTTAAGTTCATTTAATTCCTTTGTATTATTTATTAGAATTTTATATATGCTCATCTTTTTGGTAGCTTTTTGTTGCTTTTTTTCCAATCATTTGATCCCAGTACATTGGACTAATACCTCCCGCAGGTCTTTTTACTAGGAGGTTTTTCTCTGTGAATTCTTCTCCAATGTCAATATTTGTTGCCGCTACTATTGATTTTCTTGCAATATTAATATTTGGTATTTCACTTGGTGAAGGTTGTTTTATTGGGCTGCCTAAAGCAAGTTCTATATTACGAATTGATTTTACCATTTGTATTAACTCTGTTGGTTCGAGGCTGGCTTTATGATCTGGACCTTTCATAGTTTTATCTAAAGTAAAATGTTTTTCAATAACACTTGCTCCCATAGCAACAGCCGCAATATCAACTTCAATTCCTAAGGTATGGTCACTGTATCCATATTTTAAATCAAAGGCTTTTCCTATTGTAATCATTGCTTTTAAATTAACGTCTTGCATGGGAGTAGGATACATAGTATTTGCATGTAAGACAGTAATATTATCTTTTTTTGTTCCCGCATTAACTAATATTCTTATAGCAGCCTCTATTTCTCCCATGTTTGCCATTCCAGTTGAGAGAATGACTTGTTTGTTAAGATGACCTATTTTTCTTAAATAAGGTAAATTAGTAATCTCTCCACTAGGAATTTTAAAAATTTTTAAACCTAAATCATTAAGTAAATCTACACTATCTAAGTCAAAAGGTGTAGATAAGAAGATTATATTTCTTTCTTTGCAATATAAAATAAGTTCTTTATGAGTACTTAAATCCAATTCTAATTTTTTAAGCATTTCAAATTGTGATTCATTTTGATCTGTTGTCTTATTTTGGTAAGCAGCTTTTTGAGCACTTTTACAAACTAATGTTTCTGCTTTAAAAGTTTGAAACTTAACAGCATTAGCTCCTGCTTCAACTGCAACATCAATTAATTTTTTTGCAAGTTCAGTTAAACCATTATGATTTACACCAGCTTCTGCAATAATAAATACCTTTTTATTTAAGTTCAAATCTATCTCCTACTTTAAATTTTCCATCATATTCAAATTCACTTACATAAATAAAAGTATCTTCTGTTTTAACTAAAAAACCATCTTTTTTCTTATTTAAAATCGCTCCAATTATACATTTGTACTTAGGTGCGTCTTTTATGTAATCAACTTTATTTATTTTCATTTCTTTATTATTAATAAAGGCTCTCGCTTTTGGGCCAGGATTAGATATTGACCTTACAAAATTAAAGATATTTCTACTTGATTGATTCCACTTAAGTATTTCATCACCTATTTTTCTTTGTGAGCAATAAAAACCTGTACTATGTATATCTTTTTGTTTAATTGTTTTGACTGAAGGTTCTTTAAACATAAGTATTGCTTCATATAAAATATTAGCACATTCTACATACGAAATATCTAATAAAGTAGAATAATTATCTTCATCTGTAATTAGAAAATCTTTTTGAAGTATGATATCACCCGTATCAATACCATTATCGACATAATGTACAGTAATGCCAAAGCTCTTTTCATCATTTATCAATGCCCAATTTAAGATATTTCTTCCTCTGTAAAATGGAAGTTTTCCAGCATGACAATTAATAGTTTTATATTTAGGTAAATTAATTATTGTTTTTTTAAATATCTGATTAAAAGACATTGAAACAAAAATGTCACAATTATATTTTGAAACTTCGCTTATAAATTCTTCTGAATTAATATTTTCATTTTTTAAATATGAAATATTATATTTATTACAATAATCTTTTAGTATTTTATCTTTTGTATCGGCACGTACACAGATAAAACTAATGATTATATCTTTGTCATTTATTAATTTTTCAAAAGCATTATGACTCCAAGGCCCATCCGCAAAATATCCAATATTTAATTTCATTTTCTTACCCTTACACTACTTGGTATATTAATAACTCTTTGTTCTAAGTATTTAGCATTATCAAGACTTGTGCAAAAGCAATCTTTAAACAAATCTAACTCATTCATTAATTTCCAAATTGGTCTTGTCATTATTCCTTTTTTATTCGTAAAATCTAAGAAGGCATCTCTTTGTTTTAAATCTTTAAGAAGTACTGCTTGTAGCCAATAATTAGATTTTGAATGTTCTGGTTCATTTATAAAATCAATATTTTCATAATCGTTAAATAATTCTTTATATCTTATGGCTAAGTCTCTTTTATTTTCTATAAAACCATCTAACTGTTCTAATTGAGCAACAAGAAGTGCGGCATTTAGATTTGGCATTCTATAATTATATGCAATTTCATCATGAACATATTCATACGGGTGAGGAACTTTTGCGGTAGTGGTAAGATGTTTTGCTCTTTTTGCTAAAACTTCATCATTAGTTACAATTACACCTCCTCCTCCAGAGGTTATAATTTTATTTCCATTAAAAGAAAATGCACCAATCTTACCAAAAGTACCTGTATGCTTATTCTTATAATATGTTCCTAAACTCTCAGCCGCATCTTCTATTAAAGAAATATTCCATTTATCGCATATTTTTTTTATTTCTTCAATTTGGCATGAATGTCCAAAGGTATGCATAGGAAGGCAAGCTTTTATTATTTTGTTAGTTTGAGTATTGATACATGTATTATTTTCTATTTTACAATTAGCTTCTAAAAACTCTTGTAAACTTCGAGGAGATAATCCCATAGTGTCTAAATCAACATCTACAAATATTGCTTTTGCTCCAATATATGAAATAGCATTACATGTCGCTATAAATGTCAAAGGCTGTGTTATTACTTCATCATTTTTCGTAACATCTGCTAAAATTAATGATATATGTAAAGCAGCGGTTCCATTTACTGTAGCAATAGCATACTTAGAACCTATTTTTTTTGCAAAGTTTTTTTCAAACAAATCTACGTATTTCCCAACGCTTGAGACAAATGTTGAGTCAATGCAATCATTTAAATATTTTTTTTCATTACCTCCAAATTTTGGCTCATGCAAAGGAATAAACTCTTTTGTATTATATAGACTTTGTATAAAATCAACAATTTTTTGCATTACATTTTCTCATCTAAATACTTACTTTTCTCTTTATGGCTAAAGCTTGGAAGTATTTTAAAGAATTCTTCGAGTATTTCGTTTTTCGAGTATTTTAAATTTTTTTTAAATTGTTTAATATTCTTCTCAAAAGAATTTAAATTATTTTCATTATAAATTGCTTCATTTTTTATAATGCCTATGTTTTCGTACCTATTCATATCTAATTTTTCTTTATTCGTAAAAAACTCTTCAAAATCCTTTTCTCCTGTTGTATCACTTGGCATAAATAAACAAGGCCATTTCCCTTCTTTTGGCATAGTTTTCATAAAATTTCTGGCTTCATTCTCATCTTTACACAAATAAGGTTCGTAACCAATATCTTTTAAATATCTCACTGCAATATCTGAAAAAGAAATAAGATGAAAGTTTTCATTTAATTTTGGAAAAAATATATCTCTGTTTTCTCCAAAAAGGCAAGACATCAAACAAAGTTCACCTGCTTCTTTTTCTGTAACAAAATATCTTTTTATGTCATTTGGTGCAACTAAAGGTTGGTTTTTTTGAATTCGTTGATTAAAGCTATGAAGTAAAGAGCCATCAGAAAATGCGACATTTGCAAATCTTGCCATGGATACTTTTATATCTAAGGATTTTCTTAATACAAACATTTCCATAATTTTTTTACTTGCACCCATCATATTAACAGGGTTTGCTGCTTTATCAGTAGATACACAAAAATATTTTTTGCTTTTATTACTTATAGCTTGCTGCATCGTTTTGTCTGTATTGAATATATTTGTACTAATCATTCTCATTAAAGTGAAGGGATCTTTTTCGCTTCTTACATGCTTTAAGGCTGAAAGATTTAACACATAATCAAACTTCCCATCTGCTTTTATAAACGCATCGTATTCTGATGATGAAATATCTAGGGCAAGTGTTTTAAAACTACCGTCTATATATCCAAAAGACGATCTAATATCTCGAACGAGTTCAACTAAATTATTTTCGCTTATATCAACTACATGCAATTTTTTAGGATTTCGCTTAAATATCTCTTTTGTCACTGCTTGCCCAATTGATCCAGCAGCACCTAATATTAGAAAAGAAGATTTCTGAACCTCTTTCCTTAAATCCTTTTCGTAGTGCTTTATATCATTTATAAATAAGTACTTTTTTCTAGACACAAGATTTAATATTTTATCCATGTTGTTTTAGTCCTCTTAACTTTAATTATATAGTCTTTTTTTAAATTAAAGATTAAATAAAGCATAAAAGTTACTTTTAACATACCGCCCATAAAAATTAAGGGATTATTGACTACAATATATTTTAAATTGAAAGAAGTAATTCTATAAATTAAGGACAATAATGCCAAACAACGATATTGAATCAATAGCCATTGATACGTATAATAAAAATATGGAATATTTAAAAGAACATGAAAAAGAACTATTTGATAAACTTAAATTATACGAACTAGGAATTGAATTAAAAGAAATTAAATCTGGGCATGAATTAGAATATAAAGATGATTATTTTGATATTTTGGATAATAAAACGAACAATTTTTATTATAATCAAAATAGTGCCGAGTATTCAAAAGAAAGAGTAAGTAAGATTAATTTTAACGCAGAAACTAATTCTTTTCGAACATTTTATGATGTTTCTTATGAAAAAGAGCTGGGAGACAATGCTAAAAATTTATCTATTTATTCTCATTTTGCGTTTGGAAATGCGCCAGTTATTAATTATGTAAATAATAACTTACCTCAGAAGCAAATCATGAAAAATATGTACATATATATTATTTTTGGAGTAGGTCTGGGCTTGCATATCTCGCAAATAGATAAAAAAGTTAATGCACGCTTATATTTAATTATTGAACCTTCTTTAGAAATATTTCGCTTATCCTTATTTGTAACAAACTATGTACAACTTACACAAAGTAAAATAGTAGTTTTTTCTATTTCTGAAAATAAGCAGATTTTTGAAGAAAAATTCTCCAAATTGCATAGACAATACCATTCTTATAATCATTATTTAAAGTTCTTTTTATTTTCAAATAATTGTGAATCATATATCAAAACTATTCAAACAGTACTTGTTTCTCAGTCTTATAACTTGTACTCATATGATCGGAGCTTGCAAAGTTTAAAAAGAACATATGATTATGTTATAGAAAAGTTTAATTTTTTTAATGTATCAGAAGATTATAGTTTTGAGGTTTTTAACAATAAACCGGTTTTATTCTTAGCATCAGGTCCTTCCGTACAAAAAGAAATTGACTTTTTAATTGAAAACCAGAACAAATTTATAATCGTTTCTATACTTACAATGGTAAATTTTCTTGAAAAACATAAAATTATTCCCAATGTAATTGTTCAATATGATGAAACACCCATTGTGATGAAATTGGCAATTAATAAAATAAAAGACAAAGACTTTTTTTCTGACACTTTATTTTTTTTCTCATCACATGTACATAAAAACTTAATGCACTCTTTTCCTAAAGATAATATTTATGTATACAATGCCTTGTTTGAAGCTAAAAAAGGGTTTTCTTTTATTGTATCTCCTTCGGTGGGTGAGATTTCCTATCATATACTTCTTAAGCTTGGAGCAAATAATATTTATATCTTGGGACTTGATATGTCATATGACCCAGATACAGGGAAAAGCCATCATGATGAAAATCACGACCAAATAGGTTCGAAAAACAATAACACAGAAGAATCTCTAGCGAATTTTAATTTAAGAAAAAATATTTTAAGAATGAAGGGTAACTTTATTGATGAAGTTGAAACTATGGCTGTATTTAAGGTATCTATTAATCACATAAATATATATACTAAAAAATACAAAAAACTTAAAAAACTTAAATTATTTAATTTATCTAATGGTGTTTATTTAGAAGGTATGACACCTTTAAGAGCTAAAAATATTACCCTAGAAGATAAAAAAGAATTAAATAAAAAGTTTATTAGAGCTGAACTAGTTAAATCTTTAGAAAGTATTTCAGGAAACGACTTTAGTGAAGCTGATCTTATATTTAATAAAGGAAAATTAGCAGCAGCATATAGATTAAAAGAAAATTTCGAGGCTTTTTATATTGGAATAAAATATTCAAGTTCAGAAAAATTCCTAGAATTATTAACTTCTTATTATAAAGAACTAGCAAGAGAATCTGAATGTAAAGATTTGAATCTAATTATAGAAAACTACTGTCAGCATAATATTGGCTATATGTTTTATTTTATGAATATAAAGAATATCGCTAATCCCAAAAAACATATTAAATATCTAGTAAAAGCATTTTCAACACAAGTTCAAAAAATAATTTCTGCTTATATTGATGTATTAAAAAAAGTAAAAAACTAAATTATTGTAATTATAGAGAAATAAGTGAAATAGTAATAACAGCAACAATTGTTACTGTTATTACTTTATTTAGTTAATAATTATTTTTTAGCTATTGAAGCTAATCTAGGAATTATTTCTAAATTAACAAAGAGTAGTAGCCTAAGCTACTACTTTATAAATTACTACTGAAGTAATCTAAGAACGTTTTCAAGAAAACATTTATCGCAGCAGCTTACGCTACTACTTTATCGATTATTGTAATAATCTTAAAACGTTTTGAGCAGCTGAATTAGCTTGACTCATAGCATATGTTCCTGCTTGAGAAATAATATTTTGTTTGTTGAAGTTTGCAGATTCTTGTGCATAATCAACATCTCTAATAATAGACTCAGCAGCTTTTACATTCGTTGATTGTGTCATTAAGTTTCTAACAGCAGATTCAACTTGATTTTGTGTCGACCCTACGTCCCCTCTATACCCATTCAGTACAGTAATTGCATCATCTACTACAGCTTGAAATGAATCAGCTAATTCTTTAGTTAACTCACCTTCACCAAGAGCAGCAAGTGCACTTAATTGAAGTTTACCATTATTAAGATCATTTGTTCCATCTCCACTTATGCTCAATGTTGAACCCGTAGTAGAATTTGTATTCGTAATGTTTAGGGTTGAAGTAGTAGTCACATTAAGTGTACTTTCAGCTTTCCCTGATGTTGTTACGCTTGTAGGTGCCGCACTTCCAGAAACAACGCCTCCAGAAACTGCAGAATTTCCTGAAACTACATTTGCAGCTGCAGAGCTTCCTACTGTTCTTTGTATATTAAGTGAATCAGTATAATCTAAATTCACGACTTGGTCACCAAGTGCTCTATATAACTGCACCGCACCACTTGTTCCTGCAGACTCAAAGTTACCCGCACCAGAACCTGAACCAGAAGTAATAATCTGAGTAGACAGTGCATCATTAGCAGTGTCTGTAAAACTAAATACATCACCTGCTTGAATTGTATAAGTTGTTCCTGCACCACTGGCTGCAGTACCACTAGTAGCAATTGTAAATTGTAATGTTACTTGGCTTGCCGCATTTGCCTGTACTGAACCCGTAGCACCTGAGACTAAACTAACATCCTGTGATCCTGATACTTCATATGCAGTTGTTCCATCAAGAGTAATCCCTGAAGTTACAAGGCCCGCACCAACGGTTCCAAGTGTTACTGGCTCTGATTGTTGAATAGAAATTTTTTCATTTGGTCCAACTGATAATGAGAATGTTGTAAAACTATCTCTAACTGTATATGTTGTTGTTCCAGAAGCAGCACCTGTACCTACAACAGCATCAAACTGTCCGGTATTTCGTAAATCATTATCCAATAGACTTCCTGAGATAACTTCTCCATCGGTTACAGTAATTTCGTCTCCTGCATTAAATTGTAATGCTCCAGTTCCTGTTCCAACATATTTCATTTCAGATACAGAAATTAATTCTCCTGCACCAAGTTCAAGAGTTTCGGCTGCAATAGCAACATAATATTCACTTCCTGAAACTCCATGTTTTGCAAACTTACTTGCATCCTCAAGTGCTGTCATTAATGCACCCGTAGCTGCACCACCAGAAGCAGTTATAATTTGTCCCGTAGTTACATTATGAGTTGTACCAGCAGTACCAGCAGGTTTTGCAGTAATGCTTTCGCCTGATTCAATTGCTAATGTTTGTGAACCATTAGCAGTATAGGTTGTACTTGATCCTGTTCCTGCAGCAGTAAACGCTGTACTTGCTAACGCAGTAGCTAAAGCAGAGTTAGCTAAAACAGTAGCTCCTGAAATTACTGTACCTGAAGTAGCTGTATATGACTGCTCTTCATTTACTGTTGTCACGTCTACGTTAACATTATCAACTGAAGATAAGTCTAAAGTAGATGCTGTATTTACTGTATATGTCCCACCACTTTCACTTACTCCTGATGTTGTATTAAGTATAGCTTGTGTTGCAGCATCAACATTAGAAAGTGTCATTCCAACAGTTAACGCGATTGAGTCAACGTCTCCTGATAAAGTAACTTGTTCTGTACTTGCATTTAGACCTGCATCAGCACCTTTAATAGTAATTGTTCCTTGGCTTCCTACTTCTTTAGTACCACTAATTGTAATGGCAGTATTATTAGCGATAGTAACTTTTGAACCTAATCCATCAGTATTTGATTGAACTGAAGTATTAGAAATAATATCATTTTTTGATTCACCAATTTGGAAGTTTAAATCATCAGATGCTGCTTTATCAGTTGCTGAATCCCCAGATGCACTTTGTAATAAAACATTACCATTGTAGTTTGTTTGTTCTGCAATATTATCTAATTGTTCTAATAATTTAGAAATATCTTTTCTAATTGATTCTCTACCATCATTAGATGTAGTATCAGTATTAGCTTGAATTAATTTAGCTTTAATTGTATCAAGAATATTTGATTGCTCAGACATTGATTTATCAGCAATTTGTAATAATGTAACTGCTGAGTTACCATTTGCAATACCTTGATCAATAGAAGTACCTTGTGTTCTAAGTTTATCAGCAATTGCTAAACCAGAAGCATCATCAGCTGCTTTATTAATTTTAAGACCAGAAGATAGTTTTTCTAAAGAAGAACTTAATTTAAATTGTGTGTTTGCTGCATTTTCTTGTGCTACAAGTGAAGCAACGTTAGTATTTATTCTCATAATAAAATCCTTTTAATTATGACACATTGTGAAAAAAGTTTCTCACATCCGCTAACGTTCTCATCTTACTGAGCATAGAGTTCAAACTCTTCGGTATTAATTAATACCTAATTTAGATAAAGAGTATGACACACCAATTCTTAAARTTAGATTAAATWATGGGTTATTTTTCTGTWTTTATATCTTTTATTWGGTCCATTTTTTCAATGGTATTAATATGAGAGYTTARRCGCCGTAACATAGAGTGTTTYTTAATATGYTTGGACAAGATTTTGGAATACTTTTTATAGTTTCTTGAGCCTTTTTCAAAAGTGGCYAATTTTTTTTGTATTTTAAGTATATCTTCTGGTATYGAAGCTGKTTTATTTTCCAAATATCTTTTCCTTTCTTTAAMTTTGTTCTTTTGTTTAAATGTTTTATGGGAGGACATTATTTTTTTACTAATATCACACCGGATTCAATATGCTTAGTATAGGCAAATTGGTCAAACAATGCAAAGTGTGTAATGATATGCGTTTCTTTTAAAGCAAGTAAATCTCTGTGAAGCGTTTCTGGATTACAGGATACATAAATTATTTGTTGATATTCTTTACATAAAGCTCTTGTTGTATCATCTAATCCAGCACGTGGAGGATCTACAAAAATACTCTCTTTTGAAAAAGAATTTACATCCAGRCCTTCTAATCTCCTAAAYTCNCTTTTTNGATTCYAATGCTTTTACAAAATCTTCTGCACTCATTCTTACAAAATCAATATTAGAAACATCATTTAACTCACAGTTTCTTTTTGCGGATTTAATAGATGTTTTTGAGATTTCAGTTGCTATTATTTTATCAAATACTTTTGAAAAAGGAATGGTGAAGTTTCCTCCCCCACAATACAGCTCACATAAATCCCCTTTAGTACTTGCATTGTTTAAGACCCATTCAATCATTTTTTCATTTACTTTTGCATTGGGTTGGGTGAATCCGCCTTCTTGGTATTCAAAATGAAAAGCTTTATTATTAATAGTAAGTGTTTCTTCTATATAGTCTTTTGAAACAATTACTTTTTGACCTCTGCTTCGTCCTATTATTTTAATACCTAAGTCTTTTTCTAATTTTRTTGCTAAWTCTAACCATTCATCATCTARTTTTTTGTGATAAATCAAGGTAACTAACATATCACCCGTTGTTGCATTTAAGAACTCACAGGCATAAATCTTGAATTTTAGTTTTTCACTGTTTACTATTTTCTCTAATAGTTTTGGCATTAAGTTTTTAATATCCATTGATACAATAGAACAGGTCGTGATTTCTAAGGCTCTCCTATCATAATCGTTCATGGCATAAGAGATAGTTGGTATATCTCCTTCCTCAAAGTTTCTCCAGAATCTAAACTCTGCTCTGTTTCTAAAGTTTTCATCTTTTGATTTTACAATATCGAAATCTAAAGAAGTGATATCAGAAAAACGCTCTTTTTCTCTATTAATTTTATAATTTAGTTGTTCTTCATAATTTTTATCATGTAGGGTACAGCTCCCACATYTWGAAAAATACTCACAATTCATTTTGTCCCTTGTTCTGTTTTATTACAAATGATAWGATATATCAWGGTAATTTGTAAACTTTTTATTGTTTTAATACTCTATTATATACAATTCAATATAATACGCTTATGAAAAACAAATGGCAAGATCAATTACACAGTCTTTTAAATTGTGATTTAAAAGAATTATACCCCCTMGCACGYAGYATGAAGAGAAAATTAAAGTTTTTTGTAGGTCCTACAAATTCTGGTAAAACTTATGCTGCAATGACTGAGCTTAAAGCTTCAAATTCAGGTCTTTATTTAGCACCTTTACGATTATTAGCACTTGAAGGGTATGAAGACTTAAAAAAAAATAATATAGATGTTTCTTTAATTACAGGAGAAGAACAGCTTTTTAATGAAGATGCAGCTCATGTATGTTCCACTATTGAAATGATGGATTTTGATTTGGATGTTGATATAGCTGTCATTGATGAAGTTCAAATGTTAGCTGATAATGATAGAGGTTGGGCGTGGGTGAATGCTATTATTGGCTGTCCTGCTTCTACTATTATTATGACAGGTTCGGTAAATGCCCTTGATGCTATTAAAACAATTGCAGCGTATTTAGAAGAAGATTTAGAAATTGTTAAATTCCAGCGGAAAAATCCTTTAGAAGTAATGASMAAACATACTTCTTTAAATTCCCTTGAACCKGGAACTGCTATTATTGCTTTTTCAAGAGCMGAAGTATTAAAACTAAAATCAAGGCTAAATAAAAAACAYAAAGTCTCTGTKATTTATGGAAATCTCTCTCCTGAGGTAAGAMGGGATGAAGCCAGACGTTTTAGAGAAGGGGAAACAACTATYYTAATAGCAACSGATGCTATTGCWATGGGKTTAAATCTTCCTATTAAAACTATTTTATTCTCCAATCATAAAAAATTTGATGGTATTTCWAAACGYGGTTTATTRGTAAATGARATTGTWCAATTAGCTGGAAGGGCKGGRCGTTATGGTTTACATGAAGTGGGTTATTTAGGTGCAACATATAAAGATACGCTTGAGTATATTACAGAAGAATTTAAAAAACCAGTAAAAACAATCAAACCTCCTTTTAATGTAAAAATAAACAATGCCCAATTAGAGAGTTTGGCTTCACATTTACAAACCCAGTCATTAACAAAAGTACTTAGTTATTTTGCAAAAAACATGAAATTCTCAGGACCTTTTAGAGCGGCGAATATTTCTTCAATGTTAAGTGCAGCAAAAATAGTGGATGAAAAATTCAATTTAAAATTAGAAGATAARTATTTATTAGCACAAGCGCCTATGACTACAAAATCACCTTTAATTCTTCAAGCATACAGCGCTTATATTGCAACTGTAATTAAGAGTAAAGTCTCACGATATAAACCCTCAATTACCCTTCCTAAAAAAGCTGTGACTACAAAAGATTTATTATTAGTTGAAGATGAGATTAAGAAGATCTCTTTATACTTATGGTTGGGGCATAAAATGCCAGAATTATTTCCGGACGCAATAAAAGCCGTACTTCAGAGAAATGTATTAAATCAGTTTATAGAGAAGTCTTTACAAAATACAAATTTAAAAGAAGAATTTAATAAAAACAGARSGMATAATAGRAATAAAGATTATAAACGTTTGGACYTAAATCCAARAAGAAASCATAGAAGAAGAGAAARMYCTGGTCCCAAGTTTTAATAAACTTCGATATAATAKTTAAAAGWSAAKANGAAGGAARAAAAGAATGCTTRGCATTTTTAAGACAGATRGTTTTGAACARTTACAAAAAGAGCTCTTAAAAGAKACMYTGAATGAAGATAAAATTGCYAAATTAATTGCTTCTGRTATTGATATTAATMAAAAAGACRATAAAGGYAGAACWRTYTTATTTYCTTTKGTRGCAAAAGGAAAAATMTCTGCTATTAAAATYCTTCTMRAAAAYGGTATGGATATAAAYCTTGAAGACAAGTATGGKAAAACAGTCTTAGATGAAGCCATAYATAAAGAWGATAATATGATGATTCGTTTTATCTTAGAARAAGGTGCWTCTTTAGATAAATACAATTCTTCTGGWCGAACGCTTATGCAAGATATTGCYCTAGAAGGTAATTCTCGTGTTTTTAGAATTCTKATGAAATATAATCCCAATTTAGAGATAAAAGATTCTTATGGTAAAACAGTTCTTTTTGATGCAGTTGAGGGTGGAAATTTAGATATTGTAAAAGAAATCCTTAATAATATTGAAGATATTAATGTTTTAAATGAAGAAGGACAAAGTGTTCTTTTTAATGCTGTATTTAAAGAAGATACAAGTATTTGTCAATACTTAATTGATTATGGGGTTGATGTAAACATTTTGGATATTAACAGACAAAATGTTTTGTTTAACGCGATTGTTATGGGCTCTTCTCATATGGAAATTATTCATTCTTTAGTTGAACACAATATTAAACTCAATCAAAAAGACATTCATGGAAAAAATATTTTAGTTGAAATACTAAAAATACTAAGTATTTTAAAAACCATGAAAGACGGAGATAAAAAGTTTGATAATAAATACAAATATATAAATGATGAGCGTGACTACTTAACACTTACTAGTTTTTTAATTGATTCTGGTTTAGCAGTAAATAGAATTACTCAAAGTGGTAAAACCTTATTAAAAAAAGAAGTAGATGTTAAAAACTATGAAGCCATTGATTTTTTATTAAAAGCGGGTGCTAATATTAATGCGGTGGATAAAGAAGGTAAAACAGTCCTTTTTGATGCTGTATTAAAAGGACCTAATAATCAAAAGATGATTGATTATTTGATTGAAAATAATGCAGATTATGATCACAGAGACAATAATGAGAAAACAATTGTAGATGAATTGGCTGAGGTTATTTTAATTCAAGATAATAATAAAAAACCAAGTTCAAGAAGGTTTTTAAGTATTGATCCTGGGGCTGATTATTATGCACTTTTAAAACATTTTTTAATTTACCGGCCTGCCATTAATCGAGCAAGAAAAGATGGCCGAACTATTTTATTCGATATTATTGTTTTTAAYAACTTAGAATTATTAAAATTATTCTTTAATGCAGGTATTGATCCCAATATTACAGATAATGAAAAAAACACTCCCTTATCTGTTTTGGTTGATGATGGTTTGCTTATTGAAAATGTTCGTAAAAAAGAGCTTTTTTTAGAAAAATTGGTATTTTTCCTTAAATTTCGAATTGTTATGGATATCACGGATAAAAATGGAAGAACAGTATTTCATAAAGCAGTGCTTGCAGATGATATAGATGTTGTTGAAAAGCTCTTAAGTAAAAAAACAGATTTGAATATAAAAGACAAACAAGGGCGAACTGCTTTACATCATACACAATGGAAGGGTAATTATAAAATTGCCAGACTTTTAATAGCAGSTGGGGCTAATYTAGATATCAGYGATAATGCTGGKTTTTCTCTTTTAAATTATGCTGCTATCTTAGGACATACACGWTTAGTYGTTGCYCTTATTGCTTCTGGTGTKTTAATGTATAAYAARAGYAAAAARTCTMAAAAAATTGCMCAATACTTTAAAGATAAAGAAGAAGGTTTAGAGCGTTTAGTTAAAACAAATCTAAATGATGAAAAAATGCAACAAGCAATGAAACAAGTGGTTGAAAATCTTAAAAATGAGATTCAAAACGCTTTAAAATAAGGATAAAAATAAGAATGAATAATACTTCCATAATAATTTTAGCAGCAGGTGCTGGCAGTAGAATGAAATCTTCTTTGCCAAAAGTTTTACATAAAATATCTGG
Organism: Arcobacter sp.; assembly: GCA_002733685.1. Lineage (GTDB taxonomy): Bacteria > Campylobacterota > Campylobacteria > Campylobacterales > Arcobacteraceae > NORP36. The sequence continues at coordinate 50,116 of NVWN01000021.1, read as the reverse complement.
CAAAGAGATGTTGTATTATTCAATAAAAGAAGCCTTAAAATTAAGCGATGATATCACTGTAGTTTTATACCATGACGCAGAAAAAGTACAAAAATGTATGGAAGAATATTTTCCTTTAAAAATAAAATATGTACTTCAAGATGTAAAAAACTATCCAGGTACTGGTGGGGCAGTTAGGGGCATAACTCCTAAATATGAAAAAACACTGGTTCTAAACGGAGATATGCCTCTTATTCAAGCAAGCGAATTAGAAAAATTTGATTTAGATGCTTGTATTGTTATGAGTGTTTTAGAACTTAATGATGCTTCTGGTTATGGACGAGTCATCATGAAAAATGACAAAATTACAAAAATAGTAGAACAAAAAGACGCCAATGTCAAAGAATTAGCTGTAAAAACAGCGAATGCAGGAATCTATCTTTTTGAAACAGCATTTTTATTAGATGCTTTGCCTAAACTCTCAAATAACAATGCTCAAAAAGAATATTATATTACAGACCTTGTAGAAATAGCAATTTCTTTAAATAAAACATTAAAACCTCTTTTTGTTAATGAAGAGAATTTTAAAGGGGTTAATTCAAAATTAGATTTATGCGATGCTGAAGTTATTCATCAAAATAGAATTAAAAATGAATTTTTAAAAGCGGGTGTTATTATGCGCTTGCGTGATACTATTTATATTGAAGAAAGCGTTAAGATTGAAGGTGAGAGTATACTTGAAAATGGAGTGACTCTTTTAGGAAATACCAGTATTATCTCTTCTCATATTAAAGCACATACAGTGGTAGAGAATGCAATACTTGAAAACTCTGATGCCGGTCCAATGGCTAGAATCAGACCTGGGTCTGTTTTAATCAATACTCATATTGGTAATTTTGTTGAAACCAAAAAAGCAAAACTTACGGGTGTAAAAGCAGGGCATTTGTCATACTTAGGGGATTGTGAAATCAAGGAAGGTACAAATATTGGTTGTGGTACGATTACTTGTAATTATGATGGTATGAATAAACACAAAACCCTTATTGGTAAAAATGTTTTTATAGGCTCAGCTACTCAATTAATTGCACCCATTGTTTTAGAAGACAATTGTATGATTGCAGCTGGTAGTACTATTAGTTTGGATGTAAAAGAGGGTGAATTAGCAATCACAAGAGCGAAAGCCAAAAATATTAAAGGCTTTTTTTATAAATTTTTTAATAAAGTAAAGTCTTAGTATGTTAAAAAATAAAAATATTTTACTTGGGATTACAGGATCTATTTCTGTTTATAAAAGTCTGGAGCTTATCCGCTTGTATATTAAAGCAGGTGCAAACGTAAAAGTAATCATGAGCCAAGCTTCTCAAAAGTTTGTCTCTGCATTAAGTTTTGAGACTATTTCTCAAGCTAAAATATTAGATGATACAAATGAAGATTGGGATAAGGATTCGTTTTACAATCATATAGCCATTGGAAAATGGGCCGATATTTTTATCCTGTGCCCTTTGAGTGCTAATACTATAAATAAATTAAGCAATGGAATTGCCGATAATATTTTAAGCCAAACCGTGCTTGCTTATAATAAAAAAATCCTTCTTTGTCCTGCTGCTAATACCAATATGCTTGAAAATTCTATTACGCGTGAAAGTTTAAAAAAACTAAAAAACAATGGCATGAGGATAGTTGAACCTTTGGTAAAAGAGCTTGCTTGTAGAGATGTTGGAAAAGGTGCTTTAGCAAATATTTCTGATATTTATTATGAAAGCATCAAGATTTTAAAGGAAGATGAATACTGGAAGAACAGAAAAGTTGTAATATCTGGAGGGGGCACTATTGAAAAAATAGATGATGTAAGGTACATCTCTAATTTTTCTTCTGGAAAAATGGCTGCATCTTTGGCTTTGGCTTTATATTTAAAAGGTGCAAATGTTGTTTTAGTAACAACAAGAGGTCATGAAGACTTGCCTTTGGGACTTAAGATTAAAGAAGTTACTTCGAGTAAAGAAATGCATGAAAACTTGGAAAAAGAATTAAATATTGATGAAAATTTCAAAAAACCATATTTATTTATGGTGGCAGCTGTTAGTGATTATCTTCCAAGCCTTGAAATCTCTGGTAAACTAAAAAAAGAAGACTTAGGAAATGAGTGGAATCTTTTGTTAAATCAAAACTTAGATATTTTAAATTCATTAAATAAAGAAAAAGTATATTCTATTGGTTTTAAAGCAGAAACCAATAAAAAAAGCGCAAAAAAGAATGCGCTTGCAATGTTAGAGAACAAAAATCTTGATGCAGTGTGTTTAAATATCATTAATGAGAACAATCCTTTTGGGGGAAATACGAATGAAATTGAACTTTTATTAAAAAATGAATCTTATTCATTTAAAGGCAGCAAACTAGATATTTCTTTTGATTTACTTATCTCTTTACAGAAGCTTTTTAATGATAAATCTTAAAAAAGAACTGCCAACGCATATTGCTATTATTATGGATGGAAATGGGCGCTGGGCAAAAGAGCGAAACTTAAAAAGAACAGCAGGGCATGAAGAAGGTGCCAATACAGTAAGACGTATTACAAAACACTGTGCAAAACTGGATATTAAGTTTTTGACTTTATATGCATTTTCTACTGAAAATTGGAACAGACCTATTTTAGAAGTAGAGTTTTTAATGCGTTTATTAAATAAACACTTAAAAAAAGAACTTGTGGTGTATTTAGAAAATAATATCAGATTTAAAGCTATTGGCGATTTAAGCAGATTTTCTAAATCTTTACAAAATACAATACAAGAAACACAAGATAAAACTAAAAAGTGTACGGGACTTACTCAAGTTTTAGCTCTTAATTATGGTTCAAGAAATGAAATCACAAGAGCCTTACAAAAGCTTGTAGATAACAAGCTTGAAATTACAGAAGAAAATATTTCTGCTTCTTTAGATACTTCTTTTATGCCAGATGTTGATATGTTAATTAGAACATCAGGAGAAGTACGATTATCTAACTACTTGCTTTGGCAAAATGCCTATTCTGAGATGTTTTTTACCTCTACTTATTGGCCTGAGTTTACAAGTGCAGAATTAGATGATATATTAAGCGATTTTAGAAATCGTGAAAGACGTTTTGGTGGAATATAGTTTAATCTTTATATTAGGAGCAATCCTTGGCTCTTTTTTAAATGTACTAATTGTTCGTTTGCCTTTAAATATCTCCGTTGTTTATCCCTCTTCTAAAACATTATGCTGTAAGAAAAAAATAAAGTTTTATCACAATATTCCTATTTTTTCTTATCTTTTTTTAAAGGGTAAATGCGCTTATTGTGAAGCCGGATATTCTTTTGTTTATTTTTTTGTTGAACTATTTAGTGCATGTTTGGCTTTATATATAATTGTTATTTATGGCTTTTCATTAAACAGTGTTTTTTTACTTCTGCTTTTTTATACCTTACTTGTTTTATCTTTTATTGATTTAAAATACAAAGCAGTTCCTGATTATCTTTTAATTATTGCTTTACTCTTGTCTTTTTTTGTAAAGTCTAGTAATATAATAGAAGCTTTTACAAATGCTTTCTTATTTGCAGGAGCAATATCTTTATTGCTTGTTTTTTTAAACTTTTACATACAAAATATTAAAGCAAAAATTTTAAAAAAAGATGAACTTAAAACACAAGAAGCCCTTGGTGAAGGTGATATAATAATTTTTGCGATCATTGGAATAATTTTAGGTATTAAAGCTGGTTTATTTGCTATTTTTTTAGCCAGTATTTTTGCTATACTTCCAGCACTTTATTTACATATCAAATGTAAAGAATATCAAACACCTTTTATTCCTTTTTTATTTTTAGGATTATTATGTGAGTTTGTTTTTAATATATCAAAGGTTTTTTAGTGAAAATTAAACAATATTTATACTCCAATATAGCAAGTACATTTTTTCCTATAATATTTGGATTATTTTTTATTACTTCTATTATATTTTTAGTAAAAATCGCTTCTTTAACGTCTATTATTACTTTAAATGTCTGGGAATTGATGACCTTATATTTATATGTTGTTCCTAAAATATTTTTTTATACTATTCCTATTTCTTTTTTTATCTCACTTGTAATGTCGATGGCCAGATTATCAAATGAATATGAGCTTATTGTTATTACCTCTTTTGGATTTAATCCCACTCGTATTGTTAAAATGCTTTTTCCTATTTGTTTTTTGCTGTCTTTTGCTTTATTGGTAGTATCTGTTGGGTTAATTCCAAAAGCAGAACACTTAAGTTCTGTATTGTTAAATCAAAAAAAGAAAGAAGCCAATTTTAATATTAAAGCTTCCGAATTTGGTCAAAAATTTGGGGATTGGTTAATTTATATTGATGAAAAAAAAGACAATAAGTTTAAAGAAGTACGTTTATTTAAAACACAAAATAATACAGATCAGTTTATTGTTTCAAAAAATGCAGTATTACAAAATGACAAAGGTAATTTGTCTTTTATACTTAATGAGGGACGTTCTTTTTATATTGAAGAAAAAACAATTAATCAAATAGATTTTGAAGTAATGGAGATTTCTGATTCTTTAGGAAAAAACAAGAATGACATCTTTATAAATTCATATCTTTATTGGAAAAACAATATCAAAAATAACAAAGATGTGGATAAATTTTCTTTTTATATCCTTGTGTCTTTTTTTCCTTTAATGTCTTTATATCTAGTTATTGCTTTTGGTTATTTTAACCCACGTTATGATAAAAATAAATCCTTGGCTTATTCTGTTACTTTTGTTGTTTTATTTTATGTATTTGCGCAAAATGCGAGTGATAAACTTTACTTGCTTTCTTTAGTGCTTGTTCCTTGTGTTTGGATTCTTATGAGTTATTTTATATACATAAAAAAAATAAAAGCCTTGTATTAATGAATGTTAAATTTACCATCCAATACGATGGAACAGATTTTTTTGGTTCTCAAAAACAGCCCAATAAAAATACTATTGAAAATGCACTCTTAAAAGCATTTTTGAAAATTAATATTGATACTAAAATCATTCTTTCTGGACGTACAGATAAAGAAGTGCATGCTTCTGGACAAGTATTTAATAGTAATATTCCGCTTTACTGGAAAAACAATTTTACAAAACTGCAAAAAGTATTAAATCAACAATTACCTTTGAGTATAAGAATTAAGAATCTTGTTGAAGTCAATACAGACTTTCATTCGCGCTTTGATGCAAAAAAACGTGTTTATAGGTATTTAATTAGTACAAAAGAAAAAAATGCTTTTTCTTATAAATATATTTCTTATGTTAAAGATATCAATGAAGAAGTTATAAAAGAAGCAATAAGCGTTTTTGTTGGTATTCATGATTTTTCTTTGTTTCATAAACTTGGAAGTGATAAAGAGTATTTAGTACGAGAGATTTTTAAAACAAGTTTTTATAAATATAAAGATATTTATGTTTTTAAATTTACTGCAAATTCTTATTTACGTTCTCAAATTAGGCTAATGGTAGGTTTTTTATTAGAAATATCAAAAGGTAAGTTAAGCATAGAGGATTTAAAACTTCAAGTTCAAAATAAAAACTGTTTTTTCAAAAAACCTGCAGATCCTTATGGTCTTTATTTATCTAAAGTGATTTACTAAAATGTTTTTTAAAAAAAATAAATTTTATACTTTAAATGATATTAAAAAACGAATTACCTTAATTCCTTTATTTTTTATAGGGTTTTTCACCATTGTTTCTATTGTCGTATCTGGATATTTTTTAAAAACTAAATTAGCTGAAGATATTTATAATGTAGTTAAACAAGACAAAATTCAAGTGCAAGAAGAGTTAAAAGATTTTGCCTTGAGTATAGAAAAAGACTTAGCTTTAAAATATAAAAACGTACAAAATGATTTAAAAGAATCAACTTATGAATTAATTGGTTTTATTAATGCAAAAAAAATAAAACAATCTTTTGTTTTGGAAGATCTTTATTCTTATATAAAATATTTAGAAAATAAAAAGAACATTTCTTTGCTTTTATTTGAAAAAGAAAAATATTCTTTGTTGTACGGAGAAAATATTCTTAAAACAATAAAAGATAAATATATTCAGAGTAAAAGTTCTTCTGTTTTTTCAAAAGATTTTTTAAAACAAATTTCAAAAAATAAAAAAAAAGATATTTTAATATATGAAGATAAAAACCATCTATTATTGTCTTCTTTTTCTTCTGTAAATTCTTTATCCTGGGAACTTGCTTTTTTCTCGCCCCTCTTAGATAAAAGAAAACATATTTTGACAATTTTAGAAAAAAATGTATATAAAAGAAGTAAAGAGATAGAAGGTCATTTTATTTTATTAAATCATAATAAAAAAAGTGTTTATAACTATTACAACCAAAACAAAGAAATATTAATAAAGAATATATACGATTTTACTTATGATCAAGAAAATGTTCATGTTTTTGAACCTTATTCTTTAAGTTTGTTACTTAAAAAAGAATATCTTCCTTCTTCCTTATTTTTGTTAAAAGAAAAGTTCTATAATTCTCTAAGTTATGCTGGAATCGTAATTTTTATTATAACTTTATTGTTATTTCTTTTTACAATCTTTTTTACGCGTTTTTTAGCCAGAGTATTTTATTTGTATGCTTTACGATTAAAGGGCAAAAATAACTTATATAAACAATTAAAAGACAGATATGCCCTTGCTATTATTGCTTCAAATGACAGTTTGTGCGATATAGATTTAGAAAAAAATACAATCTTTTTTTCAAAGAAATGGGAAGATACTTTTTTTTACGATAAAAATAAAATTAATTCGATTGATGCTTGGCATGAATTAATTCATGAAGAAGATAAAAAAGAAGTAAAACAATCTTTTACTGAGCATTTAGAAGGAAAAAATAAAAAATTTGTTGTTGAATACAGAATTAAACATAAAGATGGAATTTATAAATGGGTTTTAGCACGTGGAGAAATATTTAAAAATAAAAAAAATAAAAACATAAGAATGTTAATGACGCTTATGGATATAGATGAAAGAAAGAATCTTTTTAAAGAACTTTCTAATGTTGAGAGGCTTGTTGAATCAGGAAGAATCGTAATTTTTAGATGTTTAAACAATGATAAATTCCTTTTAAAAACTATTTCTTCAAGCATTTCTTCTTATGGTTATGATAAAAAAGATTTTATTGAACATAAAATTAAGTATTTTGATTTTATTTTTGAAGAAGACCTTATGGATTTTAAAGCTTCATTAAAAGATGCCATTGAGAGAAACTTAAGCGCTTTTTCTACTATCTACAGAGTTAAAGAAGAATCTGGATCGATTAAATGGGTCTTTTCTCGTATTGTTTTAATAAAAGATCATTTGAATACAGTAACAGAATTTTATGGATATATAAATGATATAACCCAATTAAAACTCAATGAAAAAGAGTTAAAAGAAAAGATTAAAAAAGAAGTAGATAAAAACATAGAAAAAGACAGATTATTGGTGCATCAAAATAAGTTGGCGTCTATGGGTAAAATGTTAGGAAATATAGCCCATCAATGGAGGCAGCCATTAAATAATATTTCTTTGTTAATATATTTTGTACGTGATCATTATTTTGAAGAAAAATTTACAAAAAAAGAACTAAATGAAAATATAGATCATATTAAGTTTCAATTGGATTTTATGTCAAATACTATTGATGATTTTCGAAATTTTTATTTACCAACTAAGAATAAAAATTCTTTTTTTCTTAAGGAGTCAATAGAAACAGCTTTTAAAATTGTGAAATCAGAGTTTGAGAGTTCTAATACACAATTAATATTTAGCCCCTTTGATATAGAAGTGAATACTTATAAAAATGAGTTCCAACAAGTTATTGTAAATATTCTAAGTAATAGTCATGATGCAGCAATAGAAAAATTAAAAAAGGCGAGCTTTTCTCCTTTTGTTAAGATTAATATTGAAGAAATGAAAGAAAATATAAAAGTAGAAATACAAAATAATTGCGGAAGGGCTAGTTCAGAGGTTATTAAACGAATGTTTGAACCTTATTTTACTACAAAGTTTGAAAGTCAAGGGACTGGTATTGGTCTTTATATGTGTAAGGTTATTATTGAAAAAAATATTAAAGGCTCAATTGACGCATTTAATACGCAAGATGGAATGAAATTTATTATTGTTTTACCTAAATAGGAAATTTTTAGTTATAATACTTTTAAATGATAAAAATATGGAGTATATGTATGAGTGATTATAAAACTAGGGTTTTATTAGTTGAAGATGAAGAACTTGCAAGAAAAACTCTGTCTTTTTATTTAAATACAATCTTTGATGAAGTTTTAGTTGCTTGCGATGGAGAAGAAGGTATTAACCTTTTCAAAGAGCAAAGCTTCGATTTGGTATTAACAGATATTAGAATGCCTAATAAAGATGGTATTACAATGATTGATGAAATGTTGACTCTTGTTAGTGATCAACGCTTTATTATTGTGTCTGCTTATAAAAATGAAGATGACTTATTAAAATTAATTAATTTAAAAGTATTGGGTTATTTTGTTAAACCTCTTAATATTGACGATATGATGGATATGCTTCAAAAAGCAAAAACTGAACTTTTAGAAGATAAAGCAGGACAAGATAAAAAAGACAATGATGAGATTGTTAAATTAAATAAAACTTATTCTTATAAAAAAGGTAGAAATATCTTATATCGAAATGGAGAAAGTGTTAAACTTTCTAATAAAGAAAGTCAAATACTAGTAACTCTAATTTCAGATATTGGAGAAGTTATTTCTGTTGATTCTTTTAAATTAAAAGTTTGGGACGACCTTACTACTTCAGATAGTGCATTTAGAACAGTAATGAAAAGACTAAAAGATAAAATTAAAGACAACGATTTTATTGTTTCTCATAAAGGTTATGGTTATATTATAGATTTACCTTTATAATAGAAAACTTTTACGATAAAAAAAGGTAGAAACATTTGTTTCTACCTTTTTTTATGTCCCAAATATTTTAAAGAAGACCTGCTTCTTTAAAATATTTTTTTGCACCTTTATGTAAGGGTGCGGATAATCCATCTAACAATGAWGCTTTRGTAATGTTGGCATATACAGGGTGTAGTTTTTTAAAAGAWTCAAAGTTTTCTAAAATRACTTTTACYAATTCATAAATGGTTKCATCTTTTACATCAGTACTTGCAACTAAAACWGCTTTAACTCCAAACGTTTCAATTTTTTTRTTGTTATTTTTATACATACCTGCTGGAATACTTGCTTTTGCAAAATARGGRTATTTTTTTAATAAAGAATTAATKGTTTGACCTTTTAAAGGTATGATTTTAGCATYAMTTGCATCTGTYGMAATTTTWATATTMGCATTTGGRTGTCCTACTATATAAAAATAAGCATCAATTYTATTGTCTCTTAATGCATCAGGCATTGAAACTGCATTTAAWGAACCTGCATATTTAAGCTGWGWTTTYTTAATATTATTTTCTTTAAAAAGAGTAAGAACTGTACCTTCTGTTCCYGAACCTTTATTTCCAATATTWATACGCTTRTTTTTTATATCTTTTNAKKRATTTANTATTMGAATCGGCTCTTGTTACRAASGTTAATAACTCTGGRTATATAGCCATTACWGAGCGAAGTTTTTTTACTTGTTTTCCCTTAAATTGACCATTTCCMCKKGACGCTTGGTAMACAACATCACTTTGCGCAATNCCCNAAATCAAGTTCAGAATTATTAATGCTGTTTATATTGTAAACWGARGCTTGAGTCGCTTCAACYGAGCATCTGATTTTGACATCTTTRCTAAGTTTATTCACCATTCTACAAATRGCTGCYCCTGTTGGGTAATACGTTCCTGTTAATCCACCTGTTCCWATGGTAATTCKCTCCAAAGCAAAAGAAGGATGAGATATTAAACTTAAGATTRCAATTGCGCCAAGTTTTGTCATACTTTCTCCTMGTTATTTTTATAATTAKATTATCTTATCTTATATAAGATTTAAGTTGTATAAATAATCCTTAAACAMCAARAAATATTAAGAAAAACCCTTCATTATTTTTAATAAAAARNATTTGTAAATATAAYAAAATTGCTATGYTAATGCTACGCTTRAMTTATATACTAGTTATTGAAAGTTTAATTTAGTTTAATTATTTAAATCATATTAAATTACCAACATAATTCAAAAGGACAAAAAATGAACGTATTAAAAATTGCTTCTTTAAGTGTAGCTTCTCTAGCTYTAGCTGCTACAGTATCTAGTGCAGATACTTTATCGAATGTTAAAAGTAAAGGTGTATTAAATTGTGGTGTTTCTACTGGAATCCCAGGTTTTTCTACTACTGATTCAAAAGGTGTTTGGAAAGGGTTAGATGTTGATTTTTGTAAATCAGTAGCTGCTGCTGTTTTAGGTGATGCTTCTAAAGTTAAATATATTCCAATGACTGCTAAAGAAAGATTTGTTGCATTAGCTTCTGGTGAAATTGATTTATTAGCTCGTGCATCTACTTGGACTGCAACTAGAGATACTTCTTTGGGTGTTACTTTTGCTGGTGTAAATTATTTTGATGGTCAAGGTTTTTTAGTTAATAAAAAACTAGGTGTTTCTAAAGCTTCTGAATTAGATGGTGCTACATTTTGTATTCAAGCTGGAACTACAACTGAGCTTAACTTAACAGATTATTTTAAATCAAATAATATGGAATATAAAGCAGTTACTTATGATACTTCAGGACAAACTGGTGATGGATTTAAAAAAGGTAGATGTGATGCAATTACTTCTGATGCATCTCAATTAGCTGGTATTAGATCTAAAATGGATAATCCTGCTGGATATGTRATTTTATCTGATATTATTTCTAAAGAGCCTTTAGGACCTGTTGTWAGACARGGTGATGATAAATGGTTTAATATTGTTAAATGGACTATGTATGCAACACTTCAAGCTGAAGAGTCTGGTGTTACTAAASAAAATGTTGATGCACAACTTAAATCTAARAATCCTTCRATTCAAAGATTATTAGGTGTTTCTGGTAAAACAGGTGAAAACTTAGGTTTAGATAATGCTTGGGCTTACCGAATTGTTAAACAAATTGGAAAYTACGGTCAATCRTATGATATGCATGTTGGTAAAGATTCTCCTTTAGATATTCCTAGAGGATTAAATAAATTGTGGAACAAGGGTGGTTTAATGTACCCTATGCCAATTAGATAATTGATTTGAGAAAAAAGGGCTTTGCCCTTTTTTTTTACACATATTAATAATAAATTTATATCTTTGAGGTAAAAAATGAAAAATAATAACAAAACTTCTCTCTTTTCTAAAGGATTTTTTAACAATCCAGAAAATAGAGCAGTTATTTATCAAATTGTAACATTGGGAATAGTTATACTTATTACGATGTATTTAGTAGGAAACTTATTTGACAATGTTGAAAAAAGAGGTATTACAACAGGATTTGCGTTTTTAGATGAAGCAGCAGGTTTTGGAGTAAGTCAAAATTTAATCCCATATGATGATGTAAGCTCAACTTACGGAAGAGTATTTGCAGTTGGTGTTTTAAATACACTTTTAGTATCTGTAATTGCATTGGTCTGTACTACTATTATWGGKCTTATGATAGGAATTGGRCGTTTATCAAATAACTGGTTRRTTTCAAAATTRTGTATGATATATGTAGARATATTTAGAAATATTCCTATTTTATTACAAATATTGTTTTGGTATAACGTTGTATTAGCGGCACTTCCAAGCCCTAGAAAAAGTATGGTCTTTTTTGAACATGCCTTTTTAAATAACAGAGGTTTTATACTTCCTAAACCTATTATGGAATCAAACGCAATTTTTATAGGTATTTCAATACTAATTGCCATTGCTTCCGTCTTTTATTTAATACGATGGTCTAAAAAAAGACACGACGAAACAGGAGAAGAGTTTCCTATTTACAAAGTATCAATAGCAATTTTAGTATTTGCTCCTGTTCTTGTGTATTTTGTATCAGGACAGCCAATATCAGCTGATTATCCTGCTTTAAGTGGCTTTAACTTTAAAGGTGGATTCACTATTATTCCTGAGTTAWTRGCTCTTGCWTTTGCTYTAAGTATTTATACCGCAACGTATATAGCTGAAGCAGTTCGAGCAGGAATTGAATCTGTACCAGTAGGACAAAAAGAAGCRGCTAAGTCTTTGGGATTAAAAGATCATATTATTTTGCAAAAAGTAGTTCTTCCTCAAGCTTTAAGAGTTATTATTCCTCCTGTTATTAATCAATATCTTAACYTRGTAAAGAATTCATCTTTAGCAACAGCTATTGGWTATCCAGAGATWGTAACMCTGTTTTCAGGKACKGCWTTAAATCAAGTGGGTCAAGCTATTGAAATTATTTTAATGACTATGGCTGTGTATTTAACATTTTCAATTGTAATATCCGTTGTTCTTAACTGGGTAAATGCAAAAATTCAAATAAAGGGGAGATAAGATGGCTATTTTTGAATTAAAAGAAGCAARAGAAGCTCCTTCAGRTAGTAAAGGTCTTATTCATTGGGCAAAAGAGAAACTATTTTCTTCTATTGGKAATACTRTTTTAASTTTRMTGGGTTTTTATTTAGTCTATATGACTCTTCCTCCTTTATTGGATTGGATGATTTTTGATGCGACTTGGTCAGGTACTAAAGCAGAGATTACAAAAGAYGGTGCWAGATGGATTTTTATTATTGAAAAATTTGATCAATTTATGTATGGTTTTTATCCTGAAAGTGAACATTGGCGTTTATTAACAGTATTGGCTTTATTTCCTATTTCTATTGTTCTATTTAAATATGTATTAAAAAATCCAAAAGCAAAATTGGCTTTATTAATAGCATTTCCAATTGTTTCTTTTATATTAATATCTGGAGATATATTTGGATTGATGCATGTAGAAACGCATAAATGGGGTGGTTTGATGTTAACTATTGTAGTTGCATCTGTAGGTATTATCGCTTCTTTTCCTATTGGAATTATGTTAGCCCTAGGGCGTCAATCTGAAATGCCTTTAATTAGAACTTTATGTATTGGTTTTATTGAGTTTATTAGAGGGGTACCTTTAATTACTCTTTTATTTATGGCATCCGTTGTTTTACCAATGTTTTTTCATGAAGGTATAGATTTTGATAAGTTATTACGTGCTTTAATAGGTATTACATTATTTCAAGCTGCTTATATCGCTGAAGTTATTAGAGGTGGATTACAAGCAATTCCAAGAGGTCAATATGAAGCTGCAGATGCTTTAGGTTTGACATATTGGCAAGCAATGTTTTTAATTATTTTACCCCAAGCTTTAAAAATATCAATTCCAAATATTGTAGGTTCTTTTATTTCATTATTTAAAGATACAACCTTGATTTTGATTATTGGTTTATTTGATATTCTTGCAATGGTTACCTTAACCAATAGTGATTCTCAATGGTTAGGTTTTGAAGTGGAAGGTTATGTATTTGTAACTATGATTTATTGGGCAATTTGTTTTTCAATGTCACAATATTCTAAAKCCATTGAACGAAGATTTAATACAGAAAATAAATAAAANAATAAGAGRCGAATAAMGTCTCTTNCTTACYATAAAGGAAATGTAATGAGTGAAGTAGAATATATGATTAAGATGCAAGGTGTTAATAAGTGGTACGGTGATTTTCATGTATTAAAAGGCATTGATTTAAATATTAAAAAAGGTGAAAAACTAGTAATTTGTGGACCTTCTGGTTCTGGTAAATCAACTACTATTCGATGTATGAATCATCTTGAACATTTTCAAGAAGGTACTATAAATATTAATGGTACGGATTTAATTGATGATGTGAAAATTGTAAGACATATTCGTTCTCAAATTGGAATGGTATTTCAACATTTTAATCTTTTCCCTCATCTTTCTATTTTGGAGAATTTAATTTTAGCTCCAACGTGGGTATATAAAAAACCAAGAAAACTAGCAATTGAAATTGCTATGAAACATTTAGAAAGAGTTAAGATTGCGGATCAAGCACATAAATATCCTAATCAGTTATCTGGTGGGCAACAACAACGTGTTGCAATTGCTAGATGTTTATGTAAAAACCCTGAAATAATGTTATTTGATGAACCAACATCTGCTCTTGATCCTGAAATGGTATCAGAAGTATTAGATGTTATGGTTGGCCTTGCTGATGAAGGTATTACAATGGTTGTAGTTACGCATGAAATGGGTTTTGCTAAAAAAGTAGCAGATCGAGTAATTTTTATGGATGAAGGACAAATTGTTGAAGAAAATGAACCTCATGAATTTTTTGAYAATCCTMAATCTCCAMGRCTAAAACAWTTCTTAGAACAAATTTTAGACCACTAATMTTATCTTAAAATGTGAAGTGAAAACTTCGCATTTTATGCCACTTTTATGCCCCTTTTGAATAGTACAATTTAGTATAGATATATTTATTTWATTAAACARATATKTATAAATAAAAATTATTTTTAAGGAAAAATATGAAAGCTAGTATCTTTGATATCTTTAAAATAGGGATTGGTCCCTCAAGTTCACATACCGTTGGCCCTATGGTTATTTCAAATCAATTTTCATCACTTTTAAAAACAAAAAAGTATTTAAACAAAATTAATAAATTAAGTATTGTTTTATATGGTTCTTTAGCGGCAACGGGTTTAGGACATGCAAGTGATGTAGCAGTCCTTCTGGGTTTATGTGGGAAAACACCACAAAACGTAGATACAGATATGATGAATGAAGAAGTAATAAATATYAAAAAAAACAAGCGACTTMSTTTRMTTGATGGTGTGAGTATAGACTTTGATTATGACAAAGACTTAATTATGAAAATGGARTTTTTRCCTTTTCATTCTAATGCMATTACTTTTTATGCTTACGAAGATGGAAAACTCTTAGTAGAAAAAACCTATTATTCTATTGGTGGGGGTTTTGTTCTTTGCGAAGATGATATAAACAAAAAACAAGACGACGATTCTGTCAATATTCCTTATGAATTTAATTCTTCTAAAGAACTTATTTCTTTATGTAAAAAACATTCTCTAAGTATTTCTGAGCTGATTTTGGAAAATGAAAAGGCCTATCGTAGTGAAGAAGAAATTAACCTAAAATTAAAAGAAATATGGAATGTAATGGAGAAGTGTGTTGAAGATGGTTGCAAACATGATGGGTTAATGCCAGGACGCTTAAAAGTACCAAGACGGGCAAAAAAACTCTATGAAAAACTTTCTAAAAAAGCTAATTTTTCTATGGTTGATCCCTTGGAAGTAATGGATTGGATCGATTTATATGCGCTTGCAGTAAATGAAGAAAATGCCTGTGGTGGGAGAGTGGTTACTGCTCCAACTAATGGAGCTGCTGGTATTGTGCCTGCTGTGATGCATTATATGAACAGATTTATTAATAAAAATTTAGATGAATACGATATGAAAGCTATTAATAAATTTTTATTAACAGCGGGTGCTATTGGTATGTTATATCAAAAAAATGCCTCTATCTCGGGAGCTGATGTAGGATGTCAAGGAGAAGTAGGAGTGGCGTGTTCAATGGCAGCAGGAGCACTTGCGGAAGCCATGGGTGGAAATGTTGATAAGGTAGAAAATGCAGCAGAAATTGGAATGGARCATAAYTTRGGTTTGACYTGTGACCCTATTGGTGGTTATGTTCAAATTCCTTGTATTGAAAGAAATGCRATGGCGTCWATGAAAGCGGTAAATGCRGCTAGAATGGCAATAAATGGAGATGGAAAWCATCATGTATCTYTGGATTCTGTTATAAAAACSATGTTTGAAACAGGTAAAGATATGATGCAYAAATACAAAGAAACTTCTTTAGGTGGTTTAGCRGTTAATGCAGTTGAGTGTTAAACTTAAATYAAAGTTATATTTTTTGTGTTGWACCAWTACTAAGGTATTTAAAAAGTTATTTGTTCTAGAATATAGAATAAATAAATACAGGATTAAGAAATGATTAACAGTATAAATAAAAAGTTTTCTATTTTAATAGGAATCACTATTTTRRTTTTAATGACTATTTTCACAGCKATTATGAKCWSTAATATTAACAAAAATYTAATTAAAGAGTTGGAGTCCAACTTAGCGATTCAAGTGAACAGTTATTACCAAACTGCWCAAATATACAATGATACYTTGGAAAAGAATTCKTTGGTATTAATGAATGTTTTTGARMGKACTTTTCGTAAYTTRCGTTTAAAAGGTGAGCGAACRGTTAAAATAGATGGCAGAGATACSYTRGCTTTATTTGATGGTTTTTCAAGATTAAATAAAAACTTTGAACCTGTGGATTTTTTTACYAAACAAACGGGTGCWGCTGCTGCTATTTATGTKAAAGATAAGGGTGARTAYTTAAGAATTTCRTCTTCTTTAAAAGATGAAGAAGATAAACGWATWATGCTTGATATTATTACTCCAARCAGTGARATTRTWGAAAATATAGAAAAAGGYGARCGTTTTGTTGGGCTTGAAAGCATAGCTKSWAAAAGTTATATGTCTGTATATTCTCCTATTGTTTCTAAGGGSRAAATAATTGGTGCTTTGTATATTGGWTATGAYTTTACAAAAGGTYTAGAAACATTAAGTGAAAGACTWAAAAAAGTAGTRATTGGAAMAACAGGTTATATATAYGTTGTAAATTCATCTGGAAAAGTTTTATTACACCCGTCTTTAGAGGGYMAAAATATCTTGAAAYTAAAAGATGCSAATGRTAATRCTTTTRTAWMWAATATKATTAAACAAAAAGTGGGAACCATWAGATAYRACTATAAAGAAAAAAATGAAGTAAGAAATAAAGTGGCTGCTTTTGTAAGTTATAAAAAATGGGATTGGATTATTATTGCAGGTTCTTATGAAGAAGAATTTTTAAAAATATCAAAAGATGTTCAAAAAGARTTTATTATTGCRAGTATTATCTTAACRCTAATTATTCTKGGAGTAATCTTTATTTTAGTGAATAAAATTGTTTCTAATCCTTTAGAGAAGTTTCAAAATGGTCTTTTAGACTTTTTTGCATATTTAAATAAATCAAAAAACAGTGTTGAAAAAATTGATGTTACTTCCAATGATGAAATAGGTAAGATGGCAGAACTTATTAATGATAATATCGAAGATATAAAAAGTCATATTAACGAAGACAATATTTTAATCGAAAATGTAAAACTTGTTGTTAATGATGTCAGTTCCGGTTATTTAACAAAAAGAATTGAAGAAAGCTGTTCAACTAATTCTTTAAATGAATTAAAAGAGCTTATTAATAATATGCTGGATAAATTAGAAGCTTTTGTTGGCAATGATATCAATACTCTTGCTTCTGTATTAGAATCTTATTCAAAAAGAGATTTTACAAAAATATTAGATGCGAAGAATTCGGGTTTAATTGGTAAAGAAATTATTAGTATGAATGAAATGATTAATCAAATGTTGCTTGATAATAAAAATGATGGAATAAATTTAGAACACAGTTCAAGAAATCTCTCTTCAAATGTTAATATTTTATCCCAAAATGCGACAAATCAAGCAGCTTCGCTAGAGGAAGTTGCTGCTTCAATAACTGAAATAACAGAAAATATTAATCAAACCAGCCAAAAAGCACAAAGCATGTTTACTTTATCTTCAAATACTAAAAAATCTTCAGATGCAGGGAAAAAACTTGCCAATCAAACAGTTGATGCTATGGATGAAATCAATGAAAAAGTACAAACTATTAATGAATCTATTGCAATAATAGATCAAATTGCTTTTCAAACGAATATTCTTTCTTTAAATGCAGCCGTTGAAGCTGCTACTGCTGGAGAAGCTGGAAAAGGTTTTGCTGTAGTTGCACAAGAAGTAAGAAATTTAGCAAGTAGATCTGCAGAAGCTGCAAAAGAGATAACCGAATTAGTTGTTTCTGCTTCAATTAAAGCCCAAGAAGGTAAAAAGATTACTTCAAATATGATTGATGGTTTTGAGAATTTAGAGAATGAAATCAATGAAACTAATCTAATTATTGATGATGTAGCAAATGCGGCACAAGAACAAACAACTGTGATGCATCATATTAGTGATACTATTAATTCTTTAGATAAATTTACACAAGAAAATGCAAATGTTGCAGATGAAACCAATATTATTTCTTCTGAAATAAAAACCATTGCAATTGGAGTTGTACAAAATGTCAATAAAAGTGAATTTAGAGGGAAATAAGTAGGTTTTTCATATCTAGGCGCAAGTACTTTTTAAGTACTTGCTAACCAAATTCCAATTAATATCATCATTGAACCTGCAATCTTATTTAAAAGTTTTACATTAGAGCTTTGGGCTAATAGTTTTCGTAAACCATTTCCTCCACTGGCATAAATAATCAAACATAAAAATTCTAAAGATAAAATAAAAAAGATTAAAACACTTAATTGTGGAGCTAAAGGAAGTGTTTTATCAATAAAAGGTGGTAAAAGAGCTACAAAAAATGCCCAGCCTTTTGGATTAGCAATAGCTGTAACAAACCCTTGCAGTGCTAAATCTTTATTTGATATATTATAATTTCCGTCCAAACTTAAGGCCATTTTACCACGGGAGAGCCACATTGAAATACCTAGGTAAATTAAATACGCACCACCAGCGTATTTTAAGACCATAAAAATACTTGGATATTTAAGCATAACAGTAGCTACTCCAATAACAGAAGCAGTTGCTACTAATCCAACTCCAATAAGTTCTCCGTACATCATAAACATTGTTTTTTTAATGCCAATACTAAGACCCATGCTTAAAGATAAAGTCATGCACATTCCAGGAGTAATGGAAACAAAAAAGAAAGTGGGGATAAAAATGGCTAAAATTGATAAGTTGATAAAATCCATGAGATTCCTTTATGTATTAATGCGTGCATTATACATAAAAGTTTTATAAAATAATAGAATAAAATTGATGTAATTTCATTCTATAAAAAATACTTCGAATACAGCCAATTTGGGTATTGTTTATATCTTAAGAAAATATTCTTTTTAAAAAGCACAAGTGTAGAAGATTATAAAAAACTCCACAAAGATACTTTTAAAATAAAATATAACTAAGCCAATATTTTAATATTGGCTTAGTTTTAAGAAAAAGTAACTGGTTCGAAAGGTAAACCAAGACTTTTTGCTACTGGTTCATTGGTTAATTTACCATCATAAGTATTAAGTCCATTTAATAAATGTTTATCATCTGCTAAGGCTTTTTCTAAACCTTTATTAGCAATATTTAATCCATGTCTTAAAGTAGTTGAAGTTAATGCTAAAGTAGATGTTAAAGAAACAGCACCTGGCATATTAGCAACACAATAATGTAAAACATCATTTACTACAAAAGTTGGATTATCATGGTAGGTTGCATGTGAAGTTTCAAAACATCCACCTTGATCAATTGCAACATCTACTATAACAGAGGCTTTTTTCATTAATTTTAAATCGTCTTTTGAAATTAAAGTAGGAGCAGCAGCCCCTGGAATTAATACAGCACCAATAACTAAATCGGCTTCTTTGATTGATTTTAAAATATTAGCTCTGTTTGAAAACAAGGTAGTCACTTTTGAAGAAAATAAATCATCATAATATGCAAGTCTTGAAGCTGAGATATCTAGTACAGTTACATTTGCACCTAAACCTACAACCATTTTACAAGCATTAAGGCCAACAATTCCTCCTCCAATAATAACAACATTACCACGTTGAACACCAGGAACTCCACCTAATAATACTCCACGTCCTCCAAAAGGTTTTTCTAGGTACTTAGCACCTTCTTGAGCTGCTAATCTTCCTGCAATCTCACTCATTGGTGTTAAACAAGGTAAACCGCCCTCAGGGCTTGTAATGGTTTCATAAGCAATGGCTTTTACTTTTTTAGCTAATAATGCCAAAGCTTGAGGTTTATCTGCTGCTATATGTAAATAAGTATAAAGAATTTGACCTTCATGAAAAAAATCATATTCTTCAGGAAGTGGTTCTTTAACTTTTATAATCATTTCTGAATCATCAAAAAGTTTTTGTTTGTCTTCAACAATAGAGGCACCTGCTTCAATGTATAATGAATCATCAAATCCAGCACCTTCACCAGCACCTTTTTCAACATAAACAATATTTCCTGTATTTACATATGATTCAACATCATCCGGTGTTAAACCAACTCTATATTCATGAACTTTTATTTCTTTTACTAAACCTATTGTCATTATTTTTCCTTTTATCTTCATACAAAATACTTATTTGTTTAATCTGATTAAATTTTAACACATAGTTTAGTTGAATTATTTAATTAAACTAAAATAATAGTTTATCTCAACTATGCTGATACAATTAGTAACAAAAAAGACAAAATAAGAAAGTAAAAGTTTAATTTTATTAAATTAATTTAGTAATAATGGGCTTTTAACTACCCTAAAGTACATATATACTTAAATTATTCACTTATATAAGTTTCTTAAAAAGGGGTTTTAATGCCAAAAGAGATGGATGTTGGACAAAAAATAAAACTTTTAAGAAAAGAAAAAAAAATGACAGCCAGACAATTAGCCAAAGAATCGTTAATTTCTGTTGCTATGTTATCTTTATTAGAGAACGGCTCTACTTCAGGTTCTGTTGAAACTCTAAGAAAAATTGCAAAAGTTTTGAATACTACCTTAGCTCACTTATTTACAAATGATGAAGAAACTCAAATGAATACAAATAATGAGTCTGCTTATGTAGTAAGAAAAAATAAAAGAAAAACAATTTCTTTTCCTGATCCTTTATACTCTTGCGAACTTTTGGTTCCAGATTTACAAGGAGATGTTGAATTGGTTCTTGTTAATTTAGAGCCTAAGCGAATTACTGAAGTACTTATTCCTCATACTAAAGGTGGAGAAGAATGTAATTATGTATTAGAAGGTGAGATTGTAGTTACTTTGGATAAAAAAGAATTTATTTTAGAAAAAGGTGATTGTATAAGGTTCAACCCAGATATTCCTCATAAAATTGAGAATAAAGGGCAAATCCACGCTTCTTATATCTCTGTTATTACTCCCGTTTCTTTTTAAAAATGTAAATTATAATGAGTTAGTCTTTTGATTAGCTCATTTAAATACTTCTTTGTATTAAACTATAACTTTCAAAAGTCCTATATCAACGTGCCTAGCTATGCAAAAAAAGAAAATTAGCACTTTTCTGCCTGCTTTGCTAAAATATACTTGACAATTAAACACTCAATTGGTATAATATTTTTAGCAGTATATGAATATAAGTGCTAAAACAATAAAAGCAGGGTGCAATGGTAGACAAAAAAGAATTTTTATTACAATCTATTATTAAAGCTTATATAGAACACTTAGAACCAATTGGTTCAACCCAACTAAAATCTATGTACGATATTAGATATTCACCTGCAACAATTAGAGGTTATTTTAAAAAGTTAGGCGATGAAGGTTATTTAGCACAAGAACACGTAAGTTCTGGAAGAACACCCACATCTGAGGCATTAAAACAATATTGGACAAGTAAACTAGACTTTAAACTTGACGGGGTATCTTCTAAATCAATAGAACATCTTGCTTGTAAAATTGGAGTGAGTGTTTTTGTTTTGGAAGATAAATCAGATGTGCTTGTGGATTTAATAAACATACAAAATAAGTATATGTTATTGGAATTCACTTCTTTTGAGATTACCGTTAAGTATTCTGATCCTTTATTCCGATTTCTTAAAGATATGATAAGCATTGACTTAAAATCAATAGTTAAAATATCTCAACAAGTTGGAGCGATGGACGTTTATAATGCTATTAATGTTTATTTGCAAAACAGTGATTTTAATATTTTTAATATAAAAGAATTTTTATCATTGGCATTACAATATGACTACGACGACATAATAATTAATAATTTTTTAAAAGGTAAAATCCTAGAAGGATTAGAAGAAGGTTTATATTTTTCTGGTTTAATACCTGAAGGATATATCGCAATTTGTCATAATTGTAAAATTGATGGACGAGAGAGTAAAATGTTTGTAGTTGGAGAACTATCCAAAGATTATGAATTTTTTTACAATACAATTACATTGAATTAGGAGAATATATTGAGTAAAAAAGATGAAAAAGTTACAGAAGAAGTAGCTGTTGAATTAAATGAAACATCACAAGAAGAAGTACTTGTTGAGGGTGAAGTAGAAGTTGAAGCAAAAGAAGCTAAAAAAGAAGATTCTTTAGAAGTAAAAGTAGCACTTTTAGAAGAAAAACTAAAAGAAAGTGAAGACAAATATTACCGTGTTCATGCAGACTTTGAAAACGTTAAAAAACGTTTAGAAAAAGAAAAATATCAAGCTATTGATTATGCCAGTGAAAAATTTGCAAAAGATTTATTAACATCAATTGATACACTTGAAATGGCTTTAGCTTCTTCACATGCCGATYTAAGTGCAGAAGAACTATTAGTGAAACTTAAAGAAGGAATTGATTTAACAATCAAAAACTTTAATACRGCTTTTGAAAAACATGATATTACWCTTGTTGAAACSGATGGKGARTTTGATCCTAATTTTCATAATGCTGTAATGCAAATTGAYAGTSCTGATCATGAAGATAATTTTATTGTTGAACAATTGCAAAAAGGTTATAAATTCAAAGAGCGACTTTTAAGAGCYGCTATGGTTWSTATTTGTAAAAAGTAAACTTTTTACAAATATAGGGATTAGTGATAGTGTTTAGTGAATAGCTTTTAGACACTAAAAACCGACCGACATGTCATTAAACTATTGAAATTAAATTAAAATTAATAATAAATATAAGGAAGAATTATGGGTAAAGTAATTGGAATAGATTTAGGTACRACAAACTCGTGTATAGCAGTTTATGAAGGGGGAGAAGCAAAAATTATCCCTAATAAAGAAGGAAAAAATACAACTCCTTCAATCGTAGCWTTTACAGATAAAGGTGAAGTTTTAGTAGGAGATCCTGCAAAAAGACAAGCAATAACAAATCCAGAAAAAACTATATATTCTATTAAAAGAATTATGGGTTTAATGATGGACGAAGAACATGCAAAAGATGCACAAAGTAAAGTAGGGTACAAAATCGTTGATAGAAATGGTTCTGCTTCTGTTGAGATTGCTGATAAAGTATATACTCCTCAAGAAATTTCAGCAAAAATTTTAGGAAAATTAAAAACAGATGCAGAAGAATATTTAGGTGGAGAAGTAACAGATGCTGTTATTACTGTTCCTGCTTATTTTAATGATGCTCAAAGAAAAGCAACTCAAGAAGCTGGTACTATTGCTGGTTTAAATGTTCTTAGAATCATCAACGAACCAACTGCTGCTTCATTAGCTTATGGTTTAGATAAAAAAGGTGAAGAAAAAGTTCTTGTTTATGATTTAGGTGGAGGAACATTTGATGTTACAACACTAGAAATTGGTGACGGTACTTTTGAAGTATTATCTACTGATGGAAATGCTTTCTTAGGTGGAGATGATTTTGATAATGCAATTATTGATTGGCTTGCAAACGAATTTGAATCTGAGAATGGGTTTGATGTTAGAAATGACAAAATGGCACTTCAAAGACTAAAAGATGCTGCTGAAAATGCTAAAAAAGAATTATCATCTGCTGAATCAACAGAAATTAACTTACCATTTATTTCTATGGGTAATGCAGGTCCTGTTCACTTGGTTAAATCTTTAACAAGAGCTAAGTTTGAATCTATGACTGAAGACTTAATTAAAGAAACGYTWGAGCACATCAAAACTGCACTWAAAGATGCAGAYCTWGATAARRATGAAATTGATGAAGTAATTATGGTTGGTGGWTCTACAAGATTACCAAAAGCAAATGAAATYGTWAGAGAATTTTTTGGAAAAGATTTAAAYAARGGTGTTAATCCTGATGAAGTAGTAGCAGCTGGTGCAGCTATTCAAGCAGGTGTTTTAAGAGGAGATGTTAAAGATGTTCTTTTATTAGATGTAACTCCTTTATCTTTAGGAATTGAAACATTAGGTGGAGTACTTTCAAAATTAATTGACAAAGGTACTACTATTCCTGTTAAAAAGTCTCAAACATTCTCAACTGCTGAAGACAATCAACCTGCTGTTTCTATCCACGTAGCACAAGGTGAAAGAGAATTTGCAAAAGATAATAAATCTTTAGGTATGTTTGAATTATCTGATATTCCTGCAGCTCCAAGAGGTGTTCCTCAAATTGAAGTAACATTTGATATTGATGCAAATGGTGTTTTAAATGTATCTGCAAAAGATAAAGGTACTGGAAAAGAAAATAAAATTACTATTTCAGGATCTTCAGGATTATCTGATGATGAAATTGAAAAAATGGTTCAAGAAGCAGAAGCAAATAAAGAAGCAGATGCTAAGAAAAAAGAAGTTATTGAAGTAAGAAACCAAGCGGATGCTATGTTACACCAAACTAAAAAAACCTTAGAAGAAAATGAAGAAGCTGTATCTGAAGAAGAAAAAACTGCAATTGTTGACGCAGCTGCTGCGCTTGAAGAGACATTAAAAGATGAAAATGCTAGTAAAGAAGATATTGAAGCTAAATTAAAAGATTTAACTGAAAAATCTCATAAATTAGCAGAAGCAATGTATAAAAAAGAAGGCGATGCAAATGCAAAACCGGATGCTAAAGCAAAAAAAGATGACGATGATGTTATCGATGCTGAAGTAGAATAAAACCAACTTATTTAAAAGCAAAGCAGAAGTGCTTTGCTTTTTTTTTGAAAGAATTAAATGCAAACAATTATTTTATTAAGTATATTTTTTTTACTAACTGTTTTTTCAACACTTTTATATTTAAAAAACAAAAATTCAAGAGTGGATTTATTAAATGCAGGAGAATGTCCTTCTTGTCATGAAAAAACAAAAACTTTTTACGATAAAAATACGAGAACCACTTTTAAAACAGAAGTTATTAAAGCAAAAATATTAAAAAATCATGGCTGTTCTGGAGTAGTTGAAATCGAATATATTTGTAATTGTTGTGAACTAAAAGAAGTCCATACAAGAGCAGGATAAAATATTCTTTTTAAAATTTTATAAGCCACTTTTTATATATACTAGTGCATAATCAATGACAAATTATTTGCCATAAAGGATGTGCTTGAAATCAATTAAAACCCTCGCCCTAATAATACTTCCTCTTTTTATTTTCACAGCTTGTAGCCCAAAACTATACACGTTTAAAGATATTTCAAAAGCCAAAATGCAAAAAATGGAATTTTCTGATTTACAAGGTTTTGAAGAAGATAATCTTACTTTAGCCTTAGATGTTTTTAACAAAGGCTGCAAACGCAGTAAAAGAAAAGAACTTTTTAAAAATGTTTGTGAAAAAGCAAGTACTGCTAAAGATGCAAAAGCATTCTTTAAAACTAATTTCACTCCCTATAAACTGCTTAGCAAAGATAAAAAAGATGAAGGTACAATAACTGGTTATTACGAGCCTTTATTACAAGGAAGTCTTAAAAAAACAAATATTTATAAATATCCTATTTATAAAGTACCTAAAGATATGTTTTTTGTAGATTTTTCTAGTGAATATCCTGAGCTTAAAAAGTACAGACTTAGAGGTAAAATAGTTAAAAATAAAATTGTTCCTTATGATACACGAGAAGAAATCATAAAAAAAGATAAATTAGAAGTGATTTTATATGTGGATAATAAAGTGGATTTATTCTTTTTACACATTCAAGGCTCTGGAAAAGTAGAATTAAGAGACGGTTCTTATGTGAATATTTCTTATGCCAATCAAAATGGTAGAAAATATAAATCGGTTGGTAAATTTATGATTAAAAAAGGTTATATAGGAAATGGTATTGATGCTTCTATGCAGGGCATGAAAAAATGGTTTGAAAAAAACCCAGATTTAACAGATATCACCTTAAATCATAACCAAAGTTTTATCTTTTTTGCTAAAGCAAAAAGAGGAGCAACAGGAAGTTTAGGTGTTGAATTAGTAGCCCAGCGAAATTTAGCGGTGGATAGGAAGTATATTCCTCTAGGAATGCCTGTTTTTATACAAACAAAAAATCCTATAAACAAGACTAAGGTTAATCAAGTAATGATAGCTGCTGATACAGGTGGAGCTATTAAAGGAGATATTAGAGCAGACTTTTTTTATGGTTTTGGTCCAATAGCAGAAGCACACGCTGGACGAATGAAAGAAAAAGGTAAGTTGATTTTATTAATACCAAATAAGTGATAAAGATATCACTTATTTTTTGGATACAAAGCTTAGTTATTTTAAAATAACTAACAGCTTGTACCCCCACAACAGGATGAAGAAGCAGGTGCTTTAGCAGCAAATGAAATTAAAAAATTCTCTTTGTCTTCTGTAATATCAAAATTATGTTTCCCACAGAATTTTTCATTCATGATATTCTTCATATCAAGTGCTTTCATTAAAGCATCATCTTTAGAAACAATACTTGTTTCAATTTCTAAACCGCTTCTTTTAACACAACCGCATTGGTGTGTAATTGTAATATTATGCATTTTTTTCCTTAGTACGTATAATATTAAAAATAGCAAAATTTTGCTTAATTGTCAAAAGTATTTCTACTTAAAATTTTAACTGTCCAGAGGTATTTGAAAATAAGTGACTTTTAGCTAAAATATCAACAATATAGTTTAAGGATACGAATGCACATTACAAATATCATTTCTCAAGTTTTTGGGAAGTTCGCCAAAAAAGAATTTCCTTCTTTTATTCAAAGTATAATAAATAATGGATATGTTAAATTTTTAGGTTTAAATATGAGTGAATTTAGACAGGCAAAGTATTATAAATCATTAAATGATTTATTTACAAGAGAATTAGCAATTAACAGAGAAATCAATGTACAGGAAGATGTTTTTATTTCACCAGCAGATTCTTTTATCACACAAGCAGGAAGTTTAAAAGGGGATATAGCTTTACAAATTAAGGGTATGGAATATTCTCTTGAAGAACTTTTGACTTTTCATGCAAGTACAAACATAAGCAAAATGAGAGATGGTAAATATATGAACTTTTATTTATCTCCTAAAGATTATCACAGATATCATGCCTCAATGTCTTGTACAGTAAAAAAATTAATTCATGTTCCCGGAAAACTTTATCCCGTAAATATTCCTTATTTGAAAAAAGAGCTGGGTTTATTTGTTCAAAATGAAAGAGTTATTCTAGAGTGTTATACCAAAGAAAATAAACTTTTTTATATGGTTTTTGTGGGTGCTTTAAATGTAGGACAAATGGTATTTAATTTTGAACCTCAAGTAGAAACAAATAAAGACGTAAAAGAAATTCAAGTGTATGAATATAAAGATTTACATATTCAAAAAGGTGAATGTTTGGGTTATTTTAAAATGGGTTCCACTGTATTAATGTTTTGGGAAAAAGACCTAGTTGATATTGTTGATTTACTTGATCAAAATGTTTCTTTTTCACAAGCAATTACAAAATAATATTAATCTCTAAGTTGAATTAAATTATTTTAATGAAAGATAAATTTATTAGACTCAAAGCAATATTTTGTAAGAATGAATATAAATAACTTTTAAGGATATAAAATGTCTACTACTGAATTATCTACAATTTCTTTACATGGTACAAAAAAAGGTATTATTAAAATTTCTGATATTATTGAACCGTATGGTGCAGGTTCAAATGATGTTGTTAGTATTGGTATTACTCTAAATGGTTCTGATGTCTCTTGGAAAGCACATATTCCTTATGAAAACATTGATGAATTAATTGAGCATTTACAAAAAGCAAAAGCTGCAAAAAAATAGCCTCTATGTTTATTTGTAATCTTGCAAGTTATACTCTTATATAGGTTCTTGAATGAATATATATAAAACAGTGCTTATTTTTTTATTTTTTACTTCTTTTTTATTCTCAAAAGAAGAATTAATAACAAGTGCTAAACTTGAATTTTTATTGGCTAAAAATATTGTTGTTATTGATATAAGAAGAGAAGATGAATGGCAGAAAACAGGAATAATTCCTAACTCCTATCGTCTGACTTTTTATAATAAACATAACGAATACAATATGAAACGTTGGCTGTATATTTTTGCACGTTTGGTTAAAAGCAGAACAAAATCTTTTGTTTTAGTTTCTTCAGATACTACAAGATCAAAAAAACTAGCTAAAATCTTATTTGAAGAAAAAAAATACAATAAGGTGTATTATTTATCTAAGGGAATCAATGCTTGGATTAAAGAAGATAAAAGAATAAGAAAATTTAACTAAACCGTTTTTTTGTTTAAACGTAACCATAAAGATATTCCACCTTCTAAATGAGAAGTGTTTTTGTATTCTAACTCATTTAACAAATAGTTCCCTAACATATCCGTTCTTTGTGCATGAGCACATACTAAAACAAATTTTTGTTCTTGGGATGTAACATGTTTTTTAAACTCTTTTATCCAGGATAATAAATCATATTGTCCATAATCATCAAAAAATGTTAGTTTAATTGAGTTTTTAATAATTCCAGTTTCAATAAACTCTGATTCTCTTCTGATATCAATTATTATGTCATTTTTTATGTCTAAGTCATCTGGATGGACCAGTTTTAATCTATTCATTCTTATCCTAAGTTTTTTTAAGTTCCTAATTATAGCTAAGCTTGCTTTTAAATTTTGTTATAAATTAGCTAAACATAAAATACACATAAGTAATGTATACTAATAATGAATAATTTACGAAAGGATAGAAAATGAAGAAATTTTTTCTTGTTTTATTGTTGGGGTTTTCCTCTTTATTTGCATTTGAAGATTTGACAAATGAGAATTTTGACCAAAAAATAAGCAATAAAAATGTAATTATAGAATTTTATGCTTCTTGGTGATACGCTTGTAAGGTTTTAGGTAAAAACTTAACAAAATATGAAACAAGCAATCCCAATGATGGTGTTACCATTTATAAAGTAGACATTGAAGTACAAAGTGAATTAGCAATGCGTTTAAAAGCAAGTGTTATGCCTGCTTTAGCGTATATAGAAAATGGATTAGTTTTAGCTTTAGAGAGAGGTGTTAAAACGCCAGATGAAATAAAAGCTAATGTGGAAGAATACTTCCATTAAAGAATTGTTTACTAATTTAGCTTAGTATACAATTATCAAGTAAGCCTTTATGGCTTACTATACGAAGGATTTACTATTGAGAAAGATACTATTAATACTTTTTTTTATCGTTAACTTATTTGCTCTTGAGCAAGATTTTTTAAGCCCTACGGATGCAATAAAATTTAATTTTGAAAAAAAAGACAATAAACTTATTGTAGATTTAGTATTAGCAAAAGATATTTATTTATACGATGAAAAATTAAAAATCTCAATAATAAAACCTTCTGTTTTAGATATTACAAAAGAATTAAGTGTTCAAAAACCTGAAATGTATCATGAGTTTATTGTTCATTTTAATGGGCTTCGTATTGATATTCCTCATGAATTATTAATAAGCAAATTTGGAAAAACACTTTATACCATTGAAGCGCAATATCAAGGCTGTTCAACCAATGGTTTGTGTTATGCACCAATGACTAGTACTGTAGAGCTTAATTTAGGATCAGGAACTTTAGAAAACAATAATCAAGTGCCTATGTTTTCAAATATTAACAAGGATGATTTAAGTGAAAGTGATTTAATTACCAACTCTTTAAGAGATGGTAATATTTTTATTGTTTTGCTTACTTTTTTTGGGTTTGGACTTTTACTGTCTTTTACCCCTTGTATTTTCCCTATGATTCCTATCTTATCTTCTATTATTGTAAAAGCGGGTGCTAAAGAAAAACTTTCTTCAAAAAAAGGTTTTTTACTTTCTTTTGTATATGTTCTTTCCATGTCTTTAGCGTATACGATAGCTGGCGTTCTGGCTGGTTTATTTGGTTCTAATTTACAAGTTGCTTTACAAAATCCTTATGTTTTAAGTGTATTTGCTTTTGTTTTTGTACTCTTGGCTTTTTCAATGTTTGGATATTTTAAATTAGAATTACCCCAAAGTCTGCAAAATAAAATAAATAAAAGTAGCGAAGGTAAAGAAAAACAAGGTTTTGTGGGAATTGCAATTATGGGATTTTTATCTGCTTTAATTGTAGGACCTTGTGTAGCAGCACCTTTGGCTGGAGCTTTGATTTATATAGGTCAAACAGGCGATGCCATTTTAGGAGGACTTGCTTTATTTGTTCTGTCTTTTGGAATGGGTATTCCTTTATTATTAATTGGTTTAGGCGCTGGAAAATACATGCCAAAACCAGGAGAGTGGATGGACAGTATTTCAAAAATATTTGGATTATTGATGTTAGGTATTGCTATTTATATGTTAGATCGAGTACTTGATCCTAGTCTTATTATGTATGCTTGGGCTATTTTAATGCTTGTTTCTGCTTTATATATTCAAGTGTATAAACATATTATTGTTCGTCTAATCTCAGTACTTCTTTTACTTTATGGGGCACTTGTTTTTGTAGGAGCTAGCAGTGGAGCTACAAATGTACTAAATCCTTTAGTTAAATTTACAAGTTCTTCTAGTGTTCTTGGAGTAAACAATGAAATTAAATTTACTTATATAAAAAATATAAAAGAGTTAGATGCTGCTATTAAAAATTCTAGTAAACCTATTATGCTTGACTTTTATGCCGATTGGTGTATCTCTTGTAAAGAACTGGAGAACTTTACTTTTCAAGATGAAAGAGTAAAAAAGATTTTAATAAATGATTTTTTATTATTAAAAGCAGATGTTACTAAAAACAACGCAGATGATAAAGCTTTGCAAAAACGCTTTAATATAGTTGGACCTCCTGGTTTAATTTTTTGGGACAGGAATAAAAAAGAAATAAAAAGTGCTAAAATCGTAGGCTATAAAAGTGCCGATGATTTTTTAAAGACCTTAAATAAAGTAAAATAATTTATTTTTACTAAGACTAAAAGACAAAATAATTTATTTTTGTTATACTTCCCTAATTAGAAAAAAAGGAAGTAGGGTGACATATAAAACTCTTTTAGGAACAAGTGATTTTTTAGAAAGCTTAAGAGGTAAAACGGCCTCGTTTTACTTAAGTGCAAGTTATACACAAAGCTCTGATATAGAAGGTATCTCACAAGCTGGATTAAAAGGTTTGTTGCATTTAACCCCTGTATTGGATTTTGAATTCTTATGTGTGCAAGAAGTGCGTTCTTTAGAAAATATCGCAGTAACTCCTAGTGGTATTCCTACTCCTGCTATTATTACAAGAGCAGTGCATACACTCAAAGCTTTTGCCTCTTTAGAGTTTTTGGACTTAGGGGTGAAAAAACTTCCACAACTAGAACATTTTCCTATTCATAATTTTGACATTTCATTCTCACATGCGATTAATACAAAAACGACAATTAATGCTTTTGATATTTTTCAAAAAGGTTTAGAATTTGGAAAAACCCATGAAAGTTCTGGTGAGTATACTATTTTGGCTGAAAGTGTTCCTTCAGGTACTACTACTGCAAATGCTTTGTGTTTGGCTTTGGGATATGAAGTTGAGAACAAATTTTCTTCATCTTTTAAAAATGCACCCAATAAAATTAAAGATACACTTATAAAAGAAGCCTTAGTTTTATGTGAAAAGAAAGTGGATATTTTTGAGAAAGCGGCACAAAGTGCAGATAATATGTTGATTTTTAATGCGGGCTTTGTTTTAGGACAGAGTTCAAAAAATAAAAAACTAATTTTAGCAGGGGGTACTCAAATGGCCGCTGTTTTATTACTTGTTAATTCAATAGTAAAAGAGATGAATGTCAAATTTGATGCTTCCAATTTAGCTATTTGTACAACTAAATGGTTAGAAAAAGATGAAAATTCTGATTTTGTTGGAATTTTAAAACTATTGGATTTTAGTATTAATGCCTATGCTTCTACTTTTGACTTTCAAAACTCATCTTCAAAGATTTTGAAAAAATACGATGAAGGTGAAGCAAAAGAGGGTGTTGGAGCAGGCGCTGCTTTATGTTATGCTGCTATTAATAATATAAAAGAAGAAGAATTGTTAGAAAAAATACAACATTTTGTAGGAGAGTAAGATGGATTTATTTATATCGTCTTTTTTAAAAATATATTTTATGATGGCACCCTTTTTTGTATTAACAGTATTTATAACCGTAACAAAAGATGCAAGTACTTCTGAAAAGCGTTTTTTGGCAATTAAAGTTACTTTATCTGTTATTGTAATGTCCTTGATTTTTATGTTTTTTGGAAAGAATATTTTTGCCGTTTTTGGAGTTACCTTGGATGCTTTTAGAATAGGAGCAGGGGCTTTATTGTTTTTAACAGCGGTTGAGTTAATACATGGTTCAAAAGATGGAATTAAAGTTGAGAATACAAAAGTATCTGATTTAGCAGTAGTGCCTTTAGCAATACCTGTTACTATTGGACCTGGTACTATTGGTATTTTACTTGTAATGGGAGCTGAGTATGAAAATGCTACAGAATTATTGACAGGGGCAAGTGCTTTAATTTGTGCTGTTGTATCTATTGGACTGATGTTATATATGTCAAATATTTTTGAAAAACTTGTAGGGAAACAAGGTTTACTTATTATTTCTAAAATTACAGGTTTATTTTTAGCTGCAATTTCTGCCCAGTTTGTTTTCTCTGGAATTAAAAGTTTTATGGCTTAAGATGAAAAGTTTTTATTACGGAGGACAAAAATCTGGCAAGAGTAATTTAGCTTCTATAAAAGCACTTAAAATAAGTACAAACAAACCCTATTACCTTGCTACTTATGATAACTCTTACAATGATGAAGCTATGCATGATCGTATTTATAAACATATAAAAGAAAGAGAGAATGACTTCTTAACACTGGAAGAGGCATATGATTTAAATGCTGTTATAAAAGAAGGCAATACGTATTTAATTGATTGTATGACGATGTGGATTTTTAATAATATGGATAAAAAAGAAGAGTATTTATTAAAAGAATTAAAAAAACTCTTTTTACTTCCTTGTAATATCGTATTTATTTTAAACGATGTAGGGYMWGGAGTAATTCCMCTTGATAAACAATCAAGAGATTTTGTTGATTTATCAGGAATAATAGGACAATTYTTAGCAAAAAAYTGTGATGAAGTGATAGAAGTAAAATATGGYMTTGAGAAAAAAMTAAAATGAAAATAATYTTWGATGGCTTTTTTTTAGCCCTGTCKTTTTTTACTGTTTTRCCTTCTAAAAAAGARATAAATATTGTTTCTTCTACGTATAAATACATGCTTWTATTTTTTCCCTTAATTGGRGCTATTTTAGCTTYTTTAACAAYACTTATTTATCTTGTATTGCAAGAATACTTTCATTCTTTATATGCAGCTCTTGTTGCAGCTATTATATATCTGTTTTTATACGGATTTTTACATCTTGAAGCTATTTGTGATGTAGTAGATGCTTGGTTTGCAAAATACTCGAATAAAGATGTGTATGAAATTATGAAAGAACCTCATATTGGTGCTATTGGAGCCATTTTTTGTTTTGTTTTTATTTTGTTAAAAGTAGCTATTATTGCTTATATCTTATATGAAGAACATTTTGCCTTATTGTTTTTTGCTTTGATTTTTTCACGCTTGAATGTAATTTTTGCCTTGGGTAATTTTACTTTTCATAAAAATAGCTTTATGGCACTTAGTCTTAAAGAGCATGCAAGTTTTAAACTCCTGCTTTTTTCTTTTTTGTATGTTTTGTTGATGTTTTTTATAGATACTGGTTCTTTGTTATTATTTGTTCTTTCCCTTATTGTCTTTTTTTTAGTGTTAAATATTTTAAAAAAACGCTTTTCTTTTTTAAATGGAGATTGCATTGGTTTTACGCTTGAAGTAAATGAGCTAATTATATTAAACCTAGGATTTATTTTATTATGAAAATATATGAACATGGGGGAGATATAAAATCTTTTGCCCTTAAAAACAAATGCGAAATAARTGAAGTWATTGATCTYTCTTCYAATATTAATTTTCTTAAACCAGAGATTAGTCTTGATTTTAATGCTTTAGATATAAGCGCATATCCCTCTTATGATGATTTATACAAAGCGTTGGCWAAAAAGTATGAAATAAGYGAAAAWCAAATAGAAGTATATAATGGYGGAAGCAGTGCTATTTTTTCTTTATTTAGRTYTTTRGGCTTAAAACATTGTACGATTTATGCCCCTGCWTATTTRGAATATAAAAAAGCRGCTAAGAATTTTTCTTATACCTTGGACTATGTGAACAGACTTAATAATATTAAAGAAGAAATACAAGAAAATACTTTTGTAATATTTGTAAATCCTTCCACTCCTGATGGAAAGTATTATGATATAGATGTTTTAATGAATTATTGGATTTCTAAGAATGCCACAATTTTAATTGATGAGAGTTTTCTAGATTTTACMWMTGCTAAATCGTGTAAAAGTTATTTAAATTCTTATGATAAATTGTATATTTTAAAATCCATGACAAAGTTTTATTCTTCTGCTTCTATTCGTATWGGAAGTATWCTAAGTACRAAAGAGAATATAAAAACMCTAAAAGCAAAAGAACCCTTATGGAAAATATCTCATTTTGATAGTATGTATTTACAAGAAGCTCTAAAAGACAGACATTTTYCAAAACTAAGCARAAGTATCACCGCTAAAAATAAAGCCTATTTAGAACAAGTGCTAAATGAGTGTAAGTATGTAGAAGAAGTATTTATAAGTGCTGCCAATTTTGTATTAGTAAAACTAAAAGATATTAAGGCTTCAGTGTTACAAGAGCACTTAACTAAGTACAAGATAATGATAAGAGATTGTTCTAATTTTGAATTCTTAGATGATAGTTTTGTACGTATTGCTGTTAAATCAAGTGATAACTTACAGGTATTAAAACWDGCWTTAGAAAGTATAAACAATGATTCATAATATCTCTATCTTTGGAACATCTAGTGATGCTGGTAAATCTACTCTTACTTTTGTAATWGCAAAACTCATACAAGATATGGGATATTCTGTTGTGCCTTTTAAAGCCCAGAATGTTTCTAATAATTCTAAGGTCTGTGATGATGGTTCTGAAATAGCCATTGCTCAGTATTTTCAAGCTGAGGTTTTAGGCGTAAAAACCTCTTATCATTTAAATCCTGTTTTATTAAAATCAGGAAGGGGCTCCAGTGCTTCTTTAATAGTTGAGGGCAAAGTAGTACAAAATAAAGATGTAAGAGAATATTATAGGGATATTGATGGKTTAAAGCCCTCTGTAAGCTCTTGTTATGAATATTTAGACCAAGAGTATGATTGTGTAGTTGCAGAAGGTGCAGGCTCTCCTGTRGAGCTTAATTTAATGGACAAAGACTTATCCAATATTTTTATCGCTACAAAATACAATACCAAAATCATTTTAGTAGCTGATATCGAAAAAGGTGGAGTATTCGCTTCTATTTATGGGGTATATAATCTTCTTCCTTTAAAGTTAAGAAATAATATTATAGGTGTTATTGTTAATAAGTTCAGAGGGGATAGAACATTATTTGATGAAGGCATCAGAATAATACAAGAAGATTTTAAAATACCAGTATTAGGAGTACTTCCTTATCTGCCTTTTAATYTGGGTTTTGAAGATTCTGCTTCTTTACAAAACTTTGTCCAGCACAAAAATAAGAAAAAATTAGATGTAGCAGTKATATCTTATCCTCATATGAGTAATTACAATGATATAGAGCCTTTAATAGCAGATGAAGAGGTTTTTGTAGAATTTGTAAGCTCTAAYATCTCTTTGGARAAGTTTGATCTTATAATCCTTCCTGGTTCAAAGYTAGTGATGAAAGATTTRCTTTGGTTAAAACAAGTAGGTTTGTACGAACAAATACAAGASTATAAAAAAAATATTCTATGTATTTGTGGRGGYTATGAAATGATGTTTAAAAAACTGCATGACCCTTATTGTTTAGAGAATGAAACMAGTATAAGYATGGATGGWTTTAATGAAATTGATGATGAAATCATTTTTGAAAAAGAAAAGATTCTAAAAAAAGGCGARTATACCTTGTTTGGAATAAAAATGAAGGGTTTTGAGATTCATCATGGAMGMTCAYCTWYTTAYCCCTTGTATTATGAGAACAAATTATTACAAGGTACTTTTGTTCATGGWATTTTRGACAGTGATGAATTTAGAACACAATACTTACAAAAAATCAATAGGGMGTATAAGGGTTTTTCTTTTAGTKCKTATAAAACAAAAACAATTAATACKTTTGTTAATGAGATGAAAAATAATTTAGATGTGGAGTTTATAAAAAAGTGTATTACGAAGTAGTTATAATTGCTTATATTTTTGATATGTTATTTTCAGAGTATGAGCATGTAAAGTTTATAAAACATCCTATTGTAATGATAGGATCTTATATCTCATGGTTTGAAAAGAAGTTTTACCAARAYTCAGTACAAAGAGGTACTTTATTGTTATTGTCTTTAATGYTCACAGTATATGTAATATCAAAAAGYATMATGTTTTTRGATTCTTTTATTCTGGAAGCYTTTTTRTGTTCTTTTGCAATATCTCATAAAATGTTATATGACAAAGTAAAAGAAATTACGCAAAGTGAAAATAAAACAGACTTAATAGCTATGTTGGTTTCACGAGATACTTCTTCTATGAATGAGAGTGATGTTAATAAAGCAGCTATTGAAACGTATGCTGAGAACTTAAGTGATGGGGTAATTGCTCCTATTTTTTATATGTTCTTTTTTGGCCTTGCTGGRGCTTTTGTKTATAAAGCAGTAAACACCTTAGATTCAATGGTTGGCTATAAAAGTGAACGTTATTTAAATTATGGMAGAAGTTCKGCACGAATGGATGATTTGTTAAATTATATYCCTGCAMGAYTWACGGCTTTCCTTATTTGTATTTTGTTTAAATCCTACAAAGCGTTTAATGCTTTTTCTTTTTATGGGGCGCAACATGAGAGTGTTAATGCAGGACATCCAATAGCAGCCATGGCTTTAAGTATAAATGTAAGTTTAGGTGGACCTACCTCTTATTTTGGAAAAATAAAAGAAAAAGCTTATTTTGGGGATGGMAAAAAAGATATTGATACGAAGGATGTGTTAAAAGCACTTTCAATTAAATACAAATTAGATTTTTGTATAATACTATTTCTAGGAGTAATTTATGTCTTACAAAAAGTGGTTTGATGCCCACGGAAAAAAACATGCAAAAATAATGGAGCGTTTAACTCATTTAAGCACTGATGAGGTTATTAAATATTTTGTATTTGAAAATATGGTTAAAAATGAAGTGGATTTTTGTCCTTTGTACAAAGACAATAAAAAGTGCCATGATTTAGAAGATTTGAATTGTTACTTTTGCGCCTGTCCCAACTTTAGGTTTAATGATGAAGGTTTTAGATTACAAGATGATAAAACATTGTTTTCTTACTGTAATATTGATTCAAAAGACGGAGCTCAGTTTTTTGGAGATACCTATATTCATCAAAACTGTGCAGGCTGTGGCGTACCTCATAAAGAAAAATACATAAAAAGTAAATTTAAACGAAATTGGTTTGAAGTGATGAAAAAAGTTACACCTTAAGTCGAAGGGTTTTCTTTTTTACTTTTTTTATAGATTTTTTTAAAACAATAGAAAAAATATTGTTCCCATTTTCATACTTATAAACAAACTTAAAACCATGCAAATCACAAATGGTTTTTACAATATACAAACCTAAACCAAAACCGTCGCTTCTTTTTTCTTCTTGAGAAAAAGCTTCGGTGTAATAATCAAGCTCATATTTTAGTTTAGCTCCTTTGGAACAAACTTGAATACTGTCTTTATTTGCTAGTAAAACAGCTCTTTTTTCACTGGAAAATTTAATTGCATTGTCTAAAAGATTTTTTAGTGCAATGGAGAGTAGATTAATATCTACGTCAAATTTAAAATCACTTATTTTAGAATCAATACTATTGTTTTCAAGCATAAGTATTTTTAAAGAGGTATCGTATATTTTTAAAAAACACGTATTTTGAATATCTAGGGTTTGTACTTTGGACGTGAGTTTTTCAACAGTGGCCAATTCTTTAATAATTTCATTCATTCGTAAAAATGCACGGTTTAAAATTTGTTTGCTTTTGGATTCTTCTAATATTTCAATAGCAAACATAGCTTTTGTTATGGGCGTTTTTAATTCATGCATCATATTTCTCATAAACAAGTTTTTAGAACTTAAGAGTTTTGAGATGTAGATTCTGGAATTGTTAAAGTTATTCGCAATTTCTCCAATTTCATCACCATTTTTAGAAGACGTATCAATGCCAAGATTTCCTTTTGAAAACTCATTAATTTGATCATTGAGTTTTTTTAAAGGCATAAGTTTTTTCTTTAAAATAAAAAATAAGAAGAAGATAATAAAAACAGCTGCTAAAAATGCAATTAAAACTTTGAGGTAATTATAGGTTTTTGCTTTTAAGTCTTGAAGCATAATATTATAACCGTATTGTTGTACATAAATAAATATTTTTTCTTCATGTTCTAAAACTCTGTATATTCCTAAATAGGTCCTATGAAGTTCCAATTCTTCTGCATTGTTAATAATATGAAGTTTTTCTTCTCTGTTGATTACGGGTTTGGTATTAAACTTTGAATATAAAGAATTAAGTTGTTCATAMGTAGGRAATTTTTGGAAAATAGATAAAAAGTTATTGGCAATTATTTCATGCCTTTTTTGTCTATCAATTTGAAAGGATTCTTTGTCTAATGAAACAAAAAGCAAAGATCCTGCACTGATAGTTATAAAAGCAATAAAGAAAATAAAGTTAATAAATGTAGATATTGATATATTTCTCATATTATTAACTGATAACCAATTCCTCTAACTGATTTTATAAAAGTTTCCGATTCATCAACTGCTGCGATTTTATTTCGTATTCGTGAAATCATCACATCAATGTTTTTTAAAGAACTTTCATCTTCTATATGAATAGAATCATAAATGAAATCTTCTCTTGATACYACRCCATTGTTTCTTTGAATTARGAGTCTTAAAATATCAAATTCAGCCAARGTAAGATTTARWAGTTTTTCTTTAAARTATATTTGYAAATCATCAATACGTAAATCAAAAATCTTTTTTTCTTTTTTCTCTTGATTTGAATGACCTTGGCTACGTTTTAAAATTGATTTGATTCTTGCACTTAATTCTCTTGGGTTATAGGGTTTTGGTAAATAATCATCTGCCCCTCGCTCTAATCCCATTACTTTGTCTAAAATATCATCTCTTGCAGAAGAGATAATAATAGGAATATTTGATACTTCTCTTATTTTTGGAATAAGTTCAAGACCATCAATTTCAGGCAAGGTCAAGTCCAAAATTAAAAGTTCGTAATCTTTTTGAACTTTTAACGTAGATAAACCTTGRTAAGGRGAATCTATATTGGTGACTTCCATATCAAAAGAAGCCAAATAATCTGTAATAATTTGCGCAAGTTCTAAATCATCTTCTATCATTAATATTTTAGTAATAATAAATCCTTTATTTTATAACCAGTAAAAGTGTTTGCCCATATCTGTTAATATAAACTCTTTTATGTCTTTTTTTGTATTTATCAAGGGCTGTTTTTATATTTTTAATTGAAGTTACTTCAATATCTTCTATTTGGATTATAACATCTCCTGCTAAAAATCCAACTTTTTCTGCACGTGATTTTGGTTCAACACTTTTAATTAAAGCACCTTTTGTCGTTTTACTAAGTCTGTATTGTTTAATAGTATTATCATTAATTGAAGAGAGTTTTAATCCCCCTAGTACAGTCTTATTTGAACTTATACTTTCAATAACATTTTGATTTCCTAAAACAATTGATAATTCAATGTTTTTATTGTTTCTCTCAATTTGAAGTTTGATTTTTGAATTTGGCTTAAATTGTGCAATAGTATGTTGTAAAGCTTTCATATCTTTAATGCTTTTATTATTAATAGCATAAATTAAATCTCCACGTTTTATTCCATATTTAGAAGCAGGTGTATCAGGYGCTACATCTAAAACTAAWGCACCTTTTTTATGGCTATAAACTTTTGATAAACTAAGACTTAAATCATCAATTACTACCCCTAAATATCCTCTGGTTACTTTTCCATCGCTAATTAGTTTTTGAACCACATCTTTTAGCATATTAACAGGAATAGCAAAACCAATACCATTATTTCCACCCGATTTTGAAATAATCGCAGAATTTAATCCAATGAGCGCACCTCTTGAATCTACAAGTGCACCCCCTGAGTTTCCTGGGTTAATTGAAGCATCTGTTTGAATAAAGTTTTCATATTTATTTATACCTACTTTATTTTTATTTAAAGCAGAAATAATACCTTGCGTTACAGTCTCACCAATTCCAAAAGGATTTCCAATGGCAAAAATAATATCACCAATTCTTAAATCATCTGAATACCCGAATTTAATAGGAGTAAGGTTTTTTTCTTCAATTTTAATAACAGCTAAATCAGAACCTTCATCTTTTCCAATGAGTTTTGCATTGTATTCTTTTTGRCTGTTTGATAAAGAKACTGTAATTTCATCTGCATTTTGAATAACATGATAATTSGTAACAATATAYCCAYCTTTWGAGATTAYAACTCCAGAACCAAGTGATCTCTGAACTCTATTTTTKGGAAATTGATTTCCAAATTGTTCTCCRAAGAATTTTTTAAATAAWGGATCTTTRAACATTTGTAGTGGTAAYTGACCTGCTTGAGTAGAGACAGTTCTTTTAGCAGARATATTRACYACTGAGTCTAAAGAATCTTTTATRCTGTTATTGAATGATAAAATTTGATTAGAAGTATTGGGTGCAATTCTTTGCGGATTTTTAGTTGCTAAATCGAAACTAAAACTTTGTGCAAAAATATTAGTGGCRAAAAGTGAGCCAATGAGTAATAATTTTGTAGTATTTAGATTTTTCATTGTGTGCCTTTGTAAATTGTATAGTGAAAGTTTATACTGTCTGTGTAAACTAATAACTAATAAAAAGTTAACAAAGAGTTAATGTTGTGAGTATATACCTAGAAATAGGCTTTTTTAGTGTCTTAGAGTTTGTAAGTTTAGACTTACAAACTCTTGTATTTTAGTATAAATCAGTTTTTAACATAGCTCCCGTGCTAGCATTAGTTACTAATGATCGGTATTGACCCAACCATCTTGATTTAAGTTTTTTCTTAATAGGYACGAATTTTGCTTTTCTTTTAGCTATTTCTTCATCGCTGATATGCACTTCAAGAATATATTTATCAACATCAATGTGRATTTCATCYCCATCTTCTAATAAACCAATCATTCCACCCTCAGCTGCTTCAGGACTAACATGTCCWATWGAAGCACCTCTWGTTGCCCCTGAGAATCTACCATCAGTAATAAGTGCAACGCTGTCACCTAAGCCCATTCCCATAATCAAAGAAGTAGGAGATAACATTTCTTGCATTCCAGGACCACCTTTTGGACCTTCATAACGAATAACAACTACATCACCTGCTTTTACTTTTCCACTTACAATTCCAGAAATTGCTTTAGCTTGTCCATCAAAACAAACYGCTTTTCCWGTAATTACWCKTGATCCWGTAATTCCAGCTGTTTTAATAACAGCTCCTTCAAGCGCTAAGTTACCATATAAAATAGCTAATCCACCAACTGGTGARTAAGCATTATCAATAGTATGAATAATACTTGTATCTTTGATATAMGCATCTTTGATTTTTTCTAGAATAGTCTCACCYGTGATAGTTAAGTTATCYAATAAGATATCATCTCCACGTTTTGACATTTCTTTCATAACAGCACTTACTCCACCAGCAGCATCTATATCTTCCATATGAACAGTTGATAAAGAAGGAGAGATTTTAGCAATATGWGAAACTCGCTTAGAAATAGTATTAATATCTTTTAATTTGAAATCAACTTCTGCTTCTCTTGCAATTGCTAACATGTGAAGTACTGTATTAGAAGATCCWCCCATAGCCATATCAACAGCAAAAGCATTTCTTACTGCATTTTCATTTAAGATATTTCTTAATACGAATTTTTTTCTGTCATTTTCATTTAATGCAATTTCACAAATTCTTCTTGCCGCTTTTCTATATAGTACTTCTCTAGCAGGCGTTAAGGCTAAAATAGTACCATTTCCTGGTAAGGCTATTCCCATAGCTTCCATTAATGTATTCATAGAATTAGCAGTAAACATACCAGAACAAGAACCTCCACTTGGACATGCATTACACTCAATGTCAAGTAATTCTTCATCCGTCATTTCACCTGCTTCATGTTTTCCAACCGCTTCAAAAGCAGTTGCTAAATCAATAGGAGTACCATCTTTTGTATGACCTTTTGACATAGGACCACCTGATACAAAAATAGTAGGAACATTTACTCTTAATGCTCCCATAATCATACCTGGTACAATCTTATCGCAATTTGGAATACAAATCATTGCATCTA
The DNA here is from genome assembly GCA_002733685.1 of Arcobacter sp. Taxonomy (GTDB): domain Bacteria; phylum Campylobacterota; class Campylobacteria; order Campylobacterales; family Arcobacteraceae; genus NORP36. The sequence goes on along the minus strand of NVWN01000021.1, from coordinate 7,712 downwards.
GTTTATGTGCATGCATTACTGTTTCAATTGAATTAGCTATTATTTCTCTTGAAGGAAGAGAAAATAACATTCCATCATGTCCCATTGCAATACCATCATCTACTCCAATAGTATTAAATTCAAAAGGTACACAACCGTTCTTTCTTATTTCATCTTTGATAATAATAGATACTTTGTCCAAAAAATAGTGACCTGGAATTAATTCAATAAATGAGTTTGCAACTCCAATAAAGGGTTTATCAAAGTCATCATCTTTTAAACCTGTTGCTCTTAATAGGGACCTATGTGGTGCTCTGTTGACACCTTTTTTTATTTCATCACTTCTCACTAAATTTCCTTTTATATACTTTTATTGTAGTGATTATACTTATATCTGCGTTCATTTTTTATTAAACACTTTTATCCCCTTGTAAAAATAAAAAAGAGTGTAAAAATAGGGCTTTATTATATGATAATAAGACCCATTATTTATAATAAAAAGAATTTAAAAATATGAATAAAAAAAGCTTGACAAAATAGCATTTATCCATTATAATTCCCATCCAATTTAAGCACCTATTTATATGCGAGCGTGGCGGAATTGGTAGACGCGTTGGACTTAAAATCCAATTCTGGTTTCAGAGTGTCGGTTCAATTCCGACCGTTCGCACCATAAATTAAAAAATATCATATTATGATGTTTTTAAATTTAGTCCAATAATGTAGGAACATTATTGAGAAATGAAATGTATATTTCATTTTAGAAAACAAAAATCATATCACGATATGATTTAAAATACTTTTAACTACTTCCTATAGTTAACATGTTGGAGAATTGACAGAGTTGGTCGAATGTACCGGTTTTGAAAACCGGCGAGGGTCACACCTCCGAGGGTTCGAATCCCTTGTTCTCCTCCATTTTTAAAAAAAACTTTCGGAGCCATAGCAAAGTGGCTAATGCATTGGATTGCAAATCCTTGATCCCCAGTTCGACTCTGGGTGGCTCCTCCAAAGTTTCTTCTTTTTATTTAATCAAATCAAAATTCATACAAATACTTTTTTAAACAAACATCCCTTTTATTTAATCTATATTATATTTTACGAACTATTTTTATGGCTGGTTTTTAGAGCTCATGTAAAGCTAACGCTATCCGCTCCTTACTTTTTCTTTTTCTGACAATTAAGAAAAAGATGCTGGAATGCAATGACTAAATTCTGCATGCAGACCAAAAAGCGCAAAGGTTACTTTGTATGAGCTTTTAAAAATAAAAGTCGTAAGTTAGTTTTGGTACATTTTGAAACAAGTAGATTATATTTTAATTCTTTAAGTAAATAAATTAAAGGTGCCATTCTTAACTGTCTCCTTTATTTTTAAAAAAAAGTAGTGAAGGTATACTTAAATGGCTTTTTATATTGCTTTTAGTATACTCCCCTTAAATAAGGGGAAATATGAACTTTAAAGACATTAATATTGATAGTGATAAGATTGAAGAAACACTGGAAAAATATGCAATTATTGAAAGCTCAAGTGGCACTACATCCAAAGCGTATCACTTGAATCAAAATGGCAAGAGGTTTACAATTAACGTGTATCATAAAAAAAATGGTCTAACTAGTCTTCTTCCTCAAAGTGAAAATATAGACATAGGAGCTAGCCTTTGTGAAAAAATCAAAGAGGAGCTAAAGAAATGTGCTCTTTAGCACATTTTCTCACAGAGAGTGCAAGCACAAGAGTAATTTCCTCAGGCGAGTCAAACAAATAAAAATATTTAGGAACCCAGAGGACTTTCTCATTTCGTCTCTTGCTTCTTTTTACCTACAAGTAGGATTACATGTTTCTTTTTCTAACAATTAAGAAATAGATGCCGGAATGAAATGACTAAATTCTGCTTGCAGATAAAAAAGCTCAAAGGTTACTTTGTATGAGCTTTTAAAATAGTCAATAATTTAGTATCGTGTCCCCGGAATTCCTTATTTAATTTTTTCATTGGATAAAACAGGGCTATCTTTCAAAACTAGGTATATAAAGTGATTACTAAAAATAARARMWAGMMTNTWGNTGAARAAANTNCAANGGARKAKYTARASWMMTKWGMTYWTWARMAYATTKNNTMTVRNAAATAAAGGGGACTGGCACCTTTATTAAGTTATTTTAAAAAATAAGAGCATATTAAAACCTCTGATGAATAGTAGTTAGTGACTTGTTTTATTGCTAATCTCTAAAAACAGAATAMGAAATATTTCTACCTGCTGTTTCTGGATTTTGAATTAAACATTTTTTTTGTACTAAGTCTCTAATATCTCTTGCTGCTGTAATTTTACTTATTTTTGTAATAGCTGCATATTTTCTTGTATTTATGCCACCTTCGTAATTATTGACTCCTATATCTAAGAGTTTATTTAAGACTTTTATTTGTCGTTCATTTAAAAGTGTTTCTCTGTGTTTGTCCCAAAACTTTGTTTTTTGTAATACATAAGAGATATTATCTTTAGAATTTTTTAATGACGTTAGAATGGTATTTAAAAACCACTCTAACCAAAGAGTGATATCAGTATTTCCTGTAGTTGTTTTTTYTAAGACCTCATAATAGTTTTTTCTATCATTTTTAATAGCATTTGAAACAGAATACATTTTATTGGTATCTTTTGATTCTTTAGCCAATATCATGTCTGTAATAGCTCTTGTTATTCTTCCATTCCCATCATCTAAAGGATGAATAATTACAAACCATAGATGWGCAATTGCRGCTTTTATTAGAGATGTATTTGAATCATCATTTAACCATTTTAAAAAAACTTCCATTTCTTTTTTTAAAATATCTCTTGGCGGTGCAATATAATGTATTTTTTCTTTTCCAATAGCTCCTGAGACTATTTGCATATCTTCATTTCCTCTAAAAGTTGCAATATTTATTTTTGTTATTGAATTATATCCTTCTGGGAATAATGCATTGTGCCAACCAAATAAGCGTTCAAGTGTAAATTCTTTTTCATTATTTATTGTTGCATCCAATAAAATATCTATTAATCCATCACTTCTTTTATCTGATTTATCAGCAGTGTCTGTTTGGATTCCTAGTTTATTAGATATCGATGATCGTACAGAAGCACGATTTAGAATCTCACCTTCTATTGCAGAGGTATCAAGTGCTTCAGTTGTTAAGACTTCAAGTTTTGCAAGGGCTAAATCTTTTTTATTTATATTTTGATATACACCATTTAATAAACCTTGATAATATTTTATATCAAGTAATATTTTTTGCAGTTTATTTTCATCATAAGAAAAATTTGGATAGTTCTTATCTTGCCATATCCATTTATTTGTGTTTTTCATTGTTTATCCATGATACGATTAATTGCAATAATCATATCATAATTTGATATGATTAACTGTTTTAATTCTATCATTAAAGACTAAAACCTAAATAATAAATCTTTACTGTTTCATTTTGCCTTGATAAATAATTCATTTTTACTATTTTAGTGCTTGAATTTTGAGCTCATGATCATTAAATTAAAAATTTTTATCAATAGGTCTTTGCTTCATTAAATTAAAATAACCACTAAAAGAGTCAGTTGTAAACTAAGGGCAATRAAATTTGCAATAATTATAGCTGGTCGCTTAAACCTCAAACCATAGAAAAACCAAAACGCATAAACTAATAAAAATCCAAATACAAATGCAAAAGATAAGCTACTTTCATTTTCTCTTTGAAATTCACTTACAAGTTGGCTCAATATAGCAGCACTAGCTATCAAGCCGAAAAGTGTTCCTGCAAAATCCCACTGTTTATCAGAGCCTACTTGTAATGCGTTAATTAATTTTTTCATCTAATTCCTTACTACTTAGTAGYACATTCTCTTAAAATACTTATGAGAGTCGATGCCTGTTTATTAAACATCAATATTTTTATGAAGGTCAACTACCTTTTAAATTTTATTTTAATATAAAACCTCTTAATTTTCCTTCCAGTTTTAAGTCTTTTGTTTTCAGTGTAGATTTATTGGTTTTTACTAAAATTATACCCCTGAGAATGAGTCTCCACTTTATATAAAAAACTTACAAAACAAAGGGAATAAACATCTTTGTTTGCTATACTCTATATATTGTTGATTTTCATTCATCCACAAATCTTCCTCTTTTTTAGCTTTTAAAAAAAGAACTATAATCAAGAATAGATATAAAACAATGTTTTCTGGACTTATGTCTGTTGATATAACAGCTAATAACATTAATAAAACAGAAAAATACATGGGATGGCGCATGTATTTATAAGCACCATTTGTAATTAAATTCGAAAATAAAGGAAACTGCTACCTATATTACTATTGTGAATTTAATATATCAAAAGTTCCTTCTTTTTATTTAATCAAATCAAAATTCATATAAAGMWWYYTWTRAWMAAAMWWMYMWWTTYWTKAWTAMAMWAWKWWKKYKSYWRAAYTTTARWTYTNCATGWRAWWNTAAARTTYWRSMRMMWWMWTTTTTTATTCATAAATTTATTATTTTTATCATAGGTATCTTTATATGAACCATATATATNGATTTTATAAAATTATTTTTATTGATAGGTATCAAGAGCAAAAGTGTCTTTTTAAGTTAAAATCCACCTTCAAAAAAACGCTAAGGAAGAACATGTTTAAAAATTTAAAACTTACAACAAAAATTATGGGAGTTGTAAGTATATTAATTCTTTGTATGAGTATTATATCTGCATCGGCCTATTTTGGGCTTAGTAAAATTGGTGCTGAAATAGAAGAAATAGCGGAGTACCAAATTCCAATTAATACCCTTATTACAGAGTTAGAAAAAGATATTTTAGAAGAAGAAATTCTTACGTATGAATTGATTATTGAGAGYAAGGATRTACACAGTCAGAAATTTAAAAATATAGAAAAGAAGATATCTTTACTTGAAAAAGAGACAGATAAAACTATTAAAGAAGCAGAGCATTTAGTTGAAAAAGCAATAGAACATAATAATGATGTAGAAACTAAAAATACCTATAAACTATTTTTAAAAGAATTAAAAGTCCTAGAATATGAACAAAACGCATTTAAAAAAACCTTAGCACAATTCGAAAATGATTTGGAAAGTGGCAAGGTAAAAAATATTGCTCATGAAAAAGAAGTACTTCATGAAGAATTGGATTCAATGGATAAAAATATCCAAAAACTTATGCATCAAATGGAAAACTTACTTCAACATTCTACACTTCAAGCAGAAAAAGATGAACGCTCTATTTTAAGAACTATAGAAATAATTTCAAGTATTGCTCTTGTTTTAGCTCTTATATTATCATTCTTTCTTGTTCGCTCAGTTAAGGTTTCAATGCATARTTTTCAAATTGGCTTACTTGGTTTTTTTAAGTATATCAACAAAGAAAACAAAGAGGTAGAACTTTTAAAGTATCATTCTAATGATGAACTAGGACTTATGTCAAAAGTAATTAATGAAAATATCCGTAAAACAAAGAATATTATTGAAGATGATAATCGATTTTTAAAAGAAGTTACTTTCCTTGTAGAAGAAATTAAAAATGGTAAACTTTCTCATAAATTAGAGAATAAAGTGTCTTCTTTAACCCTTGAGCTCTTAAGAAAAAGTCTTAATGAAATGATTGAGAGTTTGAATCATAATATTGGGAATGACAGCAATGAAATTTTGGATGTACTGGAAAAATTTGAGAAGCTTGATTTTAGACATAAAATTAAAAATGATAGTGCAAAAGTCTGTATGGCAGTAAACAATGTTGGAAAATTAATTACTAAGATGTTACTCGAAAACAAAGCAAATGGGTTAACTCTAAATAATAGCAGTGAAATTTTACTTGAAAATGTGAATACCTTAAATAAGAACTCAACAGAAACCGCTGCTGCTCTAGAAGAAACCGCTGCTGCTTTAGAAGAAATGACTTCAAATATCAGAGGAAATACTCAAAACATAGAAAAAATGTCTTCTTATGCAAATTCATTAACGGTTTCTGCTAAGGAAGGCGAAGAACTTGCAAATAAAACAACGAAAGCTATGGATGAAATAAATATGCAAGTTTCAGCGATTAATGATGCTATTGGTGTTATTGATCAAATTGCTTTTCAGACGAATATTCTATCCCTAAATGCAGCCGTAGAAGCCGCAACTGCAGGTGAGGCTGGAAAAGGTTTTGCTGTAGTGGCTCAAGAAGTTAGAAACCTAGCAAATAGAAGTTCAGAAGCTGCAAAAGAGATTAAAGATTTAGTTGAAAATGCCAATGCAAAAGCAAATGAAGGCAAAACTATTTCTGATTCTATGATCATTGGGTATCTTGGATTGAATGAAAATATATCAAAGACCTTAGAACTTATAAAAGATGTAGAGTTTTCTTCAAAAGAGCAACTTTCAGGTATTGAACAAATCAATGATGCAGTAACTGAACTGGACCAACAAACACAAGAAAATGTATCTATTGCTAATAATACACAAGATATTGCAGAACAGACCAATGAAATATCGACCTTAATTGTCTCAAATGCGAATGAAAAAGAGTTTGATGGAAAAGAAAATATTCAAGCAAAAAGAATATCAAAAGTAGTTTAGAAAAATTATTCCTAAATAATCAAATAAAAGAATTCATAAAAAATGTTTTAAGTAATGATTGTTCTGAATCAGGAGAGAGACTTTAATTGCTTTCTCTTTAATATATCTATTCGTAAATTTTACAAAACAAAGGGAATAAACATCTTCGTTTTTTTCCTATATTCCATGTATTGTAGATTTTTATTCATCCATAAATCTTCCTCTTTTTTTGCTTTTAAAAAAAGAACTACAATCAAGAATAGATATAAGATAATATTTACTGGACTTATATCTCTTATAACAACAGCTACTAACATTAATAAAACAGAAAAATACATGGGATGGCGTATATATTTATACGCACCTTTTGTAATTAAATTGGCTTCTTTTTTTATTAAAGGTGAGATATTAAAGTTGGATAATTTGTTAAATAAAAGTGTATAAATACCAAAACTTAGRCCCAGKATAAAAATAACAAGRGAGAGGGGTTTTGWAAAAATRGATTCATTTATGCTTAAGAGGATAAGGATAAGGAAAAATTGTAAAAATACTAAAGTGTAAGAATATATTTTTGTTTTCATAGTAAAGTCTAACATAAAAAATGAAAAAKGSTYTGTGTCYAATTGCTAACTTTACTTWTTGAAAACTYAAATATAGTATTAATGTWGATAGAAACTWAAKCRAGAACTTTTTTCAAGCTGTCTTAAATTTTGATTTKAAAAAATAATAAAAATYNTATGGTATTTATGTATAATTAATAATGGAATATAAAAAYGAACAACAATTATTAAATGTAATTAAATATGCATTACCTTCTTTGGTCTTATTATTTTCTCTTATTGTCACAACATTTTTATACAATAAAAATAAAACTGATTTTGAGAATATTAAAAAAAATACTGAAAAAGAGTTCATTAAACAAAAAAAAATATTAATCAAAGAGCAAATAGAAAATCTTTATGACTATATAATTCAAGAACAAAAAGATACAGAAAAAAATCTAAAAAAAACGCTTATAGGACGAGTTCACGAAGCACATACTATCATACAAAATATCTACAAAGAATATCAAAATACTCATACAAAAAAAGAATTAACTTTAATGATCAGAACAACATTAAAAGATATTCGATTTAACAATAACAGGGGCTACTTTTTTGTCTATGATAAAAAAGCT
>NVWN01000020.1 GCA_002733685.1 Arcobacter sp. | reverse complement strand
ACGTAGGCCGTTGCCAGATTTAAGTATTTTTTATGAAGCTTTATCTTATTCAACTATTAGTTGTTTAAGGTAAAGCTTTTTTTTTAGCCTTTTTTATGGAATTATAGGCCTATTATCTCATACATTTACATTATTTTATAGCCTTTTTTTTGTGATTTTATTGCAAAAAATTCCACTTTCATCAGAATCGCAAATCTCTTTCTTTTTTATTTTGTTTTTACTCTCGAAATTTTCTTTATATTCTTACTTTATACTATAATACTGTGAAATTAAAGGAAAAAAAGAATGTTAAAACGAATAAGTAAATATAGAAGAATGTTACAAATAATAATAGGAACTGTTTTAATTGTTATTGCCTATAGTACAAACAGTGTTTGGTATTATTTAGGAATACTTCCCTTATTATCTGGAATAACAAATTTTTGTCCCTTATGTATATTTTTAAAACGATGTAGCATTCGATAAATACAAAAAAATTGTTAATAAAACACCTAAAAAAGAAAGAGAACTAATAGGAGATAATGGAAATACATAGCCTTTTTTCTATATCTTCTTCCAAATATCAGCTCTCTTATCTCTACTTGCATGGTTATTTCCCAATGATCATACCCATTGTAAATCTTAATGAATATTAATTTTTAATTTATTCTCTTCTTCCCAGTGTATTTTTGGCTCAAGTTTGAAATAAAGCCATTTTCTTGTTTTATGTTTATATTCTAGCCCAGAATTATAATCTTTTACTTTCATATTTGAATGTTTCATTGTTTGTCATTATTGTTCCTTATAAGATACTTTATTTAAGAAGACTATTGAGCAAGGTGGAAGCTATTAAAAGCTCCAACCTCCTTGAAACAAGATTCTACTGTTTGCGCTTGGTTCGCTGCTTACGCTTTGACTGTTTGCAGTCCAAGCAATTTGTACTTTGGAAAAGAAATCTTTATAATTTGCATAATACCCAATACCAATATCTTGTAGGTTTTTATCTTTAAATCCAACATTGTTATTTGCCATATATGCTTTTCCTCTGTCATAAAATATTCCAACTTGTGATGAGATACCATTAAATTTTTTAAGAAACTTATATTTTGCTTCTATATTAAATAAATAGCCATTTTCAGCACTTAACTCACCATCTGGATATACTTTGATTCCATAAGCTCCTCCAATTGAGAAATCTTCACTTCCATCTAAGTTTTTATTGTTTAACGCGTGTTGATATTGAAATAAACTTTCAAGTGTTATTGTGTTTGATAATACAACCTTTTTTCCAAGAGTGAAGCCGATTTTAGAATAAGTTCCGTTTGTATTGGCCCCTGCTTCATCATCAGATTTTTTAGCTCTGTTTTCAAACTTTAAATTTCCTAAGGTATATGTAATAGCTGCTGTTGTTTGTGAATCAAAATCTAAAAATATACTGTTTTTATCATAACTTAATCCAAAATTTGCAACGAAAGCATTTTTTTTAGTTATATCATTAGTACTTTGTACTTCATCTTTTAAATATTTTTTTGCAATATTTAACGTGAGGTTTAAGTTTTCTAATCGTGTTCTAGTTATAGGATAAATCAATGTTATATCCAATGCTTGTGCAGTACCCTTCGCTTCTAAAGATTCATACTCTTTTGTTAAAGAGTATGAGGTATTAGAATAAGACATTTCACCTCTTAATCCGTTGGGCATTAAAGGAAGACTATATGCAACTCTTGCATTCTTTAGATTCTCACCATTACTTAAAAGCCCACTTAAGGAGAGTTTATCTCCTAGTTTAAAAGGAGAATTAATATTAATTCCCATCATTAATCTTTTCTTGCCCGTATATCTGCTTCCTTGATTGTCTAATAAAATATATCCATCATAAGCATTTGAAGCTTGGGTGGTGATTTTAAAATCAGAGGTTCCTACGGTTTTTCCTGGTAATACATCTGCCCCACTTACTATAACACCTGGGGTATCATTAATAATAAGCATGGCGCGTTCTAGTGTATTGGTTGAAACTATATTGTCTCTTTTTGCATCATTTAACATAGCTTGAACCATAGAATCTTTTACCAATGAATTATTTTTTAATTTAAATGTCCCATAATTTCCTTCTATGATAGCTATTGTTACCGTTGTATCTTTTATGTCTTGAACAGGAAGATATGCCCGTGCAACAAAATAACCTTGATCTCTGTACTCTTTTGTGATGATTGATGTTATATTCTTAAGTTCTGAAAAAGTTAATTTTTTGTTTTTATATTCAGAAATGAGTGACTGCAAGTATTTGTTTGAAATATGAAGAGCACCTTCGATTTTAAAATCTTTGACAAAAACTCTTTTACCACTTTTATCATCTTTAATCATGGGCGTATATTTTTTAACTCCACCAATTTCAAGTAAAGGTTTCACTTCTTTTTTTATAAGTTTTTTTGGAGCTTGAACTTGTTTTATCACATCCCCAATATTTGGAGCTGCTGCGTAGAGTGAATTTGCCAATATCACAGATAATGCAAGGGTACTTCTTTTTGCAATTATTATCTTATTTCTCATAGTTGTTCTCCTCTTTCTTCTACTACATAGAATTCTTGTTCAACTCCATCAGGAAGATTTACTCCGCCATTTACCAATTCTACTATTGAGTTTTGAGAGAGTGATATTCTTATATCTTTAACTACATGACTAGAATCTGTATCATTTTGTCCATCAGATTTAGAGCTTTGCATCGCTTTAATTTCACTTAGGGTTACCATTTTTGTTGCTTCATTTTCTAGAGGTTTTGAAACCAATGCTACTTTTGTACCTTCTTTAAAACCTAAACCTTGGGTTGACGTCACTTGCGTTTTTACTTGTGATTTGATTATTGGTGTGATTAGTTTTGGTATGGTTATTTTTATGGCATTATTATTTGTGATTGCTGTGATTACTTTTTTTGCTTCTGTTTCTGCTGCTGCTTTTGGTGTTTTAACTTCTGTTTTTGCTGTTTCAGCTGTAACTTTTGTAGCGATTTTCCAAATTGGAGTTGAACCGTTCATTGTCAAAAATGGTATACTTTTTGCAGTGCTTGAATCTTCTTCTATACTCCATCCTGCATCACTAAAGGTAGAAATATCTTGCATTTCTGCTGTGGTTTTACCTTCTCCTCCTGCAGAAGTCGATTGTCCTGAGGTTTGTGTATCCCAGAAACTGTTATTTACATTTCCGTAACTTGTTCCTACAAGTCCACCTACTTTATCATTACCTTTTACCGTTCCCGTAGCGTATGAGTTTTCGATTGTGGAACTATTATTTCCCACCAATCCTCCTATATCGCTACTAGAACCTCCTAATCCTGTTACATCACCAGTAGCATAACTATTCTTTATAGTACCAGGCCCAGAAGAACCTTGTAAACCTCCAACATTTGTATTCCCCGAAACATCAACATCTGAGTAGTTTTCTGTAGACATAGAACCATAACTTGATCCTATAAGCCCTCCAATGTACTGATTCCCTGTTACTTCACCAGTAGAATAAGTGTTTTTAACAATACTATTATAACCTGAATGTCCAACCAATCCTCCGACATCTTCGTCTCCAGTTATATCTACATCAATTAAACCAATATTCTTAATGTCTGAATTATCTATGCTACCAAATAAACCAATATACGTTTCACTGGGTCTATCTATAAAAAGCTTATCAATGGTATGACCTAAACCGTCAAAATTACCTGCAAATCTAGTAGAATCATAAGGATTATCTCCAATTGGATTAAATCCAGCTCCACTATTCCAAGAAGAAGTATCATTAGCATTTATATTCTTTCCAAGTACATAATTACCAGACAAGTTAGCATTCATTCCTTGTAAGTCTGTGCCTGTTGTACTTCCTTCACTTCCAAGTTCCGTAATAACTTTCCAAGTAATAGTGGTACCATTACTTCCTAGTTTTGTAATGAAGTTATCACCTGCTTGTAAGTTTATAGGAGCATTTACATTATAGCTTGAAGTGTTACCTCCACTAACATTGGCTTGACCATAATGCAGTGCCAAAACTCCATTGGCATGGCTTGCTGTAATTGATTGATTGATATTAATATTATTTGCCGCACTTAAGGTAAACGTATTTGCAGTTGACCATGTAATGGCTGAGTTTACATTGATATTTCCTTCTGTTCCACTTTCTGCTGATGATGTACTTGGAGTATTAGAACCATCGGTAGTAATAGTTACATTTCCACTTCCTAAAACAGTCTCTATTGTTCCTGCTAAGGTTGTATCTATAGTGATATTTACAGGGTCAATCAACCATTCCTCTGCTTTGATTTCTACATCTTCAATCATAGTGAATTCTTTTCCAGAAGTCTCTATAAAACCACCTTCGGCTTTTAGTGTACCACCGACTTTTATTTCACCACCATGAGCAAAGAGTTCAATTTTCCCAGATATCTCATCAAATGAATTAGCTTCAAGGATACCAGTATTATTAACTACACCTTTTAGAAGTTCATTAACTGCATTTGTCGTTAAATATATCTCTCCACCATCAGCATAAACGGCACCTTTATTTTCTACCAGTGCATCTAATACACCTTTATTAACTGTTAAGTTTACTAATGAATTTCCATTTAGATTAACAGTAACTTCAGAAGCACCTATTAAAGTTACTTTTCCTTTCACTACTTTTATTGTTCCATCATTTGAAACGTTATTAGCTATTAGTGAAGCAAAACCTGAATCAGAAATATCTATAGTTCCTAGATTTATAACAGATTGTGTAGAGTCACCTTTGAATGTATAATTTCCTGCATTAAAGTTTGCATCACTTAGCTTTTTTGTAGTAGCTAATAGTCCTGCTGTATTAATACTAGCAGTTTTACCAAACAATACTCCGTTTGAATTTAAAATCCAAACTTGACCGTTTGCATTTAAAGCTCCATTTATAATACTTCTTTCATTTCCTATAACTCTGTTTAACGTAATAGAGTTTATATTTGGCTGTTTGAAATTTACTGTTTCATTTTTTCCAATAGAAAAATTTTGCCAATTTATGGAGGCCTTTTGACTGGATTGATAAATATTGGTTGTTGTTCCATTCACCGTAATATTAGCACTTCCACTTGTAACCGTACCTCCACTTGGCGCTGCAAAACTCATAGTCATACCACCTAGTAACGATGATACTACCAAAGATATTTTTCCACCTTTTAGTATTCTAAATCTTGATGTATAATCTTGATTAAATTTCATAAATTTTCCCCTCTGTATCTTTATAAAAGTAACATAATATTGTAATTATATTTTTACAAAAGTATATAGAAAAATAATCTTCTAGCAGTTTCAAAATAAAAAATATTTTGGTACTAGATTGGTACTAATTAGAGATGCTGCTTGTGAACTTAAAACATTTGAAGTGGCGATATCGTTTGGACGTAAATATAGTTTTACTTAGTAAAAAAATATTTAAAATATTATGATAAAATATTATGATAAAATATTATTTAATTAAAATACTAAATAGAAATACAAGTAACTTTGGAGAATATTAAAAATTTGAAAACTGTCATAGAAAAAAAGGTTGGTTTAATTGTAGCCGCAGGGATGTCAAGAAGACTAAAAGAAATAGGTAATCATGAAGTTAAAGAAATGATAGTTTGGAAAAATAAACCAATTATTGATAACTCAATTAATAGTTTACTTCAAGCCAAGGTTTCAAAAATTATTATTGTTATTCGTACTGGAAAAGAGTCTTTGATTGAATATATCAAAAGAAAATATTCCCATGAAAATATTCATTTTATTTATCAAGAAGGAGAAATTGGAAATTTAATTGATGCAATAAAAACATCGTACCTTCACGTGAGAGGATACAATGTTTTGTTTAGAATGGCAGATACTTTTATTGAACCAAATCCTTTTGTGCAAAAAAATATTCAAAATAAAACATCTCTAAACTTATTCTGTTTTTATGAAGACAATGAAGCACATAATTACGGTTCCATTGACATTAATACTCATCAAGTTGTAGACAAATCTAAAAAATTTGTTTCAAATATTTGTTGGGGTGCATTATCTTGGGATAAAAACTTTACTGAAAAGCTTATAGGGTATGAAGAGTTGACTCAGGTGATCAACTCTGTCTCGTTTAATTATGAAATTAATATTCAAAGTTTTATTGATATTGGCAACGAATTAGCAAAAAATACCATCAATCATAAAGCTATTTTCTAAAAAACTTTAAAGCGTCTCTTCCATGTTGTACATTAAGCATTGCAAATTGTAAAAATCTAAAGGCTTCATTGGGTTCAATATTTTCCATTTCACAAAAACGTGCAACTGTTTGCATATGAATAAGCCTTTGATTAAAAAGAGATTTTGATGTAATAATAGAATCTTCTAATGTATTATATATATAGTTTACCTGGGGGTAAGAGGTAAAAGTGTACTTATTATATAATACTTGCAGAGTAAATAAAACATCACAATAAATATTGGCATCTGTTGCAAAAGGGTATTTTAAAAAAATTTCACGTTTCATAACGCTGGCATGCATGAGTGCTCTTGGTTCAAGAATTAAACTTTCAATGGTTAAATTAAATGCTGGCTGAACTCCTGATTGATAACCAAAACATATGTCTGTACTCATTGTTGTTGGTAATGCTAACAATTCATCATCAGAATCAACCCTACAAGCATACTCAGCAGTTGCTGCTGCCATTCCCACATTTATGGGGTGGCCATCCCGTCCGGACTGTTTTTCAGTTTTTATATACTTAAATCCTGATTTTTTAGCCATTTGAACACACTCTTCTTGTGTTGAGCAGTCATCTACAAGTATCACTTCGTAAGGGTTTGTCTTTTTTAAAGAATCAAGACATCTTTTAAAATATTTGGGTGGTGTATTATAAAAGGGTACTATAACTGAAATTTTTAACTGACTGATTTTTAATCCTTTTGAATTACTCTGTTTAAGATTATAGAGTTTATATTTTGCTGATTGAAGTATACAAGTTTATTTTTTGTAATATTAAATTTATTCCAATATAATATTATTAAGTATATTTTTATTAAAAGTATACAGAAAAAGAGTTTTAAAATAATTTTAAAATAAAAAATATTTTGCGACTAGTTTGGGACTATATATTGATATAATCACAAATGAAAAGGTATTGAATAATATGATAGAAAGTAAACTTGCTTTACTAAAGAATCTGACTCTTTTATTAGTGGAAGATGACGAAAAACTTCTTAAAAACTTAAAAACAACTTTGTCTCTTTTTTTTAAAGATATCATCACCGCAAATAACGGGAGTAGTGCCCTTAAACTTTATGAAAAAAATTGTGTTGATGTGATAATCACAGATTATGTTATGCCTATTATGAGCGGATATGAATTATGTGTTGCCGTTCGCGAAAAAAATAAAAAGATACCTATGATTATTATTAGTAATCATACTGATCAAGATAAACTTTTAAAGTCTATATCTCTAAATCTCAGTGAATATCTTGTAAAACCCTTAGAATATGCCACTCTAACTAAGGCACTTTTAAAAATAATACTAAAAATGGAAGAAAACAATAGTTTGATCGAATATATTAGCCCAAGTATGAAATATAATATAATTACTAAAGAATTATATAATAACGAAAAAAAAATATTTCTTACAAAAAGTGAGATAGCCGCCTTAGAATTTTTTGTTAAAAATAAAAATCAACTTATTTCTTCTGATAAAATATCCTTTGCTATTGAAAAGGAGAGTAATAAAAGTGAGCAAGCTATAAAAAATATAGTTTACAGACTTCGGAAAAAACTTGGAAAAGATACTATTGAAAATGTACAAGGTTTAGGTTATATCCTAAACCTTAGGTAAACTATATTATTTTGAAAAAGTATTTTTTTACTCATTTTTTACTCATTTTATTGTCTATAAATATCTATGCTACCGATGTATTATATATAGATGAAAATTTTACAAAACATAATACGCTAAATTTTATTCATCATTTAGAAGATCAGAAAAATGAATTGACACATAAAGATATGTTTTTAACTGATCATTTCAAAAAATCACAAAAACTTCAAATAGGAGAAACAAAAGGACCTTTTTGGACAAAATTAGAAATCAAAAACACTTCAAAAAAGGTCATTGAACTTGTTCTGTATAACTCACTGGCGGGTACAAATGAAATTGATGTTTATATATATAAAAATTCAAGCTTGATAAAAACACATATTCTTGGAGATTTAAGAGAACAGAAGTTAAGAGAGACCTTGAGCCGATATTCTATGTTTAAATTATCACTTAACGCAGATGAAGAAGTAAGCATTATTTCAAAAATAAAAAATTATAATGTATACAATATTGGATGGATTATTAAAAGGAGTAATAATTTTATACAAGAAGAATTTAAGAAACTATTTGTTTTTGGAATTTTGTTTGGATTATGTATTCTTTTTATATTGTATAATATTTTATTCTATAAAGTTTATAATGAGAAAACGTATATTGTTATTGCATTGAGTGTATTTTCATTTTCTATTTTTGTGTATGGATTTAATGGTATATTTTATATGATGGATATTGGTTTTAATCTAAAGGTAATCACTTCTTTGACTTGGACTGCGACAAGTATGTCTTTTATTTTATTTATAATATTTGCATATTATTTTTTTGATATGAAGAAAAAATATCCGAAACTTGTATATTATTTAAAATTTAAAATTTTTATATTTTTATMAMKWWWMWKMAWAAMWWNTATWTGMAAWWAAWTYYNATAAYNGNAAWTWYTYTRKAKNTAYAWAWTTTAYATWWKTCWYWACANAYAYNNAAYAGWAWNYMATKATWWMWYYTAGYAWTRYNTWTGKRTKTWWRWWMSRWMATTKGTTCTAAATATTATTTATTTGCGCAAAGTATCTTATGTTTAAGTTTACTTATTTATATTTTAAATCATCTTAGCCTTATTTCTTATAGTGAATCTAATAAATATTTTTTTACTATTAGTTTGATTATAGATATTATTTTTTTAACTATCGCACAATATATTAAAAGTAAAAAACTGCATCAAAAATTATTAAAAAATAAAGAGATTTTAATAGAACAGTCAAGATTCTCTTCAATGGGACAGGCAATCGGGCATATTACCCACCAATGGAAACATCCACTTACTAATTTGGGCACATCTTTTGCTATGCTAGAAGCTGTATATTCCAATAAAAAAGAATTACTTATTGAAAAGTTTGAAGAAGAAATCCCTTCTATAAAAGATGATATTCGTTTTATGAAAAATACCATTGATGATTTTTCATTATTTTATTCTTCAAAAGTAAAAAAAAGCAATTTTATACCAAGTGAATCAATTACAAATATCAAAAAAATTCTTAATTCAAAAATAATCTTAACAAATGTACAAATAGAAGTCAAAAGTAATAATATAGAATATATTTTTGGGTTTGAGTACATATTTTCAAATATAATGCTTATTTTGATAGACAATTCATTGGATGAATTTAATGAAAAAGCAGACAATAAAATTAATATATTTATAGAAAAAAAATCTGATACATATTCAATACTCTATGAAGATAATGCTGGTGGTATTAAAATAAAACCAATTGAAAAAGTTTTTGAATACAATGTAAGTTCAAAACAGAACAAAAATAACAGTGGTATAGGTTTACCTATTGTTAAAATGTTGGTAGAAGATAGATTAAATGGAAAGATTTGCATAAAAAATACTAATAAAGGTGTATCTTTTAATATTAATATTAATATTAACTCTTAGTGTAAGAAGTTTATTTATTTTTTTAAGGTCTTGAATACTTAATCGATGGCACACTTTAATTCCATATAAATAAATAATTCACAAAATGTATATACAAAAGTTTGTAAATAATAAAGTTGCTATTAATCATAGATAGTTGTATATGTTTGATTGTAAAGTACGTAATAAGGAGAATCTCTACATTTACTTGACACTCCTACCTGCATCTTTGTTTGAATAGGTAGTTATTTCCCAATGATCATACCCATTGTAAATCTTAATGAATATTCATTTTTAAAATTATTCTCTTCTTCCCAGTGTATTCTTGGCTCAAGTTTGAAATAAAGCCATTTTCTTGTTTTATGTTTATATTCTAGCCCAACATTATAATCTTTTACTTTCATATTTGAATTGTCATTATTCGTATTAATTGAAACTCTATATTTAAGAGTCTTTTTATAGGAGAGTTTGTGTTTAAGTTCAAGTGCATTAATGAATTCACTAATTTTATCTTTATCATCCCATCTATAGGTATTTGTATTATTTATATTAAGAAAATAGTTAATATTTCTTTGTAATGATAAAGTACTTATAGTATGGAAATCAGAATCTTTTGTAAATTGAATTTCTTCTTTAAAGTTACTTTCCCAAAGATTAGAATACTCTTTTTTAAGTTTAACTCTAAGATATAAATAGGGCTTATTATTGATTTTTAAACCCCCTTTTATTTTTATTCTTGTATGTTTTTTAGCCTTTTTTATTAATGATGTTTTTTTATTAATGGATGTTATATCCTTATTTTCTGTATCTTTTTTAAAATTGTTATGAAAAACATAAGAGAGTTTTTTTTCAAGTAATGGAAAATCAAAGTGATAGGAAAAAGAACTTCCTAATTTGTTTTTATCTTTTTCTTTAATTTCATAGTAAGTCTCTAAATGTATACTTGAATTTTGAAACATATCTGTGCTTTTGTTTCTGGTGATTTTTTCATCTATTTTTTTAGTATATTTATTTAAAAATAAGTATACGTTAGCAAGTTTTTTTTCAAGTTTATTTATTGAACTTGAACTGTTTGTATCTTCCTTCGCTTGGACGGTATGTAAAGCAAAACAAAAAATTGGTAAAACTAAGCAAAGGATAATTCTGAGTAAATTATTCATAATTAACTCCTTGTCTTATATATATAATCACATGATTTCACTTAATACTTTAATAAGGATAAGAAGTAGTTTTTAAAATAATTATTTGTATTATTCATATTGATAATATTAGTAAATAATATAAAGATTTAATTAATAAATTTATTTAGAGAGCGATATAACGTATCTTCTAGCAAATGATAAATTCTTTTCTTAAAAAATACACTAATTATTTTATTAAGAATTATAAAAAAGTAAGCTAATATTATAGATACAAGAAGAAAATAAAACCATCTGTATTAAGCTAAAAGGTTCTGATTCAGTATCAATTATTTAAAATAGAGTTGTAGTAAATGTTTAGTACAAATATATTTTCTAAGAGCAAAGGAAAATTAGTGAGATATTTAAGATATAGAAAAAATAATGAAACTAAACCAGGAGTAGAGGTTGCTGGAATAATCTATGATATAAGTAATTTGGTTAGTGACATAACAAACAAAACAATAGAAGATTTATTAAAAAAAGAAATAGACGTAAGCACTTTAAAAAAAGTAGATACATACGATAAATTAGATGTTCCTATTGATGGAATTAAAAAAGTAATTTGTATTGGGCTTAATTATGAAGATCATGCAGAAGAAACTGGTATGGAAATTCCTTCAGAGCCTGTAGTATTTATGAAAGCTACTTCTTCAATTATAGGCCCAAATGATGATGTTGAAATTCCAAGAAATTCTACTAAAACAGATTGGGAAGTTGAATTAGGTGTGGTAATTGGAAAACGCGCTAAATATATAAAAGAAGAAGAGGCTTATGATTATATAGCAGGGTATACTATTGTTAATGATGTGAGTGAGAGAGAATTCCAACTTGAACGAGAAGGACAATGGACTAAAGGAAAAAGTCATGATACTTTTTCTCCAATTGGACCCTATATAGTTACTAAAGATGAAGTAGGGAATGAAGATAATTTAAAAATGACACTACATGTTGATGGCAAACTTTTTCAAAATGGTTCAAGTGCTACTATGTATTATAAAGTTCCCTTTATTATTGCATATTTATCTAAGTTTATGACTTTAGAACCTGGCGATGTTATTTCAACAGGAACGCCCCCTGGTGTTGGTTTTGGGCAAAAACCACCAATGTATTTAAAAGGTGGGCAAACCATGGACCTAAGTATTGAAAAACTAGGTTCTCAGAAACAAACAACAATCACATTATAATTTAATCTTAAAATTAAGTCATTCAATAGATAAGAATTTTAAATAAATTTAATCACATTAAATAAAAAGCCTTAAAATTTGTAAAAATACGAAAATTTTTGACATAAAATGAAATTATTATTATAGAATAAGTCAAAATAGAAAAAAGACTTATTAAAAGGCGAGATATGAGAAAAATTATTATAGTGGGTGCAAGTTATGCAGGTCTTTATGCTGCAAGAAAACTTTCATCTTCAAGTGATGTAGAAGTTTTATTATTTGATAAAAATGCTTATCACTACATTCAAGTTGAAGCATATGGCTATGTATCAAGTGTGTACAAGAAATCTGATGTAACAACAAATACAAAAGAATATATAGAACGATTAAATAAAAATGTAAAATTTTATGAAAACTCTGTTCTTTCTTTTGATGCCGATAAAAAAACAATTACTACAGATGCAAATGAAGAATTTTCTTATGATAAATTAATTATTGCAACAGGTTCTTTAACAAACTTTCCTCCACAAGTTCCTAATATTGAAAAATATTCAAGAGGAATTAAAACCTTACAAAGAGCAAGTGAAGTTGAAAAAACATTTTCTGATATTTTAGAAAAAGCTAAAAATAATAAGAGTGATGAAAAAACTGTTTATAATATGGCTATTGGAGGAGCAGGACTTTCAGGTGTTGAAATAGCAGCTGAAATGGCGAATCTAATTAAAGAGTCAAATATAAACAGAAATAAGTTTGAGCTTAATATTATTATTGTTGATGGAATGAAAACAGTACTTCCTGGAATGGATGAACGTTTGGTTTCTGCTTGCCATAAACGATTAGAAGACTTAGGTGTTCAAATTCACTTAGGATCTTTTATTAAAGACGTGGATGAAAGCAAAATTTATTTAATGAATGATGTTGTTATTGATTATGATTATTTTGTTTTTACAGGTGGAGTAAAAGCTATTACACTACCATCTTCTAAAGAACATGAAGTTAATAGAATGAATCAATATATTCTTAATGAGTCTTTGCATTTAAAAGATGAAGAAGATGTTTATGCTATTGGTGATGCAGGAGAAATGGAGCTTGATGGTAAGTATTATCCTCCCACAGCACAAATCGCTATTAAATCAGGGGAATTTGTTGCTTCTTCAATTATAAATAATACTAAAGCTGCATTTACTTTTAAATCAGCTGGTGTATTGGTTGCTTTAGGAGGTTCATTTTCAATAGGGCTTGCAAATGACAAATATTATGTTACTGGATTTATCGCAAATATGATGAAAAAAGTAGTAACAAAAATGCATAAGAATAAATTTAAATAAATATAAGGAGAAGAGTTCTCTTCTCTTTTTTACTCACTTTTTTTAAGTACTTCTGGATTTTTCATTGTTTATGATATTGTTTATTTTTAAATACTTAAGCTTGAGCAAATCAGGTATTTTAGAGCAAAAAAAAAGGATTGCATTACTGCAATCCTTATATCGGATAATACCGAATCATAGAAGTAAAGAAGACTACAGTCTTGCTTCGTATCTTCTAAGCATATATAATTTTTTTAGAGCTTTTTTCTTCGCATTAATTTTTTGTTTTTTACGCTTTTCAGTCATAGGTTCAAAAAATCGTCTAGCTCGAGTTTCTGTAACAATAAGATTTCTATCACATTGTTTTTTAAATCGTCTATACGCTTCGTCAAAAGATTCGCTATCTTTAACTTTAATTCCGGGCACTAAAATCACCCACTTTCTTTTATAGATTTTGGATTGAAATTATATTTAAAACTTGCTTAATTTAAATTTAATTAAAGAAAAATTAATATTTTGATATAATAAATTAAAATAAACATCAAAAAATAGGACTGAATAGTGAATTTAACGCATTTAGATGAAAATAACCGACCTAAAATGGTTGATGTGGGTTCTAAAGAAGAAACCTCAAGAGTTGCTGTTGCTTCTGGGACTATATCAATGAGCCAAGATGCTTTTGATGCAATTGTTAATAATACAGGAAAAAAAGGTCCTGTTATTCAGACTGCTGTAATTGCAGCTATTATGGGTGTTAAAAAAACATCAGAATTAATTCCTATGTGTCATCCTTTATTGTTAAGTGGAATATCTTGTGATATTGAAGAATTAGCATCTCTTCCTGGTTTTAAATTGTTTGTTACTGCCAAATTAAAAGGACAAACAGGTGTTGAGATGGAAGCATTAATGGGAACATCAATTGGTTTATTAACTATTTATGACATGGTAAAAGCAATTGATAAATCAATGATTATTTCAAATGTACAACTTGAAAAAAAATCTGGTGGAAAAAGCGGTGATTTTGCAAGAAAGAATTTAGAAGGAAATATATAGTGGTAGATTTAAATAAAGAGAAGTTAAAATTAGATTATCCCTGCTCTTGGGTATATAAAATTGTTATTTTACAAGATGACAATGCAAAAAAAATAGTAAAAGATGTATTAGGTGGACGAACACATACTTTAAAAGCCTCGAAAACAAGTAAAAAAGGTAAATTTGCATCCTTTAATATTGACCTAATTGTGCATAATGATGAGGATAGAACATATTTATATGAAATATTAGGCAAACATAGTCAAATTAAAATGGTTTTATAAGAAATAATTTTATACAATATGCATAATGAATAGAAGAAATTTTTTAAATCAAGCAAAACTCCTTACTATTACTACCCTTAGTAGTTCAATAGCAGCTCCAATTTTAATGGCAGATGTTAAAATAATCACGCCTAATGATTCAATTGGGCAAACATTAAACGATGAACATAGTGATATCTTTTTACCTGGAGAATATCAAAAAGCACTTAAAAGCTTACGATATAAGCTAAAAATGGTACAAAGGCATGTGGGTTATGGAAACTTTAATATTTTGTCTTTTGATGATATGTTATTTATTGGAAGAAACTACTCTAAAATAGGAAAATTTACAAAACTTGAGCTCGAATTTATAGAGTCCATCTTTTATTATGATCCCAGAGTACATGGTTTTTATGGGGATAGAATAACCTATTCTTTAACCGATAAGATTTATAAAAAAGCCTTATATAAAGTTCCAAGAACAGGTCATTATTTGTATAAAGGTAAAACCCTAGAAGCCTATAATCATATGAAAAAAGACATTGGTGACTCAATTATTTTAACTTCTGGAGTACGATCTGTTGTAAAACAATTAAAGTTATTTGTTGATAAATTGTATTCAAAAAAAGCCAACTTATCGTTGACTTCACGTTCAATTGCTCCTCCTGCTTTTACGTATCATGCCATTGGAGATTTTGATATTGGTAAAAAAGGCTTTGGATATGCAAATTTTACGTCACGTTTTGCTTTAACAGATGAATTTAGAGAAATGAAAAAATTAAAATATATTGACATGAGATACACTGTTAATAATAAAGATGGAGTGAGATATGAGCCTTGGCACATTAAAATTATTTAGACTGGCCCTGCTTGTAGTATTTACACAATGTTTACTTGCAAATACTGTACCTGATTTTGAACTTATTAAAAAAGGACAACAAGACGGTAATACTTTATTAATAATTGGTGGAATTCAAGGGGATGAACCAGGTGGTTTTATGTCTGCTTCATTAATAGCAACTCATTATACTATTACAAAAGGTTCTGTTTGGGTTGTTCCTAATTTAAACTTCGATTCTATTATTAAACGTTCACGTGGACGTTTTGGTGATATGAACAGAAAATTTTCAAACCTTTCAAAAAAAGATCCTGATTTTGCAAATGTTGAAAGAATTAAAAACTTAATTCAACAAGATGATGTAAAAATGATTATTAATTTACATGACGGAAGTGGATTTTACAGAAAAAAATACATTGATAATATGCATTCTCCTAGACGATGGGGACAAAGTGTTATTATTGATCAAACAAAAATAAAAGTTGAGAAATATAATAATCTATTAGAAATTTCAAATAGAATTACAAAATCTATTAATAAAAATCTTATAAAAAAAGAGCATTATTACGAAGTAAGAAACACAAAAACTAAAGATGGCGATATTGAAATGGAAAAATCATTGACCTATTTTGCTATTAATAGAGGTAAATCTGCTTTTGCAAATGAAGCAAGTAAGTCTCTTCCTGTACATCAACGAACATATTACCATTTATTAGCATTAGAAGAGTATATGGCAGTAATGGGCATTGAGTTTACACGAAATTTTAAATTACAAAGCCGTGCACTAAAAAATGTTATTGACAATGATATATCTATTTCATTTCATGACAATAAAGTACAATTACCTCTGTCAAAAATAAGAAATATTATTAAATATTTTCCTATTAATAAAGATGGAATACTGAAATTTAAAGCAAGTAACCCTTTAATGACAATTGTTAAAAAAGATAATATGTATGCTATTCATTATGGAAACAGACGTGTTGCTAGATTAATCCCTGATTATTTAGAGATTGATGATATTAATAACTTTGTTGAAGTAAAGATTGATGGAATTAAAAAAGAAGTTAAACTAGGTACTTTACTTTCTGTGAATAAAAACTTTTATATTTTTCCTCAAGATGATGTGCGAGTAAATATTATAGGGTATTCAAGAAAAAATGTTAAAAATGAATCGGGTATTTCTGTTTCAAAAAATCAAATAATGAAAAAGTTTTCTTTGGATAAACGTGGTAAAATTTTTAGAGTCGAGTTTTACAAAGAGAAAAAGTTTGCAGGAATGTTATTGGTACATTTTAATAAACGCAAGCAAAAAGCTATTGCATTTAATAATACGAATGAAAGAGCTTCTTTAATTATTAAGTAAGGTGAATAATACCAAAGGTATTATTCACATAATTCTTTTTTGATTTTTTCTTGATTGATTTTTTTCTTTAACGCTTTAAGTACTTCTTCTACTCTATCAAGTTCAATTCTTACTTCTTTTGCTATGTCTTCTTTTGAAAGTCCATTTCCTTGTGCCACAAAAACTTTAAATTCTTTTTTTGTTAGTTTTCTTTTTAAGGCTTCAATTAACGCTTCTTCTTCTTTTAAATCTCCAACTAATTTCTCAATTAGGGACCGAACTTCTTTTCTATAATTCATAATACTATCCTTTTATCCACGTCTTTAAGTTATCTATATCATTATAAGATGTTAAATCCAAATGACAAGGAGAGACTGAGACGTAGTTTGCTTTAACTGCTTCAAAATCACAATCTTTATTCTTGCTTTCTTTCCAAGATAAAGGGTGTGCTCCAATCCAGTAATATTCTTTCTCTCTTGGATCTAAATGTTTGTGCGTAATATGACCATAATTTCTATGACCTATTTTGGTAATTTTAATACCTTTGCACCCATTTATATCAATAAGCGGAATATTAACATTTAAAAACTTTCTGCTTGCTAAGGGAAATTCCCCTTCAAGTATTTTTTTCGAAAGTTTTTGTATGGTATCTTTTGCTAATTCATAGTTAAAACCTGTTTTTAAGGATTTATAACCATCTGTGAATACTTGTGAAATTGATATAGCTGGTATCCCTTGAAGAACTGCTTCCATAGCACCTGCGGCTGTTCCTGAATAAGTAATATCTTCTCCCATATTTGATCCAATATTAATACCCGAAACAACCAAGTCCGGTCTGTTTTTATCTGTAAATAAATTATTCAAAGATACAAAAATACAATCAGTTGGTGTTCCGTCATCCATTTTATAAAAATCTTTTTTTATTTTTATCATACGAAGCGGTTTATCAAGCGTTAGTGAATGTCCGCAAGCCGATTTGTTTTTAGCAGGTGCCACAATAGTAAGTTTAGCCAGTGGGCTTAAGGCTTCTATTAAAGCGTGTAATCCCGAAGCATCAAAACCATCGTCGTTTGTAATTAATATATGTTTCATTCTATTATATAAGCTCCCTTGAGTGATTTAATCATGTTAACAACATTTGAGTGAACTTTAAAACCTGATTCTAACTCAATATCGCCTAATTTTGATTTTACTAATATTTTTAAGTCTCTTTTTCCTTGATTGTGTGCAATTATTTCAAATAAATCATAAATAATTTTATCAGAGTGTGCAAATTCAACTGCTATATGTAAAGGTGGCTCTGCTATAACTTTGGCTTTTACTTTTAGTTTTTCTTTTCTTGCATCTCTTAGGGTCTCAATTTTTCTTAAAGATATTCTTGTAAACATTTCATCTTTTTGAATTTTTACTTTAAATGCTATGGGTTCTTCTAAATCAAAATCTTCTTTTAATTCTTTGATTTTATCTTCAAACATCATTAATTCAATATTTCCATGTAAATCCATAATCGTTACAATGGCAAACTTATTTCCTTTTTTTGAAATTCTTTCATTAATTGTTTCTACTTTTCCAACAAATAAAGCTTCACTACCATCGGCTATTTCATCAATTTCAGAAGATAGGGTATATTTAATGTGTGAGAGTTGTTCTCTGTATTCATCTAAGGGATGTCCTGAAACATAAAATCCCAAAGAGGCTTTCTCAAATTCTAAGATTTCTTTTGCAGAGTATTCTTCTAAAGGTTCAAGATTAATATCCATTCTTGTAACTTCAGCATCGTCTCCAAATAAAGAGCCCACTGCTTGTTTTTTAGCTTTCATTGAGTTTTTTACTGTTTCAGAAATTAATTCAATTTGTTCAATCATGGAACGTCTTGTTACTCCAAAACAATCAAAAGCTCCCGATTTTGAAAGGGCTTCTATCACTCTTTTATTTACTTTACTTCCATCAATTCTTGAAATAAAATCAGATAAATCTTTAAAATCCCCACCTTCTTTTCTTGCCTCAATAATGGAAGAAATAGCAACATCACCAGCACCTTTAAGTGCACCCATTCCAAACATTACTACTTCTTTTTTTTCAATTCTTGTTGCTGAAAATACTAAATAAGATTTGTTAATATCAGGTGGAAAGAGTTCAATATTTAAACGTTTTACTTCATCCACATATTTTACAACTTTATCCGTATTGTCTTTTTCTAGGGTTAATAAAGCAGCCATAAATTCAGTAGGGTAATAGTTCTTTAAATAAGAAGTGTAAAAAGTGACCATGGCATACGCAGCTGAATGCGATTTGTTAAATCCATATCCTGCAAACTTAACAATCAAATCAAAAAGTTCTTCACAATGTTCTTTGTTGTAACCTTTTTTAACTCCACCTAAAGCAAACTCACCTTTTAATCTGGCCATCTCTTCAACAATTTTTTTACCCATAGCACGCCTAACTAAATCCGCCCCACCAAGTGAGAAACCACCAATAGTTTGCACAATTTGCATTACTTGTTCTTGATATACAATTACTCCATAAGTAGGCTCAAGTATAGGAGTTAGTGGTTCAGTAAATTCATCGTAAAAATAATCAATTTTAGCACGCCCGTGTTTTCTGTCAATAAAATCATCCAACATTCCAGACTCCATTGGACCTGGTCTGTATAAAGCAAGTACAGCAATAATATCTTCAAAATTATCTGGTTTTAAACGTTTACATAAATCTTGCATACCATCTGATTCTATTTGAAATAAACCAATAGTATTTCCTGTTTGAATTAAATCATAAACACCTTTATCATTTACATCTGCACGTAAAAAATCAATTCGTTTTCCATGTCTTTTTTCAATTAGTTTGTTGGCTTCTTCAATTACTGTTAGGGTTTTTAAACCCAAGAAGTCAAATTTAATTAAATCCACATCCTCAACATATTTTCCATTGTATTGGGTTGCTAGTGTATCTAGTCCTGAGGGTTTAAATAAGGGTGTTTTATTCCATAAAGGTTCATTAGAAATAACAACACCAGCAGCATGTGTTCCTGCATTTCTGTTTAGACCTTCAAGCGCAAGTGCAAGAGTCCATACTCTTTGTGCTTGTGGATCTGAATCACAAAGCTCTTTGATTTTTGGTTCTTTTTTATAAGAATCCGTAAGGTTAATACCCAGTTCATCAGGAATAAGTTTGGCCATAGCATCTGCTTTTGAATAAGGCATATCTAAAACCCTAGCAACATCTCTGATTACTCCTTTTGCAAGAAGTTTTCCAAAAGTAATAATTTGAGCAACATTGGCTCGTCCATATTTTTGAACCACATAATCAATAATTTCACCCCGTCTGGCTTGACAGAAATCCATATCAATATCTGGCATAGATATTCTCTCAGGATTCAAAAATCTCTCAAATAAGAGGCCATAAGGCATAGGATCAATATCGGTAATCTCAAGGGAGAATGCAACCAGGGAACCAGCAGCTGATCCCCGGCCAGGACCTACTGGAATATCCATTTCTTTTGCAACAATAACAAAGTCCCAAACAATAAGCATATACCCAGGGAATTTCATATTATTGATAATATCTATTTCAACTTGTAAACGGTCTTTATATTCTTGATGTTTTTCTTCATCTACAATTAATAAACGTTTATCTAAACCTCTCCAACATTCATCAATAAATAAAATTTTATCGTTTTCAAGGGAGTATTCAATATCAGGCTCAGGCAATACAAGAGAATGAACTTCTGCTTTATCTCTTGTAAACTTAAAGTTAGGAGGTGTTGGATCTCCTAGTTTTATGGTTAAATTACATTTATCTGCAATTTCTTGAGTAGCATGTATAGCTTCTGGAATATCAAAATACAATTGTTCCATTTGTGCTGGTGTTTTTAAATAAAACTCATGAACACTGTGTCTTAATCTGTTTGGATCATCAAAGAGTTTATTCATTGCAATACACATAAAAGCCTCATGTGCTTCTGCATCTTTTTGTTCAGAATAATGGGTATCATTGGTTGCAACAACTTTAATACCTGTTTCTTTTGCAATTCTTAAAATAGGATCATCAATAAAATGTTGATCTGGAATTCCATGCCGCATTATTTCTAAGTAAAAATCGTCTCCAAAAATATCGTGATATTCTAGGGCAATTTCTTTGGCTCGTTCATATCCTTTTGCACCATTTTTTACGTTTCTTTCACTGTTGGTATTTAAGTGCCAAGAAATTTCTCCTTGTAAACAAGCAGCAGAACAAACAAGACCTTCTGAACGTTCTCTCAAAAGTTTTTTATTAATTCGGGGATAATAATAAAATCCATGCATATAAGCTTGTGAGGTCAAATACATTAGGTTTTTGTATCCTACTTCATTTTTTGCGTATAAACATAGATGGAAGCGCTGTCTGGTTGATTTATCGCCTACTTCATCTGCATTATGAATATAAGCTTCCATTCCAATAATGGGTTTAACACCTACGGCATTCATTGCATTGTAAAAGTCAATGGCTCCAAACATATTTCCATGATCTGTCATAGCAACAGAAGTCATTCCCATTTCTTTTACTTTTTTTGCTAGCACTTTTATTTTATTGGCACCATCAAGTAAAGAATACTCAGTGTGTAAATGTAAATGTGTAAATTGAGGTATATTTGACATGATAAATCTTTTGAATTATTTTTATATTAACGCGATTATATCTAAGAAAGAATTAAAATAAAAGATAAAAAAATACTTACTTTAAAAGATAAGTAAGTGTTAATTATTTATGTCTATAATCTTTTAAGAATTGTCTTAATTGATTTTGCGCTTCTTTGTATCCAAGGGCATAAGAAGGCTCAATATCTTTAAAACTTAAAATTTTATATTTATTTAATTGTAATGAAGTGAAATAATAATCGCTGTTCTCAATAGCTACAGTCATATTTTTACTTACTTGTCTAAAAATCTTTTTCTGGAGATATTTAACGGGGTTAAGGTAAAGGCTTTTTTTATTTTCGGATTTTGGAAATACATTTGATGAAAAAATACTGAAGTCTTGTTTTAAAAAAGGTTTTACAGCAAGATTATCAATAAAACCACCATCAATTAGTTGCATTTTTTTATAGCTTATTGCTTTGAAAATAGGTATGAGTGCGGAAGATGCCATACACAAGTCTATAATATTACCTTGGGAGAAATAGTGCATTTTTTTTCCTTTGATATCGTAGGCATTTACATAAACTTTTTGTGATAAATCTTCTAGATTCTTTAAAGGTAAAAGTTCATTAATAATTTTATTATTATGATCAATTTTTAGTAAACCCTTTTTAAAATAATTAAATTTAAGTGCTTTTTTAATTTCTTTGGATTTAAAAATTTGAAATTGTTCTTTTGCGCTTACTCCACTGGCATGAGAACAAGCTATCACACTCCCAATAGAGGTACCTGAATAGGCTTCTATTTTTATATTTTCTTCTTCAAAAAAACGCAACATTCCTAGATGAAATGCTCCTTTTGCTCCTCCCCCACTTAATACCAATGCCAGTTTCATATATTTTAATCCTTTGATTTGTTATAAGTATTATAAGTTTTTTAATAAAAAATTCACTTAATTCTGCTTTTAAAAAAGAAATATAACTTTATAGTGTATAATTTGTTGCTTTCATGAGGTTATAAGTTACATTTAAATAAAATTTATAAATTATCACTTTAAGGGATTTTTATGATTAAACTTATTAAACAAGCTAGTTTTGTTCTTATTGCATCTACTTTATTATTAAGCACAGGATGTGCCTATCAGAAGCCAATGGAAACGACTCCATCAAATACTGATGAACCAACAGTTAATAAAGCAATAAAAGGCGAAATACTAAAAGTAAATCGTGCTAAAAAAAGAATGGAAGTATCTAATGATATGTCCGCTAATGTAACAAGACAAATTTCTTTAGAGCAAACGATTACTTCATTAGCAACTCAAATGATGCAAAATAAAAAGTTTAACAGTTTTAAACCTGTATTAATTACTTCTTTTGTAAGACTGGATAACTTTAAAAAAACCACTGAATTCGGACGAATTATTGGTGAGAGTTTAATCAATGAATTATCTAACAGAAACTTTAATGTTATTGAATTTAGAGGACAGTTAGCTGTATCTATTAATGCCCAAGGTGAATACTATATTTCAAGAAATATCAAAAAACTAAAAGATAAAATAGAAAATACTTATGTAGTAGTAGGAACATATTCAAGACAATTTGAAAAAGTTATGTTAAATGCAAGAGTGATTGATAATGAAAGTGGAAGAATTATTTCTAGTGCAAGAGCTACTTACCTTCATGGTTTAAGAAATGATTGTGTACTTTTTAAAGATTGTAAACCTGCTAGAAAAATTTCTATTGTTAAAGAATAAATAAGTGAATATAAATATACCTGCTTTTAAGACGTACTTTTTAATAATTGTAAGTATATTTATCTTAAGTGCTTGTACTACGACTGTACCTAATGTATTTAATAAGTATTCGTGGTCTACTGATTTTCAGGCTCTTACTGATGAATTAGTAGAAAAATCCCTAAAAAGAATTAAAAAGAACGTAACACGTTCAGAAGTTGTATTGGTTTCTGATTTTGTAAACCTTTCAAAACTTGAAAACCCTTCAAAACTTGGTTTTGTATTGTCTGAGTCACTAAAAAACACCCTATCATCTGAAGATATCATTATCAGACAAGTTGAATTTGGGAGAGATTTTACAATTGGAAAATATGGTTTTAATATGTTAAGTAGAAATTCCTCTAAGATCTTAAAAAATAATATAAGTACGGCATCTTTTGCTCTTGTTGGTACGTATACTGTTACAAGTAAAAAATTGTTATTGTTTGTAAAATTAATTGATATTGAAACAGGATATATCTTATCTTCATCAAGTTTAACAACACGTTTAACAAAAGAGATTCATGAACTAGAAAGAGTCCCTAAACAACGAGTATCTTACGCCCCTATGGTTTTATAAGATTTCTTGAATTAAAAACTGTGTATTGCATCTTCCTCTAAATTCATTTTTATTTAATGATACAATGAAAGAAACACTCTTTCCTTCAAGTTTGGTCTCTCCAAATAAAATAGCTTCATAATAAAAACCAAAACTTTCTAAATATAATTTTAAGTGAGATTTGTCTTTTCCAAAAATTTCTTTTTTAATAATATTGGCATTACTTACTGTAAAAATTGGTTTTAAATTGTCTTGTCCATATGGTTCATAACGCTCAATGACATTTAAAAAATCCATAGATACGCTTGAAACATCAAGTTCCCCTAATGTTTTTGTATTAATATACAGTTCTTCATTATAGTTATTAATGTTGAGATTCAAGTTTTTTCTAAATTCTTCTAAGTTCTCTTCTTTTAAAGCCATTCCTGCCGCATTCTTATGGCCCCCAAAACCAAGAAGTAGATCAGAGGTGGTAGATATCAGGGTATGTAAATTAATTTCACTGTTGGCTCTTGCACTGCCCTTTGCAATTCCGTTTGTAATAGAAAAAACAAAAGCAGGACGCTTAAAAGCATGGCAAAGTTTTGAAGCTACTATTCCAATTACGCCTTCGTGCCAGTTTTCACTCCAAACAACAATAACCTTATCATTTTTATTTACTTGTCTTACTGCTTGATTGTTTATCTCATTTTGCAGTACTTTTCTTTGGTTATTAAGTTCGTTTAAATAATCTAAATTGTTTTGCGCGCTAAAAGTATCAGGAGATAAGAGAAATTCTAAAGCAATAGAAGCATCTTCTAATCTTCCTGCTGAATTAAGCTTTGGAGCTATAAAAAAACCAACATCATCAGAAGTATAAACTGTTTTATTTAAAGATTGTTTGAGTTGGAGTAAAGCAGGGCGTTTAGAATTTTTGAATTTTTGAAGACCAAATTTAACCATTGTATAATTAAGACTATTCATAGGCATAATATCTGCAATAATTGCAATACATAAAATATCCATAAAAGAACTCATATCTACATTTAAATCAAGTTCTTTTTTAATAGCTGCACAAAAGTACCAAGCAATTTGAGCTCCGCAAATATCTTTAAAAGGGAAATTACAGTCTTTTTGTTTGGTATTAATTATTGCTAAAGCTAAAGGTATTTTATCTCCTACTGTATGATGATCCGTAATAATTAAATCAATGTTTTTTTCTTTTAATAAGAGCGAAGCTTCATAAGCAGAAATTCCGTTATCAACGGTTATTACTAAACCTTCTTCTATTTGATCTACAATTTTTGGAGAGAGCCCATAACCATGTTTAAAACGATTGGGAATAATATACTTGATTGGGTAAGAGATTGTTTTGAAAAAATCTACCATAATTGTAGTTGAAACAATTCCATCTACATCATAGTCACCTACTATTGTAATTGTTTCTTTTTTTCTAATAGCTTCTTTAACTCTTTTTGTAGCTATTTTGATGTCTTTAAAACTATCAGGTTTTGGGATATTCGCAAGTTTGGCATAAGGGTTATTCTTATGCCTTTCTTCTAATAGAGCAGATAAAAGCTCAGAGGTAATTTTTTGCATTAATTGTTTTTAATTGCCTGTTTAACAAATTCTAAAATAATTGGATTAGGATTTTCTAATCTTGAAGTAAATTCAGGGTGAAATTGAACCCCTACAAACCAAGGATGATCTGCTAATTCTACTGTTTCAATAAGTCCATCAGATTCTCCAGAAATTATCATTCCTTTTTCTTCAAAGCGTGTTTTATAAGTAGGATTGGCTTCATATCTGTGTCTGTGTCTCTCAAAATAAGTACCATTATTTCCATAGGCTTTTTGAATCAAAGAACCTTCTTTTGGATTAAATGGATATTCTCCTAAACGCATAGTTCCACCCATTGGAGATTCATGTGTTCGTATTTGTTTCATTCCTGTTTGGTCCATAAATTCATCAATTAAATAAATAATTGGATCWGGTGTTTCTTTGTCAAAYTCAACTGAATTTGCWGYTTYTAAACCTAAAACATTTCTTGCAAATTCAATWAGTGCTAATTGCATACCYAAACAAATTCCTAAATATGGAATTTTATTTTCTCTTGCRTATTGAATRGCTTTTAACTTTCCTTCAACMCCTCTGTGYCCAAAACCACCTGCWACYAATACAGCATCAGARTTTCCAATGATTTCGTAAGCACCTTCATCTTCAATTCGCTCGCTATCACACCAGTTAATAATAACTTTWGTATTKGTATGAGCTCCTGCATGAATAAGTGCTTCKGTTAAKGATTTRTASGATTCTTTTAAYTCTAARTATTTACCAACAAAAGCAATAGTRATTTCATCTTGTGGTACTAAAATACKTTTAACCAAAGTATCCCATTTYYCCATATCTGGTTTAATWGAGATATTAAAATGATCVGCAAGKGGWGTTAAGATWCCTTCTTTWATAAAASCTAAGGGYACTTGATAAATAGAAGGTGCATCTGCTGCTTCWATAACKGCATTGTTRTCAATATCACAWGACATAGCAAGTTTTTTCTTTAAAGAYTTAGGAAGACTTCTTTCTGTTCTACAWACYAACATATGAGGYGTWATTCCAATTCTTCTTAATTCTTGAACKGAGTGTTGCGTTGGTTTTGTTTTAAGTTCACCTGCTGCTCTTATATATGGGATTAGTGTAACATGTACATTCATAGTTCTTGTTTTATCAAGTTCATGTCTGATTTCTCTAATGGCTTCTAAAAAAGGCATACCTTCAATATCACCAACTGTTCCACCAAGCTCAACTATTAAAAAGTCATGATCATCACAAGCCCCAAAGATTCTTGCTTTGATTTCATCAACTACATGAGGAATAACTTGAATAGTTTTACCTAAGTATCCCCCTTGTCTTTCTCTTTTAATTACAGAAGAATAAACTTGCCCTGTTGTGAAGTTATTTTTCGCACCCAAGGTTACATCAATAAATCGCTCATAGTTTCCTACATCAAGGTCAGTTTCAGCGCCATCAGCTGTAACAAAAACTTCTCCATGCTCTAGTGGACTCATTGTTCCTGGATCAACATTTAAATAAGGATCAATTTTTAACATTGAAACTTTAAATCCTGATTGTTTTAAAATTGTAGCAATCGACGCTGACGTAATTCCCTTACCTAAAGAACTCAACACTCCACCTGTTACAAAAATAAATTTTGTCATGCACATACTCCATCAATTATTTAATTTATTTTAAACTCAAATTATTAAGTATAAGTATAGAATCTCATAATAGCCATACTTTATAATTCGTTTTAAGTTTTAGGAATATTTCAATTCCCTAACTTTTTGAGTTAATTATTTCGCGATTATATCCAAACAAAGTTTAGAAGGATATTTACTATTAGGATTAATTCTTTTAACTATTAAGATTAAAAGTGACTTTTAATCTTAATTTTTTTTGAGTTTATCTGCTCTTGGGTAAATAAAGACTGCTTTTCTAAGAACAGATATATTCTTAGGATCATCAATTGCATATGCCCTTATTGTTACAGTTATTGGCGTGTCTTTTTTATAATTAGTTACTAAACGCTCTTTTGTTGATAATATAAGTACTTTTTTTATCAGTTTTTTKGGACCCAGAGAAAAAGGTTTAAAACGTTTGATWACAATTTCATYATGATCAATAATTTCTAAGTTAAAAAYATGTTTTTTATTTTGAGTATTTTGAAAAAGAAGTAAAAAGTTATTTGTCACTTCATTGTTGTCTTTTATTTTGTACAACATYGTTGTTTTATTAATATTAAGCAACATATGTTCTTTTGTTCCACCCATAATTACAAGTGCAAAYAATATTAAACTTAARGCTACTGCATACATAATAGTTGCTTTTCTTAAGATCTTTGTWTTTTTGTTATTTACAATTTTATTKGTACTTGACCACTGTACTAATGAAGGTTTWCCYAGTTTTCCCATTACKGTGGTACAGGCATCTACRCATTCTAGACAGTTTATACAYTCAACTTGTGTTCCTTTTCTTATATCAATATGWGTAGGACAAACGGTGACACATTTTTCACAWGTAGTACAYTCATCTAGYTCAGAAGCAAAGTCTTTTATATTGAAAATRCTTTTTTCTAATTTGTCATTGTAAATTTGACCTCCACGCTTATTTGAATAAATAGCTTGGTAAGTATCATCATCATATAAAACGGATTGTACACGTGAATAAGGACATAAATAKGTACAAAAATCTTCTTTTAGTTTWACRATATCATAAACYAAAAAAGCAGTAATNCCCNARSARTARACCTATTAAAAATATRTGTTCAGAAGGATTTTGTAAATAAAGAAAAAAATCTTCWGGTGGAACAAAAAACCAYAGTAAATCAGCTGCTGCTAACAAAGAAAGCAGRGTCCAAAGAAAAATTCCAATAACTTTTTTTATTTTGTTTTTRTTTTTTGAATAATCAGCATCTTTTTGTTTGTTTTTRATRCGTTTTAATCCAAGAATTTTATCTTCAATTAAATCTCTGTATACAACCCTAAAGATTGTCTGAGGACAGGCCCATCCACACCAAGCTCTCCCTCCAATTGTAGTAGCAGCAAAAATACCTAAAAATAATAACATGAGTAAAAARGGAAGCATATAAAGTTCTTGCATATCAAATGCTATCCCCATAAGATGCAATTGTTTTTTGTCAAAAGAYAAGAGRAAAATATGATTGCCR
Source organism: Arcobacter sp. (assembly GCA_002733685.1). Classification (GTDB taxonomy): domain Bacteria; phylum Campylobacterota; class Campylobacteria; order Campylobacterales; family Arcobacteraceae; genus NORP36. The sequence goes on along the minus strand of NVWN01000020.1, from coordinate 46,620 downwards.
TTAATRGTAATRAAAGGAACAAYGAKYGTAAGAACAGTTGCAAAAAYRTACATATAATAACGYTTTATTCTGWATGAAGTTTTAATAAGTGTGYTTTTCATGAACAACCTTAAATTTAAATATTAATTATWGTAATTATAGTGTAATTAATTTTAAAAGTATATTTAATCTAAAAATATTTAACTAAATTTATATTATAAGTTAAAAATAAGTTAAATGTCTTGATTGAAATCAACTTTTACACGTTTGCACACTTTTTACACGCAAAATTATTATAATTTAAAAAATAAAAGGAAAATCATGAAAAAGAATAATACTTTGGTTCACGTTCTAGGCAAGATTGTTTTAAGTTCAAGTTTATTAACAAGTACGATGTTGATGGCATCTGGAAGTCATGGTGGAGGTCATGAAGATATGAGTAAAATGCAAAACATGGATATGAATAAAATGCATAAAAAAATGACAAAAACAAATAATCATATGGGAGATCATATGCATAATGGAAAAATGCAAAATCATATGAATTCAAATGGAAAAACAAACGAGGAACTATCGAAATTAAAAAAGTCTAAAGAAGAGACAAAAACAAATGCGCAAAGTAAAGTAAACAATCATATGGGCGATCATATGCACAATGGAAAAATGCAAAATCATATGAATCAAGACGGAAAACCTAACGCAAAACTATAAAACACTAGACCATTAAAAGGAATAAAATGCAAAATATAAATGCAAAGCATTTAAATAGAAGAGGGTTTGTCAAAGGTGTAATTGCAGGAAGTATAATAGCCTCAACTCCTGGCTCTTTACTGGCTTCCAAAACCTATGCGAAAACACAAAAATCTAGTGTACTTGCTGGAAAAGAGTTTTATTTAACAATTGATAATACAATGGTTAATTATACAGGTAACAATGTTCTTGCCACAACTATAAATGGAATGCTTCCAGCTCCCACATTAAAATGGGTAGAAGGAGAAGAAGTTACAATACATGTAAAAAATAATTTACAAGAAGACAGTTCAATACATTGGCATGGAATTATCTTGCCTTTTAAAATGGATGGGGTACCTGGAATATCATTTGATGGTATTAAACCAGGGGAAACCTTTACGTATAAATTTACTTTGAATCAAAGTGGAACGTATTGGTATCATAGTCATTCCTCTTTTCAAGAGCAAACGGGTGTTTATGGATCCATTGTTATTGAACCAAAAGAAAAAGACCCTTATACTTTTGATGAAGATTATGTCATTGCTTTATCTGATTGGAGTGATGAAAAACCAAAAAATGTCTACAGAAAATTAAAAGTTGCAGGCGATTACTATAATAGAGTGGGTAGAACGGTTGGAGATTTTGGTGCTGAGGTTAAAGAGTTTGGTTTATGGAATGCATTTAATGCAAGAAAAATGTGGAATAATATGTCTATGACAGATAGAGACTTATCTGATGTTTCTGGTTCTACTTATACCTATTTAATGAATGGGCATAATCCTGCTTCAAATTTTACTGCTTTATTTAAAGTAGGTCAAAAAATAAGACTTAGATTTATAAATTCCTCTGCTATGTCGTTTTTTGATATAAGAATACCAGGATTAAAAATGACAGTTGTTGCAGCAGATGGTAACAATGTTAAACCAGTTGAAGTGGATGAATTTAGAATTGGAACGGCAGAAACATATGATGTTATCGTTGAACCAAAAGATCAAAAAGCTTATGCTATTTTTGCTCAAAGTATAGAGAGATCTGGTTATGCTATTGGACATTTGACATATAATGAAAATGTCTTAGCAATGGTCCCTAAGATGGATGCTGTACCTGTATTAAGCCATGCTGATATGGGAATGGATATGAGTTCAATGGATCATTCTTCAATGGACATGGGTTCAATGAATATGCCCAAAACAAAACAAGAGCCAATGGATATGGGTTCAATGAATATGTCAAAAATGGATCATTCTTCAATGGACATGGGTTCAATGAATATGCCCAAAACAAAACAAGAGCCAATGGATATGGATTCAATGAATATGTCAAAAATGGATCATTCTTCAATGAATATGGATTCAATGAAGCCTAAGAAAGCATATACAGGAAAACTAAGCAAAAAAATACCTCTAACTTCTTTGGAAACTAAATGGGGTGTTCAAACAACTATGCAGGTTAAAAATCCTATGTATAGAATGGAAGACCCTGGCGTTGGACTTAGAAATAATGGTAGAAAAGTACTAACATATTCAGACCTACAGTCATTTAAAAATACAAGTGATGAAGATAATTACCCTGATAGAGAAATTATTTTACATTTGACAGGTAATATGGAACGATATATGTGGTCTATCAATGGTATTAAGTTTTCCGAGTCAAAACCCTTAGAGTTTAAATATGGAGAGAGATTAAGAATCACCTATATAAACGATACTATGATGAATCACCCTATGCATTTACATGGGCTGTGGTCTGATTTAGAAACAGGAGATAATCAATTGGTAAGAAAACATACTATTGTTGTACAACCTGGGTCTAAAGTTAGTATTAGAGTAACTGTTGATGCAAAAGGGCAGTGGGCATTTCATTGTCATTTACTCTATCATATGTTGGGTATGTTTAGAAAAGTAATTGTGGTTTAAGGGAGAAATATGAACAAGTTATTAAAAATAAGTATTATAAGTGCAGCGTTGATTTCATCTTTAAGTGCAGCAGGAAAAGATGATCCTTTAAATTATAAAGTTACCTTTGACGCTTTACAAATGAAATACGATAATAATAAAGACAAAACATTCGAATGGGACATGAATGCATGGCTAGGACATGATTTAAATAAAATTTATATCTACAGTGAGGGGGAGCGAACAAAAAGCGAAAATGAAAGTGAAAACCAAATTGTTTGGTCAAATGCCATTGCTCCTTATTGGGATATTCAATATGGTCTTGGAATTGATAAAACCGAAGAAAATACGAAAAATTGGGCAGTTTTAGCATTTTCTGGAATGAGCTCCTATTTTTTCGAAATCAGAACGGCTTTTTTATTAGATGACAATGGAAATTTAGGTTTAAGAGCAAGTGCCGAGAATGAGTTTTTACTTACACAAAAGCTAAGAATTAATGTAAATTCTGAACTAAGTGCTTATAGTAAAGATGATGAAAAATATGAAATACAAAGAGGCTTTTCTTCTTTATCTTTAGGGACAAATTTAAAATATGAAATTACAAAAGAATTTGCACCTTATATAGGTCTTGCATATGATAAATCTTTTGGTGATAATGCCTCAAGTGCAACAAGTTTGCTTGTAGGTATTAGTGTTTGGTTTTAAGTAAAACTAATTAAGAATAAGAAAAAAAAGCATTCACTTTAAGTGAATGCTTTTTTTATGTGTGTTATTTACTTTTCTTTAATCGTAAATCAATATAYAAATGAATAATATCTAAAGCAGCKGGAGTAATTCCCGATATTTCACTTGCATTAAATAAAGTAGGGGGTTTAAATTTCTCTAGTTTTTCTACTGCTTCATTTGAAAGTCCTGGAATACCTATATAAGAGAAATCACTTGGAATTTTCATTTTAAGTAACTTTTTCATTTTATCAATTTGTTTTTTTTGTTTTTGAACATATCTATAATATTTTGCTTCTATTATAATTTGTTCTTTTATATAAGTATTTAATGGTTTTAAAGAAGGAACTAAAACATCAAGATCTTTAACCGTAACAGTTGATCGTCCTACAATATCCAATAATAAAACTTTATCTTTAATTCTATCTTGACCYAARGMTTCTAATAATTCTAAGTTTTCTTTTTTTGAAGTAAACCATTGTTCTTTCATTAAATCAACTGCATCTAAAATAGTTTTTTCTTTTATTTTTACTTTCTCCAGCGTTTCATCATTTATAAGACCAAATTGATGTCCATAAGCGCTAAGTCTTATATCTGCACCTTCTTCTCTTAATAAAAGACGATATTCTGCTCTTGAAGTAAACATTCTATAAGGTTCAGTAGTACCTTTTGTTACTAAATCATCAATTAAAACGCCTATATACGCTTCATCCCGTCGTAGAATAAAAGGCTCTTTTTTATCAATAGATAAACAAGCATTAATACCTGCCATCAAACCTTGTGCTGCTGCTTCTTCATAACCAGTAGTTGCATTAATCTGCCCTGCATTATAAAGGTTTTTAATTTTTTTCGTTTCAAGTGTATGTTTTAATTCTGTTGGATCTATATAATCRTATTCWATAGCATAACCATAACGAACAATTTTTGCATTCTCCATWCCTTTTATAGAATGAATCATWGTTTTTTGTACATCAATTGGCATAGAMGTACTAAGTCCATTAATATAATACTCACTACATGTAGCTGTTTGTGGTTCTAAAAATAACTGATGTCGATCACGTTCTGAAAACCTATTCACTTTGTCTTCAATACTTGGACAATACCTAGGACCTGAGCCTTTTATTTGACCTGTAAATAAAGGRGCTCTAGCAAAGTTAGAMGAAATAGTTCCATGGGTAYTTAAATTGGTATAGGTTATAWAACAAGGGTATTGTTTGGGATTAAATTCATCTTTATTGGTTCTAAATGARAAAGGAGTAGGTKTTTCATCYCCWCCATGTTCTTCCATWACMGAAAAATCTAAAGAGTTACCATCAACTCGTGCAGGTGTYCCTGTTTTTAATCGTCCAACATTTAAGCCCAATTCTTTTAACTGAGTAGATAAAGTTGACGATGGTAATTCCCAAGCACGTCCTGCTTCATAGGTTTTTTGTCCTATGTGAATAAGACCTTTCATAAAAGTACCAGTTGTTAAAATAACACGTTTACTTTTAAACTCTTCTCCAAGTTTTGTTTCGACACCATAGGCTTTATATTCTCCCTCATTTTCTTTTATAAGTAAAGAAGTTACTTCGTCTTGATAGATTTCTAAATTAGGAGTATTATGGCAAACTTTTCTCATATATGAACGGTATTCATCCATGTCAATTTGAGCTCTGCTACCTTGAACAGCTGCACCTTTTGAAGCATTTAAAATTCTAAATTGAATTCCTGTGGCATCCGTGCATAATCCCATCTCACCACCAAGTGCATCCAGTTCTCGGACTAAGTGACCTTTTGCAAGACCACCTATTGCTGGATTACAAGAAGCTGCCCCTATTTGTTCAACAAGCATTGTTATTAATAAAGTTTTTTTACCCATTCTTGCCGCTGCTAGAGAGGCTTCAATTCCTGAATGTCCTGCTCCTACAACTATTACGTCATATCTCATTTTGTCTCCATAAAATACTATTTTCACTCTTTAGTATTTTTTTATTGTATTATTAAGAACTGTGATTATTTAGCAAGTAAGATATAAGCTAAAATTAGCTTCTTAATATATTTTCGCTATTATAGCGAATATTTCACAAAAGGCAGACAGTGTTTACAGGATTAATCAGAGAAATGAGCCAAGTTTTAAGTTTACAAAACAGTACATTAAGTATAAAAGCGAAGTATTGTCCTAATATTGGGGATTCAATTGCTATTAATGGCGCATGTTTAACGGTTGTAAATTTAGGAAAAAATACTTTTGATGTAGAACTCTCCCCTGAATCTCAAAAAGTTCTTGCTATGGATAATTATAAAGGTTTGGTACATATTGAACCTGCTATGAAAATGGGTGATCGATTTGAAGGACATGTTGTTCAAGGACATGTTGATTGTATAGGAGAAATCAAAAGCATTAATAATACGGGTAATTCAAGTGATTTTATTATTTCTTTGCCAAAAGAATATCTTAAATTTATTATTCCAAAAGGCTCTATTACAATTGATGGTGTTTCTTTAACTATAAATGAAGTAATAAATGACACATTCAGATTAACAATCATTCCTCACACTATTAAAAATACCCTTTTTCATACCTACAAAGTAGGAACAAAAGTAAATATTGAAACAGATATGTTTGCTCGTTATATTTATAATATGTTTAAAAAAGACAATAATACTAAGATGTCTTGGAACGATGTTGACCAAGTAATGGCCAGCTACTAAATATAATTATTACTAGTAAAAACTATAAAGAAAATATTCGTTAAAATCTTTCTTTAATGAAGAAAAACTATATTATCTTTTAAAAAACTAAAGTATTTTTTATCTATGTAAAATACTGCTTATATTTGATTTATTTATCCTAAATAGCATTTAAGTATTCTTATGAATTTATGATAAGTGGATATACTTTAATAATAAATAATACATAAATCGCTTTAGGATTTCATATGCATTTTTTTAAATCAATTTTTTTTAAAGTTATCGTAGCTACTTTTGTTTTGTATGCCCTTGGTGGTTTTTTTGCTTTGCCATATTATTTAGAGCAAAACTTAACAAGGATATTAAAAGAGAATATAGATTCAAAAGCGTCTGTTTCAAAGATATATATTAATCCATTTTTATTTGAACTCAATGTTAAGAACTTAAATATAAAAGATAAAAATGACAATACTCTTCTTAGTTTTAAAAACGTTGATGTTGATGTTGATCCTATACTTCTTTTTAAAAGGATGATAAGTTTTAAGTATATACATATAGATGAATTGAAAATAAATACAAATATAAATAAAAATGAAATATTGAACTTTCAATATATACTGGATTTTTTAAACAAGAATGATAAAGAAACGAAGGAAGAAAATAAAAGTAATGATTCTTTCATCGAAACGATTGAGATAAATAGTTTTGAATTGCTTAATACATATTTTACGTTTAAAGATATAAGTAAAAAAGAAATTTTTGAAATTAAGACCCAATCTTTTGATATAAAAGCAAATAATATTAGTACAGAAAAAAACCATGTAAATGAACTGAACTTTTTGATATCGGATAAAGATACCCTTAGCTTAGGTTTATCATCTACTTTTTCTATTATTCCTTTAAATTTTAGAGGTAATATAGCAATAGAAAATGTAAATATAAATAAAGTTTTAAAGTATGTAAATGAGGATGCAGCATTTAATATAAGTACTAATGACTTTGATGTAAATCTTAATTACGAGTATAAGATAGAAGATGAAATACAAAAAATAAAGCTTGATAATCTACAACTAGATATAGAAGTGTTTGATTTTTCTGATGCATCTCAAAAGATTTCTGCAAACAAAATAAAAAATCGAATTGATTATTTTAATATTGATATTGACAAGAACAAAAATATAAAGTATTTCTTAGATAATAAAACAATGTTTTTTGAAAATATAAAATATGAAGATTTAACTAAAAAACACATAATAAAATTAAAAAGTTTGAGTGCAAAAATAAAAAAGTTAGATGAAGATAAAAGTAAAAATGTTAACTTTGAACTGACACTTGTTAATGAAAGTAACAAGAATATAGAAGCCAAAGGTAGTGTTGTAATAGAACCACTAAAATTAGATATGAGTATTAATACGAAACAGTTTGATTTAAAACCATATAACTCCTACATAAAAGAAAGTCTCAATTTAGGTATTAAATCAGCGTATCTGAGCAGTGATCTAAAGTTAAAGATTGTAAATGAAAAAAATATCAGTAAAATAAAACTAAATGGAAATGCAAGTTTAGGCAAGATAAGTATTTTTAATAGTAAATTTAATCAAAAACTTTTTACTATACAAAATATAAACATAAATAAATTGGCTTATACAAATGATGCCTTAAAAATTAAAAGTATTATTATAAACAAACCTTTTCTCAACGTAAAAATAAATAAAGATAAGAGTAACAATTATTCTGGAATTAGTAAAAATAAAGATGGAAAAAGTAAAAATAGTACGACAAGTGAATTTACTTATCTAATACAAAGTATCACTATAAAAGATGGAGAAACAAATTTTACAGATAGTTCACTAAAAAATCCATATGAAATGAAAATGGATAAAATACAAAGTGAGGTTTCAAACATATCCTCAAATAAAAATGATGTAGCAAAAATAAAATTGCAAGCCTTGATAGATGGACTTAGTAATTTTAGTGTACAGGGAAGTTTTATTAGTGCAGATATAAATCTTAAAACAGTTATTAAAACAAAACTTTCGAATCTTGACTTAGAACCCTTGTCCTTATATGGTGTAAAATCAATAGGAAACGAGATAGATATAGGCAAATTATTTTTAACTCAAGAACATAGAATTAATAAATCGCAGCTAATAAGCAAAAATGACATCATGATAAAGGACTTAAAACTAGGAAAAGATGTAGAGAGTGAAACCGCAATAAATGCTCCCATAAAACTAGCCATTGCATTACTTGAAAACTCAAAGGGGGAACTAAACTTATCTGTACCAATAAGTGGAGATATAAATAACCCAAACTTTGATTTATCTAGTACTGTAGCTTCAATAGTAACAAAAACAATAGTTGGAATAATAAGTTCTCCTTTTAAAATTTTAGCTGCGCTAATAGGCTCAAAAAGCGATGATTTATCAAAGGTAGAATTTGCTTATGGACAAAGTGTTATTGTAAAAAATCAAAAGAATAAACTTCTAATTATAATTAAAGCCATGAAAAAAAGGCCAGGCATTAAACTAAAAATAATCAATAAATCACAAAAAAACAAAGATATTCAAGCACTAAAAACAATAAAGTTTGACCTATCAATTAATAACAATCAGGTCTATCAAGATAACAAGATATCAAAAAGTGAACTTATAAAAGAACTGTACATAAAAAAATACACAATAAAAGAATATGAAACTCTTGTTCTAAAATCAAAAGATGTGTATTTTGATATGCAAAAAAAGTTAATTAATGCGTTTACAATAAAAGACAGTGAGTTTTATAATCTTATGAACGCTAGAGCTATCAATATAAAAGAATACTTCTTAAAAAATGGACTTTCATCTAAACGAATTAAAGTTACAAAGTATGAAGAACTAAAAAATGAAGAAAAAAATGACTTGGTGGTTATTGAGTTGCAAGTCTTTTAATTAACTGTAAAATCTTTGTTTTAATAAAATTATTATGCTAGGTGGCAGAGTTTATAAAATACAAATAATAAAAATGGGAGTAAAAACAAATTATTTTTTTATTTTTTTATTTTCTTCTTGCGTTTTTATTTCTTCTTTATCCAAGGCTTCATAGGTATAAAAGAATCTTTTTTGATAGACTTGTGAATAGGGTTTTATTATAGCTTCTTGCATATCTGCCATTTTATTTATTTTGACAACTTTTCCTACTTTTAATCCCTTGTAAAAAATGTTATCCATTCCCGAAGTAGTAACTTCATCATTTATTTTAATATTAATCCAAATAGGTATATATTTGATTTTTAAATATTCTTTATTGTTTTTATTTTGGTGAACAATACCAGGTGCTTCATTTTCACCAATATATACAGCATAATTTGATTTTTCATTTCCATTTAATAAAGCCAAACTTTTATTGTCATATTGAATAACAATACCTGCTGCATATTCATTATCTATTAAAGCAAGAATTTTATCATTTGTTTTATTTTTATCCAACCATACTTTTGTAAAATCATTGAATTTAACATAGGATAATACTTTTACAAGTTCCATCTTATGTTCTTGTTTTGTTATTTTTGAATCTTCTAATAATTGTTGGTATTTTGACTCATTAATTTCATACAAGTATTGAAAGTTTTTTAAATGCAGGTTTTCATCTCGATAATTTTTTATTTTTTTGGCTTGTTCAAAATATTCATCCATAAAATTTGAGCTTATTATTGTTTTTTCATAATAATAGTTTTTAAAAGAGTTTATAAAATTGAAGTTTCGAACAATTTGCCTATCTATATCAAAGATATAAGATAGGCTAAGTAGAATAAAAAATAAAAAGAATACTATTTTATTCAATGGAATACTTTATTGATTCGAGATTATTTTTAATAATTGTGGTTCGTCTAATACAGCAGATGTACCATAGGCTACTGCTAATAAAGGTTCATCTGCAACACGTACAGGAAGTTTAATAATATCTGCAATATATTTATCAAGACCTCTTATAAGTGCGCCTCCACCTGTTAGTGTAACACCATTATCAACAACATCCCCTGCTAAATCAGGTGGCATGTCCTCTAAGACTGAGCGAATAGCAGATACTATTTCTCGTAAGGGCTCTTTAATAGCAGTCCTAACACCCTCAGAACCAAGTTCAATAGTTGATAATAAACCAGAGTTATCTCTACCTTTTACCTTGATTTTAAGTTCAGTATCTAGCTTAATTGCAGTACCTATTTCAATCTTGATATTTTCAGCCGTTCTCTCACCTATATAAAGATTATAGTTTTGTCTAACATAATCAATAATAGCTTTATCACATCTATCGCCTGCTACTTTAATACTTTTAGATAATACAAGTCCACCTAAAGAAGTAACACCTACTTCAGTAGTTCCTCCTCCAATATCAACTATTACATATCCAGAAGGATCAGATACAGGAATACCAGCTCCAATTGCAGCAGCCATTGGCTCTTCAATTAAAAATACTTCTCGTGCCCCTGCACTTAAAGCAGATTCTTTTACTGCTTTTCTCTCAACTTGTGTAATTCCATAAGGAATACAAATGATGATTCTTGGACGGATAAAAGATTTTCTAGCATGTGCTTTTTCAATAAAATATCTGATCATTCTCTCAGTCATTTCAAAATCCGCAATTACTCCATCTTTCATAGGACGTACAGCTTGAATATTTAAAGGAGTTTTTCCTATCATCTGTTTCGCTTCTTGCCCCACTGCAAGAATTTTATCTGTACCATATCTGTCATGCTGTACTGCTACAACAGAAGGCTCATTAATAATGATTCCTTTTCCTTTGATAGAAACAATTGTATTTGCTGTACCTAAATCAATTGCCATATCGCTTGAAAATAAACCAATAAACTTGTCTAGTATCATCTAATCTCTCCTTTAAGCTATGTTTGGTAGTTTGTCGTCTAGAACCACTTCTTTTGTAATTGTAATTGTTTTACCTTTATAGTCAGGTAAATCAAACATGATATCTAACATGATTTCTTCTAAAATTGAACGTAAACCTCTTGCACCTGTTTTTCTATCAATTGCTTTTTTTGCTATTTCTTTTAATGCATCTTCTTCAAAATCCAAAATAACACCATCCATAGAAAAGAGTTGTTGATATTGTTTAATTAATGCATTTTTAGGCTCAGTTAGAATATGAACCATATCATCTAAAGAAATTTCATTTAAAGTAGCAATCATATGTAAACGTCCAATAAGTTCAGGAATTAAACCATATTTTACTAAATCATCTGCTTCAACTAAAGATAAAAGTTCTTCCCCATCTTTTCTAGTGCTTAGACCTTGATTAAAACCTAAGGTATTTCCACCTTGTTTCTTTTTAATTAAATCTTCTAAACCATCAAAAGCCCCACCACAAATAAATAGTATATTTGTAGTGTCTACTTGAATAGCATCTTGCCCAGGATGTTTTCTTCCACCTTTAGCAGGTACATTCACTGTTGCACCTTCTATGATTTTAAGCATAGCTTGTTGAACACCTTCTCCTGATACATCTCTTGTAATAGATCTGTTTTCACTCATTCTGGCTATTTTATCAATTTCATCAATAAAAATAATACCTGTTTCTGCTTTTTTAACATCCCCATTTGCAGCTTGAAGTAAACGTGTAATTACATTCTCTACATCATCTCCAACATAACCAGCTTCTGTTAAAGAAGTAGCATCAGCAATAGCCAAAGGAACATCTAAAAATTTTGAAATAGTTTGAGCTAAAAGCGTTTTACCAGAACCAGTTGGTCCAATTAATAAAACATTTGATTTATTAATTTCAATACCCTCTTCAATTTCATCTTTTCTAAAAATTCTTTTATAGTGATTATATACTGCAACGGATAAAACTTTTTTTGCTTTGTTTTGACCTATAATATAATCATCTAAAATACTTTTTAATTCTTTTGGCGTTAATAATTTAACTTCTTCTCTTAAAACAGGAAGATTAGAAGGATTAGAAGATTCTTCTTTTGTATGATCCATGATTTCATGAGCCGCACTTACGCAGGCTTGACAAATACAAGCCTTGTCTCCTGAGATTATTGGATTTTCATTGCTGTCGTTTGTCCCACAAAAATCACATTGAAGTTTGCTCATTAATTTTCCTTTGTTTTTCTAGTAAATGGAATGCCTCTTTTTGTATTGGATACAAAAGTAGCTAATTCAATTACGTAAGAGTTGTTTGAATTTTTGATTAAATCTTTGGCTGTTTCACTTAAAGGAAGTCCTGATTCAAAAAGATCTTTGTATGCAAGTTTTATAGCATTAATATCTTCTCTTGAGAATTTACGTCTTAAACCATTAAGATTGATACCACGAACATTTGCGTGGTTTCCTTGTGCTAAACAAAAAGAAGGTATGTCTTGAGTAACTACAGAACCTCCTCCAATCATTACATGGCTTCCAAGTTTACAAAATTGATGTATGGGAGTAAGTCCACCTACAACAACATTGTTTTCAATTTCTACATGACCAGCAAGTGTTGCTACATTTGCAAATACACAATTGTTTTTTATGATTACATCATGTGCAACATGAACATACCCCATAAATAAATTGTTATTTCCAATTCTTGTAACAGAACCACCACCAGAAGTTCCTGGATTAAAGAGGGTGAATTCTCTAATTTTATTGTCATTTCCAATAATTAGTTCTACTTTTTCACCTGCATATTTTAAATCTTGAGGCTCACTACCTAAGGCTGCATGAGAATATATTTTATTGTTATCTCCAATACTGGTATATCCAGTAATTAAAGTATGAGAGGCAATAGTATTGTTATTGCCAATTTTTACGTCTTTTCCAATAATTGTATACGCTCCAATAGTGACATCATCACCTATGATTGCTCCATCTTCAATTATTGCTGTCTTGTGTATATTGTTCATTTGTTTTTATTTATCCATTATCATTGCTTTTAATTCAGCTTGTGCGACTAATTTGTCATCAACATATGCTTTTCCATCAAGAACAATCAAATTACCTCTTAATTTAAGAATAGCAATTTTATATACCAATTGATCTCCTGGTTTAACAGGCGCTCTAAATTTAGCTTTATCTATGCTCATAAAATAAATTACTTTATTCTTAAGTTCTTCTTGCGATAAATCATTGCTTTTAAGAGCCAAGATTCCACCTGCTTGTGCCATTCCTTCAAGAATCATAACCCCAGGGTAAATTGGATGTCCTGGAAAGTGACCTGTAAATGCAGGTTCTGAAATGGAAACATTTTTATAGGCTTCTATTGATTTTGATTTTTCCATTCCTGTTACTCTGTCTACTAATAAGAATGGGTATCTGTGTGGTAATATTTCTTGTATTTCCATTATATCTAACATTAATTTATCCTATTTTTTTCTTTAAACAATATTTTATCGAAAACTTTATTAGCTTTGGATAATTTGTTTTACTTTTATTGAGCTACCATGTTGCAAATAGTCTCTTAAAATTTTTGAATTACTTAAAAATAATGATTTATCCATAGTTTGATAATCATTAAATAAAGCCTGTGCAGTGACATTTTCTTGTAAAAATTCACTGTGTATTTGCCCTTTAYCCATCTTRTYRAAGAAAATATTTGCCAAACCTACAAAAGGAAGTTTTACCAATCTACTGCCAATAAAATAATCCAGTTTTTTAGCAATATAAGAAAGAGTAAAAGGTGTTCCAATAATTGCAGCTTCCAGTGTTGCTGTACCTGAACAAATAAAAGCATAGTGTGCTTTTTTTAGACTTTCATGGGCATTAGAAGAAACAGTAAAAGATGAAATGTCTCCATAGGTTTTTTCTATATAATTTTGATCAAATTTTTCTGGAATAATTAAAACATACTCCATTTGAGGAATTTTTTTGATTAATTCTCTAAAAATAGGCATATGATTTGTTATCTCTGTTCGTCTACTTCCTGGCATAAAAACGATACTAGTAGAAGAATTTTGCTGTGTTTTATAAGAAGTAATTTCATCTAATAATGGATGGCCTACGTAAGTAATTTTGTCTTTTTGTGAATAAAAATCTTTTTCAAAAGGCAGTATTGAACATAATTTATCACAATACTTTTCAATTTTAGGAATTCTTCCTTTTTTCCAAGCCCATGCTTGTGGCAGAATATAATAAATGATTTCTTTATTGGGGAATTCTTTTTTAATGGCTTTTGCTAGGGGAAGATTAAAACCAGAAGAGTCCATTAGTAAGACTTTATCTGCTTTACGTGCTAGTTCAACCATTTCTTTTTTTAGTCTAAAAAAGAAAGGCAGTTTTTTTAAGATATCAACAAAACCCATAACGGCAAGTTCTTCTAAATCATAAGATGCAGGTCCTAGTTTTTTGTCAAAAATACCAAAAAATTCAGTTGTGTCATCAAATTCTTTAAGTAGTTCTTTTAAGTGGATATTAGAAGAGGTTTCAAGAGCTGAAACCAAAATTTTCATATAATGTCTTCTTTTACATCTTCATAAATTTTTGCATTAAGCTCTATTTCATATTTKTCTTCACTTAATTTATCTACTATAATWATAGGWGATAAACCATAAGGGTTTTTAGTGATTTTATTTCGTGCATTTAATTCTGCTTGAAAAGTAGGWGGTCCATACATCAATGCTTTTACATTGTCATAATTGGTACCTGCTATRTCATTAAATATYTCAATWGGAATGATTTTYGCTTCTTCTTTATTTAAATARGCAATATCGCCTCTTTCATATTCTATTCTWCCAGAAAACTTTTTACGAGAAGAAATTGAATAACATAAAAAATACGAAGGTACAGCAATTTTATTTACTTTTACTAAAGCACTTAATAGCCTGTAATTTAAAAACTTTTGTTTGATTACTTTGTAAGGAATGTCTTTTTCTTCTAACTCATCTCTTTTGTGGTACAACTCCAGTCTGCTTTCAATTGATTCAGGCAAGATTTGATTGGAAATAGGATTAATCATTTCATCCATTAGTTTATCTTGAGATTCTCTTTGAGGACTTAATCCAAATAAACAACCACAATAGTTTTGTCTGTATAAAGAGTGCTCTTTAACTCTAATACCTTGTAATACTTGACCTTGTCCTGCGCGATAATCTTTAAAAATAAATTCGCAATTGTATTCTTGGGTGAGTCTCTCTCCAATAATTTTTAATTTATCTTGTGATTTTTTAGGAGAAATTAAAAGTGTTGAAGTAAATTTATCATGACCTAATTCCACTGCTTTTTGTACAGTGTTTTCTAATCTGTCGTCATAACAAACAGTACACCTATCCCCTTTTTCAGGTAATAATTCCATGCCTTTTACTTTTTTAAGCCATGCTTCTAAATTATAAGGGCCTTCAAGTAATTCAATGTTTAGTTTCTTACATGAATACGCAACGTCTTTATATCTTAATTGGTATTCAGCAAAAGGGTGGATATTGGGATCATAAAAATATCCAACAAGTGTTTCATCTGGGTATTCTTCTTGTATTCTTTCTAAAAAATAATGGCTGTCTACAGAACAGCAAATATGTACTAACAAATTAAACCTTTTTAAAAGCAGTATGTTTTTTCTGCTATATTTAATCCTATTATAGTAAAATTCTTTCAAAATGATTGTAAAGAGAAAAAATGTTTAAATATTTAAGACTTATTCTTGTACTTTTTTTATTTATTGCTTGTGCATCAAAAACTCCACAGCTATCTAAAAGTGCGACTATATTAATAAAAACACCCAAAATGAAATTTTATGATAAAGGTTTTATTTCTTTTTTCCCTTTTTACACACAGGTACAAATTTTTTCTGCAGGTTCACTTGTTTTGGATTTAAAAGTATACGAAGATAGAATTTGTAAAAGTACTTTTAAATGTTTAAGTCCAAAAGCTTTTAATGAAGAATTTTTACACTCTTCTTATAAAAAAGACTTTTTTAAAAAACTAATTGAGCAAAAAGAAAAGAAAATCGTATTTAGAGATAAAAAAAATCATATATTAATTAAAATTTTAAAAGACTAAAAGGAAAAAAATGAAATATATTGGAGCGCACGTTAGTGCAAGTGGAGGGGTATTTAATGCCTGTATCAACGCAAATGTTATTGGAGCAAAAGCATTTGCCTTATTTACTAAAAACCAAAGACAGTGGAAAGTTAAAGACTTAGAATCAAAAGTAATAGATAAGTGGTTTTTAGAATTAGAAAAAACAGGTATTCAAACTAAACATATTTTACCGCATGATTCTTATTTGATTAATTTAGGACACCCTATAATTGAAAACAGAGAAAAATCTTTTCATGCTTTTGTGGACGAAGTGCAGCGTTGTGATATTTTAACACTTGACAGATTAAATTTCCATCCTGGTTCTCATTTACGTAAAATTAGTGAAGAAGAGTGTTTGGATAATATTGCCCAAACACTGAATAGAGTAATAGATGCCACGCCTACTTCCAAAGTAAAATTGGTGATTGAAAATACAGCAGGACAGGGTTCAAACATGGGATATAAGTTTGAACATTTAGCGCATATTATTTCAAAAGTAGATGATAAAAGCAGAATGGGTGTCTGTATTGACACCTGTCATATGTTTACTGCTGGTTATGATATTAGAACAAAAGAAGAATATGATAAAACCTGGGAAGAGTTTTCTTCTGTAGTAGGGTTTGAGTATTTAATGGGAATGCATATTAATGACTCAAAACCAGAATTGGGGAGCAGAGTTGATAGACATGACTCTTTGGGTGAAGGGAAAATTGGTTGGGACTCTTTTAAATATTTAATGAACGATGATAGAATGGATGATATTCCTTTAATTCTAGAAACTATTAATGAAGATATCTGGGGCCAAGAAATACAAGCCTTATATTCTTTTGTAGAAAAAGCCTGATAAATTCTTTGTAAAACTTTTTTTAAAATAAACTCCTAAAACAAAAAGACTATATTATATAGTCTTTTTGTTTTTTATTATGAACTAATGAATAAATTTTCTTTAATTATGTACAAATTATGTAATATTTTAATAATAAAATTATCTTCTCTATTATTTATTTTTCAATAGATAAAGTCTGAACACGTAGGAATATTCAATAATAATATTCAAAATGAATATTATTTAATAATTCTTTTAACACTAAAGAACTCTTTTTATGAAATAGAAAAACCGCTTAACTAACAAAAACTCAGAAAAAACTCACTTCAAACTATTACAATGACTCACAAAAAAATTAAGGAGTATGTATGCAAGTTAAAACAATAATTAAGTCAACTCTATTGGCGTGTTTGTTATTTACAAGCGCAAATGCAATGCAAGAATTAGTAAGAGGAAATGGTGCAGAACCTGCAACTCTTGATCCTACCCTTGGCGAGGGTATTCCTGGCTCTAATATCATGAGGGATTTATACGAAACACTTATGACTGAAGATAAAGAAGGAAATGTAATTTTAGGACAAGCTTCTTCTTATACTATTTCTGATGATAAAAAAGTGTATACCTTTAAAATCAGAGAAAATGCAAAGTGGTCAAATGGGGACCCTGTTACGGCGCATGATTTTGAATATTCTTTTAAACGAGGGGTAGATCCAAAAGTAGCCGCACGTTATTCATGGTATTTCAAAATCTTAGGTATTAAAAATGGCGCAGCAATTCTTGAAGGAAAAAAACCAGTTTCGTCTTTAGGGGTTAAAGCGCTGGATGACAAAACCTTGGAAATTAACTTGCACAGTCCTATTCCTTATTTTTTAATGGGAATTTCACATGTAACAACAGCACCCGTACCTAAAAAAATTATTGAAAGATATGGAAAAAACTGGACTAAGCCTGCTAATATTGTGACAAATGGAGCCTATAAATTACAAGAATGGGTAGTTAATGAAAAAATTGTTTTAACTAAAAATGATATGTATTATGACAAAGCAAAAGTTCAAATTGACAAAGTGACTTTTGTTCCAATTCCTGAACAAAGTACAGAATTAAACAGATATAAAGCAGGTGATGTAGATTATACAGATGAATTACCAAAAAGCAAATATCAAAGTTTATTAAAAAGTATTCCAAACGAAGTAAAAGTTTTAGGACGAGTTGGTACGTATTACTATTATTTAAATATGAAGAAAAAACCTTTTGATGATGTACGTGTGAGAAAAGCTTTATCGTATGCAGTCAACAGAGATATTATTACTAAAAAAGTACTAGGTACAGGTGAAAAACCTGCATATACTTTTGTTCCAAATATTGTTTCTGGATATACAGCTCCTGTTCCTGAGTATGCAACGTGGACGCAAAAAGAACGAAATGCGAAAGCACTTTCTTTAATGAAAGAACTTGGATACTCAAAAGAAAATCCTTTAAAGTTTGAGATTTTATACAATACCAGTGAACAACATAAGCGTGTGGCTTTAGCAATTGCTTCTATGTGGAAAACTTCATTAAAGGGTTCTGTTGTTGTTAGCTTAAAAAATCAAGAGTGGAAAACATATTTAGAAGAGAAAAAATCAGGAAACTATCAAGTTGCGCGTGCTGGATGGATTGGTGATTATAATGAAGCATCTACTATGTTAGATTTATTAACAGTAGGACACTCCTCTAACAGTTCTTTTTATGAAAACCCACAATACGATAAATTAATGAATATTGCAAGAAGTACAACGGATGATATTAAACGAAATAAATTGTATGCCGATGTTGATTCAATAGTGGCAAGAGATATGCCAATTATTCCTATTTATCAATACTCACAAGCTAGATTAGTAAAATCTTATGTGGGAGGTTATCCTAAGGTAAATCCTTTAGGCGCTATTTATACAAAACACTTGTACATTAAAAAATAAACAAAAGGTTCATCTTCTGATGAACCCCTTGTTTTCTAAGGAAAAAAAATTGTTACAATTTATAATAAAAAGAGTTTTAATAGCGATACCTACTTTACTTGTACTGATTACTATCTCTTTTGTTCTCGTACACTCAGCACCAGGATCTCCTTTTACTGATGATAGAAATATTTCACCTGCGATTATGAAAAATATTGAAGCCAAATACCATTTGGACAAACCTTTGTATGTGCAATATGTTTATTATCTAAAAGATGTAGTTACCTGGGACTTTGGCCCTTCGTTTAAATACAAAGATTTTTCAATTAATGATTTAGTCAATGAATCCTTCTCCGTTTCTTTAAAGATTGGATTTTGGGCATTTTTATTTGCTGTTCTTGCAGGTATGGCCTGTGGTATCGTTGCTGCATTAAATCAAAATACAAAAATTGATTATGCTGTAATGAGTTTTGCAATGGTAGGGGTTGCTATTCCTAACTTTGTTTTAGGCCCCATTTTAGTGGTCGTTTTTGCTATTTATTTTAAAGTTTTACCTGCAGGAGGCTGGAATGGAGGAGGCTTAGAGTATTTGATTTTACCTGTATTTGCTATGAGTTTTAGATATATAGCTTCAATTGCAAGAATAATGAGAGCCTCAATGATAGAAGTTCTTAATTCGAACTTTATCCGAACGGCAAAAGCAAAAGGCATGGGAAAAACCTATATTATTTTTCATCATGCATTAAGACCTTCTATTCTACCCGTAGTATCGTATATGGGTCCTGCTTTTGTAGGAATCATTACAGGTTCTGTCGTAATTGAGACTATTTTTGGACTGCCTGGAATTGGGCAGTTATTTGTAAATGGGGCTTTAAACAGAGATTATAACATGGTATTAACGCTTACTATTATAGTAGGTGGTCTAATGATTTTATTCAATACAATTGTAGATATTTTATATGTTGTAATTGATCCAAAAATTAAATATTAAAGATTAAACATGATGATTAGTAAAGAAAAACAAGAAGTCTTAGAAGACTTAGAGTTAGAGAGTAGATCCTTATTTCAAGATGCAAAAATTCGATTTTTTAAAAATAAAGCGGCTGTATTTTCTTTGGCTGTTATTTCGATTATTATCTTGATGGTATTGTTTGGTCAAAGTTTATCTTCTTATTCTTATGAAGATATAGATTGGGATTATATGCATGTAGGTCCTTCTTTTACCAATGGGCATTTTTTTGGTACAGATGATTTGGGACGAGATATTTTTGTACGAACCTTACAAGGTGGAAAAATATCGTTAATGGTAGGTGTCATGGGTGCAGCCGTAGCTGTTATTATAGGTGTATTGTATGGAGCAGTTGCTGGTTTTTTTGGTGGACGCTTAGATAATATTATGATGAGGTTTGTTGATATTCTAGCTTCTTTTCCTTTCATGTTTTTTGTTATTTTATTGGTAACTTTTTTTGGCCGTAATATTGGTTTTATTTTCATAGCCATTGGTATGGTTTCTTGGTTGGATATAGCAAGAATTGTACGAGGACAGACCTTAAGTTTAAAAGAAAAAGAATTCATTGAAGCAGCTTATGTAAGTGGTACGAGTCCTTTTAATATCGTGATTAAACATATCATTCCTAATGTTTTAGGAATTGTAGTGGTTTATGCCACCTTATTAATTCCTAATATGATTATTTTTGAATCATTTTTGAGTTTTTTAGGCCTTGGTGTGCAAGAACCAGATACCTCATGGGGTGCTTTGGTAAATGAAGGCTCAAAAGTGATGGACATTGCTTTTTGGCAATTACTATTTCCTGGTTTATTTTTGGTGGTGACATTGTTTTGTTTTAATTTTGTAGGTGATGGACTAAGAGATGCTCTTGATCCAAAAGATAGATAGGATTATTATGAGTTTATTAGAAGTAAAAGATTTAAGTATTGATTTTGAAACCCCAGATGGTATTGTTAAAGCTGTTAATAAATTAAATTTTACAGTAGAAGAGGGCAAAACATTAGGAATTGTAGGAGAGTCAGGTTCTGGAAAATCACAGAGTGTATTTTCAATTATGGGATTGTTAGCAAATAATGGAATCGCAAGTGGCAGTGTAAAATACAAGGGCCAAGAAATTCTTAACTTAGACGAAAAAGAATTAAATCATATTCGTTCTGAAGAAATAGCGATGATTTTTCAAGACCCAATGACCTCTTTAAATCCCTATATGAAAGTTGAAAAACAATTAATGGAAGTGCTTATTAAGCACAAAGGATTAAGTAAAAAAGATGCGTTTACACAAAGTCTTCAAATGTTAGATGCAGTTAAAATTCCAGAAGCAAGAAAAAGAATGTCAATGTACCCTCATGAATTCTCTGGGGGTATGAGGCAGAGGTTAATGATAGCTATGTCGCTTTTATGCAACCCAAAACTTTTAATTGCAGATGAACCAACAACGGCATTAGATGTTACCGTACAAGCACAAATTTTGGCTTTGTTAAATGATTTAAAAAAAGACTTTAATACAGGGATTATTCTAATCACTCACGATTTAGGTGTGGTTGCTGGATTATGTGATGATGTGATGGTAATGTATGCAGGCTCAACCATGGAATATGGAAGTGTTGAAGATATTTTTTATGAGCCTTCTCATCCTTATACTGTTTCTTTGTTAAAATCTATTCCAAAATTAAATGACAATCTTGAAAAACTAGCTACTATTCCTGGAAATCCTCCTAATATCATGAATATGCCAAGAGGCTGCGCTTTTGAACAGCGTTGTTATGCTGCAAAACCTGAGTGTAAATTAGAAAGACCCTCTTTGATTGGTTTTTCAAATGATAAAAGACAAAGAGCCTGTTTTAATGAAGGATGGAAGTATGAGTAAGGTTATTTTAAAAGTAGAAGATTTAAAAGTACAGTTTAATATTAAATCCAATAAACATTTTTTTGATTTTTCAAGTGATAAATTAAAAGCAGTAGATGGTATTAGTTTTGAGTTAAAAGAAGGCGAAACGATTGGAATAGTAGGTGAGTCGGGATGTGGAAAATCCACTCTAGCAAGAGCTATTATTGATTTGGTTCCCATTGCTTCGGGAAAAGTTATTTTCGAAGGAAAAGAACTTACTTCTATGAGTAAAAAAGAGCGATGGCTGATTAAAAAAGACATGCAAATGATTTTTCAAGATCCTTTGGCTTCTTTAGACCCAAGAATGACAATTGGGGATATCATTGCAGAGCCTTTATTGGCTTTTTATCCGCATTTAAATAAAAAACAACGTAAGGAAAAAGTTCTTAATATTATGAGTAAAGTAGGTTTACTTGCTAATGTTATTAATAGATATCCTCATGAATTTTCAGGAGGTCAATGTCAAAGAATTGGAATTGCACGTGCCTTGATTACAGAACCTAAGCTAATAATATGTGATGAACCAGTATCTGCATTGGATGTTTCTATTCAAGCACAAGTTACGAATTTATTAATGGATTTGCAAAAAGAAATGAACTTGTCTTTAATTTTTATTTCTCATGATTTATCTGTTGTTAAACATATCTCACATAAAATCCTTGTTATTTATTTAGGGAATATGGTGGAAATGGCAGAAAAAAATGAACTTTTTGATAATCCCTTACATCCTTATAATAAAGCCCTTATCTCAGCCGTTCCAATTGCGGACCCAAGGTTAGAGAGAGCCAAAACAATACAGTTTTTACAAGGGGATTTACCTTCTCCTATTAATCCTCCCAGTGGCTGTGTTTTTAGAACGCGTTGTCCCAATGTGATTGAAAAATGTGCTTTGGAAAAACCCCAAATAAGTATTATCAATGACAAACACATCTTGAAGTGTTTTAATTATTAATAAAAAAGAATACAAAAACAAATTTTTGTATTCTTTTTACTTGTTCCTCATTTTTCCTCTATTTTGAAATATAATAATGGTATTTTTTCTTCTCTAAACTAAGCATTAATCTTTTTACTATATAATAAGTATAATAATAAGGAAAAACGTGATTTTACTTGTATTTTTTGCTCCTTTTTTTATAGTAATTGGCTGGTTGGTGATGGTTGATTCTTCTAATGATGAAGAAGTTAGAGCTTATTTAAAACAAGCTAAGTGCCAAGAAGTGTTTTATTACAAAAGCAGATACAAAAGTATTTGTGATTCAAACGTTTTATTAATAAACAATCAATTCTCACTTGATTTTTCAAGTAATGAAAAAATTGTTTTTTCTAAAATAAAAAAAATACAAGAAAAAAAGAACTCCTTAGAAATTCAAACACAAAATAAACTTTTTATTTTATTTTTTGAAAAAAATGAAGAAATAAAAACATTTAAAAAAAGTTTAGAGGAAAAATTATAATGAAAGATTTTTTAATCTTTATAAACAGTAGCAATCTTAGAAAAACGCAGCTGTATTCTCAGTTAAAATGTACTTTRCAAGAAGCAAAATTTTTGCAATATATAAGYAAAGAATATGTACAAGGCCGTGACTCAATTATGGTWCTTGATATTTTAGGWCAATATTTTGATTTAGAAAAATATGAGCATATTGAAAAAATTATACACATTAAAAAACTAYTAGARCTTGGATGGTTGGTTCAAAGCAGTGTWTATACSAATGTAAAACTAAGYGAAATATCAAAAYTAGAGTTRTTAAATTCTTCTGTGACYTTAAGTTCTTCTTTTTTAAAACTAGTAGAAGATGGTACGCTTGATATTGCTYTRCCTGAAATTAAAGAATACACSGATCACYTAGAATATTTACAAGATCAGTTTTTTAAAATAGATTTGGCYCAAAAACTWAATGTTGTWAAACACAGTTTTGATGAAAACTCCCCTAATATTAACAGATTAAAATCAAAACTTGCACTTTTAGAGAACCGAATTTCAGAGAGAATTAAAGCAACTTCTACTGATATTATGATTGAAAAGTTTTTTGAAGACAATACTTTGGATGTGAACGAGCGTATGATTTTTTTATCTTTATTAAAAGAAGAATATGCAGGAGGAGACGAGTCATTAAGAGATATGAACTCTTTAATTGAATTAGTATCCCATGATGATTATGAAAAAATAAAACATCGATCGCTTTTAGAAGAGAGTTCAAAATTGGTTTCTAATAATTTAGTAGATTATGATGAAATGTTAACCCCTTTTGGTGGAATTTCTAGAAACTTTTTTATTCCTGATGAGGTTTTATAYAAAATCTCTCATCCCGCMAAAAAGAAAACAAGARCGGCTAAAATTAAACTGGAYTCATTAATTKCWGAGCAAGAAATGTTTGAATTAATTACTACMAATAAAAGTCTTGAWGATGTTGTTTTAAATCCCAAAACMAAAGAAACAYTGGATGCTTTATTAAAACAAGTAGATAAAGAAGTMGTTACRAGACTTAAAGAGTGGGGRATTAAAGATAAAAAGAAAGGSATTGAAGCCAAAATAATTTTTTATGGSGCWGCTGGTACTGGWAAAACAATHACTGCWTTAGCACTTGGAAAATCTTTAAAAMRWCAAGTACTTTCTTTTGACTGTTCTAAAATCTTGTCTATGTATGTGGGTGAGAGTGAAAARAATGTAAGAGARATTTTTGATAAATAYAAAGAATTAAAAATAAAAACAAAATCTGAGCCTATTTTATTATTAAATGAAGCCGATCAGTTTTTATCTTCACGTTCAAGTGGACAAGGAAATTCTAGTGATAAAATGCACAATCAAATGCAAAATATATTTTTAGAGCAAATTGAGCGTTTTGATGGAATATTAATAGCAACCACAAACTTACTTGAAAACTTGGATAAAGCATTTTCAAGAAGATTTAATTATAAAATTGAATTTGTAAAACCAAACCTAGAACAAAGACTTGCTTTATGGAAAAAATTATTGCCTTCTACTCTTCCTTTAGAGAAGAATTTTAATATAAAT
Organism: Arcobacter sp.; assembly: GCA_002733685.1. Lineage (GTDB taxonomy): Bacteria > Campylobacterota > Campylobacteria > Campylobacterales > Arcobacteraceae > NORP36. Next base: position 21,953 of record NVWN01000020.1, on the reverse strand, counting down.
GAGCTTGCAAAAATTGAGTTAACGGGTGGACAAATTGAGTTAATTATTAAAAACACAGCTTATAAAGTAGCTGTTATGGAAGAAGCTGTTTTTACAGTTGAGATTTTTAAAGAACAAATCTCAAAAGAGAAAAAAGGACAGTTTGATAGCGAAAATAAAGTTGGTTTTGTTTCATAAGTGTAACTATTTTTCTTTTTTAAGACTAAATAGGACAAAACATGTCTTATTTAATTCTTGAGTATTTTTGTCAAAAGATAAATTGTTGTATACTATCTATTATTTAAGAAGATAATATTTTTTTCTTAAGCTTTTGCTTTTTTGCAAAGTAAGTTTACGAATAGAATATTAAAAGAATTTAAAGCAAACACCCTAAGTGTTTGCTTTTTAAACATATGTATAGACAACAAGGACTTTTGATGACTCATATGGAGTTCGCACATCCCTATTTTGGYGTTTTYATGATGTTTGTAATAACCTTTGGGGCTTTTACTACCACCATTTTTTTAGCACGATTAATTAGCCGTAAGTTAGCACGACAAGATACTGAAAAATTAAAATACAGTATTTATGAATGTGGTCCTGAAGTTACRAAACAAAAAAACAGTATCTCTGTACARTTTTATTTAATGGCTYTGTTATTTATTCTTTTTGATATTGAGATTATATTTATGTTTCCTTGGGCTGTAAACTTCAAAGTTTTAGGCTGGTTTGGTTTTATTGAAATGATTTTATTTATTTTATTATTAACTATTGGATTCATATATGCATGGAAAAAAGGAGCCTTAGAATGGCACAGCATAAAGTAAATTATTTTCAAGATGGTGGCGCTCCTATTGCACTTACTAGCATTGACAAATTTGTAAACTGGGGRCGYTCAAACTCTTTATGGCCKCTTACTTATGGTTTGGCCTGTTGCGCGATTGAGATGATGGCTTCRGGAGCTTCAMGATAYGATTTTGAYAGGTTTGGAACTATTTTTAGAGCCAGNCCCNAGACAAGCAGAYGTTATTATAATAGCRGGRACGCTTACTAAAAAACATGCAGAATTCATGAGACGACTTTATGATCAAATGCCTGATCCTAAATGGGTTATTTCTATGGGAAGCTGTGCTAATACGGGTGGTATGTTTAATACTTATGCCACTGTTCAAGGCGCTGATAGAATTGTTCCTGTTGATATTTATTTACCTGGTTGTGCMCCTAGGCCWGARACTTTGCAATATGCTCTTATGATGTTACAAAARAAAATACGAAGAGAAAGTATTTTTAGATCRCATAAACGTAAAAGGTTGGTTTAGTGAGAAAATATAAAAACAAAGAGGATGTTCAAAAAAAATCATACTTTAATGACCGGTTTTATATAACTCCTAGTATTCCAAGACAAAAAGTACAAGATGATGAAGTRTTTTTTGATACTTTGSAAAAATTAGAAGAAAACTTCACTGTCTTAGATGCTTATATCGAAGTTGAGCATTTAGTTGTTTATATTAATGCATCTTCTAATGTTGAAGTATTGAAATATTTAAGAGATGAATGTGAATATGATATGTTAATGGAACTCTCTGCTATTGATTATATTAAAACAAAACAAGGTTTTGAAATCTTTTATGAAATGTTAAGCATGAGTAAGAGAAAAAGACTAAGAGTTAAATGTTTTATCAAACAAAAAGAAGAACTTGAATCAGTTATTAATGTTTTTAAAATGGCCAATTGGTCTGAGCGAGAAATGTTTGATATGTATGGYATTAAAATCATTAATCATCCTTTCATGAAACGAATTTTAATGCCAGATGATTGGTACGATTATCCTTTATTAAAAACYTATCCACTTCAAGGGGATGAAGCAGCCTCATGGTATGAAGTTGACAAAATYTTTGGAAAAGAAGCYAGAGATACWATAGGTCCTGAAATCAGAGAYWSYGCTGCTATTGAYAGATATGATACTTCGCGCTTTTCTAGACTTGGACATGAAGTTGAATTTGGAGTAGAAGTTACTGACAAATCACTTAAACAAGTAAGTACTTCTTATCAAGAGGATGATAAACCCTTGTTTATTAAAAAACTTGATCCCAAAGATTCAATTACAATAAAAGGCAGAAGATAAATGCAAACAGTCAATAGGTTAAAACCTTTTTTTGAAAATATAAACTTTGAAAAAGAAGATAATACTATGATTATTAACTTCGGACCCCAACATCCTTCGGCTCATGGTCAAATGCGTTTGATTCTAGAAATGCAAGGTGAAGAAATTACCAAAGCAACACCAGGAATTGGTTATTTACACCGTGGTATGGAAAAAATGGGCGAGAATATGATTTACAATGAATTTTTGCCTACTACTGATAGAATGGATTATATAGCTGCTAGTTCAAATAACTATGGGTATGCGCTGGCAGTTGAAAAACTGTTAGGAATAGAAGCTCCAAGACGTGCAGAAGTAATMAGAACCATGCTTTTAGAGCTTAATAGAATTATGTCTCATTTATTTTGGTTAGCAACTCATGCTTTAGATGTAGGAGCTATGTCTGTGTTTTTATATGCTTTTAGAGAACGTGAATTTGCYATGGATTTAATTGAAGATTATTGTGGTGCCAGACTTACKCATTCTGCTATTMGAATTGGTGGTGTTCCTTTAGATTTACCAAAAAACTGGTGCAAGGATTTGGAAAAATTTATAGGTATTTTAGAAACAGAAATTGTTAAATATGAAGGTTTATTAACTGAAAATAGAATTTGGAAAATGAGGCTTGAGAATGTTGGTGTYATTAATCAAGAACTTGCAAAACAATGGGCATGTACGGGAGTAACTCTGCGAGCTTCTGGKGTKAAATGGGATTTAAGACGAGAAATGCCTTATGGTTTATAYCCTGAACTWGAYTTTGATGTMCCCGTTGGAAAAAGTGGYGATTCTTATGCCAGATACCAATTGTATATGCAAGAAATGAAAGAAAGTGCAAAAATTCTAAAACAATTAATACCAATGTATGAAGAAAGTGATACGCAGTTAATGGCACATTCTCCTGAGTACATTTCAGCTCCAAAAGAAGAAATAATGACACAGAATTATTCTTTGATGCAACATTTTGTTTTAGTAACACAAGGTATGCGACCACCTAAGGGTGAAGTTTATGTAGCAACAGAATCTCCAAAAGGTGAGCTTGGATATATGATTGTAAGTGATGGAAGTCCTTATGCTTATAAAATGAAATTACGTGCGCCTTCTTATTGGCATACAGGTATTCTTGAAGATATTTTACCCGGTCATCAATTAGCTGATGTTGTTACAATTATTGGAAGTTTAAATATTGTATTTGGGGAGATTGACAGATAATGAAACGTTTTGATTTACGTCCTTTAAAAGAAGATTTTTATGACAAAATGTTATTCTTGATGAAAAATGAAATCTCAGCAAATGAAGTAGCTATCTTTATGTTTGAAATTGGTGATTTTACAGCCATTCAAAAATCAGCAGATGTTATATATGAAGCAGGTTATACCCTAATGAATTCTATTAAATTTAATGAAGTTGATTGGACGCTGGTTGTTAAAAAATTAGTACCAGAACCTAAAATACAAGAAGGGGATCAATAATGAGTGAAAAAATAAACTTAGTTATTGATGGTAAAGCGGTACAAGCAAAAGAAGGCGAGAGTTTACTTAATGTATCCAGAGCCAATGATATTTTTGTGCCAGCTTTATGTTATTTAAGCAGATGTTCTCCTACGCTTGCTTGTAGATTGTGTTTAGTTGAAGTTGATGGGAAACAAGTATATTCCTGTAATGCCAAAGTAAAAGAAGGCATGGAAGTAAGTACGAGCACAGAAAAAATTGAAACAGAACGTAGAGCTATCATGGAAGTTTATGATGTGAATCATCCTTTACAATGTGGAGTATGTGATCAAAGTGGAGAGTGTGAACTTCAGAATTATTCTTTGTATATGAAAGTTGATAAACAGCATTATGCTATTCCTGATGTAGCACGACCAACGTCTCATTGGGGGGTTATGAATTATGATCCAGGTCTTTGTATAGTATGTGAGAAATGTGTAACGGTTTGTAAAGATATGATTGGTTCAAGTGCTTTATCTACAGTAAAAAGAGGTGCTGAGCCTATTTTTAAATCTTTTAAAGAAAGCATGCCTAAAGATGCCTATTCTATGTGGAATAAATTAAATAAATCTTTAATTGGTTTTGATGAAAATGCCTGTACGGATTGTGGAGAGTGTATTTCTGTTTGCCCTGTAGGTGCGTTAGTTTCCAATGATTTTCAATACAAGTCAAACTCTTGGGAGTTAACACGTATTCCTGCCTCAAATCCTCATTCAAGTGATTGTTCTTTAATGTATTATGAAACCAAGTTTGAATCCATTGATACACACAGAGTTCAAAAAATATACCGCGTAACCAATGATCATCATTATTCAACGTTAAATGGTGCTGCTCGTTTTGCTTATGATTTTGAGAACAAGAGTGTAGGTAAAATAAAAATAGCTTTTGAAAATGCAATCGAAGCTTTTAAAGAAGCAAAAAATCTTAGATTTAACTCTTTTATTACCAATGAAGAAGCTTTTATTTTGCAAAAACTAAAAGAAAAACTGGGACTTAGGTTAATTAATAAWGATGCTTATGCTTATCAAGAATTTTTAAAACATTTTTCTTCTACTTCTGGTACCAGTTTATACAATGCAAGTTTAGATGATGTACATAAATCGAATTTTGTTATCTCCGTAGGGTCCTTTTTGAAAAGTGATTTACCTCATGCAAGATATGCTCTAAACAACTCTGTTATTATGAATAAAGGTGCAGCTTTATATTTTCATCCCATACAAGATCCTATTATGGAACGTATTGGTAAAAAAGGTAAAACAACACAATTTATTTATCCACCTGCTTTAAAAGAAGAGATGGTTTTATATTATATTTTAGATACTTTTGGAAAARATYTACCTTCTGCTATTYTTGATCATATAAATTCWTTTAAAGAAACAAGAAGCAGAACAGTAGAAGAGACAGTAAAAGAAACAGTTATTACTATWAAAGTAGATGAAGAAACAGGTGAAGAAAAAGAGATTAAAAAAGTTGTGTCTAAAAAAGTATCCAAAGAAGAAGAATATGAACATTCAAAAATCTTAGATGAGATTAATGCTTCACAAGATTTAAGTTCTTTAGTACAGACTATGCTTGCTAAAAAAGATAAGTTTTCATTGATTGTGGGAGAAGATTTAATATTTCATCCCCAAGCTTCTACTTTAGCAAAACTTTTGGGTTTGATTCAACGATGTACCGAATTTAAAGTTCTTATTATTCCAAGTTCTACGAATACGYTGGGRGTRTCTTTACTTTGTGATTTAGATAAAGAAGAAGTGMKMGGRAAAAGTGTTTCTTATAATGAGAAATCAGACTTTGARCTTTCTTCTTTAGGSGATGGRGATTTAGATATGCCTGCTTTAAATCAACAAGAAGGAACCTTTACGAATATTAATAAACGAATAGTWCCCACCAATGCTGCTTTAGATTTTACAGGGTATAATTTAAATGATTTAGCAAATGTTTTATTAGAAGAAGATATTGAACATACTATTGAATATACAAAAAAGCTGCCTATTACTAAAGGTTTTTTAAGTATAGATTTTGATGATTTGAAAAATGAATTTACGAATGACAGACTTGAAAACAGAGGTTATGTTCTTAATTCTTACGATATTGATATTAGTGAAGAAATTGAAATTTCATCTTCAATGGAACTAGAACCAAAAAGTGAAGAAGTCRTAATTTAYAGAGCCAATCCTATGAATCAATTTAATGAATTTACAGCAAAAGCACATGAAACATCAAATAAATCRGGTGTTTTTGTTTCTGAAGTATATTTAAAAAGCTTAGAAATGCAAGATGAAGATAGAATTTTTATTAATGCAAATGGATTGTCTTTAGAAACAAACGTTTATTTAGATAATCAAATAGAAGGTGATATTGTTTATGTTTCTACYTTTGATAAAAACCTARRAACAAAAGCAYTGTTTACAAATAGCAGATATAATATTGCATTAATCAAAAAGGCYTAAGATGGAAACAATAATTATTGAAACCATTGTTAAAGTACTTATCGTTTTAACAGTTTTCTCTGCTTTRGCTGGTTTTACTACTTATATTGARAGAAAAGTCTTGGCTTTYATGCAAAGACGWTTRGGACCTATGAATGTRGGACCTTATGGTTTATTGCAAGTATTAGCAGATGGAATTAAACTTTTTACYAAAGAAGATGTTATTCCTGCRAATGCRGTAAAACCYGTATTTATGATAGCTCCTATTATTACAGCAGCAACMGCTTTTATAGCTATGAGTGCYATTCCTTTTTTYCCAGAATTTGAGCTTTTTGGRTATACAGTACGACCTATTATTGCAGATATTAATATAGGTGTKTTATTTGTATTAGGCGTTGCTTCTGTTGGTTTATATGGACCTTTATTAGCAGGAATGAGTTCTGCTAATAAATGGGGATTATTAGGAGGAGCTAGAACAGCTATMCAGTTACTTTCTTATGAAGTSGTTTCAGGACTTGCACTMTTAGCTCCYATTATGTTAGTWGGWTCTTTATCTTTAATTGATTTGAAYAATTAYCAAAGTGGKGGAATGTTATCGTGGATGATATTTACTCAGCCYTTRGCATTTTTRCTTTTTTTGATTGCRGGTTTTGCTGAAACCAATAGAACACCTTTTGATTTACTTGAGCATGAAGCGGAATTAGTTGCAGGGTACGCGACTGAGTATTCAGGAATGAGATGGGGAATGTTTTTTATTGGAGAATATGCCAATTTATTTACTATTTGTTTTTTGGTCTCTTTGGTATTTTTAGGCGGGTTTAATGACTGGGGATTTATTCCAGGAGGACTTGCTATTATTTTAAAAGTAATGTTCTTAATCTTTTTATTTTTATGGACAAGAGCTTCATGGCCTCATATTAGACCRGATCAATTAATGTGGTTGTGTTGGAAAGTAYTAATGCCTTTAGCTGTATTAAATATACTCTTAACGGGTTTGATTGTGATGATAGGATTATAAAATGAATATTGACAATTTTAAAAACAGAAATGTAGGGCAGGGCTCTTATGTAAATGTTAAACAAGATGAATATCCAGAAACTCCGTGGGCTGAATTTAAACAAGTGTTTAAACGCTCACTTAAAGGAGAGCTTTTAGGTGGWTTGAAAATCACTTTTATTATGATGAAAGAAGCTTTATTTAACAAACAAATGCATACYGTKCAATATCCTGCTGAAAAACTTCCTATAGGTCCACGATACAGAGCAGTGCATAAATTATTAGCATTGTTAGAATCAGGGGAAAACAGATGTATTGGTTGTGGTTTATGTGAAAAGATTTGTATTGCTGATTGTATTAGATTGGATACAAAAATTGATGAAAACTCGAGAAAAGAAGTATTAGAATTTTCTATTAATTTTGGACGTTGTATTTTTTGTGGKTATTGTGCTGAGGTTTGTCCTGAGTTAGCTATTGTTCATGGGGAGAGGTACGAAAATGCCAGTGAACAGCGTGCYCATTTTGTTYTAAAAGAAGATATGGCRACACCYTTRGAYAAACTTATTTTCCAAAAAGAATACGATGGTTTTGGTGCTGTTTCACCAGATGCAGAYAAAAGAGTTAAAAAAACTCCTTTGTTATACTAGGATWAATTATGTACGAAATTATTGCTTTTTATTTATTTTCTTTTTTAACCGTWGGGATGTTTGCRATTACGGTAACTACKAATAATGTTTTATACGCTTTRTCTTCMYTWGCWGCTGGTATGATATTTATTTCTGCATTTTTCTTTATYTTRGATGCTGATTTTYTAGGKGTGGTTCAAATTGTTGTTTATACAGGTGCTGTGATGGCTTTATATGCTTTTGGAATGATGTTTTTTGATTCTTTATCTTCAATTGATGAAAAAATAGCTAACCCTCGTTTAGTATTTGCCTTATCTGGACTTATTGCTTTATGTATTGTACTTATTTTTTCTTTTCCTTTAATTGATGTGGGAGTAGTTGCCCTTGCACCTGTTCATCCTACATGGGGAAATACTCAAGATGTAGGAATAGTATTGTTTACTAAGTATTTGGTGGCTTTTGAAGTGGCTGCTGTTATGTTGTTAGTAGCAATGATTGGTGGWATTATTTTAGCTGGTAAAAAAATGGATATTTCTTATTCGTCTTTAAGTGAAGAAGAAATTACAGGCTTAGAAAAAAAGGATGAAAAATGACCTTGAATGCTTATTTAATTTTATCTGCTTTGCTTTTTTGTATTGGCTTATTTGGAGTACTTAGAAGAAAAAATCTTTTAATGCTCTTTTTTTCTACGGAAATTATGTTAAATGCTTGCAATATTGGTTTTGTTGCAGTATCSMGACATTATGGAGATTTAACAGGCCAAATGTTTTCTTTTTTTATCGTTGCAATTGCTGCATCTGAAGTAGCTATTGGKTTGGGTTTGTTAATCCTTTGGTTTAAAAAGAAAAATTCTATTGATTTAGACTCACTAGCTAAGATGAAAGGTTAAGATGGAAATTTTTGTTTATCTTGCACTGTTTTCACCTCTTGTAGGTTCTTTWATCGCAGCTTTATTTGCAATGAAAAAGAAAGTTTTATTTACAGGGATTTTTACTTCTTGTCTTTTAGGRATTTCYRCACTTTCTTCTTTTTATTTATTGTATTTTATTTWTACWACAAAWGAAGTRATMCAAGTAGAATTAATGCAATGGATTAATATTGGAAATATAAATGTTTCTTTTTCTTTTGTMGTAGATTATATTTCTGTTGTAATGATGTGTGTAGTTACGTTGGTATCAACTATGGTACATATTCATTCTATTGGTTATATGGAAGATGATAAAGGTTTTAATAGGTATTTTTCTTATTTAAGTGCTTTTGTATTTTCTATGCTTGTTTTAGTTATGTCYGATAATTTTTTGGGTTTATTTATAGGCTGGGAAGGTGTTGGTTTATGTTCTTGGTTACTCATTGGTTTTTGGTATCACAAAGACTCAGCTTCTTGGGCTGCAAATGAAGCTTTTATTATGAACAGAGTGGCTGATTTAGGAATGTTAATAGCAATCTTTTTGATTTTTTGGAATTTAGGTTCTTTAAATTATGATATTGTTTTTGCCAACATTTCTACTTTGGATATAGAAACTATAAGCTTAATAGGAATATTTTTATTTATAGGAGCTATGGGTAAATCAGCACAATTTCCTTTTCATACTTGGTTAGCTGATGCAATGGAAGGGCCAACTCCTGTATCTGCTCTTATTCATGCTGCTACTATGGTAACAGCAGGAGTTTATTTACTGGTACGTWGTAATGAGATTTATGTAYTAATACCTCATATAGGTTATGCMATTGCTTGTTTGGGAGCTTTTGTTGCTATTTTTGCAGCRTCAATGGCTTTAGTTCATAATGATATGAAAAAAATCATTGCGTATTCAACGCTTTCACAATTGGGATATATGTTTGTAGCTGCTGGATTAGGCGCTTATTGGGTAGCTTTATTTCATCTTGTTACTCATGCTTTTTTCAAATCAGTTCTGTTTTTAGGTGCAGGAAATGTTATGCATGCTATGCACAATGAATTAGATATTAGAAAAATGGGTGGTTTGTATAAACAAATGAAAAGTACAGCAATAATCATGATTATTGCTTCAATTGCACTTGCAGGAATTTATCCTTTAGCAGGTTTTTTCTCAAAAGATAAAATTTTAGAAGCAGCTTTTAATGCAGATGCCACATTTATTTGGTTTGTATTATGGAGTGGTGCTTTTATGACAGCTTTTTATTCTTTTAGATTGATTTTTAAAGTCTTTTTTGGAAAAGCCTCTTATGATGTAGATACTTTAAAGCCTCATGAAACACATAACTTTGTTTTGGCTTCCATGCTTCCTTTAGTTATTTTAGCTGTTATAGCGGGTTGGTTTGAACACAGTTTTGAAGCTTTTGTTACGAATCAATTGCCATCTTGGGCTGCTTTAAATCTAGAACACTCAACAGCACTTATTTTAATTTTAATTACTTCTTTTGTGGCTCTTATGGGAATATTCTTTGCTTGGTTTAAATACATTAAACAAGATGGTTTTTCATCTTCTTGGGAAAATAATTTTATCTATAAAATATTAAAAAATCAATATTATGTGCCTTGGTTTTATGAGAATATTATTTGTAAATCGTATTTGTATTTATCTAAAATAGCGTACAAACAAGTGGATTTAAAAATAATTGATGCTTTTGTTGATGGTATTGCCCATTTTATTTATTCAAGTGGAAAAGAAGCCAGAATTGTACAAAAAGCTTCTTTATCTTCTTCTTTAAAAGTCATGACTATAGGAATACTTGTGTTATTTATTTTTGCTGCTGTTATTTTTTTTAAGAAGGTGATGTAAATGGATTACATTTTATCAATACTAATATTTTTTCCAGCCCTTGCTGCTCTTATTGGAATTTTGGTTAAAAAAGATTCTATTTTTATCTATGGACTTATAGTTACTGGTTTAGAATTAGTTTTATCCTTGATTTTATACTCACTTTTTGATGTTTATGAAGCACAAATGCAATTCATTGAAGAATATGCGCTAATTCCTTCTTATGGTATTTCTTATTTAATAGGGATTGACGGTATTTCTTTATTTTTAGTAATTATGACTACTTTTATGAGTTTTATTTCTTTGCTTGCTTTAAATGAGAAAAAAGATTTGAAACAATTAATTCTTACTGTTTTATTTTTAGAAATGACAATGGTTGGAGTGTTTTTAGCGCTTGATGCAATTGTCTTTTATCTTTTTTGGGAATTATCACTTGTTCCTATGTTATTTATAATTGGTGTTTGGGGTGGAAAACAACGAATTTATGCCTGCATTAAATTCTTTTTATATACCTTCTTAGGTTCTATGATTATGCTTGTTGCTATGTTGTACTTGGGATATATTTATTATGCAACTACAGGTATTTGGAGTTTTTCTTTACTTGATTGGAATTTGCTTTTATTGCCTTTTGATATGCAGTTATGGTTATTTGTAGCCTTTTTTGCAGGATTTGCAGTAAAAGTTCCTATGTTTCCTTTCCATACGTGGTTGCCTTATGCTCATGGACAAGCACCAACCATTGGGTCTGTTTTATTAGCAGCTGTTTTACTAAAAATGGGAACTTACGGTTTTATTCGTTTCTCTCTTCCTTTGTTTCCTGATGCCAGTGTTTATTTTATGATACCTATGGCTATTTTAGCTCTTATTGCTATTATTTATACTGCTATGTTGGCCTACGCTCAAGAAGATATGAAACAAGTTATTGCTTATTCTTCTGTATCACATATGGGTGTAATTATTTTAGGAACCTTTGCTTTAAATGTTGAAGGAATAGGTGGTTCCATCTTTTTAATGATTTCTCATGGTTTGGTTTCTGGAGCACTGTTTATGTTAGTTGGAATGTTATACGACAGACGTCATACTAAAATGATAAGTGAATTTGGTGGATTAGCTTCTGTTATGCCTAAGTTTGCTGTTATTTTTGCTCTAATGTTAATGGCAAGTGTTGGATTGCCATTAACTATTGGTTTTGTAGGGGAGTTTTTATCTCTTTTAGGCTTTTTTAAAGTCTCACCCATAATAGCTTCTTTAGCAGGTCTTACTATTATTTTAGGAGCTGTTTATATGTTGGTTATGTATAAAAGCATATTTTTTGGAAAACTGGATAATAAAAAGAATGAAAAATTAATTGATATTAATAAAAACGAAGTTTTGGCTTTAGTTCCTTTATGTATCTTAGTTGTTCTCTTAGGTATTTTTCCTAAAATTATTTTAACACCTGTAAATACAAGTGTAAATGAGCTTGTTAATATTATGGAAATAAAAGCGGTAAAACAAAGCAGTAAAGATACATTAAGAATAATTAATGTGATAGGGGGCAAATAATGAATGCAAATATTCCTTCGGTTGTAATTGATTTTGCAGAATTAAACTTTGCCAGTTTATTACCTATGATTATTGTTATTGTGGGGGCTTTAAGTATTTTATGTATAGATTTATTTACAAAAAAAAGCGATAAATCTTTATATATAATTTTAAGTGTTTTATTTTTACTTATGGCTTTGGGCGCTATTATAGGATTTTCTGGACCTGTTCGTGGAATGTTTGATTTAATGTTGATTGATGGAATAGCAGTATTAGCTCAAATCATTATATTAATATCCTCCGTATTTTTTGTCCTTTTATATTTAAATAAAATGCACTTTCATGAAACACAATATCCAGAGTATTTTGCCCTGTATTTATTTGCAGTGGCTGGGTTTATGTTTATGGTAAGCACTGATTCATTGATTTTAATTTTTGTAGGTCTTGAGACCTCTTCTATGGCTTTATATACTATGATAGCCATGCATAACAGACATAATGCTATAGAAGCAGCAATTAAGTATTTTACTATGGGTGCTTTAGCTACTGCATTTTTTGCTTTTGCTTCTATGATTTTTTATGCACTTACAGGAAGTGTCGAACTTAGTATTATTTCTGATGTTTTGGTTGAGTCTGGTTTTGAAAATTATGCTTTTGTAATTGTTGGGGTTATTTTTATGGTGGGGGCTTTAGGTTTTAAACTCTCGCTTGTTCCTTTTCATGCTTGGGTTGCAGATGTGTATCAAGGAAGTTCAGCAGCTTTAGCTGGCTTTATTTCTATTGTTCCAAAAGTAGCTGGTTTTGTTGTAGCTTTGCGTTTCTTTGAGATTTTTGTAGCTGCACGCGATCCTTATGTGGAAGCCATTTTATATGTGATTGTTGTTTTGACCATGACCATTCCAAATATTCTTGCTTTATTGCAAAAAGACTTAGCACGAATGTTGGCGTATTCATCTATTTCTTCTGCTGGTTTTGTGATGAGTGCTATTTTAATTGGAACTACGCAAGCAACACAAGCAATGTTTTTGTATTGGATTTTATTTTTTGTAGTTAATTTAGGTGTATTTGCTTTGCTTTGGGCTATGAGAAATAAAGATTATGAAAATTATGAATCCGATTATTCTTATGAGCGATATGCAGGATTAGTTAGAAGTTCTAAATATACTGCCATTTTGATGGCTTTATTTATGCTTTCTTTAGCAGGTCTTCCCCCTTTAGCAATTTTTTGGGGAAAAATGTATTTAATTGGAAGTGCTATTAATTCTGGCATGATATATTTAGCTGTGATTATGGTTTTAAACTCTGCTATTGCTGTTTACTATTATTTACGACCCATAGTAGTAATGTTTTTATTAGAGCCTAAGGATGAAAAAAAGAAAGTTTTAAATAACTCTTCAAAAGCTTTGCGTTTTGTCCTAACTGCTTGTGCCATTTTTACTTTGATAAGTATTTTTTTAATAGAACCTTTATTAAATATTATTTTATTTTATGTTCAAAGTTCAGGTTTTTAAACATAGCTTATGGAAAATAAATTGATAACTTGTTACAATCACAGCTAAATAAATAATAATAAATACTATAAGGAAACACATTGAGAACCATAAGCGTAGCACACTCCCCCGATGCAGATGATATTTTTATGTATTATGCAATTAAATTTGGATGGGTAAGTCCAAAAGATGCCAAATTTACAAATATTGCAGCAGATATTGAAACTCTTAACCAAGCAACAATTAAAGGTGAGTACGATATTTGTGCTATTTCTTTTGCTTTGTACCCTTTTGTAAAAGAGGATTATGCACTTCTTAAAACTGCTGTTTCTTTTGGAGATGGTTATGGTCCTAAACTGATTAAATTAAAAGGCAAAAAACTTAAAAGAAATTTTAAAGTGGCATTAAGTGGAGAATATACAACAAATGCCCTTTTATTTAAAATAGCTTATCCCAATGCAAGACCTGTTTATATGAATTTTTTAGAAATTGAAGAGGCTGTTTTAAATGGGGCTGTTGATGCAGGTGTTTTAATTCATGAATCTATTCTAACTTATGATGATAAATTAGAAGTTGAAAAAGAGATGTGGGATATTTGGCAAGATCTTGCTGGAAAAGATTTACCTCTTCCTTTAGGTGGAATGTGTTTAAGAAGATCACTTCCTTTAGCTCATGCTATAAATTATGAAAATACATTAATAAAAGCAGTGCAAGTTGGAAATAAAAACAAAGCTTTATTATCTCGTATGTTAATAGATGAAGGTTTAATAAGAGTAGATGCCCAAACACTTGATAAATACCTTGATTTATATGCGAATGATGATTCTGTAGAAATGAGTGATTTACAATTAAAAGCCCTTGATAAACTCTTTGAACTTGGTTTTAAACATGGTTTTTATGAGAACTTATTAAAAAGTAAAGAGTTTTTAATTCCAAGTGAATACGAAGAATTAAGAGCACAATAAAAATGACTGAGAGCAAAAATTATTTTAAAGAAATTGATTTCTCTCGATATACTTCTATAAAAATTGGACCCAAAGCCCAAGTACTTGTAATAAATGAAATAAATACTTATGATGAATATAAGATATTTGGTTTGGGGAACAATGCTTTAATTTCACCCACTCATCCAAAATTTGCAATTTTAGGTGAAAACTTTGCTTATATCAAAGAAAAAGACAATCTTTTATATGTAGGTTGTGCTACAAAATCAGCAAAACTATTAAATTATGCCAAAAACAATAATATAAAAAACATGGAATTTTTAGGAAAACTACCTGGAAATATGGGTGGTTTAGTAAAAATGAATGCAGGTTTAAAAGAGTGGGAAATATTTAATTATATTCATTCTATTAAAACACAAAGTGGTTATATTAAAAAAGAAGACATTACTTATTCTTATAGACATACAAATATCGATGAGATTATATATGAAGTGGTTTTTAATATTGAAACTGGTTTTTCTAAAGAACAAGCTGAGCTTTTTAAAAATATGAGAGACAATCAACCCCAAACACCAAGTGCGGGCTCTTGTTTTAAAAACCCTAAAAATGACAGTGCTGGACGATTAATTGAAGCTGTGGGTTTAAAAGGATTTGAGTATGGAGGAATGAGTTTTTCTATTAAACATGCTAACTTTTTAGTTAATAATAATAATGGAACATACGAAGAAGCCAGATATTTAATTAATTTGGCCAAAGAAAAAGTAAAAAAATCCTTTAATATTACTTTAGAAGAAGAAATCATTACTTACAATTATTCCACAAAACGGTAAAAAGTACAACTCTTAGCTTCTTTTACATAATATTTTCATATTAATTTGCCAAGATTAAGTATTTTTAAATTTAATATGTTAGAATTCACTCAAAAATATTTTAGAGGTAAGTAAATACGTGAAAAACTTAGTTATCGTGGAATCACCCGCAAAAGCAAGAACAATATCAAAATTTTTAGGCTCAGACTATACTGTAATGGCTTCTATGGGACATGTAAGAGATTTACCTAAGTCTAAATTAGGTTTTGACCCAGAAGATAATTTTAAACCTCAGTATCTAGTATCAACAGATAAACGAAAAGTTATTGCTGATTTRAAAAAACAAATAACAAAAGAAACTGTTATTTACCTAGCGGCCGATGAGGATAGGGAAGGTGAAGCAATTGCATGGCACCTTATTCCTGCTTTAAAAATTGAAAAAAACCCCTTAAAACGAATTGTTTTTCACGAAATTACCAAAAAAGCAATTATGGAAGCTTTGGAAAATCCAAGAGAAGTTGATCAAAACTTAGTAGATGCCCAACAAGCAAGAAGAATTTTAGACAGGGCTGTTGGATATGAACTTTCTCCTTTAATTTGGAAAAAAGTTAGATATGGCTTGAGTGCAGGAAGAGTACAAAGTGTTGCTGTTAAAATCATAGTTGATAGAGAAAATGAAATTAAAGCTTTTGATCCTATTGAGTATTGGAAAGTAAAAGCAGACTTATTAAATCCTAGTTTAAAAGCAGAACTTGCAAAAGACAAKGGAAAAGTATCAAAAATTAAAAATGAAGAAGAAGCTTTAGTGATTGARAAATCAGTAAAAGAAGGAATCTTTGAATTAGTAGATATTGAAGAAAAAGAAAGCAAAAGAAACCCGGCCGCTCCTTTTACYACATCWACYATWCAACAAGAAGCCAGTAGRAAACTTGGATATTCWGTAAAACAAACTATGATTATTGCRCAACAGCTTTATGAAGGAAATGTAGGGACTATTCCTAATCATACTGGTGGACTTATTACGTATATGAGAACAGATTCTTTAAACTTATCTACACTAGCTACAAGTGATGCTAAAAAAGTAATTGATGCTGAATATGGAAAAGAATAYTCAYTWGATACRCCTAGAAAATAYAARWSWAAAGCAAAAGGGGCACAAGAAGCCCATGAAGCAATYAGGCCTGTAAATTTGGCTTTAAAACCTTCACAAATAAGAGAATTTGTAGATAATTCACAATACAAATTATATTCATTAATCTGGAAAAGAACATTAGCAACACAAATGGCTGCTGCACAAATTGCCAATACTACGTATAAAATAGAAGCAGGCGTAAATAAAGAATATGAATTTCAAGTAAAAGGTCAAAGAATTATTTTTGCTGGTTTTATGAAAACGTATACAGAAGGAAGTGATAATCCAGATACTGCTTTAGATTCCAGTGAAAAGATTTTACCCAATGTTAGTGTTGGTACAATTTTACCTTTAGAAGAATTGATTTGTGAACAATTATTTACTAAACCTCCTGCTCGTTATACAGAAGCTTCTTTGGTTAAAAAACTAGAAAGTGAAGGAATTGGAAGACCATCAACTTATGCTCCTACTATTTCTACTATTCAAACACGAGAATATGTTGTAAAAACAGAAGATAAAAAACTAATCCCAACGCCAACAGGTGAAATTGTAAACTCATTTTTAAGCGATCATTTTTCTGATATTATTAATTTGGGTTTTACTGCAAAAGTAGAAGAACAATTTGATGATATTGCAGAAGGAAAAATTGCTTGGCAAGATGTGCTTCGAAATTTTTACGGGGATTTCAAAAAAACAATTATTGAAAAAGAAGAAACCGTAGAAAAAAGTGATTATTTACAAATAAGAGAAATGGGAACAGATCCAGAATCTGGGAAACCCATGAGTGCAAGAGTAGGACGATTTGGTCCTTTTATGCAAATTGGAACAAAAGACGATGAAGAAAAACCAAGATTTGTAGCTATTCCAAAAGATTTAAATATGGATACGATTACAAAAGAAGAAGCTTTATTTTTATTTACACTTCCACGTGTTGTTGGACTTGATTCTGTAGGTGATGAAATAAAAGCAAATATTGGACGATTTGGTCCGTATTTACAAATAAAAACAAGGTATTATTCTTTAAAAACAGATGATCCTTATAAAATAGAATTGCCAAGAGCCTTAGCGCTAATTAAAGAATTAGATGAAGCAAAAGCAAAAGCTACTATTAAAGTATTTGAAAAAGAAAAAATACAAGTTTTAATAGGACGTTATGGTGCGTATATTAAACAAGGAAGAAAAAACTTTAAAATTCCTAAGGGTAAAGTTGCGGAAGATTTAAGTCTGGAAGAGTGTGAAGAAATTATTGCAAATGATCCAAAAAGCAAGGGTGCTAAAAAAGCGCCTGCTAAGAAAACTGCAGCAAAAAAAGCTCCAGCTAAAAAAACAGCGGCTAAGAAAACAACTGTAAAAAAAACTCCCGCTAAAAAAACTGCAGCTAAAAAAGTTCCTGCTAAGCAAACTGCAGCAAAAAAAGCTCCTGCTAAAAAAAGCACAAAAGCTACGGACAAATAAACGTAAATATTATGAAAATTGCAGTTTTATCTGATTCACATTTCAAAACCTCTTATACTAAAGAAGTTTTGGATTTTTTAAAAGAGCTAGGTGCTACTTTTGTAATACATGCAGGGGATTTGTGTTGTGAAGAAAATTTAGCGCTTTTAGAAGAAAATAATTTGCCTTATGTTAGTGTATTTGGAAACAATGACTCTTCATTGCAAAGAATTGCACATAAATATAATATTAAGAGTGAACCTTATTATTTTAAGAAAAGTGATATTACTTTTAAATTAATGCATATGCCTTATTATATGTCACCTGATTGTGATATTGTAATTTATGGACATACACATATTTTTAAAAGTGAATATATAAACAATACTTTATTTCTTAACCCTGGTGAAGTATGTGCAAGAGAAAAACCACTTATTGAATGTGTATTATTAGAAATTAATGACARMGAATATATTGTTGATTATTATTCTAAAAATGTAAACGAAACAATTTATAGAAAAGAGAGAAAAAACTATGAGCGAAAATAAAACTATATTTTTATGTGCTATTTCTAATATTGAAAGTGGTACCTGTAATGAAGACTGTAAATTTTGTACACAAAGTGTACGATATAAAGCGGATATTGAGCGATATAAAAGAAAAGAAATAGAACAAATAGTATCTGATGCAAAACAAGCAAAAGCAAATCAGGCCAATGGTTTTTGTTTAGTAACCGCGGGAAAAGGGCTTACCAAAAAACGWTTAGCTTTTGTATGTGAAGCTTTAAGAGCTGTAAAAAAAGAAAATTTAGGACTTATCTTAATTGCCTGTAATGGAACGGCTAATATAGAGCAGTTAGAAGCGTTAAAAGAAGCAGGTGCGGATGCTTATAATCATAATTTAGAAACATCAAGGGATTTTTATCCTGAAATTGTTACAACCCATACTTGGGATGAAAGATATGAAACATGTCAAAATGTTAATAAAGTAGGTTTGCGTTTAGTTTGTGGCGGAATTTTCGGTTTAGGTGAAACACAAGAACAACGAATCTCTATGCTTGAATCCATTGCTTCATTAAATCCAAGAAATGTTCCAATTAACTTTTTTCACCCCAATAAAGCTCTTCCTTTAGTGGAAAATTCTGTTACAAGGGAAGAAGCGTTTAAACTAATTGAGTTAACAAGAAAAATGGTTCCTAATGCTGAGAAGATTATGGCAGCAGGAGGGCGAGAATTAATGTTTGGTGATGAACAATACAAAGTTTTTGATCATGGTGTGAATGCTGTTGTTGTTGGAAACTATTTAACGACAAAAGGAAAATCTGCCTATGAAGATATAAAATCAATAGAAGATTTAGGATTTAAAATCATTAACGAGTGCATGGCCAAGGCATAATATGAACGATGAAATCCTAATAATATTTTCAATATCTTTTATTATTTTTGCTTCTCCTTTATTATCAAGGATTACAAAAATACCTACTATTCCTATTGAAATTATTTTAGGTGCTATCTTTGCKGCATTTTCATTAATACATGAACATGCTTTATTTGAGCAAGTAGCAGAACTTGGGTTTTTATATCTCATGTTTTTAGCAGGGCTGGAAGTTGATTTAAAAACCTTGGTTACTGTTCCTAAACGTATACTAAAAAAAGCTATTCTTTATAATATCCTTCTGTTTTCTATGAGTTTTATGATTACTTTATATTTAGACTTAAGTAAAATATTTATTGTTATCTTGCCACTTATTTCTATTGGTGTTTTAGCAGCACTTAAAAAAGARTATGGAGATACTCCCTGGATTAAACTTTCTATTCTTGTGGGTATCATTGGAGAAGTGATATCTATTTTTGCWYTAACAACKGTKGCWGCTGGTCTRGAACTWGGTTTTGGTTKGGAATTTATAAAAACAATGTTTTTATTTATTGTTTTCCTTATTGCTTTATTATTGGTATATAAAGTYTTTCATAATCTTATTTGGTGGTTYCCACAAATAAAAGCCTATTTAATGCCTGAAAAYGATCATGAAGAACAAGATATTAGAGTCTCTATGGCAATATTTTTTGTAATGATTGCAGTAATGATATATTTACAAYTAGAAGTKGCTTTTGGYGCTTTTATTGCAGGTACTTTTGTTACTACGTTTTTTGCAGAACACAATAAATCTTTACCGACAAAATTAGAACACTTTGGTTTTGGATGGTTGGTCCCTATATTTTTTGTAAGTGTTGGCTCTTCTTTTGATTTATCTGCACTTTTTGATGATACTTTGGTTGAAAAAGCCTTCTTAATTACCTTTACTATGATATTAATGCGTGTAATAGCATCTATGCTCTTCATTAAAGAGCTTGGATCTGATAAGTTCATCTTATTAGCTTTATCTCATTCTATGCCTTTAACACTACTTATTGCAGTTGCAACACTTGCTTATCATAATCATTCTATTACAGAGTTTTGGTATTTTGCTTTTATCTTAGCAGCTATTCTTGAAGTATTATTTGTAATGATTGTAATTCGTATTTATTCTAATATCTTGAAGAAAAGAATTATTTAAGTAAAACTTAGTGAGTAATTTTTTAGGCTAGTAATAAAATATATGACTAAGCATATATTTTATTGATTTTTTGTAATACTTACAATGTTTTCATTGTAATTAACTTCATACATAGAGGGATTATTTTCTAAAGAAATAACTACTCTAAAATAATTCTCTTTTTTATGATTCCCAATAACAATTTGTTTAAAGTTTGCATTGTTTATAGCTTTTCTTTTTGTGTAAAATTTAAGATTTGAAGCTCTAAAATCTAAAATAATTTTATTCTCTTTATCAATAGTAAATTTTTTAAATACTTTGTATTTCCCTGAATCAATATCAATTGACGTATTATCGTATTGAATATTTACGAAATCAAGTGGATTGTACATTGTTTTTTCATCTGGGATATCCATACGTTTTTTAACATAAACAATTTCTTGCATTGTTTTTTCAGGCATTTTTACTTTTTGAAGTTCTTCAATGTCTTTTTGCATTTTTAGTGTTTTATGTAAAATTGCATTAATACTTTCATCATTCATAGTATTCGTTTTTGTGTGAGACATTTTTTTCATAGGTTTTTTAGAAGTTTTGTTTTCACTCATTTTCTTAGGAACCATAGTTATACTGTAGGTAGCTTTTTTATCTGGAATTTCCAAAGTAGAATCCATATTTTCATATTGGCTGGATTCTTTAGCATTTTTGGTAAAAGCTTGTGGATTCCATTCCCCTTCTTGCATTAAGCGTGCTACTTCTTCTAAATAAGCATCTGTTGGGGCAAAAGGATTTTCTCTCGCAAACAATGTTGAGCTTAATAACAGTAAAAATATAAAATGTTTTTTCATTCTTCTGGCTCCAAGTTTTTTAATTCAAAATACTCTTTTTGTAGTCTTGCATTATCAAACTGCAAGCGCCTTATCTCTTTTTTRAGAAAGGTCCTTTTTTCTTTTAAATTAGAATAAACATCATAMGAGTTAATTCCAAATAAYAAGTTTGCCACATGATAGCTTAGAAACAGTGTAATAGCAATAGAAGCTATTACTATTAGTGTAAATTTAATTACTTCACTGTTCTTATTTTCTTTTTTTTGCATGATGTATTTACTTAGTAAATGGAGTTTTCCCTAAATATTGTGCATATGCAATTTCAGCATCAATTTCTAGAAGTCTGTTATATTTAGCGATTCTATCGCTTCTTGAAGTTGAACCTGTTTTGATTTGTCCACAATTTAAAGCTACTGCAAAATCAGCAATAAAAGTATCTTCACTTTCACCAGATCTGTGAGACATTACACAATTATAATTGTTTCTTTGAGCCAGTCTTACTGTTAACATAGTTTCAGATACGCTTCCAATTTGATTGGGTTTAATTAAAATAGAGTTGGCAATTTTTTTATTAATACCTTCATTTAAAATAGCAGCATTAGTAACAAATAAATCATCTCCAACAATTTGAATCTTATCGCCTAATACATCAGTCATGATTTTCCAACCATCCCAATCATCTTCACTTAAACCATCTTCAATAGAAACAATTGGATATTTAGCACATAAATCAGCATAATAAGCAACCAGTTCTGTAGAAGTAAGTTCTTTATTTTCTGATTTAAGTTCATATAAACCCTTGTCATTAATAATTTCACTAGCAGCTACATCTAAAGCCAAAGCAATTTGTGTACCTGCT
>NVWN01000019.1 GCA_002733685.1 Arcobacter sp. | reverse complement strand
AGGTGCAGATAATGAATATCTATCAACACTCAATAGTGAACAAGCGAACATTTTAATTGAGCAAGGGGTTATTGCTGGCGGTATGACCGCTAAAGTCAATGCCGCTCTACAGGCCGCAAATCAATTGCGACGAAGTATCGCGGTTGCTAGTTGGAAAACACCTGAAAAAATAGCGTTATTGCTAGCAGGTGACAACATTGGCACTCGCGTTCTCCCTAACTAATAAAATTAATAATTATTATTATTGATTTTAGAAATTTATAAACTAATATAAAAATTTAAATCTTTATGATTCTTACTTAGTTTATAATTAAGATAAATATTTTGAATTTAGAAAATTTAAGCAAAAAATATACACAATAATGATAATCTATATCATTAATTTAAGGATTTAAAATGGATTACAGAATAGAAAAAGATACTATGGGAGAAATCCAAGTACCTATTAATAAGTACTGGGCAGCTCAAACACAAAGAAGTATTGAAAACTTTCCTATAGGCGATGAGAAAATGCCAAAAGAAGTTGTTATTGGTTTTGCATATTTGAAAAAAGCCTGCGCTATTGTTAATAATAAATTAGAACGTTTAGATTCTAGAAAATGTAAAGCAATTTCTGATGCTTGTGATGAAGTAATTGATGGAAAACTCGATGGAAATTTTCCGTTAGTGGTATGGCAAACAGGTTCAGGAACACAATCTAATATGAATATGAATGAAGTCGTATCTTCGCGTGCCAGTGAGATTTTAGGAGATGATTTTAGAGTTAAAAAAAGCATTCATCCAAATGATGATGTAAATAAAGGTCAAAGTTCAAACGATACTTATCCTACTGCTATGAGAGTAGCTTTTGTATTAGAAATTGAAAAAAACCTACTTCCTTCAATTGCCTTACTAAAAGCAACTTTTGAGACAAAAGTAAAAGAATTTGAAAATGTTGTTAAAATTGGACGTACTCACTTACAAGATGCAACACCTCTTACGCTTGGACAAATGTTAAGTGCTTATGTTGATATGTTAGACAAAGGTTTAAGTCAAATTGATGATGCTCTAAAATATATTCTTGAACTTGCAATTGGAGGAACAGCCGTTGGAACTGGCCTTAATTCTCATCCTGATTTTTCACCTATGGTAAGTGCTGTTTTAAATGACATTACAAAAACATCTTATACTTTTAAATCTCATCCTAATAAATTTCATGCTTTGACTTCTCATGATGGAGAAGTAGTTTTAAGTGGTGCTTTAAATGCCCTAGCAGCCAATTTAATGAAAATAGCCAATGATATTAGATGGTTAAGTTCAGGCCCACGATGTGGAATTGGTGAGCTTAATATTCCTGCTAATGAGCCAGGTTCTTCTATCATGCCTGGAAAAGTAAACCCTACGCAAAGTGAAGCTATGACTATGGTAGCTGTTCAAGTTATGGGAAATCATACCTGCGTATCCATTGCAGCTTCTCAAGGAAACTTCGAGCTTAATGTATTTAAACCTGTAATTGCTTATAATATCTTACAATCTATTAGACTCTTAAGTGATACAATGAAAGCCTTTAATAATAAATGTGCGGTTGGTATTGAAGCAAATGAAAAAAATATTGATAAGTATTTAAATGAGTCATTAATGTTGGTAACTGCTTTAAACCCTTATATTGGATATGAAAATGCAGCCCTAATTGCTAAAACTGCTCATAAAAACAATACAACTCTAAAAGAAGAAGCCGTAGCTTTAAATCTTTTAAGTGCGGAAGATTTTGATAAATATATCAAACCAAAAGAAATGACCTCAGCAAAAGCTTAGGAAATTTCTAATTAATAGCCTTTATTTTTATCTACAAATAAAGGCTCTTTGTTATTTACAAAATACTCATTTATATTCTCATATGCAATTTTTGAAGCTGTTTTTTTATTCGTAGGTCCCGAGATATGAGGCAAGATTGTAATATCTTCATGTTTCCATAAAGAGGAATCTTTTATTAATGGTTCTTGCTCAAAAACATCTAAAACCGCATGTTTTAGGTGTTTCTTATCCAATAATACGGCTAATGCCTTATAATCAAAAATAGCTGCTCTTGAAAAATTAATCACAGAAGCATTCTTTTTTAAAAAATTTAGTTTTTGTTTATTTAATAACATTGTGGTTGCTTGTGTCAAAGGCAGTAAAGAAACTAAAATATCTGTTTGTTCTAACACTTCTTCTAAACCATCATTTCCACAATAAGTAGAAATTCCTTCTATAGTTTTTTTACTTCTACTCCATGCTTTTACATTAAAATCATTAGCTTTTAATTTTAATGCAGACGCAAGACCTAATTCTCCAAGTCCTAAAATAGTAATAGTAATTTCATTTTTTTCTTTTATTTCATGTTCTATCCAAAGAGAATTATTTTGCTGTTTTTTATATAAAGGCATATTTTTATATAGATAAAAACTCCATGCAAGAACTGAATCACTCATAACCACACTCATATTATCATCCACCATTCTTACAATATTAAAGCGCAGTGAATCACGTTCATTTATTAGTTTTTCTACTCCTGCAGATAAACTTTGTACCCACTTCAAATTTTTTAGTTTTATTAATTCTTTTATATCAGGTTTTATAACAATAGCTACATTAATGCAAGTATATTCATCTTCTTTTAAATCCTTAAATAAAATTATTTCGTAGTTCTTAAATATAGTTTTTAAGTTATTTAACCATAAAATATTTGAAGCTTCATCTAATGTTGATACAAAAGCAATACAATTTTTCATGAATCAAAAACTTTAGATAAATCCTTAAAACCTTTTGCTTCAATTGGATTTCCAAAAGGATCTTTAAAAAACATAGTATATTGTTCTCCTGGTAAACCTTCAAAACGAAGCACTGGTTTTATTACAAAGTTCGTTTTTTTTTCTTCTAGTTTGTTTGCTAAGTTTTTCCAATCCTTGTATTGCAGAATTATTCCTAAGTGAGGCATAGGAACAATATGCTCTCCTACTTTACCTGTTGTGTTAGTAAGAAAAGGTTCTCCTATATGTAAAGATAACTGATGTCCAAAAAAATCTAAGTCTATCCAAGTAGCTGCAGATCTTCCTTCTTTACACCCTAAGGTATTGACATAAAACTCTCTTGCTTCCTCTAAGTTTCTTACATTATATGCTAAGTGAAAAATCGATTTCATATATATCCTTTTATTTACTATAAGGGATTTTTATCCTTATGTATAGAAAAAAATTGACATTTCTGCTTTATATTTATATATTGACCTTTCAAAATATTATTTGCACAGTTTTTACACAGAATTTAAATATAATTGCGCAAAGGAAAATCATGAAAAGACGTATTTTTGTTAAATTGGGTATTTTATCTTCTATCTCTACTAGTTTATATGCAAAAGAAAAGAACAGTGTTCGGTTTTATAAAACATTTTCACAAGCACTTCTTATTCCCCCTCTTGCACAATACAATGTATTAAAAGATGGTACAAAAGAATTTAACTTAAATTTACAAGAAGGCGAAGTCTCTTTTTTACAAGGAGCTAAAACCAAAACTTACGGTATTAATGGTAATTTTTTAGGCCCTACAATAAAAGTAGAAAAAAACGATACCCTTAAAATCAATGTGAAAAACTCTTTAAAAGAAGAAAGTGTTATTCACTGGCATGGTTTACACTTAGAAGGGCATAATGATGGAGGCCCAAATAGAAGTATTAAAAAAAATACTTCTTGGAGCACTACTTTTAAAATACAACAAAGAGCAGCTACTTATTGGTACCATCCCCATACTCATGAAAAAACAGGAGCACAAACATACAAAGGACTTGCTGGTTTATTTATCATTGAAGATGAAGACTCAAAAAAAGCAAATTTACCAAAAGAATATGGGATAGATGATATACCCCTAATAATACAAGACAGACGTTTTGATAAAAATGCAAACTTTGTTTACAAATACTCAATGCATGATGAAATGATGGGAGTTAAAGGAAAAGTCTTTTTAGTTAATGGTGTGAATGCGCCTTATGTAGATGTCTCACCTAAAACAATACGTTTGAGAATATTAAATGGCTCAAATGCCAGATTTTATTCTTTGGTTTTTTCGAATATTCAAGACTTTTACCAAATAGCAGGAGATGCCAGTTTTTTAGAAAAACCCTTAAAAATAAAGAAACTATTATTAGCACCAGGTGAACGTGCAGAAATACTAGTTGATTTAAGTACTTTAAAAAATACCAGTATTTATCTAGGAGATAGTTTAAGCAATAAAGCCTTAATAAAAATTAATATTAAAAATGAGAACAAACAGAATTTTATTTTACCATCACGCTTAACTACTATACATGAATACTCTAATATTAGAAAAGAAAAAGCTTTGAGAATTAGGAATTTTTCTTTGGATATGAGAATGATGTGGATGGGAATTAACGGCAAACAAATGGATATGTCTTATATTAATGAAAAAATAATCTTAGGAGAAACTGAAATTTGGCGCATTAAAAACAATAATGAAATGCCTCACCCTTTTCATATTCATGGTTGTAGTTTCAAAGTACTTTCAAGAAATAATAAGGGTATTTTTCCTAATGAAACTGCCTTAAAAGATACGGTAGTAGTTTATGGGGAAGAAACACTTGATTTATTAGTGCAGTTTAATTATAAAGCCAGTAAGGAATATCCTTTTATGTATCACTGTCATATCTTAGAACATGAAGATGCAGGAATGATGGGACAATTTACAGTAGAAGAAGCTTAATCTATTTTGTTTCTTCTTCACTGCTTACTGAATCTTTAACCGAGTCATAAATTTCTGAAGACTTATCTTTAGTACTTTTCCAAGCAGAGGAACTGTCTTTTTTAATACCCTTCCACGTAGCACAAGAGCTTAAAGATATACTAAGAAATAAAGCCATACTTATAAATAAAATACTTTTCATATCAATCCTTCATTTTTTTCTTTAGTGTAGTAAAGCCAAGCTTAAAATCATAGTTTATACAGCTGTTTTTTCTTTTTTTCTTAAATATTGAAGCGTTGTAATAATTAAATCATCATCATCTCTGCTCTTAGATTTAATAGTTGTTTTAATATTATTAGTATCTATAAAAGTAATATTCATTTCATAAGACATAATGGTTTTAATATCTAAGTTTAATGCCATTATTTTTATAATAATTAATTCAATAAATTGTTTACTTGGAAGATCGAGTCTCCCAAACCTATCTTCCATTTCATCTTGAATTAAATATACGGCATCTTTAGATGCAGCTTTTGAAAGACGTCTGTACAATTCTAAGCGTACTCGGTCTTCTGCAATATAATCRCCTGAAATAAAAGCAGAGATTGAAAGTTTAATATCAACATTTTCTTTAGTAGGTTTTTTATCCCCTCCTAAACTAGCAAGGGCCTCTTCTAACATCTTAAGATACAAACCATATCCTATTTGTTTGATATGTCCACTTTGAGCTTCTCCAATAATATTTCCGCCCCCTCTTATTTCTAAATCTTGRTGAGCTAAAGCWGTTCCACTTCCTAAGTAAGAATTAGATTCCAGTGCTAATAATCTTTTAATAGCATCTTGTGTAATWGTTTTTTTATCTTCTACTAAAAAATAACAAAAACCTTCTTTATGTCCACGCCCTACTCGACCTCTTAATTGATGYAAATCAGCAATTCCAAATCTGTCTGCYCCATCAATAATAATAGAATTKGCATTGGGTAAATGAAGYCCTGAYTCAATRATAGATGTWGCTAATAAGATATCAAATTTACCTTCGGTAAAATCTGCYARKATTTTTTCACTYTGYGCTGCGCTTATTTTTGAGTGAATRATTTCTATTTTAATATTAGGAATAATATCTTCTAAGTCTTCTTTTTTAGCTTGCATRSWRGCTATATTATTATGAACAAAAAAKATTTGTCCACCTCTTCTTTTTTCTCTTAATACAATTTCTTTAATRAGTTTRTCWGARAATTCTTTAACAAAWGTACGWACTCCAATTCGTTCACTTGGTGCTGTAAGAAGGGAGCTCATTCCTTTTAGTTTTGATAAAGCCAAATTTAGTGTTCTTGGAATGGGAGTTGCACTCATAGAATAAATATGAACATCATCTCTTAGTTCTTTTAGTTTTTCTTTTTGTTTTACCCCAAATTTGTGTTCTTCATCAATAATAACAAGACCTAAGTTCTTAGCTTTTATTCCTAAGAGAGAATGTGTACCAATTACTAAATCAATATCCCCTGATTCAAGCAGTTTTTTAATACGTGTTTTATCTTTAGCASWTGTTCTWCCATCCARTTTTTCWACACTAAAACCTAAAGGAGAAAGYCTCTCTTTTATACCWAYATAATGTTGGGCACAYAAWAGYGTWGTAGGACAAACAAAAATCGCTTGGTTTTTATTTAAAAGCGTGCTTAACAAACCATTCATTGCTACTTCTGTTTTTCCAAAACCAACATCTCCTGATAATAAKCKATCCATTACTCTACCAGAGGATAARTCTTCAAACATTTCATTAATTGAGCGTGTTTGATCTTTTGTATAATCAAAACCCGCACTTAATTGAAAGTTTTTAATGGCTTCATGTGGGGTTGGAATTTTAATTCCATTGATYAGTTCTCTTGCCGCTGCTAGTTTAATAATATCATTTGCAATGGCAAAAAGTTTATCTCTTACTTTGTCTTTTAATTTAGCAAAACTTCCTTTTCCAAGTTTATCAAGCGTTGCATAAGAACTTCCATCWACAACATAYCTRTCAATTAAATCAATATTYTCAACAGGAATTAAKARWRTATCTTCACCTGCATATTTTACAATAACAAAATCTCTTTTAGATCCCATTACTACTACTGGTTTAATACCAGTATACTTCCCTATTCCATGACTTTCATGAACCACAAAATCACCGACTTTTAATTCATCTAATACTAATTTAACCCGTTTTTTTCTTCGTTTTTTTATTTCTTTGTTTAAAGAAATAATAACTTCTTTATCGCCTAAAATATTAATAATAAAAGGATTAAAACAATAAGTAATATTCTTATCATTCAAATCTAAATCATGGCTTTTGATCTTAGCTTCAGAACTTGAAATTATAGTGATTTTTTTATCACTGTGAAAAGAAATAAATTCTTTTACATTGGCAGCTTCAATATGTTTATAAATATTTGTTTTAGGGATTTTAGGAAGGGTTAAAAACTTCTCTTTTGCTATTCTTTTTGCTTCAAAGATATACGCTTCTTCTAATTCATCCAAAGCATTATACGTAACATAGGAGTTTAACTTAGAAGGTAAATACTCTCCCAAATCATTTAAATACCAAAAACCCAAAGAATGAATATCTTTAATAAAAGCATCATTGTCTATTTTTTGTATTTCTTCATTTAAA
Organism: Arcobacter sp.; assembly: GCA_002733685.1. GTDB lineage: Bacteria > Campylobacterota > Campylobacteria > Campylobacterales > Arcobacteraceae > NORP36. The sequence continues at coordinate 70,117 of NVWN01000019.1, read as the reverse complement.
GTATCTAAATCTTCTTCATTTAGGGCTAAAAAAGCAGGACTGATAGAAAAAGAAGGCAATTCTTCTTTTAGTGATTTTTGGTCTTCTATGTCAAAGTATCTAATAGATTCTACTTCATCATCAAATAAAGAAACTCTAAACCCTTTACTTACTCCTAAAGGACAGATATCAATAATATCTCCTCTAATAGAGACTTCGCCTTCACTTGTAACAATATCTACAAAATAATATCCCCAGTTAAAGAGTTTGTTTTTTAATTCTTTTATATTAATCGTAGAAGCGAATTCAATTTCAAAAGAATCAAAACACTTTTCTTTAGGCATGGCATAAGAAGCTGTTCGTAAAGGAATAATAAGCACTTTGTTTTGTTTTTTATAAGAATAATATGCTTGCAGAACATTAGTAATAACTTGCAGTTCTTCAGAAAAAGACAGTAAATCATCTCCATAATTGGCTCTGAAATCGGCTAATACAAAAGGCTTTTTTCCTTTAAATTCAAGAATGTCTTTTGCAACTTGCGCTTCTTTGTCATCACTAACAATTAAGAGTTCACAGTCGTTTTTATTGGAAAAAAAGTGATATAGATTATTCACTATTTTTCTACTTCAAATTCTTTTGTACTTTTATTGTATAAATAAGAAGGATAAGGTGTTTCATCCAGTAAAAAAACCATAGAACAACTTGAAAATTCACTAAAATCCAAAGCCTCTTTAAACGTAGCTAGAATATATGCTTGTGTTTGCATAGCAGTGGTGCTTGAACTACCCCCATAAACATACTCATCGCCCTCAATAACTAAAAAACCTTCTTTTTTAATATAGGCTTCAAAAATCTCTTTTTTATTTAAGTCTTTTACATCTAATAATATTAATACTTCCATTCTTATCCTAAATTTACATAATTGTGCTCTTTTGAGCATTATTTTCTTAATCCATATTGTAGTTAAAAAACATTTAACATGGGGTTTAAAGAGCTTAACTAATTACTCTTCACAAAGCTCAATTCCTATTTTTAAAAAACCTGAAAAAACAGCGTTATCAAATTTAAGAGATTTATGAACTTTTGTTTTCATTTTTTTTAAATGTTTTGTGTATTTTTCATAAAACTCAAAACTTGGTTTTGGTTTATACTCTACATCTTCTAATTCAAAATATTTAATGATCATTTTTGTTGTTGTTGGTTTAATAAAAAACTGCGTTTGTCTATTAATACTATAGGGTACTATACTAATAATGGTCCATTTAGCTAAGTTATATTGAGCTAAGAATTCTACTAAGCCTTCAAAACCCTCTTTTTGATTGCCATATAAAAGCTCGTATATTTCAATACTTAGCATGTCTTTTTCGTAAGAAGTAAGCGAGGACAGGGCATCTTTTAATTTTAATTTATCAAAAAGTGAAACCATAACAGATTTTTGCACTGTTTTAAAAAAAGCTTCAACAATTAAATTTGGGTTTGAAAAGTTCTCTTTGTTAAGTGCTTCTTTTGCAAACTCTTCTAATTTTTCAGGTTTAAACTTTTTCATTGTTGGAAAAAAATGTTCATCTTTAAAACCTTTTGGATAACAAGATAAAAACACTGCTTCTAAATCTTTTAGTTTTTCTAGGTTCATAATATTATTTAAGCAATGAAGGTTGAAATAAGTCCTATTAATCCACCAAAAACGGCACCCCAAACAACTAACCATCCTAAGTGTTCTTTTATCATTTTTTGAATGATTTCTTTAACCATTTTAGGACTTAACTCTTCTAAACGTTTATTTACAATATTAGAAACTTTTTCATAAATATCATCGCTTATATCTTTTGTTGAAATACTGGCACTTAAAGCTTCTTGAAAAGAATCTTCTTTTGATATTTGAATTATAGATGTTTTTAGCTTTTCAATAAAGGGTTCTTTTAGAGGATCTAATGCGGCTTCTCCCCCCAACATTTGTAACATTCCACCAAAAGAAGATTCAACAACTGCTTGTTTTAAAGAAGTAAAAGCAGGACTTAAGTCTGTTTTTTCTAAAACACCTTCTAAATTAAAAACTTCTTTTTTTTCATTGATTTCATCTTCAAAAAAACGTTTTAAATTCTCTTTAGTGAAAAATTCATTCATCATTAAAGAATGAATTCCTACTTTAAACTCTTCAAATCTGTTCTCCACTACCCCAGATCCATATAAAAAAGGAACTTTCTCAAATAACATATGAATAGCAAGTGCATTAGTAATTGCCCCTGAAAATGCAAATAAGCCCACCATATAAGCAATATTATTATCCAAATAAAATCCAATAAAAATTAAGGCCAAAGCAAGAGCATTTGCTAAAAACGATTTATTCATTAACTATCCTTGTGACTACTAGAGTCTAAATTATTAGGAGAATTTTAGCATAAATAAAATTCCAAGAACGTTAGAGCAAGAAAAAAATTTAGTAACTTATTTGTAACCATCAAAGAGTAGAATTGTTGAAAGGATAAGACATGATTGACCTAGAATATGAAATTAAAAAGAAGTTTCCAAAATTAAACATTGAATCTTCTTTTATGAAAAAATCACTTATTAAAATTGCAAAAAAATTAATTCACGAAGATTATATTAATGAATTTTTATTAGAAAATGCCCACCTTAAAGGTTTAGAATTTGTAGATGCTGTTTTAGATGATTTTGATTTTGATTATGTAGTATCTTCAAATGACTTACAAAATATACCAAGTACTGGAAAACTAGTAATCATTGCAAATCATCCTTTAGGTGGTTTGGATGCTTTGTGTTTACTAAAACTCGTATCTTCTGTTAGGAAAGATGTAAAAATTGTTGCTAATGATTTTTTAGCGGGAATTGAAGCACTTTCTTCTTTGTTCATTCCCATTAACAATTATAATAACAGACAAAGTAAAAAATCCATTCAAGAAATATATGCTGCTTTAAACAATGAAGAAGTTATTATTGTTTTTCCAGCAGGAGAAGTTAGTAGAGCCAGTGCAAAAGGAATTCAAGATCCTTCTTGGTCAAAAGGATTTTTAAATTTTGCCAGGCATTCTAATTCTCCTATCTTACCAATCTTTTTAGATGGAAAAAATTCTAAAGTTTTTTATACTATGAGTATTATTAATAAAAGTCTTTCTACTTTATTATTATCAAATGAAATGTTTAAAAACAAATCAAAAAATATTGATATAAAAATTGGACAAATTATTCCCAATGAAAACATTAATCCAAAAGGACTTAGTCCTAAATACCTAATTTCTTTATATAAAAAACACCTTTATGCTCTTAAAAAGGGTAAAAAATCTTATTTTCTTACTCAAAAAGCCATTGCTCACCCTCAAAAAAGAAAGGCACTTTTACATGAATTAAAATCTGCCAAACTTTTAGGAAAAACAGGCGATGGAAAAAAAATTTATCTTTACGATTATATACATGACAGTGTTGTATTAAAAGAATTGGGACGTTTAAGAGAGCTTACGTTTAGAAAAGTAGGAGAAGGTATTAATAAAAAAAGCGATACAGATAAATACGATATTTATTACCAACATATAATTTTATGGGATGAAGAAGAATTGGAAATTGTGGGTTCGTATAGAATTGGAAATGGTGCTTTCATTTATAAAAATATTGGAGCAGATGGTTTTTATTCCAATACATTGTTTAAATATAAAAAAGAAATGTTTCCTTATTTAGAAGACTCAATAGAATTAGGAAGAAGTTTTGTACAGCCTAAGTATTGGGGTACTAGAGCTTTAGACTATCTTTGGTATGGAATTGGTTCTTATTTACATGCAAATCCTCAAATCAAGTATATGTATGGGCCTGTTAGCATCTCAAATTCTTATCCAGGTATTGCAAAAGACATGATTATTTTTTATTATTCGCACTATTTTAAAGCCAAAGAAGAATTAGTCGAATCAAAACTATCCTACCAATATGGAAATGATATTTCTTATTTTAAAGATCTTTTTGTTTTAAATGATAGAAAAGCAGATTTTAAAATTCTAAAATCATCTTTAAGTACTATTGGAGTGAGTATTCCTACTTTGTACAAACAGTATGGGGATTTATGTATAGAAGAAGGGGTTAGTTTTCATGGTTTTAATATTGATGAAAACTTCTCCGATTGCATCGACGGATTTATTTTAGTAGAAATTAATAAAATCAAAGAATCACAAAGAAAAAGATATATTAAATAAAATATAGGCTCACCTATATTTTACAAAACTTTGTTTCAGCAACCAATGCTTTTGCCACAATATCGTCTTGAACAATAACATGCTCTAAGTGAAGATATTTAAGAGCTTTTTTATCGCTTCCTTTTGTTATTTTAACAATGGTTTTTGTATTGTGGGTTAAATCATCAATCACTTCACATATCAAATGTAATTTTTCTGGATTATCAATAGCTACAATGACTGCACACGATTGTCTAATATTCACTGATTCTAAAATATGTTTACTTGAAGCATTTCCAAAAATAATATTTTCACCTTTTTTTATTCCTACATCGTAATATTTAAGATTTTGCTCAATAATAACATATTCCATAGCATCTTCTTTTAACTTTTTGGCAACTGCTTGCCCAATATGACCATAACCTAAAACAACAATATGTCCTCTAGTATCTTTCTTCACTAGCAGAGTATTCTTTGTTTGTAAAACATCTTGTGGGACTAAAGTAGCTGCTAAAGAAGAAAGGTTCTTTAATACTATTGGTGTTAAAATCATAGAAATAACAATGGTAACTATTAAAATTTGTGAATGAAGAGGATCAATTAAACTTCCGCTTCTTGCAAGCTCTAAAATAGCCAAAGAAAATTCACCTATTTGTATTAAAGAGACTGCTGTTTTAAAAGCCACTCTTTTAGTATCATCAATTCGAACAATAAAATAAATAATAAGATATTTTATTCCTAATAACACTGGCAATAAAAATAGAATAGTACCTATATTCTCTGCAATTACAGTAAAATTAATTTGCATTCCAACTGTTATAAAAAACAAACCTAAGAGTAAATTACGAAAAGGGGTAAGATTAGATTCGACCTGATGCTTAAACTTGGTCTCAGAAATCATCATTCCTGCCACAAAAGCGCCTAAAGAATAAGAAAACCCAAAAGAATGGGCTAAATAAGATGAACCAATAGCAATAAGTAAAACAGATGCTACAAACAGTTCTTCACTGTTTGATTCAGATACCAAGGTGAAAAAAGGCTCAATTAAATATTTTCCACTTAAATATAAAACAAGTAATAAGATACAAGCAGCTAAAAAAGTTTCCCCAATTATATAAATAACACTTTGATCCCCTTTAATAGTAAAAATAGAAATCATTAATAAAATAGGAATAACAGCAATATCTTGCATGATTAAAATACCCAATACTCGCTGACCATGACGTTTTTTAATCTCTTTTGTTTCATTATAGGTTTTTAAAACAATAGCAGTTGAGGATAAGGACAAAGCAGCCCCTATAATCAAAGACGTTTGAAAATCAAAATCTAAAATAAAGATACAAATAAGTACTACAAAAACTGTTGTACAAAATATTTGAAGAGTACCTGTAAAAAAGACCTCTTTTTTCATTCGTTTTAAATGTTCAATAGAAAATTCTAAACCAATAGTAAACATCAAAAAGACAATACCAAACTCTGCCATTTCTTTTAGGGTATGATTGTTAACAGCATCGTGCAAAGAAAAGGTATATGCAATAATAGTACCTGTTACGATATATCCAATGATAGTTGGTAAATGAAACTTTTTTAATATAAGATTTACAACTATTGCAATTAAAAGCGTTGAAACAATAATTCCTAACATTTATTTTCCTTTTTTGTAATGCATTTCTTTGTAACCATCTAATCTTTTTTTATATGTAGATTTAAGCATGCCATTATTTAAATCATAAAAATCCAAAGCCAAACATTCTTGTCCATTACGTCCAACTCTTCCTAAGTACTGAACCAAACGCCCGTAATAAGATATGGGAGTAACAAACATAATAGTATTTAAATGAGGGAAATCAATACCCTCCCCAAAATACGCAGTAGTAGCTAAAATAAGACTCTTTTTTTCAACCAAGGCTATGTTTTCTTTTTGTTCTTTTTTGCTAAGTTGGCCATGTATACTCACATAATCAATGTTATTTTCATCTAAAATATTTTGTAAAATACTTATATGTTCAATTCTATCGCTCAATAATAATATTTTTCTGTTAAAATTTTCTTTTATTTTATCAATAATCAAATGATTTCTTTTATCATCAAGTATTATTTCATTTATTAGTGTAGAGTAATTATCACTATTACTGCTGAATTCMGTCTCAATCARTACATATTTATGAATAATATCTCTTTTTTTTCTAAATTCATARGCAACTTTTCCTACTTGYTCATATAATATTTCTTGYAAACCATCTTTTCTTTTAGGKGTKGCACTTAAACCYAAAATATAYTTRCCTCTRAAATTTTTRATTATTTGTTCAAAAGTAASAGCTGGAATATGATGRCATTCATCTACAATRACAAAAGAATARTCTTTWATTAACTCTGGCTGATTTTTTAAACTTTGCATGGTTGCTATATCTARGCGTTTRTTTARGGTATTTTTACTTTTTCCTAAAAAACCAATGTCTTTTTTATTCATGGAAAAATAATCAACAAAACGCTCAATCCATTGATCCAATAACATATTYTTATTAACCAATACCAARGTATTWGCTTGTCTTACTTCTATCATTTTTGAAGCAATAAGTGTTTTTCCATAACCAGGAGGTGCAACACATAAAGAAAAATCATACTTATTAATTTCTTTTATAGCCTCTTCTTGTTCAGGTCTTAAAGTAAATACAATAGAAGGAAAAAGTTCTTTATTATAAAGGCGTTTATCTTCTATAGAATAATTAACATCATTGTTTTTAAGATAATCTTTTATTTTATACAATAAACCCCTTGGTAGTTTTAAAAAATGTTCATCTTCTTCATAGTTTTTAATAACACGAGGAATATTATAAAGAGGTTTACGTAAGTTTAATAATATATTCACCTGAGGATTAGGGAAGGATGCAAAATCTTTGAAAACATTCATTAAACTTGCTGATAAATTTTTTGTTTTGATATAAATATAATCATGTAAGGTTAATTCTAAAATAAAAGAAGGAAACTCTACTTCTTCAAAAGCCATAATTTTTTCTTGTTTTAATAAAGAGTAGAATTGTTTTTTTGGGATTTTTTTAATATCATTCAAGAATTTCCATTGATCTTTTATAACTTCATTCTTAGCATTAATAAATACTGTTTTATTGTCATTTCTAGCGCTTAGAAACAAAGGAAGTTCAATATAAGCACCCAAAGTAGAAGAATTTACAAAATTACTTGAAGGATAGGTTTTTCCAGAGATATAGGCTTCTTTTAAAAGTTGCATAGAAAATACGCTCACATCTTTTGCTAAAATTGCTTCTTCTAAAAAAATCCACATTAATAAATTAGCTTGTGAATCTACTTCAAAATAGGCATTTAAATCATACTTTTTTAATAATGTAACCAAAGCAGCTTTAGAACCAAAGGAGATTTCAAGAAGAAAAAAACGACAAAAGTTATCTTGATTAATTAAATAAGAAGCAAGRAAAGAGTKYCCTCKTAAGTGGTCTTCAATATCTTTATTTGACAGAGGTGAATAAACACCACTTTTAAAAAAAGTCTCAACWGGAAAAAAATGYGCTTTATTTTCTTTGTTTTTCCACTCTTTTGCAAAAACATCTTCTCTGCAAATAAACAAAGATCTAAAAAGATTTATTTTYTCATCTTTTGAAAAATTTTCTKTASTAAGRCTTTCTAAATGATGTATTTCTTCATTGATTTTATCTCGTTGAAGATACAAATCATCAAGTCTACTTCTTTTTACTGTCTTCAACTTCTTGCTCTATTTGAAATTGGTTACCAACGATATTATTGATTTTTTTCTCAATTTCTCCATATCTTGAAGTAAGCTCAGAACCTTTTCTAATTCCATGTCCTTCAAATTTTCCTTTAGAGTCAATCATTAATTCAGTATAAACAATATCTCCAATAACTTTTCCATTGGATAATATTTGTATCGTTTCACAATCAATTTTGCCATCAAATAAACCATTAATAACAATACTATTAGCTTTTACATCTCCAATAACTTCTCCAGTAGTACCTACTGAAATTAAATCAGCATCTAAAATTACGCCTTCAAACTTACCATCAATATGGACAGAACCTGGAGTATTAATACCCCCAATTATTGTTGTTCCTTTGGCAATTATTGTAGCCCCAGCTTGTGTTGTTTGTGTATCATCATTATTAAAGATTCCCACTGTACTCTCCTTTGTTTTGTAAATAATAARTCATATTGTTTTAAATTCCATTTCATAAAGTCTTTTGGATTTAAAACTTTGCTTGCATATTTTATTTCATAATGCAAATGAGGGCCGGTACTGCGTCCTGAGCTCCCAGTTAATGCTATTAATTGATTTTTCTTAACTACATCACCTATTTTAACTTTAGTTTTATTTAAATGCGCATAAACTGTTTCAAAACCATAATTATGTGAAATAATCACTACTCTCCCAAAATCTCCCCTGTCACGTGATTGTACATAACGTACTACCCCATCAGCTGTTGAGAAAACTTTTGTATTCCGTCTTGCTCTTAAATCAATTCCTCTGTGGAATTTTTTCTTTTTAGTAATGGGATGAATCCTATAACCAAAGCGAGATTTTGTAATGGTATCTAATAGAGGTGAACCATTTGGAATAACCATTTGCATATATATCTTTTCAACAGAAGTTATTTTAGCTAATGTTGCTCGTGTAATTTCATCTTTTGTATCGTCTTTTTTAAGGCCAATAATTTCTTCAATATCATCTAATTTTGAACTTAACTCTTCTATGTCTTTAACTTTACCTTCAATTTGTTTTGAATAAAAACTATTTTGTGCTAAAAGTTTTTTTTCTTTTTTTGTCAAAACCATTATTTCTTTTTCTTTGGTGATTCGTAAATCTACAATTTCATCATTTAAAAAAGTGATAAACCAGATAGAAGAAGCAATTAACAATACTGCAATAATTGCAATGATTATAATTGACTTTCGTACAAGTTGATGTATATTATAGGACTTTGTACTATTTACATCGGATACTGTTATTATTAATCTATCTTTCATATATTCCCATAAACTTTTCTACTACTAAAAATGAACCAAATACTAAGTATTTTTCATTATTATCAATGTTCTTAAAATCACTAACCATTATATTTAAATTTCCACATAACTTGATTAAAGTTTCTTTTTTTAGCATTCTTTCGTCATTAATAGACAAAATCTGTACTTCTTTTATAATAGGTTTAAGTATTTTTAATACCTTTTCATAATCTTTATCTGCATAAGAATTATAAATTAAAATAATTTTTCTATCTTTATAGAGCTTTTTTATCTCACCTGCAGCTAAAGGATTATGCCCAACATCAAGGGTGATATTATCATTTAATGCTTCGAATCGTCCTTTTAATTGTAAAGATTTAAATACTTCTATATTAATATCAATGCTTAAAAACTGCAAAGCACTTAAACATAAATCTAAGTTTTTTAATAAATAAGCAGGTAAATTTAAATCAATTTTAAAACAACTTAGATCAAAATCATTAATACAAAACAGTTCATAGTTTCTCTCTTTGCTTAACTCTTTTGCATGTAAAAAAACCTCTTCATGTATCTGATGTCCTACAATCATATTTTTATCACAGGCTCTCATTTTAGTATAAGAGATTTCTTTAATACTGTTTCCTAAAAACTGTACATGGTCTAAATCTATTGTTGTAATTAAAGAAAGATCATTTTTAATTACATTAGTACCATCAAATTCTCCACCCAAACCAGCTTCTAAAACCAAATAATCCATATTATTGGCTTTATATAATGATAAAAGTGTTGTGTATTCAAAATAGGTTAGTTTTGAGAGTAAAACAAGAGGAAGAATATTTTGTATTTTTTTATGCGTTTGTTCTAAGTCTTCATCRCTTATATCTTCTCCATTGATCCATATTCTTTCATTRAATTTTTTTATATGAGGAGAGGAATAATGAAGTACTTTTTTACCTATTTTATTTAAATAATGGGCTAARAATCTTCCCGTACTGCCTTTTCCATTTGTACCAACTAAATGAATAACATAAGGTACTTSTATGCAAGATTTAAGAATTTTCCAYGATTCTTCAATAATAGAAAAATCTATTTTGTCATAATACATTGTTTTATGCGCTAAKAGTTCTTCTAAACTACAGYGTTGAAAGTCGCACACTAYTTTTCCTTAAAAGACAAAATAGCTAGTTTTGATAATACCAGTTCCATWGCTTTATTAGAGGCATTTTTAATYGCAGMRAAACGACTTGCTTCACTAATMGTRTCTGAATCAWCAACAGAAAAATCATAAGTCCCYGAAACATTAAATGTTTTTAATTTATTATTTGAAAAAACTTTTACATTTATATTAGCYGTRGCTCTATACAAYTGWGTATAACCATCTTCATCGTATTGTATTGCACTCATTGAAACAGAATTTAATTTAACAAACATAATGGTATTAGCTTSYGCTCTTACTTTAACMAGTTTTGARCCCAARCGYGTTATTAATARTTTGTTCATTGCATCTTTTATYAATACTGAGTTTTTTGGATCTTCRACATTMACACTTAAATCAACGTAAACATTTTCYCCAACACTTTTTTTTGCATAAAAYGAYGTTGCTTTATAACCRCAAGCAGAAAAGCTTAAAATGAAAAGTACCAATATTGCTTTTTTTAAAATCTTTATACTTTTCATCAAACTCTATCCTTTTATTACTAAGTTAACTAATTTATTTGGAACCAAAATTTCTTTTATAAGCTCTTTATCTTCAAGCCATTTTTTACTTGCRATTTTTGCAAGTGTAAGAATTTCTTCTTTAGAAGCACYTGGGKTTACTTCAATYTCACATCTTTTTTTRCCATTAATGGTTACWGCTAAAATAAATACATCTTGAACAAAAACTTCRTCTTTAACTTCTAAAYTAACATCAAAGTTTTTTAATTCAAATAAATTATCTGCAATYTCACAACAAATATGAGGAATAATTGGCTCWARAATATTGCTTAAAATATAATAAGCTTCTGCCCAAACTACTTTGTTATTYTGWGAGCYYAAAGCATTTAATGCTTCCATTGAAGCWGCAATTAGTGTATTAAAGGTATAGGTTKTAGTATAAACATCTTGTGCTTTTTGTAAAGCAAGATATACTTTTTTTCGTGCTTCTTTTTCATCTTTATTTAAAGCATCGTGTTTGATGTTTAAAAGTTCAGGAATACTAACACCTTGCGCTTCATTTGATTTACTTGCAAAACGTTTTATAAACCTAAAAGAACCTTCAACAGCAGAATCATTCCATTCTAACTCTTTAGTAGGAGGTGCTGCAAACATCATAAATAAACGTGCAGTATCTGCTCCATATTTTTCAATAATAGAAGAAGGATCAACTACATTCCCTTTAGATTTACTCATCTTAGCCCCATCTTTTAAAACCATTCCTTGTGTTAATAGTTTTTTAAAAGGTTCAGTRGATTTTGTATATCCCATTTTATTTAGAATTTTTGTAAAAAATCGTGCATAYAAAAGATGTAAAATGGCATGTTCTATTCCACCAATATATTGATCTACATCCATCCAATAYTSBGTATCTTCTTTWGAAATACCTTCTTTTTCCCATTTTTTATGAGASGTKGCATAACGYAAAAAATACCAAGAAGATTGAACAAAAGTATCTAAAGTATCTGTTTCACGAAGCGCAGGTTTATCACACTTAGGACAMGWWGTATGTTTCCACGTAGGATGAGTATCTAAAGGATTACCTTCGCCCGTAATTTCTACATCATCAGGTAAAGAAATAGGTAAGTTTTCGATTTTTTCAGGCACTAAACCACAAGAGTYACAATGTACAAAAGGAATAGGTGCTCCCCAATATCTTTGTCTTGAAATTCCCCAGTCTCTTARTTTATAATTAACYTGTTTTTTCCCTAAAGAGTTTTTCTCAAAATGATAAATAACWGCTTTTTTTGCTTTATTTATTTTCAAACCATTAAAAGATTCTGAATTAATTAATTCACCCTCTTTTGTATAYGCTTCACTCATATTATGTTCAATGCCAGCAGGRCCTGCAATAACTTGTTTTAGWGGTAAATYGTATTGTTTTGCAAATTCATAATCTCTTTGATCATGAGCAGGTACAGCCATWACAGCGCCTCCACCATAAGATGCTAAAACAAAATTWGCWACCCATACAGGAATATYYTCMCCTGTWATTGGATGAATWACAGTAATTTCTAAAGAAAGACCTTCTTTATCTTGWATAGCTCTATCTCTCTCRCTTACTTTTCTCATAGCTTTAATTTGWGCWATTTTRTCTTCACTTAATAATTTATTGTTAATTATATATTCAACAATTKCATGCTCAGGTGCTAAAGCAGARTATGTTACKCCATAAATAGTATCTGGTCTRGTWGTAAAYACAGTAAAATTATCAAAYTTAGCATCCAGTTTTGTTTTRCTAGAAGARCTTAAAARTAAATCAAATTCTAARCCTTCACTTCTRCCAATCCAATTTTCTTGCATGGTTAAAACTTTTGAAGGCCATTGTCCTTCMARTGTTTTTAAATCATCCAATAAAACTTGTGAATAATCCGTAATATTTAAATAATACCCTGGCATTTCTTTTTGAGTAACTATTGTATCACATCGCCAACAAGCTCCATCTTCTACTTGTTCGTTTGCTAAAACAGTATGGCATTCTTCACACCAATTAACAGTAGTAGATTTTCTGTACAATAAACCATCATCAAACATATTRATAATAAATTCTTGTTCCCATTTCGTATACAAAGGATCAGAAGTAGCAAATTCTTGATTTTTTGAAAAAGAAAGGCCCAGACCTTTTAGTTCATTTCTCATATAATCAATATTTTCATAGGTCCATTTTTTAGGATGAGACTTGTGTTTTATTGCTGCATTTTCAGCGGGCATTCCAAAACTGTCCCAACCAATTGGGTGTAAAACATTAAAATCTTTTTTTCTAAAATATCGTGCAAAAGCATCTCCAAGACAGTAATTTCTTACATGTCCCATGTGAATACGTCCACTTGGATAAGGAAACATACTTAATATGAATTTTTTTTCTTTACTTTTATCATCTGATGGCTCAAAAGAATCATTTTTRTCCCAATATTCTTGCCATTTTTTCTCAACTAATCGTGGATTATACTCCATTAGTACTCTTCCTTATCTTCGCTTTTTGAACTYTCWATTAATGCYAAAGCAATTGAAAAAAKATTSGCAACCACTGCSCCAATAGCTAAAGCCATTGCTAATCTTTCATCWCCCATAAATACTAAGGCCATGAATGCAGGAATCAAGTGAAGATCCGCCACCAGTGAACTTGCCAATAACTCAGCCGCCAATAAATTTCTAACACCAATTTTTAAAATGGTAGAWATRATATTAACCGAAGCTGCTATAAARAGAGGAACAGCGTGTGGCTCATATAAAAAACCTGCTGTTGTTGTTAGTGACATTAGTGAAAAGAATATATACGTAACTTTACCCCAATCCATGTGTATCCTTTGTTTGTTTTATTAATTTGCCATAGTATCTAAATATGCATAAAAAAGCCATTATATAAGAAGCTCAAAGCTAACAATAAAAGCCTGTATGCGCCTAAAAATATTCTTTTATGCTTTCGTTTTAAGCATGTATTTTAATATTTTATACAGAGGGTAAAAAAGTATGATTTTGTATATCAAATTAAAAGGATTTTCAACAATAGTAAAAGGATTTAAAATTTTTATGAGTAAAAGCAAAAACACATCAGATGTCCACCAAAAATATAAAAATATAAAAGCCAAAATTATTATAAGTAAAAACCGTTTGAGCGTAATTTTTAATAATAAATATATACATGATGCGCTTATAAGTACAATCCCTAAAGCTTTGAAAAAATGGACTAAAAAAGGAGTTAAAAAAGAAGGACTTAAAATGTTTTGGTCACTGGCACTTAAAAAACTGTATTGAAAAATAGCAATAAATATAAGAAGAAAAACAAAGATATAAAAATAAATAAATGCTTTTTTAGAATTATTAAAAAAGAGTTTTAAACTGTGAGAATAAAGTTTTGAAGAAAAATGATCATCCCATGTATAATCGTCTTTTTGGGTAACTTTTTTTGCATGATAAACACATTTATTCAAGGTTTTATTAAAAAACCTATTTCCAAAACGTTTATTGCAAACCTCACAAATATTATTACTCATAATATTACTCCTAACTGTGCATCTATTATAAATCAACTAAGATTAAAAGATTTTAAAACTAAACAAACAGTAATAAAAAATAATACTAAAATAAGTATTACTTCTAAAATTTTATTCTCTTTGTGTATAATTGAGAAAAGAAAAAAAACAAAGGTTTTGCAATGAGTATTTTATATAAAAAGTTAGAATGTAATAAACAATTTGAATTGTTTTATATAAAAGATGAATATAAGAATAATATWTTYAAAGAATGCAGRCATGATTTTTAYCAACTYATTTTTATTACTAAAGGAGAGGGAAAACACTGCATAGATTTYGAAGAATATGAAYTAAAAARAGATTTGGTGTATTTAATAAAACCCTCACAAGTYCATAAATGGCATTTAAATAAYTTTAATAATGAATACGATGGWTATATATTTAATTTTTCAAAAGAGTTTTTTCATGATGATAAAATCATTAACAAYTTATTTAATAACAATGTAGAATCTTCYATTAATATTTGYAATAAAACAAAAAAGAATTTGACYTTATTGGTTGARATGATTAAAGAAGAATATCTTAAYAATGATGATTTTTTACTTCTTTCTCATCTTTTYTCTTCTTTTTTRAAATATATWATMAAATCAAAAACAAATATAGCAAAAAGTTYRAATACAGATRMACGTGTAGAAAATCTMAAAATACTCATTGAKCAACATTAYAAAGAAGAAAAAAGYGCWTCWTTTTATGCCAAAAAATTTGATCTTACRACCAAAAGATTAAATGAGATTATWCARAAYAATATCAATAAAACAGTKTCAGATTTAATAAGTGAAAGATTAATTGTAGAAGCAAAAAGAGARCTWATTTTCAGTCAAGAATCTGTRAAAGAKATAGCAGAAKCACTTGGTTATTTTGATGCTTCKTATTTYTCAAGATTTTTYAAAAAYCATACAAAACTTTGTCCAAAAGAATTTMGAGCAAATAATCTAAARATTTATAYCTAAGTTTTWTCCTCNTTWAAAGAGGANWAAACATATATTTATTTARCGTTTGTCACTTTATTTTTCAAATTAAGTGCACCATCTAAAACAGAGTATACTTTATACACTCCAAGCAAGGSTACCTCTTTACTGGTATTTACTTTCATTAAAACAGAAACAGCATCATAAGAAAAATCKATCTTATTATTCACTCTATTTGCYGGAACTAAGGCTTTAATYGTATCATTTTGTATTACTACAGAAAAACCAGGAGAATCCATRTACATTGGCATTCCAGGATTCGTKGGAGGTAAAATCACTTCTTTATTCGCTTTTTTAAATTCTTTTACTTTTAATCCACCCTCCAAAGATTTATCTTCTACTAAAACAACCCAATGGGGATGCCATACTTTTCCATCATTTTTAAAGTTTTTATCATTGTTTTCATCCCAAAGAGGAGTATCATCAAAATCAGGATGGCTCGTAAGTGCAAGGGCTACTATTCCTTGTGTAGCATTAAAACCAACATCTGTTGATTTTAAACTTGTAGGAAAAACATAGCCTAAAACACTTGCTCCATTTAATGCTCCATTAAGATCAGGTGTCGTATTTCCTGCTTTTCCTACCACTTTTTGCGAAAAAACCAATAAATCAAGAGCTTTAATATATTCAACCTTTGCTTCTTTGATTTTAAAATCATCATTTGCATGCATTATTATGCTTCCTGCTATCAATAAAGTACTTAAGCTCTTTTTCATTATATTTTTCATTTTAATCCTTTTTTTCTTCTAATAATTTTCCAAGTAATAAACCAATATCAAGCTCATTAACTAAACCAAAAGCGTGCATTCTTATTTTACTTTCTTGATCAATAATAAGTAATGTTGGKGTGCCTTGCATATTATATTTTTTCATTGTTGCTGGCATAAAATCTTTTTCTACACTCAAGTCWATMGCTACAGGAAARTTTATATCATTTTCATCTACAAAAACTTTTAGTGCTTTAGGACTCATCACCTCATGATGTTCAAAAACACTGTGCAAACCCAAAATAACTATTTCTTCATTTAAAAACCTTTTGAAAAGTTTTTTACTTTGGGGAATACTGTGAGATACACAAGCAGGACATAACATTTGAAATACATAAATAAGAACGATTTTGCCTTTTAGTTTTTCAAGGCTAATGTCCTCTTTTGTATTTAACCATTCAAGAACTTCAAGTTCCTGTGCTTTTTGATGTTTCATTTTCTTCCTTTCTTTCTGTCTGTAAAAGTATAGGAAAGTTAAGAGAGAATAAAAATAGCATTTTTCTACATTAAATAGGATAATTTGTACATTTAAAAAAAGAGTAGAATTAAATAGAAGTATTGTCTAAAAATAAAGAGATAAAAGAATAAAAGAAACAAAGTCTCATATCCTCTTATACTCTTCTTTAATAGAATTTATCGTTTGTAATATGTCACAAGTGAGCTTTTTTTAAGTGTGTGGGCATTAATCATATAACCAACTAAAGCAGGACTAGCTTTATTATCTAAACCTAAGGTATCTACATCAAGTGCATGAATAGTAGTTAGGTACATATGCGTTTTATCTCCTTTWGGAGGACAAGAACCACCAAAAKTAGTAGTGCTGTAATCATTTTTRCTTTCTATACTATTTTGTGGAAGAGTATTTKTTKCACTCGCATTTGTATCTACATTATTTATATTTTTTTCAATGTCAAAAACCAACCAATGCCACCAACCACTTCCAGTAGGAGCGTCTTTGTCATACATAGTAATAGCAAAACTTTTAGTTCCTTTAGGTGCATTTTCCCATGACAATTGAGGAGAAATATTATCCCCTTTACATCCAAAACCATTAAATACCTGTTTCATTGAGGTTTGACCTCTTAAATCTTTACTTTTTAAAGTAAAACCTTCTGCAAARATACTTGAGCTACATATTGTAAGAGMAAGYCCTAAAATTARTTTTTTAAATTTTACGTTCATATTGTTCCTTTTTGTTTACGTAAGGACATAATACAAAAAAGAAAAATCTAAAAGTACAAGAAAACTTACGTTTTATATCGGAATTCTTTAGGAGTAATACTGTAGTGTTTTTTAAATTGAGAAATAAACCAAGATACTGTGGAGTAACCAATATCGCTTGCTATTTGGCTTATTGTTTTATCCGTATTTTTTAACATCATAGAAGCTTGTTCTAATCTCTTTTTATCTAACCATACTTTTGGACTTAATTTATATTCTTGTTTAATATAGTTTCTTAGTTGATTGGGACTCATTCTTACCAGTTTACACATATCATTAAGATTTTGAATTAAATCAAGATTGGATTCAAGAATAAACTTATTTCTACTTCCACTGCTAAGTTTTATTGCATTTAAATACGCCAAAAAAGCCATTTTATTTGT
This sequence comes from Arcobacter sp., assembly GCA_002733685.1. Classification (GTDB taxonomy): domain Bacteria; phylum Campylobacterota; class Campylobacteria; order Campylobacterales; family Arcobacteraceae; genus NORP36. The sequence continues at coordinate 52,403 of NVWN01000019.1, read as the reverse complement.
TCTAAGGCTGTGTAAAATAATTTCTTCTATTTTAAGTTTTAAAATATTTTCATCTAAGTTTTGTTTAACATACTCTTGCAAAACGTCAATGCTGTTTTTTAAGAATTTATCATTTAAGCTCTTCACTTTTACAATATCTTTTTCTTTACTAGAAGTGACTTCAATCTTATATTTTTTTAGAAATTCAAAAACAAATGTATCATCAAAATATATTACAAGGGATTTATACTGATCATTCTTAGCCAGTCTTTCACTCATAAAATAGTTATTTTGTGTTAAAAAACATACTTCATTTTCTTCAACAGCAAAATCTTGATCTTTAAAATGTATTACTTTTGAACCCTCTAGCAGAACAATAAAACAATGCATGGTAGTTCTAAAAGAAATAAAATCATTCTTTTTTTGTGTACTGTAATCTAAATAATATAAATTATCTATTGATTTTAGCTTAGTATCTTTATTTTCTATAAAAGTATTAGGAACGATATAAGTCAATTGTTTTATCCTTTTTTATTTTATTCTAACATTTATATCCTTCTTTTGGAATAGTTAAATTTCATTATTTCACATCACAAGAAGTATTAAAAATATTCTTAAGCTTTCTCTTTTTTATTTTTTATAATAAAAAATAAACCCAATAAAATAAAAACAAAGCCTGGCACAATAAAAACACTTGGAATTTCTTTAATAAATATCACGGCCAATACTATTGCAATAAAAGGCTCCAATAATAAAATACTTGTTGTTTGTATGGGTTTTAAATATTTTGAGGCAAGGCTATAAGTAATAGTAGGAAGAGCAGTTGAAAATATTGAAATAGCAAGTAAATATACAACATTCGAGTTTGATAAAGTACCTAGATTATTCTGCATAAAAGTGTCTATAAAAAAAAGCAGTAATACTATTCCCATAAAAAAAGTAGCAAAAGCAATACTAAAAGAATGAGGGGCTTCATTTTTTTCATTCATAGTTTTATAAATAATTGCATACAAAGCAAATAACAAAGAAACAAAAAGAGCAAGTGCATTTCCTAAAAGTCTAGAAGAAGCAAAAAAATCTTTAAAAGTAATTTCATTAAAAGTAATTAATAATACTCCTAAAAAAGCAAGTATTACACCAATAATTTCAAAAACTGTGATTTTTTCTTTTCTTAAGTATTTATATAAAATAACAAATAAAGGAGAAGTGGTCATAAGAATAGTAACTTCTCCTACAGGCGCTAAAGCAAAGGCAAGCGTTCCAAATAAATAACATAAAAACAATACAAAACCCAATAACCATGTTCTGTAATTGTTTAGTTCACTTAAATACTTACGAATATTTTTCTTTAAAAAAAATACTATAAAAAAAAGTGCAAATAAAGAAACACTCAAGCGTATAGATACAATTAACAATATAGGTAAAGTATCTAATAAGTTTATAAATATTCCAGCAGATGCCCATGCAAGTATCGTAAAAAGTCCTGCTGCTATTCCTAATTTTGTCTCTCGCATATATTCTCCAAAATCTTATTTTGAAGTATTATATAAAAATTACTTTTTTAAGTATTGTATGAAATTAACATTTTAATATATTGTCTTGATATTCTTTAGGTGTAAGTGAAAAAACACGTTTAAAGGCTTTATTTAAATGGCTTTGATCATAAAACCCACTTTGCAAAGCGATATTTAAGATCGTTTCTTTACTTCCTAAAAGCTCTCTTGCTTTATGTACTTTTTTATTCAAGAGATAAGAATGAATGCTTAAATCAAATTCTTTTTTAAACAAGCGTATTATATGAACTTCACTAATCAAAAACTCCAAAGAAAGCTCTTTTAAGGATAAGTTATCTTCTGTATTTTCATCAAGATAATCTTTTATTTTTTGTGCTTTACTTGTTATGTGATTTTTTTTAGGTTTTGAAACAGACAAAAAATCTAAGAATAATGTCTTCATAAAAACAATAAGGTCACGTTCTTTTTCTAAAGAAGAATCCGTACTTAGTAGTTTTTCACAAAGAATAATGAAGTCCTTGTTAATATTTTTTGTATTAAGTAAAACTTTTTGCAAAGGAAGATATTCATCATTAGAGAATAATTCTTTTTGAAGTTTTGCACACCAAGTTTTATCTAAATGAAGCACATAATCTCCTAAGGATTTTTTATCAAGTACCTCTATACAATGAGCCATATTGGGATTCAAAAATGCTATTGATTTATTATTTAGTATTTCTTCTTTTTTATTTAAAATTAAATTTACTTTTCCTTCTTTAATAGCAATTATAGTAATAAGCTCATGGGTATGGCTTTTAGAACATCCTCTTACCACTTGGGCATAACGTAACTCTACAAAAGGAAAATTTTTATTCTTAAATATTTTATGTTCCACTAAAATCCATCCTTTTTTTATCAAACCTTCGTATATTTATATTGATGATATTATATATAAATAAAGCCTAGAGAATATTTAATTCTTCACAAATAAAAACAGCACCCTAACTTGAATATTAAATCAATATCTTTTAACTCTAAGGGCTTTTAAGTTTTATTTCTTTTAATAATCTTTTAACATTTTCCTTTCATATTTTATATTTATATTTATATTTTATATAAAGTTTTTTATGTTATTTTATATATATAAACTAGACAAAAATGGAGAAATAATGGAAGAAAAAAATATAAAGTACAGGCTTGGCCAGGACAATATTAGAAAGTTTGGTCTTGATATGCATAATCCGGTATTTATTATAAGTGCTATATTAATTTTAGTATTTGTAATAGGTACTATTGCTTCTCCCAAAGAAGCAAAAGAAATATTAGATGGAGCTAAATGGTGGTCAATCAATAATTTTGATTGGTTATTTATGTTATCAGGAAACATTTTTGTAGTGTTTTGTTTGGCATTAATTGTTTTACCTGTTGGTAAAATACGACTTGGAGGAGAGGACGCAAAACCTGAATTCTCAAGATTTTCATGGTTTTCTATGCTTTTTGCTGCAGGTATGGGAATTGGGCTTATGTATTGGTCGGTTGCTGAACCAGTAGCTTATTATACCTCATGGTGGCATACGCCCTTAAATGTGCTTCCAAATACTCCTGAAGCAAAAGAATTAGCAATGGCTGCTACTATGTTTCACTGGGGTTTACATCCTTGGGCAATATATGCAGTAGTGGGATTAGCGTTGGCATTCTTTTCGTATAATAAAAAACTTCCTTTGACAATGAGATCAGTTTTTTATCCTTTATTAAAAGAGCGAATTTGGGGTTGGCCTGGTCATATAATAGATATACTTGCCGTATTTGCAACTATTTTTGGACTTGCAACTTCTTTAGGATTAGGAGCGCAACAAGTTTCTTCTGGTCTTAATTTTTTATTTGGTATTGAAAAAGGAGTAAACACTGAAATCTACATTATTTTAGCAATTACTGCTTTAGCTGTTATTTCAGTGGTACGTGGTTTAGAAGGCGGGATTAAAGTATTAAGTAAATTTAATATTATTCTTGCTTTAATACTTGTTGTTTTTATTATTCTTGTTGGCCCTACTTTATTAATCATCACAGGAGTGGGTACAACACTTAGTGATTATGCTAGTAATATTTTCGTTTTAAGTAATTTTGTTGGACGAGAAGATAGCGAATGGTATCATGGTTGGACAGTATTTTATTGGGCATGGTGGATAGCTTGGTCTCCTTTTGTAGGAATGTTTATTGCAAGAGTTTCAAAAGGTAGAACAGTAAGAGAGTTTTTAATTGCTGTTTTATTAATTCCTACTATTGTAACTGCAATTTGGATGAGTACTTTTGGATTAACCGCACTTGATCAAGTAATTGGAAATGTAGGTTCTTTAGCTAATGGAATCACTGATAAATCCTTAGCAATGTTTCAAATGTTAGAAAATCTTCCTTTTTCAAGTATTACCTCTTTTATTGCAATCTTTTTAGTAATTGTGTTTTTTGTAACCTCATCTGATTCTGGGTCTTTAGTAATTGACAGTATTACAGCAGGAGGAAAACAAGATGCTCCCGTAACTCAACGAATCTTTTGGGCTCTTACGGAAGGTTTTGTTGCTATTGCACTCTTATACGCAGGTGGTGCAGATGCATTAAGTGCCCTACAAGCAGGTTCAATTGCGACAGCCTTGCCTTTTACTGTCATTTTATTAATTATGACCTATAGTCTTTATAGAGGTTTACAATCTGAATTAAAAACAAAATAACTACTCTTCTTCGTTTCATGATACTTTTTTGTATCATGAACGAAGATATTCTCTTCAATCTAACACCAAATTTAAACTTTTAACACATTCTTAACAATATAAAAATATAATTGCATTAATACAACTAAAAAGGCAAAATGTGAAAAACAAATTTAAAAAATATTTTAAAGAGAGCATTATTTTTATTGTTGTCCTTACAGTCGTTTTAAATGCTTTAAGTTATTATCGTTCACTTGATTTAAATAAAAATAATCTTGAAGAAAACCATTTTACTCTTCTTGATAACAGTAAATATTTTATTAAAAAAGACAAACCCCTACTTGTTCATTTTTGGGCTACATGGTGTCCTACTTGCGGCTTTGAAGCTTCCAATATTGAAGCACTTTCAAAAGATTATGAAGTAATAACTATTGCAGTTCAATCAGGCAGTAAAAAAGAAATAGAAAAATATTTAGATGACAATAACTTATCTTTTAGAGTAGTAAATGATGAAGATGCTTATTATTCACGCAAATTTAATATTCAAGCTTTTCCCACTTCTTTTATTTATGACAAAAATAAAGTCTTAAAATTTACAGAAGTGGGATATACCACAAAAGCCGGTTTGTATTCCAGAATGGCATTAAGTAAATAAACTATTCAATAATAGAAGTAGTAACAGCAGTAACCGTTACTTCTATTAGCGTATTTCCTTCTAAGTTGACACCCAAACAAGCTCTTTGAGGCCAATGGTCTGGATTCGTTCCTATCCATTGTGTCCAAATCGCATCCATTTTATTTTTATCTTTCATATTTGCTATAAATACTTGTGCACTTAATATTTGTTCTTTATTGGAATTTAGTTCTTTTAAATTATTTTCAATTGTTTCTAGGGTTAATTTTGTCTGACCTTCTATATCAAGACTTAAATCAGATGATGTCGCAACAGTGAAAACCAAATCTTTATATTTGGAAGATTTATTTCTTCCCGCATATTTACCTCTAACTCTTTTTATCATAAAGCTTAATCCTTTTATTTTTTCTATCTTCTATTTATATCTTAATTATTTAACACTAAGTATCTTCAAAAAGTTCATCTCTTTTAGAAGAAGAAATAAATTTCTAAGAAGGAAGTAATTTATAATAACACTATTAAAATAAGTTCCTTATTTATTTCATTTTACTATTTATRAACTCTCTTATGTTTCCTTCTTAATTCATAAATAAGAATGGAAGAAACTAAGTTAAATAATTTTATAATATTATAATATAAGGACATACAATGGAAAAATTCTCTATTCTTTTACTTGACGATGTGGAACAAAATATTTATAGCTTAAAGATGATGATAGAAGACAGTTTTGACTTAGACATTTATACAGCACTTAATGCTCAAGATGCTATAGAATTATTAATGAAAAAACCCGTTGATTTAATATTAAGTGATATTCAAATGCCAGATATTGATGGTTTTGAATTTTTAGAATACATAAGAGGAATAGAACAAACAAAAAATATTCCTGTTATTTTTATTACTGGAATTTTTGATAACAGTGAATACAAAAAAAGAGGTTATGAACTAGGAGCCATTGAATATATTTCAAAACCCATTGATGATATTTTATTATCTGCAAAATTAAAAGTATATATAGATCTTTTTAATTCCCAAAAACAACAAGATCTTGAACTTCATAAAAAAGACGAAATCTTGCTGCATCAATCAAAAATGGCCACTATGGGAGAAATGATTGGAGTCATATCTCATCAACTAAAACAACCTCTTAATGTCATCTCCTTATATTGCAGTGATATAAAACTATCTCATGAATACAAGGAAATAAATGATGACTTTGTAAAAGAATTTGATATAAATACAAAAAAACAAATACACTTTATGAACGATACTATTAATGGTTTTATGAATTTTTTTAGTCCCAATAAAGAAAAAAAAGAATTTTTATTAAAAAATGCCTTTGATGAAACCATAGAACTTTTATCTTCACAATTTAAAAACAATAACATAAACATTCATTGCCATATAACAGATCAAAAAGTATATGGGGTAGAAACAGAACTCGAGCAAGTTTTTTTAAATCTTCTTATTAATTCAAAAGATGCTTTTATAGAAAAAGATATAAAAAACAGAGAAATTCATATTAATGCACTKACAAAAGATGATTATACTGTTGTAATATTTGAAGACAATGCAGGAGGAATCAAAGAAAAAAACATTGAAAAAATCTTTGATCCTTATTTTACAAATAAAGAAAAAGGTACGGGTACTGGCCTTTATTTGGTGAAACTAATTGTGCAAACAAGTTTTCAAGGCAAAATAAAAGTACAAAATATAGTTTCTGGTTTAAAGTTTATATTTTTATTAGCCAATAAAAAAGACTAGTTTATTAAACCATAATACCTGGTTTTAATTTTTTTAATTGATCTTCTCTGTGTTCTAAAATATCTTTCAAATCTACAATTTTTTTCTTAGACAGTTCTTCATTTTTTTCTAATTTAGAAATAAGAGTTAAACTGTCTTCTAGTTTTCTTTCTAGTTTATGAATATCAAGACATAAGAGTTTTTTTTCATCTTTAACTCTTTTAACATCATTAATACTATCTTCTATCTCTTTGTTTTTATTTATCAATCTTTGGTCTAATCTAGAATCTATACTTAATAATTCATTCTCATAAAACTTAATTTGACTGCTTTCATCTAAATGTTTTTGGTTCTCAATTTCGATACTTTTTTTAAGTTTACGTATAAGGAATTCATATCTTTCTTTTTCTATTATTAAATTCTGAACTTCATTTTTTGATTCCTTAATTTCTTTAGTACTGTTTTTAACATTTTCAATAATTTTTTTATGAAATTCTCTTTTTTCATTTACTTCTTTTGTAGATAAAAAACCGATATTGATATACTCAATKTTRTTTTCATTATATACTTTAAAAACAGTACTATTTATATAAAAAAAGTCATTTTCTTTATTTTGGTATTTAATATTTTTATTCCAGATTTCATCTTTTTTAATATCTGTCCACATAGAATCAATAAAACCCTTAGCCATATCTTTATGAATAATATTCTCAAAACTTTTACCTATAACTTCATTTTTTTCAGATTGAAAATGCTCCAAAAAATGGCGATTTGCATAAGTGATTTTTCCACTGCCATCCATTTTTAAAATAGCCGCTACATTATTAATAATATTTAAATACTGTTTTAATTCTTTGTTCTTACTTTCAATTAATTCTTCTAAATAATTTTTTTCACACACTTTTTCAATTTTATTTATTACATCTTGTAAATGTATAGGTTTTATCACATAATGATCGGCATGTAACTCAATGGCTTTCAAAAGAAACTCTGTTTCTGTTCTTGCAGTGGTGTAAATAATAGCTATATCATTATCAATTTTTCTTATTTCTTCAAGCATTTCTAGACCGTTTAATTTAGGCATATTTACATCAGATAAAATTAAATCAATTTTTATACCCTCTTTTTTTGCTTTAATATATTGTTCAAGTCCATCAAAACCATTGTTAGCAAGTATTACATTTTTAAATAATCGATTTAAGGTTCTTGCTAACTGATTTCTGGCCATTTCATCATCTTCAACATACAAAATACTAAGTTTTTTTAAAAATTCATTATTAAACATATTTAATCCTTATCTTAAGTGTATAGCTATAATCATCTAGTGTTTTAATGCAACAATTTTATCTATAAAATCAATTTTATTGATTGGTTTTTTCATAAAATCACTGGTTTTATTTTTAATACTATCAAAAATTTCATTCTCATAGATTATAAAAAGTTTATTCTTTAAATCCTTACTTATTATTTCACATTCTTCTTTATTTAATTTAGAAATATCAATAATGACTAAAGAAATGTTTTTATTATTCCAAAGCTCTTTTAATTCTTTTAAGTCATTCACTTGTATTACATTTGATTCTTTTTTAAGTTCAATTATCAAACTTAAAAATTCTATAGGTGCATTGTTTAAAACTAAAATATCCTCATCTTTTGTTTTTAGTATTTCTTTTGTTTTATTTTCTTTTAATTTTTTAATACGTGGAAGAGCTGTCAGTTCATCTAGTTTTTTAGGAACAGTAATAACAAAAACACTTCCTACATTCATTTTACTATTAACATGAATATTACCTTCTAATAACAGTGCTATTTCTTTACAAATAGCAAGTCCTAGCCCCGTACCTCCATATTTTCTGCTTGTACTTCCATCCACTTGTTTAAATCTATCAAAAATATTCTTTAGTTTATTTTCTTCAATACCAATACCCTCATCTTTAACAAATATCTTTATATTGTCTTTCGCATCTTTTACGAGTAAACTGATACTTCCTTCTTTTACAAACTTCAAAGAATTGCTTAGTAAGTTTTTTACCATTTGTTTAATTCTTTGTTTATCAGAATAAATATAATCTATACTTTCATCCACTTCAAAAATAAAAGTAAGGCCTTTGTCTTCAATTTGAGGCAGAAACATATCKTTRAGTTCASKCATYRTTTCATATACRYTTAAATCYTCGTAATTCAAAATCACTTCTTTWGCTTCAAGTTTAGAAATATCCAAAACATCATTAATCAAATACAAYAAATCATTKCCACAAGMATTAATAATYTCTARRTTTTTTACTTGTTTTTCATCTAATGTATCTYTTTTATTTTTCATCATTACRGAWGAAATAACATTAATAGAATTTAAAGGMGTTTTTAATTCATGACTCATATTTGCTAAAAAAAYATCTTTATGTTTATTCACTTCWATTAAYTCATTTTTTTGTTTTTCTTGTACWATWGTCAGTTCTTTTAAATCTAAATAAGACTCATTAAYTCTTTTYGACATTARATTAAAATTCTCTACAAGCGTATTTAATTCATGTTTTTTTTCTGTACTTAAACTTATTTCAATCTCTTTGTATTCTTTAATYYKAAGTTCTTTACTGGCTTCTGATAACTGMCKTAAAGGRATGGTTAAAATYTTATTTGCAAAATAYAAAAATAAAATCCACAAAACAAAAGAGGTACTTAAGGCATTRATAAGAATCAGATAAATACTTTCTTTTGCAAGTTCAAAAATAACATTCTTTTTCGTATAAAACGTTACTTTTGCTAAGACTTCATCAGGGGAGTTTTCATAATTGATTAAATCAAATTTATGAAAAAGTAAATCATCTAAAAAAACAATTTCTTTTTTTCCCTCAAAAATGAAATTKGTATRCTYTTTTTGTTTTTTTAAAACMGTWCCTTTTAAACTCAAKACTTCATTAAGTGGAGTAAGCACAGAAATACCAGTAATTGTTTTWGCCGAAATAATTGCATCAACATCTGATTTAATYTTRACTTCATCAAAATGCCAAATACTTGTTGCTAATACCTTRTAAAAAGACTTCTCTGTATTAATTAAATCCTTTAATACAATATCCTTAGCAAAAGAATATTGTGTGTATATTTGATAAGAGGTAAAACACAAAACRAGTAAAATATATCCAAAAAATATCTTTTTAAATAATATAAACCCTATTGTATTTTTTAAATCTTTGAAAAAGTTTTTTATAAACATAAAGTTTCCTATTTAAATATTTCACTTAGATCTAAACTGTTGAAATAGGCAATTAATTCTTTATTTTGAGGTACTGTCATAATATTTCTCATATAATCTTGATGAGACACATCGGATGCATATAATTTCTTAAATTCTGTGTTTGTTTTTTGATAATATTCAAATGTTGATTTAGGTAAAAGTGTAGCATCTACTCTTTTAGATAAAACCACTTTTAAGTTCTCAACTTCTGTATTTCCATTAATTCTTTTTATTTTTCCAGAATCCACCAAATCATCAATTCCAAGATATCTATGACCTGCCATTCCTGCTAGTTTTTTTCCTATTAAGTCTTCTGGTTTTGTATAATAAAATTCTGCTTTACTTGAAGAGATAATAACATTTGAGTCTTGTAAGAGTGCTGTCCAAGAAAAGTTACTTAAAGAATCTTGACCAAAGCCCCACTTGTGATTAACCCATAAAACCATCCAATTAGCGTCACATTTACGTATTTTCAAGCAGTCTTTGTTTATCCATGGTTTTAAAATATAATTTAATCTGCTACGTGGAATGACTTTTAATTCAAAAAGGTATTTTCCTTTTGCTTGTGTATTTAAATACCTAACAACATCATAGGATAAACCACTGTTTTGACTATTAATAAAAGGCGAATGATTGTGATAGGTATAAATTATAAACTTTTCTTGAGCGAACAAAGAGAGTGAAAATACAAATAAAACAAGTAAAATAGCTTTTTTCATAATAGATCCTTTAGATTCTAACTATATAAATAATAACATAATAATAATTATTTTCCATAATAAATATTATTAACATGAAACTTTAATCATGATATTTATTTCTCTATTATAATAAAAAAACTTACATAAATCAATTTATTTTTTATTTATAGCGAAGAAGTTCAGCTCATAATTATATTTCTTGTAATAAAATTCCATAATAAATAATTTGAGATATGAGGTGAAACTCTTTTCTCTATTACTAAAACTTACACTAAGTGGTATTTTCTTTAGTTCCAACCTTTATACACATAATATTTTAAAAACACTACTAATAATTGCCAAAAAATATGTTTTAGAATTAAATAATAAGGTTGATTTATTTATTAGTCCAAATGATACGATGCGAGTGCAAAACCTTTTGCAAAAATGGTCTATGTAAATAGCACTAAACCCTTACTTCGATTAGGAAGAAAAGACGTAATGGAAGATTGGGTGCTAGTTTGTCAATATACCCATTGTTATCTCAAGCAGGGCAAATGATTGACAAATTATTTATAGGTTCATAAATAAAAGATATTATTCTTACATGGCCAAATGCAGGGTTGCCCTTTGATTTACAAAAAACAAAAGCTTTTGGAATTAATATTCCAGTAAAACCTATAAAAGAAGCCATACAAAATATTAAAGAATAATATAAATTAACCAGCCCAAAACATTTGAAAATGTAAATTATTTATCATTCTCATAATATATTTTAGGCTTTTATTAACTTAGTCATTTACTCTTTATTTTTTTAAATAGATTCGTTATAATAATTCAAATTCTGCTACTAAGGTTTCTTATGAAATTATCATTTAAATTTTTTCTTATTGTTTCTATTTTATGTTTATCTTCTGTGTTAAATGCAGAACAAAAAAATGCGCAGGGCTTAAAAGAAATATTGGAAAGACCCCTAATGGAACGATATGTTTTGGATGAACTAAAAGATTTACGTATTGAAAATATGAAACTACGAATACAAGTTGAAAAAAGATTAACAAAGAATGAAGTAGGTCAAACCGATCGTGCGGCAAGGTACATGACAGATACCATTGGGAATATTTTTTATTTAATTGCAGCAGCTACTTCGGTACTAATATTCGCAGGATGGAATTCTTTTCGAGATATTAGAATTAAAACAGAAAGTATTGTAGAAGAACGTCTCAATATAATTACAAAAAAATACAATGAAAAAATGGAAAAACTTCAAAAAGAAATGACCTTACAATCAGAAAAAATTCTTGACAATCAAAACAAAATTTACAATACCCAATACATTCACTCCTTATGGATGCGTTCAAACCTAGAAACCAACCCTCAATCAAAAATTGATATTTATGATGAGATTATAAATATTAATCCAGATGATGCTGAAGTTTATGCTTATAAAGCCGATGCTGTTTTAGATATGGATGAATATGAATGGGCATTAAACCTTAGCAATAAAGCCATTGAAATTGATCCAGAATATGGATATGCTTATTGGCAACGTTCGTGTGCAAATGCTGTACTGCATAATAACAATGAAGCCATAGCTGATTTATTAATAGCAATACAGCAATCTCCAAATTTAAAAGATGAGATAGAAGGGGAAGAACTCTTTGAGAATCTAAAAGAGATTGAAGAATTCAAAGACTTATTGAGCTAAAAAAATTTAGCTCCAAATCTGTAATTAATTTACTTGTTTATACCTGAAACAAGAGATTACGTGATCATTCACCATTCCAATGGCTTGCATATATGCATAACAAGTTGTTGGACCTACAAATTTAAAGCCTCTTTTTTTTAAATCCTTACTCATCTTAATAGATTCATCACTAGTAGATGGAACTTCTGATTCAGTTTTCCATTTATTTATAAGTGTTTCCCCTTCTAAAAATGACCAAATATATGTATCAAAACTACCATATTCTTTTTGAATATTTAAAAACACTTTAGCATTTGTAATTGTTGCATTAATTTTTAGTTTATTTCTAACAATACGCGTATCATTGATTAGTTCTTCAATTTTCAACGAAGAGTACTTTGATATTTTTTTTGTATCAAAATTATCAAAAGCTTTTATATAACCCTCTCTTTTTTGCAAAATAGTATTCCAACTAAGACCAGATTGCGCACTTTCTAAAATTAACATTTCGAAAAGTAATCTATCATCATGAATAGCTACACCCCATTCTTCATCATGATATTTCATTTCCAAGGGATTTTTACAAGCCCAAGCACATCTATACATTGAATCTCCTAAGTATTTTAATTTTTAGTAAAAACATCTTTTAAAATTTGAGTAGTTCGTTCAACTGGGTTTTCTCTTATTCGTTTTTCTTCTTTTTCTATCATTAAAAAAAGACCATCTAAGGCTTTATTTACTATATATTCATCCAAAGATTCATCACTAGAACCAGGTATATAAGAATCAACACCTAAAGTTTTAGCATAAGAAGTAAGTGAGCTTGAATCCACATAGGATTTTACATTTTCTTTGTAAAAAGAATTAAAAGAAGAATAATAAGAAGCTACATTATTTGCAGCCATTGTTTCTTTTATAATAGGAGTGATTAATGTTTTTAATGATTCCATTGTATTTGTTTTAAAATAAGTCGTTGCAGAATTATCTTTACCGTTTAAAATATTAGAAGCATCTTTTATTGACATATTAGAAATACTATCACTAAATATTTTTGCTGTTTTAGGTGCTGCTTGTGTAGCTGCATTATTCATAGCTTTTTCTAAGTCCTTAATATAAGACTCACCACCTATTTTACTAATTAATACTTTTGCTTTTTCTAAATTTGAGGGAAGAGGTATTTTTACTTCAGCGTTATTTAAATAGCCATTATTAGCCCCTAATGTTGCAACAGCAGATGTCACGCCTTTGTTTAAAGCTTCTTTCAAACCTTTGATAATCGTTTCATTGCTCAATGAAGAAGAGGATGCTGTTTGCGTTTTTACTACTTCTTTTGCTTCTTTAACAATACTGTCTGTTAAATCAGAGAAAGAAAAAGAAAATGCATAATTGCTTAATAAAATCATTATAATTAGTGTTTTTTTCATTTTTGGATATTCCTTTAATAATATATTTGTTTATTATATTGAAATTTTTGATAAAAGAGATTAGCTCATCTATTTTAAATAAGAGACGAGATTTATAATTTTCTTATAAAGAATCGGATTATCTTTTAAACCTGTATATTAATAAAATACTTAATAATACAAATAAGACCAACCAAATAAATTCACTGTCAAAAGCCAACAAAAAGTCTATGATTTCTTGTAAAAAAAGTCCCCATAAACTAATGGCAATGAAGGTAGAAAAAGCTACAACACTTATGATTGTATAATGTTTTAGACCAATTAAAAACCCAATAATAGCACCCACTATTGGTCCTGTCATCCAAAAAGGAATAAAAACAAAAAGAAAAAGACCAAAGTTTCCGTATTTATCAAAACTTTTTTGATGTTTTTCCTTTTTTGTTTTTATAGTATTAAAAAAATTCTCTAAGAGTTCAATTTTTAAAATACCATTAAAACTCAATACAAATAAAGGATAAATAATACAAACTAAAATTAACTCAATTAGTACATTAACAGAGATTGCAACTATATGGGACAGTTCTACTGCATAAGCAAAAGATAAAGCAGGAACACGACCTACAAGTACATTAGTAAGTACTATTCCTGTGATTTTATTTGCAAAAGTAATATCAATTCGATAAGAGATTATTATAAATAAAAGAAGGCAGAAGCAAAGGAAAAGGCCAAGAATAAAAATATTTCCAGCTTTTCCTTGGAAAAGTTTTTCTAAAAGTTCTTTCATAATAAACTCCGGAGGTTTTATATATATTTTATCACATAGAAGATAAGAGAATTTTAAGAAAATGCATTTACTGTGTAGGCATAATATAGAAATATTATTGATGGTTTTTGATGGGGGAAGTCCCCATTGTTTAATTACTTAGAGTTACAACTATGGGGGAAGTAATCCACTTTAAAAAGAATACTTGATATTTATTTTTGTTTTAGAGCTCGTGAAAGCTGGCGCATTCGTTTTTTCTTTTTCTTAATTGTCAGAAAAAGAAACAAAAAGAAGCAACTGCCAAGTTATTGAAAGCAAAGCTACCTTCCCTTATTGTTTTCTTCTTTCTGCCCTGCATAACTCTCTAAAATGTGCTAAAGAGCACATTTCTTAACGTTCAAACAGATTCGGGCTGTTTCGAAAGAAGAAAACAAACACTCTGTTTCAACAAAGGCAGAACTTACGCTCCACGTCTTACTTAGTGAGTGGAGATTCATTCTCTGGGTGTAAATTCTAAAACTACTTTCGTCTTGTATTTTGTCGAATTGAAATGATTAACTGATAAAGTAAATATCCAATAAATGTTTTATATAATAATAAACTTAATGTTAATTTAACTTTTCCTGTCATTATTGAAAAAGGATTTATATTGTCAACAACATCTAATAACTTATATTCACCTGTTGTAAATATATAAATACCGATACTTACTAATGTAATAGAAAATAAAAAACCAGAAATATGAAAATCAAAAAGTAACAAAAGAAAAATTAGCCAAGCTAAAATGAATAAAAAAAGTTGATAAAATACTTTATGTTCAGAAAAATTAGAATCGAAAAATACTTCCGTGAATTGAAATTCTTTTACTAATAAATAATTATCAGATATTTCGTTACCTGTAAAATAATATGTATACCCTAAACTTATTATAATAATCCAAAAAAGTGATAATGCCCAACTTTGAGAATGATTAGAAGAAAGCCTATGAAATATAAATACAAACTTTTCAAATAAGCTATTATCATTTTCATGTAAGATGAATAATTCTTTAGTTCTCTTTTGCATTTCCAATTTATAAAATCTATTCGCTTCAATTATGTTATTTTGCTTATCAAAGCAATCCTTAATTACTCTTGCAGTTTCTCTATTCTCTACCTTTATATCTAGTGGTTCACCTATAAACTTTTGTTTTTTAACATTCCATCTTGAATGACTAGTTATATCTAAGAAGTTTGCTTCATCGTTAAATATAGTATCACGAAGATTTAATTTACCTTTTATTACCGTATCTCTAAAAATTGACTTTCCCAAAAATTTTGCATATTTAAAATCAACATTACAATCAAACTCGCATTCACTGAATACAGATATTTTATTAAAATCAGTTCTTTCAAAATTAACACTATTTAAAAATTTTGTTTGATAAAAATCTGCTAATTCATCAAAACTTGTGTTATAAAAATTTGCATTATATATTTCACAAAACTGTATCTTAACTTTGGCAACATCATCACTTAAGGATAATGTTTTA
Organism: Arcobacter sp.; assembly: GCA_002733685.1. Taxonomy (GTDB): domain Bacteria; phylum Campylobacterota; class Campylobacteria; order Campylobacterales; family Arcobacteraceae; genus NORP36. The sequence goes on along the minus strand of NVWN01000019.1, from coordinate 36,556 downwards.
AAAACAGAATTTCTTAAACTAAATTCGTCAATATTTTTACAATTTAAAACTTCAAGCCGAGATGAGAAGCGACAAGCGTTAAAATGTAGTCTTTTCAAATGAAATAGCTTATTTAATTTTAAATCATTTTTAAACTCACAATTAGAAAAATAAATTTTATTTATAATTGTAAGATTACTAAATAAAATTTCAATTTTATTTTCAGATGTAAATTCTATATTTTTAAATAAAAAATGTTTATTCTTATTGAAATTACATTCTTCAAACAAGTTAATAAATATCTTATCTTCTGATATTTTTATTATTGTAATAGCAGATTTAAAATTACATTTTACAAATTTATTTATTTTGTCATTTATTATTATATTTTTATAAAAAGTACAATTTGAGTAGTTTCCTTCAAAAGATAATAATTTAATAGTGTTGTAAAAGTGACAGTTAGTAAACTCATTTATATTTATAAAGTTTTTTTCTTCTAATTTATATTGTTTAGGAAAGTGAATATATTCAATACTTCCTGAAGAGGTAGATAATAGCGACGACAATGATGTTTCAAAATAATTTAAATCTTCCTCTTTAAAGTCTGTCTTATTACAATGTACAATACATTTACTATTATCTTTATACACTCTTTCTTTACAAACTTCACATTCATATTTTGACATAGGTTCCTCAAATTAAACATTTGTCTTATTGTATTTAAATTATCTTTAAAAAAGTTATTTTTGATTATTATATTTTTAAGTTCTTAGAAATTTTGAGATTGTGTGTTAAATCAAGGCGGAGTTTGAATTTAAAACGGAGCGTACATTAGTACGTGAGTATTTAAATTTGAGCTCCAACGCTGAGTTAGCGCAGAAGCTCAAAAGTTATAAGTGCTTAAACGGTTCCTTGTTCGAACTGAGCTCGCAACTTATCTTTTTCTTTTTGTCTTTTCACTTTATCGGCTTCTTTTCCTCTAAAATCTGTCAAAGAAAATTTTAGTTGAACTAAAAACGATGCTGCTACAAATATAGATGAGTAAGTACCCACAATTACTCCTACAAGCATTGTAAAGGCAAAACCATGAATAATCTCTCCACCGTATAAGAACAGTGTTAAAACAACGAAGAAGGTTGTTAATGAGGTAAGAGTTGTTCTTGATAACGTTTTTGAAACAGAGAAGTTTACTACTTTTTCTAAAACCGTTTCTTTGGTCGTACTAACACCTTCTCTGATTCTATCAAATACAATAATTGTATCATTTAATGAATATCCTAAGATAGTCAAAATGGCTGCTAAAATATCTAAGTTTACTTCTACTTGGAACAAGGAAATCATTCCTAATGCAATAGTAATATCATGTACTAATGCAAAAATAGAAGAAAGAGCAAAACGCCACTCAAATCGAAACGATACATAAGCCATAATTACAAGAAGGGATAAAGATAAAGCCATTAGAMCTTTTTCTCTTAATTCGCTTCCTACTTTAGGACCTACCATATCTACTCGTCTTACTTCAAACTTACCTGTATTTACAAGTAATTTTGAAATCTCATCACCTACATCATTTGCAAGATTTGATGAAGAGTTTGTAAGTTTAATTACAACTTCATCAGGACTTCCAAATTCAGTAATCGTAGAATTATGAAAATTTTCAGTTTTATTTAAAATATCTCTAATATTTTGAATAGGTGCTGTTTCTTGGTATTTAACTTGAACAATTGTTCCACCTACAAAATCAACTCCGTAGTTTAAACCTTTAGTTAAAAGTAAAACCAAAGAGATAATAACTAATACAGCAGAGAAACCTAAAAAAGGTAATCTTTTTCCCATAAAATCAAATGTTTTATCGCTTTTAAAAATTTCCATTATTTAATCCCAAACCATTTTCTTAAATTTTTGTCTTTTTGCATTTTTTGCCCCAAGGCTTCATAAACACCATGAGTTCCTAAAATAGCTGTTAACATAGAAGCTAAAATACCAATAGAAATAGTTACAGCAAACCCTTTAATAGGTCCTGTTCCATATGCATATAATATTATAGCAACTAAAAGCGTAGTAATATTTGCATCTAAAATAGCTCTCATTGCATTTGAATAACCATCTTCAATTGCTTTAGGAATAGAGAGACCTTGTTTTAACAACTCTCTGATTCTCTCAGTAATAATAACATTTGCATCAACTGCCATACCAATAGTTAATACAATTCCTGCCATTCCGGGGAGGGTCAAGGTTGCTCCAAACATTGCCATAACTGCAACAATTATAAAGATATTAGTAACCAGTGCAAGATTTGCAATAATTCCAGCATATCCATAATAAACAATCATAAATACAAATACCAGCAAAAATCCAAAAATTAAAGCCATCATTGAAGCTCTAATACTATCAGCACCTAAAGAAGGTCCTACTGATCTTTTTTCAAGTAAATTAACAGATGCTGGAAGTGCTCCTGAACGAAGAGCAATTGCTACTGAACCTGCTTCACTTAAAGTAAAACCACCAGAAATTTGACCACTTCCTCCACCAATACGTTCTCGTATTACAGGTGCAGAATAAACTTTTCCATCTAAAACAACAGCTAAACGCTTTCCAACACTTTTAGAAGTATAATCTCCAAAAATTCTAGAACCACTTGCATTAAGTGTAAAATTAATAATGGCTTGATTTCCTTGATCAAAAGCGACACTTGCATCAATTACTTGTGAGCCTGTTAAAATAGGAATTTCTCTTACTAAAAATTTCTGAGTAGGATCTATTGAGTGCTCTAAAATAACATTTCCATAAGCAGAAGCTTGTGCAGCTGTCATATTAAATACTTGATCCATTCTGTCTTCATCAACTGACATTAATTCTAGTTTTGAAGGTTTAGAAATCAATTCTCTAGCCGCTTTTTCTTCTGCTTGAGTTTTAATACCAGGAAGTTCAACTACGATGTCTACTGCACCTTGTCTTACAACCGTAGGTTCAGATAAACCAAATTGATCTAATCTGTTTCTTATTGTTTCAACTGCTTGACTAACCGCTAAATCTTTAGTGATTTCAATCTCTTCTTGACTTAAGTTAAGTTCATATTCAAGTTCAGTATTAAAATTAATCTCTAAACCTTTTATTTTTCCTAACATTTCATCCAGTTTGATTTTTTCATCCGCATCTAAAAGTACAAATCGTACTACTTCTTTTGTAAATTTTAGTTCATCAATAACAATATCTTCATCATCCGTAAAATATTTAACAGAACTTGCTATTGTTTTTATCTTAGATACAACTGCTTCTTGGGTATTTACACCAAGTAACATGTGTAATCCACCTTGTAAGTCTAATCCTAAATTGATTTTCTTACCTGAGTCAGTTTGCACAAAAGAAGGAAGAGCAAAAACAATTCCAAAAATAATGCTTAACATAAATATTACGAGTCTATAATTAAAGATTTTCAATCTTTTTTCCTTAGATTGGATTAAGTAGATAAATTTAACTCTTTAAAAAGAGTTAAATAAATATTAGTYGAATTTTTTAGAAACAAATTCTTTAACAAGTTTCATTTCTGAATTGTCAGAATTTTTAACTGAAAAAAAGTCATCTTCAACTTTTACAATTTCAACAATAAGTCCACCACTTGTAACAACTTTGTCACCTTTAGCTAAATTAGCTAACATCTCTTTGTGAGTTTTAGCTTGTTTTTGCTGTGGTCTAATAATTAAAAAGTAAAAAATTGCGAATAACGCAACTAGGGGTAAAAGAGAACTTATTAAGTCTGCACTTCCATTCATGTATAATCCTTTGGGTATTTTATAAAGTGGATTATTTTATCGAAAACTACATTAGACTAGCTTAAAACATATATTTCATAAATATTTTGCTACAATATTGCAAAAAAGACAATACATGAAATCAAAGCAAAGCCTTCTTCTTTCCATTTTTACAGCTTTATTTATTTCTTTATTATTCTCTTCTTCTTTATATTTAGAATACTTTTCTTATGCAAATATCTATTTAAACAGCGTTTTATCTCTTTTGGCTATTTTTGCCATTTTAAATTCATCTAAAAAGATATTATTTTTTACTGGATTTTTCATAGGAGTTTTATGGTTTTACTGGCTTAGTTTTTCTTTTATTCATTATGAGCTAAGTTATTTAATACCCTTTGTTATTTTAGGAATTGCGCTTGTTTATGCAATTATTTTTTATTTAATGGCTTTATTTGAAAATATTTATTTTAAAGCTTTTGCTTTATTTGTTTTATCTTTTGTCCATCCCTTTGGTTTTTCTTGGTTACAACCAGAGATTTTATTTGTTAATTCTATTTTTTCAATTCAAAAAGAAGCATTTATWTTAATTATTCTTTCTATGCTTATTTTGTCTGTTTTTAAAAAATAYTATAAARTTTTATTTCTTTTTCCCTTATGTTTTGCACTGGATCAAAAAGTTGCTTTWAGTGAAGAKGTAAATCTTAAAATATTTATGCCAGAAATTAATATCAAACAAGAAAATAAATGGAAACAAGATAAACGAAGTGAGATAATAGCTCTTAATAACAGACTCATACTAAATGCAATTGAGCAYAATTATGATTTAATTGTTTTACCTGAAACTGCTTATCCWTTAGTGCTTAATAAAAATRAAGAACTTATGRATTTTTTATTAGAACAATCTTCTAAAATAGATATTGTGCTTGGCGCTTTAAAYMAAAAAGAYAATAATTATTACAAYTCTTCTTATCATTTTTCAAAGAATAAACTAATCATTGCWAACAARGTAGTKYTRGTACCTTTTGGAGAAGCRGTACCTCTRCCTGARGTTATTGCAAATTATATCAATGATATTTTTTATGAAGGRGCACAGGACTTTTTAAAAGCTTCAAAAGCCACGGATTTTAATATAAAAGGWATAAACATMAGGAATGCTATTTGTTATGAAGCAACAAACGATATTTTATTTGAAAATCTAGGGGATGTTAAACACATGCTTGTAATTTCAAACAATGCTTGGTTTACCCCCTCTATTGAGCCAATATTACAAAAACAACTCTTACGATATTATGCTAAAAAATATGGAATTACTGTTTATCACAGTGTAAATGGAAGTCCAAACTATATTATCAAACCTTAAACTTTTTCTGGATTTCTAGTATGATTTCTTCTTTATTTTTATTTTCATCAATTTGTAAATCATAAGCAAAGTCCAAAATAGTTTTAAAAGCTTTTCCGGGCTTAAAAGAAAGCTTTAATAAATCTCTTCCAAGTACGAGTTTTTTTAAAGGTTCATTGTGGATGTCTAGTTTTTTAGCTTCATTTAACAAATATTCTATGGCTTTGGGACATTTTTCTTTGTCTTTTATATCTCTGCCTAAACAATCCGCCAAACATACAAAACACAGGTTTTCAATATTAACTTTAGTAGACAAGCGTTTAATAGCTTTTAGGCTTGGATTTTGTTTAAAAAAAGCAAAAGGAAGTAAGTGGTACTTAACCATCAAACATACTTCTTCTATTAGTTTTTTATCATCAAGCAGTTTATTTAAAAAAGAGATTGTAGGTGCTATCCCTAGGTTTTCATGTTTATAAGAAGTAATATGGCCATTGATTTCTTTTGTACAAAAAGGTTTTCCTAAATCATGGCAAAGAAGGGATAAAAACAGCATTAAGTCTCTTTTATTATCGCCTGTTTTAAGCTTGCTCATTTCATCCAAAGTCATTAAGGTATGTATCCAAACATTGCCTTCTGGATGATATTCTTCATCTTGCTCACAGCTTATTAAGGCTTCTAATTCTTTATAATATTTTAACATGCCTAAGTCTTTTAAAAGTGTGAAACCAAGGGAGGGTTTGATCGCTTTTAAAAAGAGCTTTTTAAACTCATCATATATACGTTCTTTGGGTAATTCTTCTAAAACATTATTATCAACTAAAGTTTTGCACAATAAAAAAGTTTTTTCATCTAAAGTAAATTCAAAACGCGCACAAAATTGTATGGCTCTGTATACTCGTAAAGGGTCTTCTACAAAGGTTTTTTCATTTATATGTTTTAAGGTTTTAGTTTTTAAATCATYAAGMCCATTATGATAATCCAAGATTTCATCMSTATTATAATCATAACCCAAAGCATTAATAGTAAAATCTCTTCTTAGRCTTGCTTCTTTAAAAGAAAGYTGTGGATTAATTTCKACATCAAAACCTTTGTGACCTAWGCCWRTTTTGGTTTCAAGTCKRGGAAGKGCAAAATCAAATTCATGGTTTTTTGTTTGTARTTTTAAGATACCAAAACTTTTTCCAACAAGATTTATTTTGCCAAATTTTTCYAGTTTTTTTACAAGSGTATCGTAGTCTTTGATATTAAATACTTCAATATCGTAATCTTTAATKGGAAGTTTTAGGAAAAAATCTCTTACACAGCCACCTACAAGAACKGCTTTAAAGCCTTCTTCTTGTAAATAAGCTAAGATTTCTCTTAATTCAAGAGGTAGTTTAATCTTTTTTRTATAAATGCACATCWGTTTGTGGGTAAGGAATAGAAATACCTTCTTTATCAAAACGTAATTTGATTTCTTCTGTTAAATAAAACTTAACATCCCAATAATCAGGTGTTTTAACCCAAGCTCTTACTACAAAGTTTACACTTGAATCAGCGAGTTCAGAAACTGCTACGGTAATACCATCTTTTACTAAAACTTTTTCATGGGCTTCAACAATATCATTTAAGATATTTTTTGCTTTTTTGATATCATCGTCATAACCAATTCCAATTACTAAATCAACTCTTCTTTTATTGTGAGCATTGATATTAGTAATAGCTCCACTTGTAATAGCTGAGTTAGGTACTAGAATTTTTTGATTATCAGGTGTTGTGAATTCTGTATTAAATAAGTGAATATGAATTACTTTTCCAGTAACCCCACCTGCATTAACCACATCTCCAACTTTAAAAGGTTTAAAGAAAACCAACATAACACCAGAAGCAAAATTAGATAAAGAATCTTTAAGTGCTAACCCAATAGCTAAACCAGCAGCACCAATAATTGCTAAGAAAGAAGTGGTATTAATGCCTACTTGATCCAATGCAGCCAATAGTACCATTACAAGTAAAGCGTAATACATTAAACCAGAGAAAAAATTAAGTAAGGTTTGATCCACACCTTTCTTTTTTCCTAAGAGTGCAATTACAATATCTGTTACTTTTCTTGCTAAAAATTTACCTATCACAAAAATTGCCAATGCAAACATAATATTTAGTGCATACATACCAAAAACTTCAGAAAAATCTTCCATTCTAACTCCTTGATTTAAAAACAATAAGGAGTAAATACTAACATATTTATCTCTTTTGTTTTATTTTAATTGCAGAATTATAACTAAAAAAGCCAATAAAATATCTAAAATAATTATTTATTTAAAATATTGCTTATTTTAGAAACTATTTCTTCTATTTTTACTTCTTCTTTTTCCAGTGTTCTTCTGTTTACTAATTCAACCAAACCATCTTGTAGTTTTTTYCCTACTACAATTGCATAAGGAAAACCAATAAGCTCAAAATCACCCATTTTAAAACCAAATCGCTCTTTTACTCTGTCGTCAATAATAGTTTCAATACCCTGCTCTTTTAATTCTTCATAGATTTTAAGGCCAGCATTTAATTCTTCTTCTTTTTTGGCATTAGATACAATTACATCTACTTGAAAAGGAGCCGTTTCTTTGGTCCAAATTGAACCTTTTTCATCGTGATTTTGTTCAATTACCGCTGCAACCAGTCTTGAAACACCAATACCATAACATCCCATTTCAAAAGGCTGTGTTTTTCCATTTTGATCTAAAAATTTAGCATCCATTGCAAGTGAGTATTTAGAACCCAATTGAAAAATATGACCTGCTTCAATTCCTTTTGTATATTCTAATTTACTTTGGCAAGCAGGACAAGCATCGCCTTCTTGTACAGCAATTAAATCTACATAATCTAAATCAAGAGAAGTTAAATCAACATTTTTATAGTGATAATCTACTTCATTTGCTCCACAAACAAGATTATTATCYCCTTGCARTTCTTTRTCRAATACWACTTTAACATCTTTTGGAAAATCAAYTATTCCACAAAAACCWGCTTTTAAATTSGCTTTTTCTAAATCATCTTCACTCGCATCTTCTAATTCTGAAGCCCCAATTGCACTTGCTGCTTTTGTATCTTCTAARTTATCTGTTCCTCTTATGAAAAAWACMACTGTTTCTAYTTTKTCTTCAAAAATAGCTTTTTTAATAACCGCTTTCATTGTGTAATAWGAATCMATGTTTAAAAATTCMCTTACTTCMTCTATTGTTTTTAAAGCAGGTGTATGTACTTTTTCTAATGTTTTACTCTCAAGTTTTTCTWGTTTTTTAGGTGTTCTTTTAGCGGCTTCAATATTAGCTCCATAYTCACAAGAAGGACAAAYAACAATAGTATCTTCTCCTGAATTAGCTAAAACCATRAATTCTTTTGAACCAGATCCMCCAATAGCWCCWGAATCAGCTGCTACTACTCTAAAATCAAGMCCTAAACGAKTAAAAACATTTTTRTAGGTTTCTTCCATTACGTGAAAYTCACGTACTAAATCTTCTTTWGAAGCATGAAAAGAATAAGCATCTTTCATTAAAAAYTCWCKACCYCGMAKRAGWCCAAACCTTGGTCTTGCTTCATCTCTAAACTTAGTATAAATTTGATATAAATTAAGAGGTAAATTTTTATAAGAAGTAATTCTGTTTTTTACTAAATCMACTGCWGTTTCTTCATTWGTAGGYGAAAGMACATATCCTGTRTTTTTTCTATCAGAAAATTGCAGTAATTCTTTTCCCATAGTTGAAGCACGACCAGATTGTTCCCAAAAACTTAAAGGGGTAACAAAACCAAACTGTACTTCATTTGCGCCCGATTTATCCATTTCTTCTTTTACAATTGCTCTAATTTTGTCTAAAACAATTTTTCCTAAAGGAAGATAATTATAAATACCTGATCCTGTTTGGTTAATAAAACCACCACGTACTAAATATTGGTGTGATGCTAAACTTGCATCTTTTGGCGCTTCTTTTGTTGTTGGAATAAACATTTTTGAGAATTTCATATACTGTTCCTATTTTTTATTGTTTTTATTATTCTTATTGTCTAGAGCAAAAATACTTTGAACGGTTGATAATACAGCATCCGATTCAAGACTTTTTGATATTGTTTTTAATTGTTTTGTGGGTTCATGCAAAAATTCATTTAAAATTGTTTCACATAGTTTGGTAATATTTTTTTCATCTTTTGCATCAATATACCCCTTAGCTATGGCATTGCTAATTTTCTTTTCTATAACAGTATTTGCTTTTACATACATTTGTTTTACAACAGGATCAATTTCCAAAGATTTAAGCCAGGTAAAAAATTCTTTAGAATATTTATTTACTATGGTATAGGCTTCTTTTGCTTTTACTGCACGTATTTTCATATTCTCATTTACAATTTCTTGTAAATCATCTACTGCAAAAACTTCTAAATTTGAACTTTTTATGCTGTCAATATCTCTTGGAACTGCTATATCAAACCAATAACGTTTAAAAGAACACTCTCTTACCATATCTTGCGTGATTATAGGATAAGGTGCTGAAGTTGCTGTAAATAATAAAGGAATATCATTTAATAAAGCATTGATATTATCATAGGATTCAACTTCTATTTCTTGATCAAAATTTTGAGCTAACAAGGTAGCTTTTTTTAAATTTCTACTTACTAAAACAACAGAAAAACCTGATTTTTGAAGATGTCTTATGGTTAATTCACTCATTTCACCAGCACCTATAACCAAGGCTTTTATATTTTTAGTTTCAGAAAAAAAAGTTTTGGCTTTAGCTACTGCTGTTGAAGCCACAGATACAGACCCCGTACCTAATTGAGTCGCATTTCTTACTGCTGCTGAACATTGAAAAGCGTAATTCATGGCTCTTGTTAAACCTTGATCACAATAGCCTTTATTTAAAGCCATTCTGTACGCATCTTTTAGTTGCCCTACTATTTGAGTCTCCCCAATTACTAAAGAATCCAAAGCAGAAGAAACAGAAAACAAATGATGAATAGCACCTGCATTATCATAAATATCTGCGCGCTCAAATAATTCATCAAATTCAATATTAGAATAGTTTGACAAAGCATTAATAACATATTCTTGTGATTTAGCAAGATTGGAAACCGAAGCTATAATTTCAACCCTGTTACAGGTTGATAATAAAATAACTTCATCTATAGAATCTTGATTTTTTAGTTTTTTTAAAAATTGTTCACTGGCACTTTCGTCAGGAAAAGCAAGCTTTTCTCTCATTTCAATATCAGTATTTTTATGGGTGAAACTAATGCTTAGATAACTCATGTTTAAAATTCACGCTCAATCATTGCTTTCATAATAAGAACTAAATCTCTTGAGTTTTCATCTTTTAACGCTTCAATTGCTTCATTTCCCAGTTTTTTTGCCATTAAAATAGAATCTTCCAAAGCTTTAGTATCTATCATCTTATTTTTAATCCAAGTGATATCTTTTTCATCTAAGGGTTTTTTATATAAAGAAACAAGTGCTTCTTTATTCTCTAAACGCCGATGAAGTAATAAATAAGGAATAGTAACTTTTCCTTCTTCAAAATCATGCATAGCTGGTTTCCCAAGTGTTTTTGAATCTTGGGTAATATCTAAAATATCATCAATCATTTGAAAAGCAAGACCTAGATTTTTTCCGTAAGTAGCATAAATTTTTTCATCTTTATCACTTAGAATTGCAGCTGCTTGGGCACTTGCTTCTATTAAAGAAGCTGTTTTTTTATAAATCATATCTAAGTATTTATCATAAGAAGTATTAAACTCTTGTGTTAAATCAACATCAAGCATTTCGCCAATACTTAATTTTGTAACAGCAGTTGCTACTAAGTGAGATATTTCTTTTGGCATTAAAGAAAGTTCAGCAAATGCTTTTGAATACAATACATCTCCAAACATAATGGCTGTTTTATTATCAAAAAGTGCATTTACAGAAGCTTGTCCTCTTCTTGTTGTAGCGTCATCAATAACATCATCATGCAATAATGAAGAAGCATGTATCATCTCTACAACTGCACATAATCTGATACTTGCCTCACTAACTCCTGCAATTTTTAAAATTAATTTAGAACGCAACATTTTACCTGTTGCTAGTTTGTCTAATAAATAAAGGCTTTTTTCATCCTCACATTCTATTACATACGTTTTAATTTGTTCTTTGACTAAAGTTAACTCTTCCACATAAACCCTTATTGATTTAATTGTTTTGATATAAAGCGCTAGGCTTTACTTTTATCTTCATCTAAACCACTTTGGTTTATTTCTCTAACCTTGCTCTTACAGACTTAGCATGAGCATCTAAACCTTCTGTATCAGCTAAAAGTGCACAGGCTTCACCCAATTCATTAATAGCTTCTTTTGAAAAAGAAATCACTGAAGATTTTTTCAAAAAGTTTTCTACATTTAATGGGGAATAAAATTTAGCAGTACTTCCTGTTGGTAAAGTATGATTAGGACCTGCTATATAATCACCAATTGGTTCAGGTGTATTCTCACCCAAAAATATAGCTCCTGCGTGTTTGATTTTAGGTAAGAGTTCAAAGGCATTTTGAGTCATTATTTCTAAGTGTTCTGGTGCAATTTCATTCATTAAATCAATGGCTTCTTGCATTGAAGAAGCTACAATAATTGCCCCTCTATCATCAATGGATTTTTGTGCAATCTCTTTTCTTTTTAAGGTTTTTAAATATTCTTTAATTTCTTTAAAGGTTTCTCTTGCCACATTTTCATCGGTAGTAATTAATAAAGAACTTGCCATTTCATCATGTTCTGCTTGAGAGAGTAAATCAATAGCTAAGTATTTAGGTTTTGCACTTGAATCAGCTAAAATTCCAATTTCAGAAGGTCCTGCAATCATATCAATATGCACTTCTCCAAATACCAGTTTTTTAGCTGTTGCTACAAAAATATTTCCAGGTCCTGTTATAACATCTACTTTAGGAATAGTAGAAGTTCCATAGGCCATAGCAGCAATAGCAGACGCACCTCCTACTTTATAAGCTTTTTTAATATCACAAATATGCATGGCTGCTAATAACAATTCATTGATTTCATCATTTGGTGTTGGAGTACACACAACAATTTCTTCAACGCCAGCCACAATAGCAGGAATAGCATTCATTAAAAGTGAGCTAGGATACGCTGCTTTTCCACCAGGAATATATAAACCAGCACGATCTACTGGACTTACTTTTTGTCCTAAAATCGTTCCGTTTTTTTCAAAATCAAACCATGATTTAGGAATTTGTTTTTCATGATAAGCTTTGATTCTGTCATAAGCTGTATGTAAAGCTGCTTTTAGTTTTTCATCAATATTATTATAGGCTTCTAACATAGATTTTTGTGAAATTTCTAAATCTTTGTCTTCTTTTACTTCCCACTTATCAAATTTTAAAATATGTTTTTTTAAGGCTTCATTTCCATCTTCTATAATTTCATCAATAATAGAAGTAACCACTTTGGAAACACCTTTGATATCTGTTTTAGCCCTAGCTAAGATATTTGCAAATTCTTCTTTAAAGTTTGCATCCTTAGTATTTATAATTTTCAATTTATTTCCTTAATTTAGAAAAGATTTCRSAAGCAATATCTTTGGGYTCTTTTCTTTCAACATTTATAATAAGATCWGCTACTTKTGWATAAGCATCAAYACGAGAATTRAAAAGTTTTTTTGCTTCWTCTAAGTTYTGTAATAAAGGTCTTTTTTCYAGTTTTTTTTGTGCATTGKWAGAGCTGTTAATTCTGTATAATATYTCATCAAAAGAAGATTGTAAATAAACAACTGTACCTATTTCTTTAAGCTGYTCTTGTTTATAAAAACCTCCACCCGTTGAAATAACAGTATTRTTWATACTYTTAATTAACCACGAAGCRCAGTCTTTTTCAAGTGCTCTAAAATGCGCTTCKCCCTTACTTTCAAAAATRTCTTTTATTTTTGTTTTMGTAAGGCTTTCGATAACATCGTCAGTATCAATACAAAAGCTTCCRTTTAATGCATATATTGCACGTGCAACAGTACCTTTACCAACACCCATAAAACCAATTAATATTATATTATTTTTATCCATAAGCGTGATTATATCTAAACATAGGTAAATTTACTGTCAAAGGCTAGCTATAAACACTATGAGTTTTACTTATTATTAGCTGTATTTTTAGGAAATTTTCTTTCATACCGTGCTAACATTGATTCATTTCCTAGTATTCCACCTTGATGAATATACAAATACGTATAGGCTTCATTTTCATGTTTTTTTGCATATTCTTCTAAACATAACCAAGCACTAGGATCGTATAAAAGTTCAAATTCAAGCTGTGTTTGTTCTAAAAGATTTTGGTAGATTTCATAGAACTCTTTATAAAGTTTTCCAAAGTGATATTTTTTCTTTTGAGGCAAAATAAAAGGATGTTCTTTTTCATTCTTATTTAAAGAAATAAATTGTTCTTTTAAATATTTTTCATCTCCCACACAAACGCAGGTTAATACTTCAAAAGAAAGATATTTTTGTAAAAATAAAGAAGTAGTTCCAGTGCCACTTGGCAAAACAATCTTTAAATTATTAATCTTATTTTCCAAAGCCCATAATGAAATTTCATCTGCAAGTATTTTAATRCCYACTTGTGCTTCTTTTACTCTGGCMCCTTCATCAATAAAAAGCGCAGWARCWTCTKYYTYTAAAATATTTTTYATCAAATAYTCTTTTATATTTTCACAATCAATTTCTATAATATTAGCACCCAAAMSWAGAGCTTCTTTATAATTTCCTTGAATATTGTTTTTCAARTAAGAAGGAATTTTATARACATAATARTMYAGRKSTAAATTCTTCATTTTTGCCAAAGCACTTAAAGAATACAAAGAATTCGCCTGAAYKGAACCGTARGATAYRATTTTGKTATAARYACTTAAATCTTTTTGYAAAAAATAATARAGTTTTCTGGCTTTATTTCCMGAAAAYTCTTTGTCTAATAAATCATCTCKTTTWATATAAACATCAATATTATTGTATTTGATTTTTTCTRTGGGRGAGTTTATGCATTTCATTAACTCTATTATACTAAAATAATRAAAATTATCATAAAAGAGTAAAAATGGACATACTAGACTATATTGATAAGGGTGGTATTATTGTTACTGTTCTTATTGTTTTRAATTTTTTTGGTTTTACAATTATWATTTGGAAATTYTTAACRCTTCCWCGWAAAAATACYATGATTAAAAAAATAAAAARTAAAATTGATTTTTCYAAAAGCACTACTGTGGAAATTCAAATTGAATATCATACAAAAAAACTAGAAACWGGCCTWACTTATATTAAAAATATTGCTTCAATTGCSCCATTATTRGGTTTATTGGGAACAGTATATGGGATTTTTAAATCTTTTGAAGTAATGACGTCACAAGGGTTAGGGGATCCAAGTATTTTTGCTCATGGTATCTCAATTGCTTTAATTACTACTATTGCTGGTTTAATTGTAGCCATACCCCATCATATTTCTTACAATCATTTTGTAGCATTAATTGATGAAATAGAATTAAAAGCAAAAAAAGAGATTCTTTCTTTATGAAAAGAAGAGAAACACTGGGAATGGACTTAACTCCTATAATTGATATTGTATTCATTCTTTTGATATTTTTCATGCTTACTTCTGTTTTTAAAAAAGAAGAGTTTGCATTAAAACTAACCCTACCCTCTGCACAAGCTAAAGAACTTGAAGTGAATCAAGAAGAGATATTTATAGAAGTAAGTCAAGATAAACTTGCTATCAAAGGAATAAGTGTTTCTTTTAACTCCCTAGAAGATAATCTAAAAGAAATAAAAGATAAAAACAGAACCATTATTGTAAGAATTGATAAAAAAGTGATGTATGAAAAAGTAATAAAAGTATTGGATTTATTGCAAAAATATGAGCTTCATAATTTGGCTTTAGTAACAAATCCAAATTAAAAAAGCAGCTTTCGCTGCTTTAGTTTTTGTTTAAACCTTGAAGATCACTGTAAGCAACTTCTARWCKYTCAATCAAMGTWACTTGACCTGCTCTTAAAAGTTTTCKTGGRTCRTAATACGATTTATTMGGTTTATCTTCDCCWTSKGGGTTTCCAATTTGAGCTTGTARATAATCTCTATTTTTWGCCTCRTATTCTTTCACACCTTTCCAAAATGCCCATTGKGTATCTGTATCAATGTTCATTTTAACAACACCATAAGAAATAGCTTCTCTTATTTCTTCAATAKCAGAACCAGAACCACCATGAAAAACAAAACTTACTTCATTTTTAGCTGTAGAAAAYTTCTTAGCTATRAAAGCTTGAGAATTTGCTAARATAATAGGAGATAAATGWACATTTCCTGGTTTATAAACCCCATGRACATTWCCAAAAGAAGCWGCKATTGTAAAGTTTTTACTWACTTTTAACAATTCTTCATAMGCATAAGATACTTCTTCTGGTTGCGTRTATAAYAAAGAATTATCAATACTTGTATTATCCACACCATCTTCTTCTCCGCCTGTAATTCCCAGTTCAATTTCAATCATCATATCGATTTTTGACATACGTTTGAAATACTCAACACAGGTTCCAATATTTTCATCTAAACGCTCTTCACTCAAATCAAGCATATGTGAAGTATATAAAGGACGTCCATTTTTTTCGAAAAAATCTTCCCCAGCTTTTAGTAAACCATCAATCCATGGCAATAATTTTCTAGCAGCATGATCTGTATGCAAGATAACAGGAACTCCATAAGCTTCTGCCATAGCATGTACATGCATAGCTCCAGCAATCCCACCTAAAATTCCAGCATCTTTGTGTTTTAAACCCTTACCTGCGTAAAATGTAGCTCCCCCATTTGAGAACTGAATAATAATAGGCGAATTAACTTTAGCTGCTACTTCTAATACTGCATTTACAGAATCAGTTCCTACTACATTAACAGCAGGAATTGCRAAATTGTTTTCTTTTGCATAATCAAAAAGCTTTTTAGCCTCACTACCACTTAATACACCGGGTTTTACAATATCTAATACAGACAAATCTGTCTCCTTTATTTAATTACTATCTTTGATTTTTTTCTTAAACTATCRGCTGTGTTTTTWAGAAAATCATTAAACTTTTTTGCTAAAAGATTTTGAGATATTTTAGCTTCTACTTGCTCAAATTTTACAAATCCAGCAGGCATTCTATCATCTAAATATATTACATGATATCCAAATTGTGTTTTAACAGATTTTTTTGTGTAGTTTCCYTTTTTTAARGCGTTTGCAGCRCTTGCAAATTCAGGAACCATTTTRTCCAAAGTAAATAYRCCTAAAGCTCCACCATTTTTWCCACTWGGACCWACAGATTTASTTTTTGCTAAKTTAGTAAAAGTTTCTTTTTTATTTTTAGCTTTRTCTAATTCTTTRATYAAAGCTTTTGCTTCRTCTTGYGTTTTAACTAAAATATGAGAAGCACTTAATTGTAAAGGTGTTTCAAACTTATTTTTGTTGTTATTATAAAACTGYTGTTTTTCWTTTTTAGATAYTTTTATTTCTTTTARCTTTTTTTGTACCCAAAATTCTAATGCTAAGTTCTCWGTTAAYTTAGCCAARGCCATTTTATATTCACTGTTTTTTTTGATTCCACTTTTTATAGCTTCTTGAGCAAGTAATTTTTGATCAACCARTTTATTTAAYAATTTRTCTTTTTGTACTTTATCTAAATTATCAAATTTAATCTTTGGGTTTCTRATWACTAAAGCAATATCTTCTGAAGTAATTTCAGATCCATTYACTGTTGCATATACWGTCCCKGCGTTTAATGAAGCAATACAWATTGTAAGCCCTGTTATAAAACCAATCACACTTTTATTCATAAATATCCTTAGTAGTATTAAATTGTGTTATTGTATCTATTTTATATTAACAAATAGTTGAGATAAACTAATATTTAGCTTAATTTTTACTTTTTAATAATATTATTATCTGTTTTATTTCATGCAATATATAAGACACTTTACAAATAAATTTTTTCCTATACCTCCGTTTTTATCGTTCTTAGAGTAAATTTTGAAATTTAGCTTAATTTTCCTTTAAATTTCTTTTAATTTATGTTATAATTCGGAAAATTTAAACTTAATTTAAGTATAAGATTAATCAGAATAAAGGGAAATATAAATGAGAATTTTAATTATTGAAGATGAAATTACWTTAAACAGAACAYTACAAGAGGGTCTTAGTGATTTTGGTTATCAAGTAGATGCAGCTGAAAACTATAAAGATGCTGTTTATTTTATTGATATCAGAAACTATGATCTGGTATTAACTGACTGGATGCTACCAGATGGTGATGGTATTGAGTTATGTAAACTTGTAAAAAACAGATCTTCAAGAACAGCTGTAGTAGTTGTATCTGCAAGAGATGAYAAAGAAAGTGAAATCGAAGCTTTAAGAGCYGGTGCAGATGATTATATTAAAAAACCATTTGATTTCGATATTTTACTTGCAAGAATAGAAGCAAGATTAAGATTTGGTGGAACKAATGTAATTGAAATTGATGAATTAGTWATCAATCCAGATGAAGAAAAAATCACTTACAAYGGTGTAGAAATAGAATTAAAAGGGAAACCTTTTGAAGTATTAACTCACYTAGCACGTCACAGAGAACAAATTGTTTCTAAAGAACAATTGTTAGACGCAATTTGGGAAGAGCCTGAATTAGTTACTCCAAACGTAATTGAAGTTGCTATTAATCAAATTAGACAAAAAATGGATAAACCATTAAATATTTCTACTATTGAAACAATTAGAAGAAGAGGTTACAGATTCTGTTACCCAGTAAAAGATGAAGAAGCTAAAGCAAAAGCGTAAGTTTTAAACTATGAACAGTGATCAAAGTATATATAAACAGTTTTATACAAAACTGATTTTAGCTACCTCACTGTTCATTGCTATTTTATCCCTACTYTTTTATGGATATACKAAATCCACTATTTATGAAAGCATTCAAAACTCTTTATTAAATGATGCRRAACTCATTGTAAAAACAAGYAAAAACTCTAAAATTGATATCAATAAYTTTTTAYTAATACGTAGYTCTGGYGTTACWATTGATTTGATTCAAATTAAAAAYTTAGATAGRGTTACTTACAGTAGATTCTCTAATNGGCAGNGATTATTTTGCACARATTTTATATCCCCTTGATYTAAAAAACAAACATTTTATTAAAATTACAAAAAATATTAATTCTTATATGCATATGTTAAATCAAATATTTCAAAATTTACTATTTATCTCTTTATTTGGATTATTTTTGGTCGTCTTTTATGCAGTTACAGTATCTAAAACCTTGTTAAAGCCTATTTTATTAATCAATGACAAACTTTCAAAAATGAATGAAAATTATATGACTCAAATTGATAAACAATCTTTGCCAAAAGAGTTTCATCCTTTGGCTGATTCTATTAATGGTTTAACCAATAAAATTCAAACCTTCGTAAAATTTAAAAAAGAGTTATTCATAGGTGCTGCCCATGAATTAAAAACACCTCTAGCTGTAATGAAATTAAAAAATGAAGTTACTTTAATAAAAGACAGAGATATATCAAGATATAAAGAAACGCTGCAATTATCAATCAAACAAATCAATGATATGAACTCTATGATTAGCTCAATTTTAGATATTGGGAGACAAGAAGGTGCACAGTTTGAAAAACCAATTGAATTAAATTTGGTTGAGTTTTTGCAAAGAAAAACCAATGATTATAGAATGTTAAGTTCACAGAAAAATATTACAATTACTTTTTATGCCAATGTTAATAAATATATTACCCTAATACAACCCACCTTATTAATTCAAATTATACAAAACTTTGTGCAAAATGCAATTAAATTCACGCAAGATGACGGTTCCATCTCAATACGCTTAGAAAAAAGAAAAGATACAATAGAAATATCAATTACAGATAATGGAAGTGGTATTGATGAGAGCATAGATTTATTTGCTCCTTTTAAAAGAGTGGGTACACAAAGTGGTGCGGGGCTTGGATTGTTTTTAGCAAAAAGTGCAGCAGATGCGCTGGGAGCTCAGATATATTTAAAAAACAGAACAGACACACAAGAAGGAACAATAGCTACATTAAAACTATTGGTTAATCCTCGTTGTGATTTATTCTAAGTTTTATACTATTTTAGAGTGTTCGATTTTCGTACATTTATCTTGAACAATTTTAATAGAAGCATCATGTGCTCTTTCGCAAGCTTCATTATTAACAAGACCTAATTGTGTCCAAAGGCAATCAATATCACCTCTTTTAATAGCCATATCTACGATAACATCAATTTCTTTTGCTTTTCTAAAAATATTAACCATATCAATTTTAAAAGGAATATCTGCTAAAGATCTATAAACATCTTCYCCTAARATTTGTTCTTCTTTTGGGTAAACAGGYACGATTCTAAAGCCAACACTTTGYAAATATCTTGCAACTYTATTAGAATCTTTTTCCTCTTTAGGAGAACAACCAATKATAGCAATYGTTTTAGTATTTTCAAAAATTCTATAAATCTCTGTTTCACTTGAGTTGATACTTGCTTCTTCATAATCCATGTTARCTCCTTAATAATATCRGTAATTATTTATTATTATACCTTTATTTTYGTCTTTTTAACTAAGAGATTTTATCTAATTTATTTTGCAAGAATGYTCTTGTATCACTTAAATTAATGGATTCTCTAAAATCATCAAATTTACAACCAGAAGCATTCGGATGCCCTCCACCATTTGCTAGTTTAGTAGCAAGCATTGAAACATCYACTTTKCCATCCGCTCGTAAAGAAGTATTTCCTTTTCKTGAGATATCAATGAAAAAATCATARTCWGTATTKGCTTTCAAAAAAGCATTTGCWGGAATAGAAATRCCSCCCAGCGTATAAGTAAAGATCCCTTTATGSCCTTTATAAGAAAGMGTTAAATCATNCTTTANTMRTATTTAAACAATGAACYAAATAYTTWGATGATAAATTATCAATAGTATCRTTYTYAKYATCYTGYTGTAARTAYTTTTTCTTTAAAAAATAAAYYTKYTCATCCAAMAYAATRGCTGCATTTTTTTCRTTAATTAATTTTCCMGCTTCTTTTAATAAATAWATTCTAAAGTCTCTGTTTTCTTTTGCAAAAAGAATATTATTAATTTCTCGCACCTTTGAAATCATTGTTAAAAGTACTTTCCCAAATTCAAAATTATCAACTTCATCATCTAACCAAATATCAACAGCATTAATAGCAGCTACTAATGGATCTAATATTTTCTTTTCATTTTCATCAAAAGCTTGAAATTTATCTTGCAAATATTCATAAACAATTTTAGTTGCACATCTTTTGGTATCTAAAAAATACCAGTCATATTTATCTGCACTTTTTTGTCCTGTTCCATGATGATCTAAAAGCTGAAGTTCAATATTTTTGCCTTCTTTATTTAAAGAAGATACTTCTTTATCTAAATCTTTAGCTTCACCTGATGTTAAATTAACATCCGTAATTAAAAAAAGAACACTCTCATTGTTTTCATTTTTTATTTCTTCTAAAACTTTTTTAATTGCCAATTTTACTTCTAARCCATAATTAGCATTTAAAAATGTTCCTGTTTTAAAATGTTCTTGCGTCAACATATGRCAACCGTAACCATCTAAATCYGTATGTGARATRTGRAAWAGTTTCATGAAGTAAGATCTTTAAGCGTTAATTCTTCTAAGAAATTATTTACTTTACCTTGTAGRTTACTTAATAAAGGCCAGATAGTRCAAGWGCTTGCTATATCAGTKGGACAATCATGAATTGAGTGAGAACACTCAAAAACAGAAGGAATTCGCTCTTCWGCAGCAGTWGTAATYTCTAAAATAGTTAATTCATCGTGTGCTCTTGCTAAAATAAAACCACCGTTAACACCTCTTTGAGAAATAACGATTTTATTTTTGGCTAAGTTTTGCATTATTTTTGCTAAAAAAGACTTAGGGATATTTAATTCTTTTGATAGTTCATCTACATTCTTTGCTTTATCACTTTTCGTAATAGAAACTAGAGAAAGAAGTGCATACTCACTTTTTTTTGTTAATAACATTTGTGTCCTAATTATATCTTTTGATTCATATTTATAATATTATAGCTAAACTCATGAAAAATACATAAGATTAAAATATATATAAAAATTCCTCAAAAATATTTCTTCTAAATTTTGTTTTTTACAAAAAAAAAGCTTACAAGTAAACTTGTAAGCTTTTTTATAAACTAAATAAATTATTTAGCTCTGATTCCTAAATCAGCAACTAGTGCTAAAAATTTAGTATAATCAGTTTTTCTTAAATATTTAAGAAGTCTTTTTCTTTTTCCAACCATTTTTAATAGACCTAATCTTGAAGAGTGATCTTTTTTATTGATTTTTAAATGTTCAGTTAATACTGCAACTTGTTTAGTTAAAACTGCAATTTGTACTTCACTTGAACCTGTATCTTTTTCATTTCTTTGATGCTTAACAATTATACTTGTTTTTACGTCCTTATCTAAAGCCATAATGACCTCCTAATAGGTATATAATCTCACTAAATTTTAGTGGAGCGATATTATATCTAAGACAACTTAAATTCTGGTTAAATCATCCCCCCGTTTCGTAAAAAGCTCTTGATGAAACTTCGTTTTCATTGCCTTCATTCCAATTGTTTTTTTCTGGTTTATTAGCAAGAACATCTTTTAAAATTGCTGCTGCTTTTTTAATATCTTTGTTTTGTATCGCTTCTTTAATACTTTGAGATTGTTCAAAAAACAAACAAGGAATTAGTACACCACTTGCTGTTAATCGTATTCTATTACAGGATTCACAGAAATCACTTTTATGTGGTTCAATAATACCAAAAACATAACCATCATCCAGGGCATACCCTTGAGAAGGAGAGGGGCCCGTTCTTGGAACCAGCGTAAAAGAGTACTTTTTCGCAATTATGTCTTGTATTGCTTGTGAATTTAAACCTTTTGCACCTGTATGGGCATGTTTATTTTCCATAAATTCAATAAAACGAACTTCAAAACCATTTTCTTTACAAAAATCTAAAATATCAATGAGTTCTGTTTCATTGTAGCCCCTCATAGGAACACAATTTATTTTAATCTTAAAACCCAAGTCTTTTGCTTTTTGTATTCCTGCTAACACCGTTTTTAATACATCTTTTTGTGCTATTTTAGCAGCCACATCTGCTTTTAATGAGTCAAGTGAAATATTTATTCTTTTTAATCCTGCATCTTTTAAGGCTTGTGCCGCACGTGGTAATAAAAAACCATTGGTAGTTAAAGCCAAATCAATACTAGGATCATAATCATAAATCATTTTTAAAAAAGTATCCAAACCTGTTCTTAAAAGAGGTTCTCCTCCTGTAATTCGGACTTTTTTTATTCCTTCATCAATTCCAACTTTAATAAACTCAAATAATTCTTCATAGGAAAGTAAGTTTTCTTTCGGAACCCATGAAAATGGTTTTTCAGGCATGCAGTACTGACATCTAAAATTACAGCGTTCTGTAACTGAAACTCTTAAATAATCTACTTTTCTACCATGTCCATCTATTAACATCACATTCTCCATATTCTTTGTATCTTAAGCATATTATAAATTTGCTTAATTAATTTATATTTTGGTCAATTATTTTTGACTTAATTATTTAAATTCTATTTATGTTTCATTATAACCACTAAGATTTTTTTATATCTTGATCAAAAGCAATGTTTAWTTTTMTCCAATAGYATTTTTGTTTACTTTTTAAACATTTTAGCAAAAAMTATGTATAAAAAATAGGCTATAATACAAAAAAACATAGGATACACAATGGTATATTTAACAGGAGCAGGTCCTGGAGATATTGATTTATTAACAGTWAAAGCTTTRAAARTAGTAAAAAAAGCGGATATTATTATTTATGACAGATTGGTAAATATTGAACTATTAGAATATGCAAAAAAAAATGTGATATTAGTATATGTTGGAAAAGAAAAAGACAATCATAAAGTTCCGCAAGATGAAATTAATGAAATCATCTATCAAGCTTCTTTAAAACATGAACATGTTGTAAGATTAAAAGGCGGAGATCCTTTTGTATTTGGAAGAGGTGCGGAAGAAGCCTTGTATTTAGTGCAAAGAAGTCAAAAATTTGAAATAATACCAGGTATTACCTCAGCTATTTCAGTACCAGCTTATGCAGGAATTCCTGTAACACATAGAGGAATTACCCCTTCTTTTAGAGTAGTAACAGGACATACAAAAAGTTCAAGTGATGTTGCTAATATTAATTGGTCTTCTTTTGTTGAAAATGAAACCATTGTTTTTTTAATGGGTTTACACAATATTCAACTTATTGTAAACAAATTGCTTGAAATAGGAAAAGCACCTTCTTATCCCTGTGCAATTATTACAGATGGAACTACAGATAAACAACAGGTTTTAGTAGGTAGCTTAGAAACTATTGTAGAACAATCAAAAAAAGCAAAAAGTCCTTCTATCATAATAGTAGGAGAAGTGGTTAATTTAAGAAAAGAACTTAATTGGTTTAAATAAACCTATTTACATATAATAGGTTTTTAAGATCTCAATATTCATCGTTTTTTTACTAATATTAATCAAATCACTGTCTTTAAAGACTTTTAGCGTACGAGACAAGGTTTCTGGTGTCATATTCAACGTTTGAGCAATCAATACATTTTTTGTTGTAAAAAAATCTTGTTTATTATCTACTATATACTTAGCAACTTTTTGTTTTGTATCTAGAATTAAGTTCATAAAAATAATATTCTGCAAGTTCTTAATTTTAGTTATCAAAGAAGATTGAATTCTCATAACAATATCCACATTAGATAACATTATTTTTTTAAATGCTTCAAAATCAATTTTTAAAACATCTGCTTGCGTCATTGCTTCTGTAGTGGCAGGAAAAACCATATTCTCAAAGTTTGCAAATTCACCTATCATTTGATCTTCATGAAAATATTTAAGCACCAACTCTTTATCACTAGAAGTTACTTTATATAATTTAATAGTTCCTTGAAGAACTATATGTAAATACTTAGGTTCATCCCCTTCATAAAAAAGAATATTTCCTTTGTTTAATTTCTCAACACGTGAAATGTTTTCTATGGATTTAATAGTATCTTCGCTTAAACCTTCAAATAAAAATATATTTTTTAATTCCATGATTTCATATACTCCTTAACTTTTTCTTCAAAATAATTCATTCTGTCTTTTCCTTTTGGCATCGAAGTTCTTAAGTTTTTCATTTCTTTTAAAAACTCTGTTATGTTTGAAGGGATCTTATTTCTTATATATACTTTTAGAGCTTTCGCTAAAGCAGGTGAGCTACCTGAAGTAGAAATTGCAATAACTAAGTCCTCTTTTTTAACATAAGAGGGAAAAATAAAATCACAATACTTTGCAAAATCCACACAATTACATAAACAAGAAGTATTGCGTGTTTCTTCATAAATACTTTTTTGAACATCAAAATCATCAACTGCTACAATTATAATGTCATAGTTTTTATAATTGCCTACTTCATATTTGTTTTTTTTATAAGGCAAATCATATTCTTTAATTTTATTCTTCATATCATCATTTAATAAAGGAGATATAATAGAAATATTTTTTGTAAAATCAAGAAGTTTTTCCAGTTTCTCATAAGCAATATAACCACCGCCTATTAATAAAATATTTTTATTGTCTAAAGAATAAAACATAGGGAAATAAGACATGTTATTTCTTTAAAAGCATATAGCCATCTTTAATTGAAACAACTCTATTTGTTGCATACAATAAAATAGCTGCATTTAAATATGCCAAGTTCATTAAGTCCTCACTTGGATTATTTAATTCTTTTAACATATCATCAAGCGTAATCGCTTTATATTCTGTCTCATAAGAAATTCCAAAGTCTTCTAATAGAACTTTTTCTTCAATAAGCTCGCCATCTTTTTCCAACCAATACTTAAAGTTTGAAAATACTTCCGGATTTCCTTCATTGCCTTTTAATACCAATAATTTTTCATAATTATCTTTAAACAACATATTGTATTTTCTTACATAAGGTTTATGAAAAGCAGAAGTAAGTGCATATTTAGAATTGGCTGGATTAAACAATTTTTCTACGGTATTAAAAACAGAACGCATAAAGAGTTTTTTCCGTAAAGGAGTAAGTGCTGATAATTCTTTAAAATAGTCTTTTCTATCAAAAAAATGAACATTGTCTTCTAAAGTGATTTTTTCTATTAATTCTTTAACGGTAATTCCAATATTTGAAGGTTGTGGTTCATCTCCAGAAATAATTAAATCAAAACTTTTATATTCTTTGTTATTAACAAAAAAGTCTTTTAATATTTTTGAGTATAGAGGAAATAAATATGTTTGTTTCTTTTTACCATCAAAAGAAAAACCTATTTCAATTGATTCAGGAATATTGTCTTTTTTGATATAGGTATTACACGCTTGTAAACACCCTTTTAATTCATCATCACTTTCTAACTTTACACGTAAACACATTAAAAAAGCAGCACTTTGCTCAGGCTCACATTCTTGGTCTAAGATCATCTTAATAGCTTCAAAACACTCTTCTTTTTCTAAATCTCTGTTGGATTTAGGTCCTGTTGCTACTGCTTTTAAATATTTAAAAAAACTCATTTTCTTCCCTCTTACATTTTAAATATTTTATCATAATTAAGATTTTTCTATTGATTAAAAAACAGACAATAGTGGAAAATAATGAAATAGGACAAAAATAGTCTTAATTAAAACTTAAGAAAATTGATTACAATCAATATTTATGTTACAATTTAGTGATAGAATTTTTGATATAGAACAAAAAGGAGATAGTATGGCATTAAACAGAAGAGACTTTTTAAAAAGTTCGGCAGCAGCATCGGCAGCTGCAGCTATTGGAATGAGTGTTCCTTTAGAACTTCAAGCAAAAGCAAATACGGCTGAAACAGGTTGGAGATGGGATAAAGCTGCATGTAGATTTTGTGGTACAGGTTGTGGAATTATGTTAGCAACTAAAGCTGGAAAAATTGTTGCAGTAAAAGGAGATCCAGCAGCTCCTGTTAATAGAGGACTTAATTGTATTAAAGGATATTTTAATGCAAAAATTATGTACGGGGCGGATAGATTAAAAAAACCACTTTTAAGAGTAAATAAAAATGGTGATTTTGATAAACAAGGAGATTTTGCAGAAGTATCTTGGGAAAGAGCTTTTGATGAAATGGAAATCCACGCTAAAAAAGCCTTAAAAGAGAATGGTCCAGAAGCAGTTGCGAACTTTGCATCGGGACAATATACTGTTATGGAAGGTTATGCAGCGCAAAAAATGATGAAAGCAGGWTTTAGATCAAATGCTATTGATCCAAATGCAAGACATTGTATGGCTTCTGCTGTTGTTGGTTTTTATCAAACCTTTGGAATTGATGAACCRTCTGGRTGTTATGATGATATTGARMTYACKGATACTGTWGTWWCKTGGGGTTCTAATATGGCAGARATGCACCCTATTTTRTGGTCAAGAGTAACRGATAGAAAATTATCMGATCCKKMTAAWGTAAAAATMATTAACYTAACTACYTATACACATAGAACATCTGATGTAGCWGATATGGAAATTATYTTTAAACCYAATTCTGATTTRGCTTTATGGAATTATATTGCAAGAGAAATTGTATATAAYCAYCCAGAATCAATTGATTGGGACTTTGTTAAACAAAAYATTGTATTTGCAGCMAGTCCTGTAAATATTGGTTATGGRATGAAAAAYCCWGACAMAGAAAAATCTATGGATAAATACACAGATTTAGAAATAGAAATYATGAAAAAAGAAGCTAARAAAGTTATTTCMAAAGCAGAAGCRCCWGCWCTTGCACCTTATGGGTACAAAGAAGGYGATGTRATGGTTAATAAACCAGCKGGTCTWAAACACTGGGAAATTTCTTTTGAAGAATAYAAAAAATTCTTARSYCCTTATACAGCTGAATATACAACWGAARTYTCAAAAGGKAATCCKGATGAGAGTGATGAAGAWTTTATGMRAAAAATCAAAGAACTTGCTGMTTTATACATTGAAAAAGGAAGAAAAGTAGTTTCTTTTTGGACAATGGGAATGAATCAACATACACGTGGTACATGGGTAAATACGCTTGCTTATAATGTTCACTTTTTATTAAATAAACAGGCAAAACCAGGGTCTGGCGCATTTTCATTAACAGGACAACCAAGTGCTTGTGGAACTGCAAGAGAAGTAGGTACTTTTACGCATAGATTACCAGCTGACATGATGGTTAAGAATCCAAAACACAGAGCTATTACTGAAAAAGCTTGGAAAATTCCTTCTAAAACCTTAAATGGTATTGGAAATCAGCATATTATGAAAATCATGAGAGATATTGAAGATGGTTTTGTAAAATTTGCATGGATTTCTGTTACAAATATTTTCCATACGACAGCATCTGCAAAACATTGGATTAAAGCAGCAAGAGAAATGGATGTATTTATCGTATGTTCAGATGGATATCCAGGAATTTCTGCAAAAGTATCTGATTTAATTTTACCAACTGCTATGATTTATGAAAAATGGGGAGCTTATGGTAATGCTGAACGAAGAACCCAACATTGGAGACAACAAGTTTTACCAGTAGGTGATTCTATGTCTGATACTTGGCAATGGGTTGAATTTGCTAAACGATTTACTGTAAAAGATTTATGGGGAGCTTCGACATTAAGAAATGGAAGCGAACTAAAAGATGTACGTGCAGAAGCTTATAAAATGGGCTATTCTGATGATACAACTATGTATGATATTTTATTTGCAAATAAAGATGCAAAAGCTTTTAAACTGGATTTAAATGATCCTATCCAAAAAGGYTATGACAATACAGATGGAGCAGGAGATAAAAGAAATGTTCTTGGTTCTGATGGAAAAGTATTTGATGGKTATGGWTTTTTTATTCAAAAATAYTTATTTGAAGAATATGCTGAYTTYGGACGTGGRCATGGACATGATTTAGCTGATTTTGATACTTACCATAAAGTAAGAGGWTTAAAATGGCCAGTWGTTGATGGWAAAGAAACGCARTGGAGATTTAATGCAAAATAYGATCCWTATGCTGCAAAAGCAAATCAYGGTGAWTTTGCATTTTATGGAACATTGGCTAAAAAATTAGCKTATGGAGATTTAAATGGTATTACTAACAAARATAAAAMAAGCTTRAAAAACAAAGCTAAAATCTTTGCACGTCCTTATATGGATGCACCAGAAATGCCAGATGARAGATATCCTTTATGGATGAGTACAGGTAGAGTTTTAGAACATTGGCATTCAGGAACAATGACTATGAGAGTTCCTGAATTATACCGAGCAGTTCCAGAAGCTTTATGTTATATGAATCCAGATGATGCAAAAAAACTAAACCTTACACAAGGTGGTTTAGCTTGGATTGAATCACGAAGAGGAAGAGTAAAAGCAAGGGTTGAAACAAGAGGAAGAAACAGACCTCCTAAAGGTTTAGTATTTGTACCTTTCTTTGATGAAAAAGTATTTATTAATAAAGTTTGTTTGGATGCTACTTGTCCTCAATCAAAACAAACTGACTTTAAAAAATGTGCAGTAAAAGTATATAAAGCGTAAAAAGATGGAAATAACTAGAAGAGAATTTTTCTTAAAATCTGCACGAAGTGCGGGATTACTTGCCCTTGGAGGTTTGGTTTGGAGTGCTTATGTTGATGAAGTAACAGCTTCTAAACTTATTTTAAGACCCCCCGGAGCATTGATGGAAAAAGATTTTCTAGCAGCATGTATTAAGTGCGGGCTTTGTGTTGAAGCCTGTCCTTACGATACCTTGTTATTGGCAAAACCAGGGGACAATAAACCTTTAGGGACACCTTATTTTATCCCAAGAGACATGCCTTGTTATATGTGTCCTGATATTCCATGTGTTCCTATTTGCCCAACCAATGCTTTAGATCAAAGTTTGGTGAGTAAGAATGGAATTTTAGATATTAACAGCGCTGATATGGGCCTTGCTATTATTGATGAGAATTCATGTATTGCTTTTTGGGGCATACAATGTGATGCTTGTCACAGTGCCTGTCCACTTTTAAATGAAGCCATAAGTTTAGAATATAGAAAAAATGATAGAACAGGAAAACATGCTTTTATTGTTCCTATTGTACATGCAGACGTATGTACTGGATGTGGTTTATGTGAAAGAGCATGCATCACACAAAAAGCTTCCATTTTTATTTTGCCACGGGAGATAGCAACAGGAAGAGCAGGTGATCATTATATTAAGTCTTGGAGCAAGAAAGATGAAGCGCGTTTAAAAAACGCCAAAGAAATTAATACGAAAACAAAAATAAGCAATAGACCTGCAATTGATTCATTAAATGACATGAAAGGACTTTTAGATGATTAGAAAATACAAATATCTCGTCTTAAGAAGATCTTTACAAGTGTCATTAATGTTTTTATATTTTGCAGGTAATGCGTGGGGATTTACTTTTTTACAAGGTAATTTATCTTCTTCTTTGTTGCTTGGATTTATTCCTTTAAGTGATCCTTATGCTGCTTTGCAAATGTTAGTTGCAGGTGCAGTTTTAAGCAGTGATTTATTAATAGGTGTTTTAATTATTACCCTTTTTTATGCAAGCATAGGCGGACGTGCTTTCTGTTCTTGGGTATGCCCTATTAATATCATCTCTGATGCAAGCAATTATATTAGAAGAAAATTTGGCTTTAATAAAATCCAAAAAAAACAACCCGCAAGCAGAAACTTGCGTTATTTTGTTTTGTTTTTGAGTTTAATACTTTCGTATTTTTTAGGCCTTAGTGCTTTTGAATTTATCTCGCCCATCTCTATGGTACATAGAGGTTTGGTTTTTGGTATGGGCTTTGGTTATGGAGCTATTGTAATTATTTTTTTATTCGATTTATTCGTTTTAAAAAATGGTTGGTGTGGACACATTTGCCCTTTAGGCGCTTTTTACTCTTTGAATGCTAAGTTTTCGCTTATAAAAGTTGATCACGATGTGCAGAAATGTACAGCATGTATGGAGTGTAAAGAAGTTTGTCCTGAGAGTCAGGTTTTATTTATGATTAACAAAGAATCAAAACCTGTTTTAAGTGGAGAGTGTACATCTTGTGCAAGATGTATTGAAGTATGCAATGACGATGCATTAAATTTTACAATTAGAAATTTTAAAGGAGAAAAAAATGAAACTTAGAAATACAATTTTAGGTCTTACTGCAATAGCAGCTATTTTTATTACTGGATGTACTGATACAAATAAAACCTATTCTACTGTTAAAGAAGAGTCTTTAGGTTTAAGAAAAACAAACCTTTATACAGAAGATACAACTACTGGTGATAAAACAATGTATGGAACAGGTGAACCTATGAGTGGCTACAAAATTAAAAGAGCCTTTCAAGATGCGCCACCTATGATTCCACATAGTACAGAAGGTTTAATGCCAATTACTATTGAGAATAATTCATGTGTAGGTTGTCATGATCCAGCTGTTGCTGAATCTATGGGAGCAACCCCTATTCCTAAATCACATTTTATCAATTTCAGACCAGCTCACAGTTATTCACTTAAAGAAGGTTTCAAAAAAACAATTGATGTGATGAAAAATGAAGTATCTATTCAAGAAATACCTACTTTATCAGGAGCAAGATTTTCGTGTACTCAATGTCATGCACCTCAAAGTACAGGAAAACTAGCAGTTAAAAACAATTTTAAAGCCAGTTTTTTAAATAAAGATGGTGAGAGTAAATCAAGATGGCATGAAGTGCTAACTAAAGATTTAGATACTTTGAAAAAATAATGAATAGAAGAGAGCTATTTAGCTCTCTTGCTTTAAAAAAGCGAGAGAGTATTATACGACCCCCTTATTATCAAGAAGATAACTTTTTAAACGCATGCAATAATTGTGAAGGTTTATGTAAGGATATGTGTCCTACAAATATAATTTTCATTCAAAAAGATAAAACGCCTGCGCTAAATTTTGAGAATGCAGGTTGCACGTACTGTGATGAATGTGCAAAGGTATGCCCTACACAAGTCCTTTCTCTTGAATTTAAACACACAATTAAAGCAAAAATTACTATTAATACTCAAAAATGTTTGTCATGGAATCAAACCATGTGTTTTTCATGCAAGGATCCTTGTTTAGACGAAGCCATTGATTTTATTGCTTTATTTAAGCCTAGTATTAATAATGATTGTACTTCTTGTGGATATTGTATTAAAGCCTGTCCTACTGGTGCTATTGAAATAAGTGTTTAAAATGAAGTTCTTGAAAATAATATTTTTTGTATTTTTTTTAATGTCTTCATTAGAAGCTAAAAATATAAACCCTAGCTACCATTTTTCTCTTGATTCTGGTGTTACAGATATAACAAAAGAAAAAAAAATGCTTTATATTTCTACAGAAAAAGGAACTCTTTATTCTTACAATTTGATTTCAAAAAAAATAAAAAGTTTAATAAAAATGCCTAAAATAAAGGATTTTTTAGATGAAGATATGCCTTCAAAAATATACTCAATTGATATTTTCAAAAATAAAATTCTTCTTTTAGCTCAAGGTTTTAAAGGAGCAAGACATCTTTTAATCTATGAAAATAAGAAAATTACAACTGTTTTATCAGATAAAAAACGTTTATTTATTTCCCAAGCAAAATTTATCAATGAAAATCTAATAATTTTTGCAAGCCTTGCCAATGAAATCTATTTATACGATATTAATAAAAAAGCAATTATTTATGTCAAACAAATATCTGCATCAAAATTTTCGCATTTTGTTTTAAATGAAAAAAAAGATGAAATTATTATTGCAGATGAAAGTGGTGATTTAAAAGTATATAATAGCCGTACAGGCTCTTTTATTAAAAGCTACGAAAAACAAAATCTAGACAATGTATTTCAAGTAGATATTAAAAAGAATATCATTTTAACAGCAGGTCAAGACAGACGTGCAGTTGTTTATAATCAAGGAAAAACATTTTATAAAAAGGTAAACTTCTTGATATATGCATGTGCCTTAAGTCCAAGTGCAACACTTGCTGCTATTGCACATGATGAAGAAAACAATATTTTGATTTTTAATACAAAAACAAAAAAAGAATTATTTGAATTAAAAGGCAATAAGATGTTGTTGAACCATATTTTATTTATCAATGAAAAAGAACTTTTTACAAGCAACGATGGTAAAACCATCAATTATTATATCTTACCCTAAAGGAAAAAAAATGAATATCTCAAGTATCGTAGTAAAAACCCTAGTAAAGAATCTAGACGCAGTTGTAACAAGCCTAAAAAACTGTGAAGCCTGTGATTATCACATGCACGATGAAGAAGGTCGTATTATTATTACCATAGAAGGTGCAAATGTAGAAGAAGATTTAAAAAAACTACGCGTTGTAGAACAACTTCCTTTTGTAATAGCAGCAGAGATGCAAATGGCTTACAGCGAAGATGAACTGGATCAAAACATGGAAATATTAAAAAACAGTGATGTTATTCCAAAAGGAATAAATGACAATGACATTAATCCAGAAGATATTTTATACAATGGTGATTTAAAGAAAAAAGACCTAGAAGCTTTTTCACGACAACTAGATACAGCCCAAATTCAAAAAGCATAAAGAAGAATATCTTTTCTTTACGCTATATGCTCATCAATTAAATGAACAATATCAAAAACCAGTCTTGAAATGATTTTAGCCCCTATGGTTTTTTCATCAAAACTGGGATTGAACTCAGTAATATCTAGAAGTTTAATTCTGCTTTTATATTTTTTAAAACAGTATCTTAAAACTTCATAAGTAATTTCTAAACTAATTCCTCTTGAAGCAGGAGCAGAGACTGCCTCTAAAATATAGGCTGAAAAAACATCGGTATCAATAGTTATATAAATATGTTTTTGTTTTAGTAAAAAAACATCAATGTCTTTTTTAATCTGCTCTAAATATAAAAGATTCATTTTTGTATCTTCTATATAAACAACATTTAAATCTTTTGCTTTTTTATACAAAGCTTTTGTATTAGACGCTTTTGATACACCCAAACACATATATGAGAAGTTTGTTTTTTCTTTTTCACATAAGGCCGCTATTTGTGCAAAAGGAGTCCCTGAAGTTGCTTCTTTGTTTACTCTCAAATCAAAGTGAGCATCAAAATTAATGATTGCGATGTCTTCTTTTAGATGTTTATGTAAAGCCAAAAAACTTCCATAAGCTGTTTCATGCCCTCCTCCTAAAACAAGAGGAAAGTGTTTGTTTTTTAATATTTTTTTAAGATATTTAGCGTAGTTTTTTTGAGATTTTTCTAAGTTTTCATTTGCAATAACTTTTCCAGCATCATAAAGAATTTTATTTTCTAAATGATAAGCAAAGTTTCCCATGGCTTTTTTCAAAGCATCGCCTGCTTTTGAAGCGCCAATTCTTCCTTTGTTTCTTTTAACACCCTCATCGCAGTCAAAAGAAAAAAGACAAATACCTTTTTTTTCTGCAAAGGGCTCATTTATAAATTGTATTTTTTCATGCCAACGTTTTCCTAATTCTTTATCTTCAGCATCAACTCTTCCGTTCCATAAGTTTTTGTTTGCTTTTTTATACATTAACTTTTTCTCCTTGATACACACTAGAATGCAGCGCTGTTGGTCTAAAAGAACACACTAAATCTCTAATATGATCAATATCCCAAATACAAAAATCAGCATCATAACCCAGTGCTAAAACTCCTTTTGATTTTTGAAGCCCAAGAGCTTGTGAGGCATGTTTGGTTACCGCTAAAAATGTCTCATTTACACTTAAAGAAAATATTACAGCTGACATATTCATCATTAACTGCATAGAACATAAAGCGGACGTTCCTGGATTTAAATCACTAGCAATTGCTATTGGTACTTTATATTTTCTAAAAAGATTAATCGCAGGCATTTTGGTTTCTCTTAAAAAATAATACGCACCTGGCAATAAAACAGCAACTGTATTACTTTCTTTCATTCTTTTAATATCTTCTTCTTGTGTAAATTCTAAATGATCTACACTTAATGCTTTGTATTCACATGCAAGAGTACTAGCTCCCATTGATGAGAATTGTTCGGCATGTAGTTTCACTCTTAATCCTAAACTTTTTGCTTTTTCAAAAACTCTTTTAATTTGCTCAACTCTAAAAGCCAGATGTTCACAATATGCATCAACTGCATCTATTAGTCCTGTATTATAAACCTCATCTAACATTGTTTCGCAAATATAATCAATATAAGCATCTGCATTGTTTTTGTATTCATTTGGAACCGCATGGGCACCTAAAAATGTTTTTTCAATATGTATGGGATAATTGTCTTCAAGTTTTTTCATAACTTCTAACATTTTAATTTCACTTTTTGTATCAAGCCCATAACCTGTTTTAATCTCAATACAGGTCACGCCTTCTTTTATTAAACAAATTAAGCGTTTTTCACTGCTTTCATAGATTTCATCAAAGCTACTTTCTCTTATGCCTTTAATAGAAGAAACAATACCTCCCCCTGCTGCTGCAATTTTGGCATAGGTTTCTCCATTGAGTCTTTTTTCAAACTCATTTGCTCTTGATTTTGCATATACTAAATGCGTATGACAATCTATTAAAGAAGTAGAAATCAGTCTATTTTCAACATTAAAACTTTCTTTAGATGTAAATTTTGACAAATTTTCCATTTTATCTATTTTTACTATTTTTTTATTTTTTATTGCTAGAAAACTGTTTTCAAGCACCTCTATTTCATTATTCTTATTTAGAACAGTAATTCTTCCATGGGTCCAAACTTTATCAAAATCTTTCATTTTCAGCTCACTTCTAGGTATATATTATTTAATTGTATTGACAATAAGATTAATTGTGTATATAATTGTAACATAAAATATTGGAGGAGACAAATTTATGAAAAACACAGAAGAAAAAAACATTTTTGTTTTAGGAAACATTTTAAAGTTTTCTATATTAAGTATGCTAGGAATATTTATATTCTTTATTGCAATAGAGTTTAATGGGAAAACAACTATACCTTTAGATCATATGGTAGGTTTTTTCAAAACTAACTTGTCGAGCGTTTTACCTTATTATGCACTTATAGTCATTTTTTTAGGTGCCGTTTATCCTTTTTATAAAAAAGAATGGAATAAAGATACTGTTACTATTATTTTCTCTCTTGCTAAAGTAATCGGTTTTTTTGTGGCTGTTATGGCAGTTACAAAAATAGGACCTGATTTTTTATTCCAAAGAGGAATGGTACCTTTCTTATATGACAAACTTGTAATATCTGTAGGCCTAATTGTTCCAATAGGCGCAATATTTTTGGCTTTTCTAATTAATTATGGACTCTTAGAATTTATTGGTGTGCTCTTACAGCCTGTAATGAAACCCATTTGGAAAACACCAGGAAGATCGGCAATTGATGCGGTTGCTTCTTTTGTTGGTTCTTATTCTATTGGTTTATTAATTACAAACAGAGTATATATGGAAGGGAAATATTCAGCTAAAGAAGCAGCTATTATTGCTACTGGGTTTTCAACAGTCAGTGCTACTTTTATGATAATAGTTGCAAAAACATTGGGATTAATGGAGATGTGGAATTTCTATTTTTTCTCAACACTAGTAATTACTTTTATGGTAACTGCAATTACAGTAAGATTGTATCCTTTATCTAAAAAATCCGATTTAAATTATAATAATGAAAAAATAATAGAAATAAAACAAGAAGGAAATATCTTTAAAAATGCTCTAAAAGAAGGTTTAAGTGGAGCAGCTAAAGCAGAACCCGTACTTAAAAACATAGGAACAAATTTTTTAGATGGTTTTAAAATGACTATGGCTATTTTACCTTCTATTTTATCTATTGGACTATTGGGATTATTACTTGCTAAATATACGCCCTTATTTGATATAGCAGCTTATATATTTTATCCTTTTACTTATATTCTTCAATTACCAGATCCACTTCTTACTGCTAAAGCCATTACTTTAGGAATTGCGGAAATGTTTTTACCAGCTCTTGCTTCAAAAGAAGCAGTTGAGATTGTACGTTATGTTGTAGGTGTTGTTTCTATTTCATCTATTTTGTTTTTCTCAGCATCGATTCCTTGTATTATGTCTACTTCTATTCCTTTAAGTATGAAAGAGATAATTATTGTTTGGTTTCAAAGAACGGTATTATCTTTAATAATAGCATCTGGAGTTGCTCATATATTTTTATAAAATCAGTAAAATTTTATATAAAAGGTTAATTGTATTGACAATTAACCTTTTTGTATGTATAATAAAGAATCAGAATGAAAAGAAGGAAATATTATGGAAAATAAAAGAGTAATAAGAGCAAATACAGGAACTACACTTGAAACCAAGTCTTGGCAAACCGAAGCAGTATTAAGAATGTTAAAAAACAACTTAGATCCTGAAG
>NVWN01000018.1 GCA_002733685.1 Arcobacter sp. | reverse complement strand
CGAACCTGGTAGTCAAGCTCTTCATCGCTGATAATACTGCAGGGTCCCCTTGTCGGAAACGTAGGCCGTTGCCAGATTTAAGTATTTTTTATGAAGCTTATATGAATTTCAACTTTGGTTGTTTTTTATATAAGCTTTTTTTTAATTTAAAATTCTATTTAATGCTTGCATAGCTCTAACGGTAGAGCAAGTCCATGGTAAGGACGAGGTTCCAGGTTCAAATCCCGGTGTGAGCACCACTTATAATATTACTTCTCTCTTTAACATTCAAAAAAACTTCTTAAACTAAATATATTCATATTAAGCTATATTATAACTTTAAAGTATTACAACAAAAAGAGATTATTTTTTGTATTTATTGCAATTATTTTGAATACCCTCTAATTCAATATTTAAAGCTATGGATGATATAGAAATTTCTATCATTGTAATTATTAGTGAAATACACATAGCTAATAAAGATAAAACAAAAACAACTTTTCCATAATAATCGTATTGAAAAAATAAAAAGAACATGGAAAAGGTACATAATAACAAAGAAGCTGCACCAAAAAGTTGCATCCATTTTATTAGTTCAATTCTATTTTTCAGATTAATGATTTGCCTTGTAACTTGTTCTATTTTGCCTTTATTTGAATTCTTTGTTAAGCCTCTAATTAACTGTCCCGTTGTTAAAAATCTATTGGTGTAGGCCAATAATAGTAAAGAAATTGCTGGAAAGAGTAAAGCCGGAGTTGAAATATCTAATATCATAAAAAATCCTTATATATTATATTATTTTTGAAAAATTCTATAGGTATTTCTACCAGCTTCTTTAGCTTGATATAAGGCAACATCAGCCTTATCCAATAGTGTAGAAAGACTTTTATCTTCTTTATTCATTGATACTATACCTAAACTAATAGTACAATGTATTTTGAGTGTTGAAGTAATATAAGGGTGCAAATCAATATTAAATCTTATTTTTTCAGCCAATTCTTTTGCTCCATTGATATTTGTATCTTTAAGTATGATGGCAAATTCTTCTCCTCCAATTCTTGCAAATACATCTGTATCTCTTATGGTATTTTGAATAGTAAATGAAATAAATTTTAAAACTTCATCCCCAATATTATGTCCATAATGATCATTGACTTTTTTAAAAAAATCAATATCAATCGCAATAATACAAAAATAAGTGTTATGTCGTTTAGATAATTTAAAAAGTTTATCACCTAATTCAAAAAAGTATCTTCTATTAGAAATTTTTGTTAAATAATCTATAGTAGAAATTTTTATAAGTTTTGCATTTGATGCTTTTAATTTTTTACTTGTAAGTTCTAGCTTTTTGGTTCTTTCTTTGACTTTTGATTCTAAATTTTGATTTAATTTTTGAATGATTTCTTGTCTTTTATTTATTATTTTTAAAAAGTAGAAGGTAATAAAGCCAATAATAAATGCAATTAAAATAGTAATGCCATACAAAATATTTGACTTGTTTTTTATTTCATCTACATTTTCTAAATAAGATTGAATAGGAATACTAACTCTTAATCCTCCAATTACATCATTTAGTTTATATTCTTGTTCTTCATGGCAAGATATACAAGAACTTTTTACTTTAAGTGATCCCAAAAAATTATATTTATCTTTCGCAATTTCAGTATAGTACTTTTCACTTTTTTTATCTTTTAAATAAAGTAAAGCTCTTTTTTCAAATCCATCAGGATTATTATCTGGGTTAAGTGGTCTTAAACTTGTTATTCTAAAAAAATAATCACCATGTTTATTTGCCAATTCAGATATTTGTCTTGTCATCCAAGCTGGATTAATTTTAATTAAAACTTTATTTTCTTTTGTATAGAGAATATTGTCTTCTAAATAGGGATTAGGTTTTATATTGTCATGTTGTATAACATAAACAGATTTATGATCAGAATTCCATTGTCTGGTATAAGTCATAGATTTGAAGTTAGATAATGCTTCTTGAAATAACATTTCTTTTGACATTGTTATATAGGACAATTTGCTATAATTAATATAATAAAACATCAATGATACTAGTGTGAGAATACTTATCAAGATAAATAGAATATATTTTTTCATTTTTTTACTTTATATATCTTTTATCTTAATAATAGCACAAATAAGATTGTAACTTATCTACTCTTTTTTAGTTTGGATTTTTTCTTAACTTTTTTCTTTTTTAAAACTTTTCTTTTTTCAAAGGCTTTTTTATCTGCAATTTTTGCTAATTTCTTTTTACTCGGTTTTGCATTCTTGTCAACTATTTTTCTTGGTTTTTTTGTATAAACTTTTTTTTCTGCTTTTACTGGTGTTTCCGTTTTTTCTACTTCTTCAATCATTGTATACCTTTATATTTGCACAATTATAGCTAATTTTATTATATAAAGTACTATATGTTACTTATTTAAGACTAATCTTCTTTACAATCAATATCAAATAAAATACTGGCACCATATTCATAATCTAAAGCAATGTATTTTTTATATTTTATTTTTTTGAAAACACTTTTATTATTTTCGTAAAATACTTTTTTTGATGAGAGTTCTACTATTGTATCCTCTTCATTTAATAGTGAACGTACATCTTTATGTTTTAACCAGTAACCATATCTTGAAAAAGTATTTTGCCAAAGTCTAAAAGAACAAGTCGAGTCTTTAGTAAGTTCAAAAACTTCACCATCATCTTCTGTATACCAATTGGCGTTTGAACAGGCATATAGTTCAACTTTTTTACCTCTTATTTCTTTTTTTCTGATTTCAATATTTCCTACTTTACAAGAAGGGCAAATGCCTAGTGTTTTAATAAATGACACATTAATCCTTTTCTTTACTTAATTATACGAAAGAAAGAAAGATAAAATCAAATATATGACAAATTGTAATAATTAATATAGTAGTGTATAAATAATAATTTTTTAATTTTATAAAGAACCATTGCTATTATTGTACACTAAGGTGAACTTAATACTAATATAATATGATGTATCAGATAAAAATAATTTTAATTTTTGATTTGTAATTACAGAAAGGCAAAAATGAAAAAAACTAACTCAATAACTTTTAAGCTTAGTACAGTCTTTATCAGTATTCTTTTACTCTCTTTTGTGATTATTATGTCTTATAATTATTATAAATCTTCTTTGAATTCTTATGCTTATATTAATAAAGTTACGGATGAATTAGCTTTAAAAACTATATCACGTACAAATACATATTTAAATGATGCGAACACTCCTTTAAAGGTTATTTCAAGTATCACATCAAGTGATATTTTTTCTAATTATGATAATACTTTGGCTGTAATGAATGAGTATATTAAAAGTAATAAACATTTAGCAAGTATTTTTATTGCTGATAGAAAGGGTAATTTTTTTCAAGTTAGAAGAGAACCTGCTTTTGCACTTAGAATTATACAAAAAGAAGATAATGTATTTATGGATACATGGACATATGAGAATAATAAAATTGTTGAAAAAATAGCAAGCTATGATGCAAGAACGCGAAACTGGTATAAAGATGCAAAAAATAATAAAATTTCTATGTCAGAACCTTATTTATTTTCTTCTACTGGGAAATTAGGAATTACTGTTTATTATGCATTTCATGAAAATGCGAAAAAATCATATGTTGTCGCAAGTGATATTTCCTTAAGTTCTTTAAGCGCATTTATTAAAAACGAAGCACATAGTATTGGTGGAGTTATTACTTTAATCAGTTCAAAAGGTGATATAATAGCTTCTTCAGAAGATTCTATTAATAAAAGCAGTTTATTAAAAAATATTGATAAACTTGATATTCGTAATATAACTATAAAAAGTGCAAAAGCTTATTTAGACGGGAAAGAAATAGGACGTTTTAATGATCCAGAAGGAAATAAATACGTATATATTGGAAAAAACTTTAAACCAAGCGAAAAATTATCATGGAATATTGTTATTTCTCTTCCTGAAGATAAAATTCTAGAAGGTGTTAATGATACTTTTTATGAGACACTTATTATCTCTTTTATTATCTTAATTTTGTTTTTATTAATTGCTTTAAGAATATCTAAAAGTTTATCGAATCCAATAATACGTTTATCTGAAGATATTAAAAACTTAGAACAACTGAATTTAGATATTTTAATTGACAATAGTTCTACAATTACAGAAATTTATACCGCACAAAATTCTCTTATTTCCTTGCGTCTGGGTTTAAAATCATTTTCAAAGTATATGCCTTCTGATTTGGTAAAAATTTTAATTAAAAGTAAAAAAGAGATAAAAATTGGAGGAAGTGAAAAAAACTTGGCCATTATGTTTACTGATATTGAAAGTTTTACAACAATATCTGAAAAACTATTAACGAAAGATTTGACACAGCATTTATCAGAGTATTTTGATGTAATGGAAAAAGTCATCTCACGTCACGAAGGTACTATTGATAAATATATAGGTGATGCTGTTATGGCTTTTTGGGGAGCACCTCTTGAAATTGAAAATCCTATTGAAAAAGCAGTGAGAACATCTCTTATTTTGCAAGAAAAACTTCTAGTTTTTAATGATGAATTATTTAAAAAAGTAGGAGTTAGGTTTAATACCAGAATTGGCGTTCATTATGGTAAAACACTTGTTGGTAATATTGGAAGTAATGACAGAATGAATTATACAATAATAGGTGACAGTGTAAATATAGCAGCAAGACTGGAGAATATAAATAAAGTCTATAAAACAAAAATTATAATTTCCAATGAAGTTTATGAAAAAATTTCTTCAAAATTTGATATTGTTTATCTGGATGAATTGGCGTTAAAAGGTAAAAGTATTTCAACAAAAATTTATGAAGTAAGAGGTTTATTATAATTGAAAACTAACAATAATAAAAGACCCTTGATAGTTATTTTAAGCCTTGTTTTTGGAAGTTTAGTATCTTTGTCTTTTATTATTATAATGTCCTACAACTATTATAAAACATCCAAACAATCCTATTCTTATATAAAAAATGTTCAAAATAACTTAGCTTCTAAAACAATTTTAAGAGTGATGGATCATTTGAATGAAGGAAACAGTGCTTTGAGAATTATCTCAACACTTACTCCTTCTATGATGTTCGATAATTATGAAAATATACATAATGTTATGAAAGAGTATATAAAAGATAAAAAATATTTGTCGAGTATTTTTATTGCAGATGAAAAAGCGAACTTTATACAAGTAAGAAAAGAACCATATTTTGCAACACGTACTATTGAAAATATTAATAATTTACGATATGAGAAATGGATGAGAAACGATAAGATTACGTTTAATGACATAAGTAAATATAATCCAACACTTAGAACTTGGTACAAAACAGCACAGAATAATGAATATATTATTTCAAAACCTTACATCTTTGAATCAACCAAAAAACTTGGACTTACCGTTTCTTATGCAAAATATGTAAATAAGAAAAAAGTCTTAGTAAGTGCAGTTGATATTTCTCTAAATAATCTGATAACTTTTGTAAAAAAAGAAGCCGAAAATATTAAAGGTATTGTTTTAATTATTTCTTCTTCCGGTAATATTATTGTTTCCTCTCAAAATCAAGGCAAAAAAAATACTTCATTAAAATCTATTTACGATTTAAAGAAGAATAATATTGTTGCTATAAGTGCAAAAGAATATTTGGCTGATAATGTTAATACTATTTTGTCTAATGATAAAGGTGAAAAATTCATTTATGCAGGAGAATATTTCTCTCCTAGTAAAAAATTATCTTGGAATATTCTTATTATTGTTCCTGAAGATATAGTTCTAAAAGGTATTAAAGAATCATTTTTTGAAGGTTTGTTTATATCTGTTTTTATGCTTTTATTGTTTATTATTATATTAAAAATATTTTTAAACAGTATTTCTTTGCCTATAACAAAACTTACTAAAGATATTGAAAGATTAGTTGATTTGGATCTAAAACACAGTATTGATAATAATTCAAATATATACGAAATAAAAGTTGCTCAAGATGCTTTAATAGCTCTTAAAATTGGACTAAACTCTTTTTCAAAATATGTTCCAAGTAACTTGGTTAAAATTCTTGTAAAAAGTAAAAAAGAAATTAAGCTAGGTGGAGAAGAAAAACAATTGGCAATTATGTTTAGTGACATAGAAAGTTTTACCTCCATTAGTGAAGAAATATCCAATCAAGATTTAACCAAATACTTATCCCAATATTTTCACTTAATGCAAGAAATAATTTCACGCAATGAAGGAACTATTGATAAATATATAGGGGATGCAGTTATGGCTTTTTGGGGAGCGCCCCTAGATATTAAAAGTCCTATACACAAAGCGGTATTATCTGCTCTTGAAATACAAAAAGATTTAGAGCTTTTTAATGCTACCTTATTTAAGAATTTTGGTTTTTCTTTTAAAACCAGAATTGGGATTCATTATGGAAAAACCATTGTTGGAAATATTGGATCTAGTAAAAGAATGAATTATACAATAATTGGTGACAGTGTAAATGTAGCTGCTAGGCTTGAAAATATTAATAAGGTATACCAAACTAAGATTATAGTTTCGTCTACGGTTTATGAAGCGATTAAAGATGATTTCGAGTGCAAATACTTGGACAGTATAGAATTAAAAGGTAAAACTATTGCGACTA
This sequence comes from Arcobacter sp., assembly GCA_002733685.1. Lineage (GTDB taxonomy): Bacteria > Campylobacterota > Campylobacteria > Campylobacterales > Arcobacteraceae > NORP36. The sequence continues at coordinate 73,832 of NVWN01000018.1, read as the reverse complement.
AAATATATGAAGTAAAAACTTTGAAGATTCCTTTAAACTAAGTTACTAAATTTTATCTAGTAACTTTTAAAATTGCTTCTATTTCTTTTATGGCTTCTTCATTTTTTAGAGAAAATTTTATTTCAATTCGTCTTGAAGCTTCTTTATCTTCTATATTGTTCTTATAAACTGGGTCTAAGTAAGAGCGTCCACTTGAAATTACTAAATGTCTTAATTTGTCTTTTTTCTTAAAATCTTGTGCAAAAATAAAATCCATTACGGCAAAGGCTCTTTTTTGTGAAAGATTTAAGTTGTATAAAAAACTTCCAACAGAGTTTGTATGCCCTTCAATGATAATTTTATCGATGTGTTTATTAATGTCATCATTTTCTAAGATGGTATTAAAATAATTGTAAACCGCTTTTTTTAATGCTTTTTTAGCTTCTGGTTTCAACTGTGATTTTCCTTGTTCAAACAAAACATTAGAAGAAAGAATGATTTTTCCACTTTGTGCATCAATTTTAATGTCACGGCCCAAGGATTTTTTTAATAAAGAAATGACTTTAACTTTCATTCCTGTAAAGTTCTTGATTTTATTTTTAGTAATAACTAAGTCTTGCGCAACAGCAGCAAATTTATCTTCTTTTTCTTGTATTCGTATTTTTAACAAACGAATTTCATCATCTAAAGCATTGCTGTTTTGTTTAAAGTTTTCTAAAAGAACCTTTTTTTCTAAGATTGTTTTTAGAAGCTCTTGCAGGTTTTGGTTTTTTTCATCTATTACAATATAAGAAGAATTTAGACTCTCTAATAATAAATCATTCTTTTTAGAAATATTTTTAAGTTCTTTGTCTTTATTGTTGTTTGTAGTTAAGAGTTTTTTAATATTTTTATCTAAAGAAATTATTAAAATTTTATTTTTTAGTAAATCTTGTTCTTTATTTTTTAAAAGAACACTGGTATTTGAAAGCACTTGGCTTTGATCTTTAAACTCTTTATCTTTAAGGCTTAAATATATTCTTAAGTCTTCTTTTTCTTTTATTAAATCAAGTAAAGCGATATCTTTATTTTTTAAGAGTTCATTTTTATTAGTAAGTGTTTTTTTACTTTTTTCAAGGTTTTGTTTATTTACTTTTAATGCAGTAGATGTTTGTTTTAATTCTTCAAGAGTTAAAGAGATTTTTTTATTTTTTTCATTTATAAGTTTTTTCGCCTGTATTAAAGCAGAGCTTTCAGTATTTAAAGTATCTTGTAATAACTCAGACCTTTTCTCCAAAAATGAATATTTAACAATAATTGCACCAATGAGTAAGATAAATACAAACAATAATCCTGCCATTAAATCTGCATAAGAAATCCAGAAGTTGGTATTATTATTGTTAGAGTTATTTCTTTTCATCATTTATACTTTTCGCAATTAATTGTTCCCCTAAATTTTTTAAATCTCCTGATATCAATTCAAAAGAAGAAAGAACAGAGTATATTTCTGCTTTTAGTGCTTTTGAATGTTTATTTTGTTCTTCAATACTTAAAACCAAAGATGAATTCGTACTTTGTACAGACTTTTCTAAGGTATTTAAATTGTTTTGAATACTTGTTTCTGTTTTTGAAGACTCTGCTAATAAATCTTCCAGATGTTTGTATTTCCCTAATAAGAGTTGATGCACATTTTGATGCTCAAGATTGAGGTTTTTTATTTCTTCCAGTTTACTTTTTGCAATTTCTTCTATTCTTGTAACATAAGAAGGAGAGATTAAATGCTGTATATTGTTTAATAAAGTATCATTGTTTTTTTTATTTTGAATAAGACTTAAAATTTCTATCTCTTCTTTATTCCAAACCTTATTTTCATATTTTTCTTCTAAATTATAAATAATAGCTTCAATCTTAGACAAACCTCTTTTTTCAAAAAAAGTCCACCAAAGAGATAAAAATATTCCATATATAGAAGCATAAAATGCAGTACCCACACCTGCTAAGAGCGAAGAGATTTCTTTATCTAATGCTTCTTGTGAAGAAGAAGTAAAATCTGGCATAGATATAGCAATAGCTACAAAGGTTCCTAAAATTCCGAGGGTGGGAAAGATAGATGCTGCAATAGAAGAAAAATGGTCATTTCTAATTTCTCTTAAATCATCATCAAAAAAATGCTCCAAAGAAGAGAGTGATTTTTTTTTGCCAGAAATAATAATTTCATTTTCTTTAATATAATCTTCAATACCCGCTGTTTTTTTTGTAAACGTAGTTTTGAATTTTTCCAGAGAATACCAGGCATTGTGTTGAATAAAAGAAATAAAAATCAATAAAATTAAAGCATTAGTAATAAGGGTATGCATCTCTACTTGTAAAGGCACATAACCCAAAAATGCTAAGAATAAAAAACTGTAAAGTATGAAAGGTATACTAAGTACTATTATAAATCGCCCAAGGTAAAAATTAAGGCTTTGGTTTGTATTGTTCATAAAAACTCCTTGCTCAAATATTCTAACTAATAATACATAAAACTCTTTTCATTTTTTTGTAATTATTGTTTTTAGTCTTCAATTTATTTAATCTAGATTGGATATAATTCTTTTTTTTAAGGATTAAAATGATTATCTTAGATTTTGAAACAAATAGCACTAATGAACATGATGTGATTGAAGTAGCAGCTGTTAAGCTTGAACTACGTGATAATAACTATGAAGTAGTAGAACAGTTTCACAGATATTATCTCTCTAGGTGGGGTGTTAATCCTTATTCCTATGCAGTACAYAAATTAACRCCTGAAAAAATATTAAAACACMGAGCAGATTCTTCTTACAGTTCTTATTTTAGTGAAGATGAAGATTTTGTSRATTTTTGTAAAAATACACAAGTACTTATTGCWCATAATATAAGTTTTGAGTTAAGACATTTAAAAAACATTGTTTCTTTTGAAAAACATTTTTGTACAATGAAAGAAAACAAACATATAGTAAAAGCGTTAAATAAGAATGGAAGGATTAAAAATCCTAAACTTGATGAAACCTGCTTACATTATGGAATAGACTTTGATCCAGACTCTTATCACAGTGCAACCTATGATGTAAGTAAAACCTATGAGATACTAAAACAAATGAAAATCATTATATAAAGAATATACATGCAAAACATAATAGAAATTTTAAAAAATAAAACCTCAATAGCTGAAAAACATATAAACAATATTATTGATTTATTAGAAGAGGGATGTACTATTGCTTTTATTGCAAGGTATAGAAAAGACAGTACTGGGAATACCAGTGATGAAGAGCTTTTAGTTTTCCAAGAGATATATGAATACGCCCTTAAACTTGAAAAGAGAAAAGAAGAGATTCTTAAGATATTAAAAGAAAAAGGTGAGTTAAATGAAAGTATTGCAAAAACAATAGAGCAAGCGAATACAAAAACACTCTTAGAAGATATATATGAACCCTTTAAAGGCACTAAAAGCACAAGAGCAGACTTTGCCCTAGATAATAAGCAAGAAGGCTTAGCAAAGCTTATTTTATGCATGAAGTATAGTAAAGAAGAAATACAAAAYAAAGCAAAAACTTTTTTAAATAAAAACATACAAGATRTWGATACAGCWATAAACKSYGCTAAAGATATAATYGCTTTATATTATTCCCAAGAGATAAGAACAAAAGAAGCTTTRCGAAARAATWTAWTAAATCATGCTTTRTTAAAAACAAAAAAAACAAAAACATTTSAAGAAGATGGTTTRTATAAAAATCTWGCARSTATTAGTACTAAGGGYTATTTATTAAAAGAACACCGAATMTTRGCMATATTAAGAGCGGTAAAYGAAAAAGAAATAAGTTTRAAAGTGGATGTTGATGARCASTAYTTRATTGAAGGTATTAAAAAGTTCCGTATACCAGCAYAYGCYAAGTCTTCYTCTTTGTATGTAYTAGAAGCGTATACRGATTCTTTAAAACGTTTGTTATTGCCAAGTTTAAAACGAGAGTACTTAAGTGCTTTAAAAGACAAAGCAAGYAAACATGCAATAAATCTTTTTGGTAAAAATCTTAATGAGCTCTTATTAACACCCCCTTTAATGAAACAAGTTATTTTAGGAATGGATCCTGGTTTTATTAGTGGGTGTAAACTAGCAATTATTGATGAAAATGGAGCATATTTAGCGCACAAGGTTATTTATTTATTAAGCAAAAAACAAGAAGATGAAGCCAAAAAATCTGTGCTTACATTAGTACAAAAATATAAAATCACTTGTATAGCAATTGGAAATGGAACGGGCTCAAAAGAAACAGCTGCTTTTGTATCTGCTTTAATAAATGAAAACAACTTAAGTCTTAAATATGCAGTAGTTAGTGAAATAGGTGCTTCTGTTTATTCGGCTTCAAAAATTGCACAAGAAGAGTATCCTTCTTTAGATGTAACAATAAGAGGTGCTATTTCAATTGCACAACGCTTAAGAGACCCTATGTCTGCATTGGTGAAAATTGATCCTAAATCTTTAGGAATTGGACAATACCAGCATGATGTGAATCAAAATGACTTAAGTAAAAAACTAAATGATGTAACTTCTTCTTTGGTTAATAAAGTAGGGGTAGATTTAAATTCATCTTCTTATAAACTTTTATCTTTTATTTCTGGAATTTCTTTGAGAATGGCTAAAAACATTGTTGAGTATAGAACTGCTAATAAGTCTTTTTCACATAAAGCACAATTATTAGAAGTAAAAGGTTTGGGAAATAAAATTTATGAACAATGTGTGGGTTTTTTACGAATAAAAGAAACAAAGAATTTTTTAGATAATTCAGGAATTCACCCTGAAAACTATGCTTTAGCAAAAGACTTAAAAGAACACTATATTTTAGATGAAATAAATGCTGAGGTGAAAAATACCTTATGTATAAAATTCAATTGTGGAATACAAAGTTTAAATGATGTGATAATGGAGTTAGAGAAACCAGGCTTTGATATTAGAGATGAATTAGAAGAAATATCTTTTTGCGAAGAAATTAAAAGTTTTGATGAATTAAATGAGAATGATTTAGTAAGTGGAGTTGTACGCAATATTACAGATTTTGGTGCGTTTATTGATATTGGTTTGAAAAATGATGCACTTTTACATATATCACAAGTTTCAAATAAACGCGTTTCTCATGTAATGGATCACTTATCAATAAATCAACAATTAAAAAATATTAGAATTTTGAGTATAGATAAAGAAAAACAAAAAATTTCTTTATCTTTGAAATAATGTGAGTTCTTATTTAATGTTACTTTTATAGAACATAATATAAACTAAATTACTTTAGCTAGGAAAATATATGATAATAAAAAATATAAGCCAAGAGACAGCCTATGAAATTGGAACAGCACTAAATATTGATTGGAATGTAATTGATATTAATCAGTTCAGACGAGGCCTTGAAGTGGAGTTAGAACATGGAATTATTGATAGTAATACTGATGTTACACATAATGATATGCTTTTAACAGGAAAAATAGCACTGGCTCATTTAAATGAACTTGGGGATTATTATTCACGTTTAGAAATAATAGAAAATGTAAAACTAAATGTTTCGAATCAAACTGTGGGTGAAAATAAATTTAATTCTTCTTTGTATACAGGATTATTGGTAGGTGCAGGATTAATGTTGTTTGGAAAGTATTTGAAAAATAAAAAGTCTTAAGACTTTTTATTTTTTTCTAAATGTTCTGTTTGCATCTCTTTTTGTAGTTTTCTTAGATTTGCTGACCTTTTTTTCATAAGGATTCTTAGGTTTTTTTAAACCTTTTTTCTCACTTAAAGACAGACGTTTAAAACGTGCTACTCTGTGTTCTTTTTGTGTTAATTCAAAACCTTCTAACTGCTCTTTTTGAGTATCTAGTTTTAAATCTTTTTGAATTTGAGCATATTGTTTGTATTCTTTTACACWTAATAAAGAAATTTCACAKCCCTTGTTYCCWGCTCGTCCTGTTCTTCCAATTCTATGGGTAAAATCATCTGTTGTTTCAGGWARAGAATAATTAACTACWAWAGGCAGTTGTTCTATATCTATTCCACGTGCWGCWATATCAGTTGCTATTAAAACTCTGATTTCACCTGCTTTAAAYTTHCGTAAAGCKCKTGCACGTGCGGGTTGTTTAATATCTCCATGAATACATAAAGAATTTAAACCATCTAAGTTTAAATGTTCCGTTAGTGTATCTGCCATCTTTTTTGTATTTACAAATACTAAAAGTTGTTGATAATTTTTAGAACCAATTAAATACGATAACATTTCTTTTTTCTGATCGCTGTCAACACTGTAAGCTAAATGATCAATTAAGGCAACTGTTTCTCTTCTGTTTGTTATTTCAACAACAGTAGGTGTTCGTAAAAATTGTTTCGCAAGTTGTTTTACATTTTGTGAAATTGTTGCTGARAACATCATGATTTGTCTTTGAGGAGAWRCMARKGCAAAAACTTCTTCTATTTCTTTTAAGAAACCAAGTTCAAGCATAGTATCYGCTTCATCAACAACAAGCATATTCACACTTCCTAAATTTAAACCATTATTCGTAATATGATCTTTTARTCTTCCAGTCGTTGCAACGATTATGTCTACACCTTTATTTAGTTTTGTTTCTTGTATTTTATTAGAAACACCACCAAAAATCTCTGCATACTTAATATTTAGATGTCTTGAATAATGCGATACCGCTTTTGAAATTTGTTTTGCTAATTCYCTTGTWGGTACTAAAATTAYACATCTAAGAACTTTWGGTTCATTGTTTTGTGTTTTTTTTAGTTTTTCTAAAATAGGTAAAACAAAAGCAGCAGTTTTACCTGTACCACTTTTTGCAGCRCCTATTAAATCAGWACCTTTTAACAGTACTGGAATTGTTTTTKTCTGTATTTCTGTTGGGKTTTCGTACCCTTCTTCTTCTAATGCTTTTAAAATCTCATCACATAGTATTATTGAACCAAATGTTTTGATAGTTTTTCCTTTTACGCCAATATTATATTCTTGGTATTTTTTTGCATTATAGCATAAAGTTAAGAGCTGCGATTTATTATGATTATATTTTTAAAAGAAAGGCTATAATGCTGTTTTAATTCAAGGACTAAATATTAAAACAGTTTTATTATATATACTATGTTTATTAATTTCTATAAGTTTTACTGCTTGTATTGTAGGTGATGTTGTTGCTTTACCTTTTAGAGTKACWGGRGCTGTARTAAATACTSTAGCTCCTGATATTGTAGGTGATAGTATAAGTGGYGTAGGTGAAACAYTAGATACAATAATTCCTTTTTAGGGAATTATTGTTTTAACCCAGTTCATCGTTTAAATAATCATCAATAATTTGAACCAAMGTGTCAAATTTTTTCTCACCATCTTTATTRAAAAGAACAATTTCTTCTCCATGATCGTCTTGAATAAAATGTTCATTTTGTTTTGATTTTATATACAATTCTTGAATATCTTCAGGGGAATCGTCTTTATTAAATAAAAACCAATTAACAGTTGTTTCTTCAAAACGTAACAAGCCATATGTTTTTTCTTCATCAATATAATCTTGAATGGTTCCATTTTCAAACCTGGCACCTATAACTATATCATCATCGTTCATTAACATTTCCATTTTYAACCTTTTCTTAGCACATAGTTTTGCKCTTTGTATCTTTGCAATAATAACAATTTTTCCTTAAAAATCAGCTATAATCGCATTTATAATAAAAAGAAGGTTTGATATTAAAAAGTTTAAAAAAATACATGTWGAAATYACYAATATWTGCAATCTWAAATGCAGTTTTTGTCCTCCTCCYACGCTKCCYAGTTTAAGTATGAAACTTGAAGAATTTGARAAAATTAAYGAAGACGCACGAAAATACACTAAAGAACTGGCWTAYCATGTTTTAGGTGAYCCTTTGGTTCTTAGTAATTTRAAACAGTATTTAGATATCTCTTTTAAACATGACCTTAARATTAATATTACAACGACTGCCATTAATATTAAAGAAAAAAACTATGAAGCTTTRATGCATGARACATTAAAACAAGTTAATTTTTCTATTAATTCATACAATGCCAATTCTCACAAAAAAACCTTAGATGAGTACTTAGACCCTATTTTTGATTTTATACTATATGCGGTAAAACATAAACAAAATCATTTTATTAATTTACGTATTTGGAATTTAGATGATACTCAAAGTGCTAGAGATTTTAATCAAAAAGTATTTGATAAAGCGAATAAAGTTTTTGCTTGTAATATCTCTTTAGATGATATTTATTTAAATACTCCTAAAAATATACGAATAGCACCTAAGGTATTTTTTAATTTTGATGAGTACTTTGATTGGCCTTCTTTAAAGAATGATTTTGTGAGTACTAAAGGATTTTGTTACGGTTTAGATTCTCACTTTTCTATTTTAAGYTCAGGRGTAGTTACGCCTTGTTGTTTAGATAAAGATGGYGTTATTAATTTAGGAAATATAAAAAATGASWSTYTRGAAAATATTTTAGCTACAWMYAGRGTWAAAAATATGCAAAAAGGTTTTAGAGAAAAAAATGTGGTTGAAGAGTTATGYCAAAAATGCTCTTATCGWACACGTTTTGATTAATACACAAATTTTATCTATATTTTAATATAATACAAAAAATTATTAAGGATATTTTTTGAACGAACTTTCTCTTATTTTTAGAAGTATTAATGACTTCTTTTCAAAACCYATGCTAAAAATTGCTTTTATTCCTTTATTWATTGTGCTYATTTGYATGTAYGTRCTTTTTTTTATAGCKGCTGATTTTGGTTTTTCTGCWTTAAGTGAGATAATGACACAGGCMCAAAATGGTGAAGAAGTATTTATAAGYGCWGATGCTCCTTTTTATTTTGTATGGTTAAGCTCTGCTATTATATTTTTATTTCAATATTCTATTACCTCTTGGATTGTTGGATTTTTATTTTATACGGTGGGATCTTTATTTATATTAATGTTTTCTGTTTTTATTACTTTAATTATTGTAGGTTTTTTAACACCACTTATTTTAAAGATTTTACATAAAAAACATTATTCCCATCTTGAATATTATGAGCATGGAAATCTAAGTACTATTCTTTTTGTTTTAATAAAAACAATATTTGTAATGTTGCTTTTATTTATAGTATTTATTCCCTTATATTTCATACCCTTAATTAATATTATTGCTTTTAATTTGCCTTTTTATTATCTCTTTCATAAACTTATTAATTTTGATGTGTCTTCTTCTATGTTAAAAAAAGAAGAGTATGAAGTTATTAGTGCTAGCAGTTCAGGTACCTTTAGAGCAAGAACCTTGTTTTTATATTTTATATCTATGATTCCATTTATTACTTTATTTACTTCTGTTTTTTATATCATTTATATTGGAAATGCATATTTCCTTGCTTTGGAAAAATTACGAAAAAAAGAAGCTTCTTCTAATATAGGTAAAAGTTCTTTGGAAAATCAAAAGAGAAAAATTACTTTAAATACTTAATTAAGTAATTGATAGCCTGTACCTTGAATGTTTTTTAGTAAGTCTTTTGGAAGTTTTTTTCTGAAATTTTTTATAAAAAGTCTTAGTGCATTTTGCGTCATGATTTGATTTTCATCCCAAAGAATATTTTCAATTTCAACATAAGTGATAATTCTATTTTTTTGCAAGAGCAGTTTAAAAAATATATTTTCTTTTTTAGTTAATAAATATTCTTCTTTGGGACCAGTAACAAGTGATTTACTCTCATCGTATATCCAAGAAGGAATGATATTAAAAACAGAACTTCCTTCAAAACTTTTTATAAAACTCTCTAATGCAAGGCTTAGTTTTTCTTCTGTAATAGGTTTAACTATGTATTTAACCAAATGTAGCTCTGTTGCTTCAAGCATATACTCTAAATCAGTAAATGCAGAGGTAATAATAACTCTTGTTTTGCTGTCTCTTAGTCGTATTTTTTTAATAAGTTCAATTCCTGTCATTTTAGGCATTTGAATATCTGTAATAATTAAGTCTGGTTTTTTTTCTTCATAGAGTTTAAAGGCTTCTTCTCCATTAGCTGCTACATAAATATCTTTAAACATGCATTCTAGAATTTCATAAATATTATTTCTAATACCTACTTCATCTTCTACATATAACAAAGTGAAACTTTTTAATTTATTAATTAATTGTGATGTCATAGAAAACCTTATTTAAACATTTATGCTATGATAACAAAAAATTCATTATAGGCCAAGATGTGAACTTTATAACAGAAAAAAATATTTCAAAAGTCATTATTTATTTATTTGTATTTATACTATCTTCTATGATTTTTTTAATTTCATATTTTTATGTCAAAAATACGAATGAAGATTTCGATGCTTCAATGAAAGACTTTGTTCATACTTATTATAAAGAACAGAAAATTCTTCTAAAAAAAGAAATTGATATAATTATTGATGTTATTACCTATAATGCTTCTACTTCTTCTTTAGAGTTAGGTGAGCTAAAAGAGCATACTATTGGTTTGTTAAATAATATACGTTTTGAAGAAAAACGAAGCAATTATATTTTTGTATATGATATTTTAAAAATGCAAGGTGGAGATGATTTTGCAGAACTCTTAGTTAACCCCAATCGTCCTGATTTAGTAGGTACCAAACTATCTACAAATTTTAAGGATGTTGATGGTAAAAAGTTTAGAGAAGACTTTTTGAAAGATATAAGGAATAAGGGTGAATCCTACACTCAATATGCCTATACAAAAATCAGCTCTGGAAAAATCAATCAAAAACTTTCTTATTTTAAATATTATGAGCCTTGGAACTGGGTTATTAGTGTTGGAATTTATTTGGATGACATCGAATACGATATAGGACTTAAAAAGAAAGAATTAAATGAGCAGGTAAAAAAACAAATATTTCAAACCATTCTTTTATTCTTTTTATTTTTATCCTTTGGTATTTTTGTAACTATTATTGTGAGTGATAGAATGGATGAATTTTTTAAAGAGTATAGAAAGAGTGTAAAAAATAAATCTAAAGCACTTGAAGAATTAAATGAGACTTTGGAAAAAAGAGTTGAGTTAGAGCTGGAAAAAAACAGAGAAAAAGAACAGGTTTTAATTGAGAAATCTCGCTTTATTTCTATGGGAGAAATGATTTCTAATATTGCTCATCAGTGGAGGCAACCATTATCTGAACTTTCTTCAATATTAATGAGTATAAAGTTTAAACACAATATTCAAAAATTAGATGATTTAACAATGAATAAAAAAGCCAAAGAAGCAGAACTTATTATTGATTATATGTCTCATACTATTGATGATTTTAGAAACTTTTTTATGCCAAAAAAAGAGAAACAAGACTTTCTTTTACTAAATGCTTTGCATTCTGTTAAAACAATTATCAAAAGCACGCTTAAAAACTATAACATTGCCCTTATCATTGATATTGATGAGAAGATTGCACTTAATACCTATTTGAATGAATTTGAGCAGGTTGTGCTTAATATTATCTCAAATGCAAAAGATGTTTTAATTGAGAAAAATATTGTCCAACCTTATATTAAAATTACTGCTATTAATGAAAAAGACTATCTGGTTTTATACATAGAAGACAATGGCGGAGGGGTTCATGTTGAACCTAAGGGAAAAATATTCGATCCGTATTTTACTACTAAAAAAGACAGTGAAGGCACAGGTATTGGTTTATATATGAGTAAGATTATTGTAGATAAGAATATGAACGGGCGTTTGCGCGTTAGAAATACCAACGTAGGTGCGAAATTTTCTATTCATATGCCCAAAGATGCTAAAAAGGATTGATTTTTATAGGTCTTTTTTTTCTTCATTTTTTAAAAACTGCTCTTGTTTTTTCTTTGTTAAATAAGCCAACATAAATACTACGGCAGATACTAGGGCAAAACCTACTAATTCATTGTATAAATCATTCATAAAGAATTGTATCATAAGCTTTATTGTATTAACTTATAGGTATTTGTTCTTTTCTTCCAAATAATAAAGCAAAAAAAAAGCAAGCATTTCTGCTTGCTTTTTAAAATATTATGAGATCCTATCCATAAACAAGATTTGGAAGCCATAATGCAATTGCTGGAATATACGTAACGAGTATAAGTCCTGCAAAAATAGTAAGTGTCCAAGGAAATGCTGCAACAATAACATCTTTGATACTCATACCTGTTAACCCAGACGTAACAAATAAGTTAAGCCCTACAGGAGGAGATACCATTCCTAGTTCCATATTAATAGTTATTACAATACCAAAGTGAATAGGATCAATTCCAAGAGCAACAGCTACAGGAAGTAATAAAGGAACCATAATCATAATAATAGCACTTGGTTCCATAAACGAACCAGCAACAATTAATAGTACATTTACAAAAAGTAAGAACATATATTTATCAACATTTGCTGCAATTAAACTTTCTGTAATTCCTTGTGGAATATTTTCTATTGTTAAAAAATGCGCAAATAACATAGCATTTGTAATAATAAACATAATCATTGCTGTTGTTTTTGCAGAATCTAAAGATACGTTGTAGAATTCTTTAAAAGTAATATCTTTGTAAATAAAAACAGAAACTATAAAAGCCCATACTGCTGCAACTGCTGCTGCTTCAGTAGGAGTAAATATTCCTCCATAAATTCCACCAATTACAATAACAATGGTCATTAAACCCCAAGAAGCATCTTTCATTTTAGCAAGTCTGTATTTCCAAGGTTTTGGTTCGGTTCGTTTAAAGCCTAAACGAACAGCTCCAATATACGTTACTACCATCATCATAATACCTATCATAATACCAGGAACAACTCCTGCCATAAACAGTCTTCCAATAGATACTTCTGCTGTAACACCATAAACAATTAAAACAATTGAAGGTGGAATTAAAATTCCTAAAGACCCAGCTGTTGCAATAGTACCAACAGCATATTTTTTAGGATAACCTGCTTGCATAATAGCCCCAAACATAATAGAACCAATAGCTACAACAGTTGCAGGAGAAGATCCTGAAACTGCTGCAAAAATAATAGATGCAAAAATAGCAGAAATAGGTAAACCACCAGGTAAATGTCCTACAATAGATTTTGCAAATTCAATAATTCTTTGAGCTGCACTTCCTTTTGATAATAAATTACCAGCAAGAATAAACATTGGAATTGCCATTAGTGAATAATGTTCAATTTTATCAAACATTAATCCACCAATTTCAATAGGTGATATATCTGTAAATAACATTAGTGTAGTAAAAGTAGCTGCCCCTAAACAAATAGCAATAGGTGCTCCTAAAATTACAAGGGTAAAAAATAGACCAAAAAGTACTGCTATACTCATAACAATCCTCCTGTTTTTTTCTCGACTTCTTTTACCATATCATTTAACTCTTTTACATTTTTATTTGTTGTATCATCACTTTTAACGCCTAATTCAGATAAAACCATTTGGGCTTCACTTAGATTTACGATTTTATCGTGCGGTGTTTTTATAATAACAATAATTCTCTCTGCAACTCTGTATGCACCAAAAGCAAAAGAAATAGGAATAACCGCATAAACGTATTCCATAGGAAGATCCCATAAATCAATTGATTTTTCTTCTAACTCTTGTATTAATAACATATAATGATAACCGTAATAAGAGATTGTCGAAAGAAAAATAAAAGTAACCATATGGGAAACAAATAACATTATTTTTGCAATTCTTGATGGAACAATATCTAAAACAACAGTAACAGCTATGTGTGCATCTTTTTTAAAACAGTACGCAGCTCCAAAGAAAACTGACCACAAAAATAAAAAGATAGTAAGTTCAGTCGCCCAAACTAAAGATGCATCAAATGCATATCTGGCAACAACATTCGTGAAAGCAACTGCAACACCGGCGGAAATACCGATGGCTGCAATTTTTTGGTTTATATGACCAATAATTATACTAATAATATTAAACATAATTATTTCGTATTTAATGCCGCTTTAATTAGATCTTCTCCAATTAGCTTTTTATCATAAAAYTTAGGRTAAATWRYACTWACAGCAGAYTTCCAAGCATTTTTTTGCTCAGCASTTAAAGTAAATATTTCTAATTTCCCMGTTTTTGCAGCATATGCTTTGATTAATTCTAATTGTGWATTATTTAACTCTTCMGCATATTCTCKYTCTTTATCAGTAGCATCATTCATAGCTTGTGTAACATTCGCTTGTAAATCAGCAGGTAAAGAATTCCAGAATTTTTTACTCATAATTACTAAATAACCTAAGTAACCGTGATTAGTAATTGTTAAATATTTTTGAACTTCATGGAATTTTTTAGTATAAATGTTAGAAATTGTATTTTCTTGTCCATCAATTACACCTTGTTGTAAACCTGARTATACTTCAGAAAAAGGCATCATTTGTGGATTTGCTCCTACAGAATGRAATTGYGCTTCAAGTACTTTTGAAGACATRATTCTAAATTTTTGACCTTTTGCATCAGCWGGWRCAATTAGTGCTTTTTTAGMAGATGATAATTGTTTAAAGTGATTRTCCCAGAAGTTTAAWGCAATAAAWCCTTTTTTATTAACCAKTGCTTTTAAATCTGCACCAACACTACCATCTTGAACTCTGTGTAATTGGTCAATATCTTTAAACAAAAATGGTAAATCAAATAAAGCTAATTGAGGTACAATTTTACCAAACTTAGAAAAACTTGGTGCTGCCATTTGAACTGAGTTTAGTTTAATAGCTTTTAAAACTGCATTGTCTTTATATAACTGTGAAGATGGGTAAATTTGTACATCAATTTTACCTTTAGATAATTCTTCTAATCTTTTTTCAAAAAATACAGCTGCTTTACCTTTTGGTGTGTTTGCACTAACAACGTGTGAAAATTTTAAGACATATTTAGCCTCTGCTGCTTGTACTTCATTACCTGATAATAATACCAATGCTGCAACTGCAACACTAGACATCAAACCTTTAATTTTTGTAGTCATATTAACTCCTTTAATGTTAAGTGTGAAAAGTATAATAAAAACTWMTNTAWAKNTKGYRTSWWTYWKWMYWWWWWTKAAYWTWTKNNAWGGNCARTWNTTTKATTMAYAMKKAAAWKWNATRTWAAATAATATTTTGTATTATTTAATAWTATARGTAAAAAWARACAAGTARTTTWTTCTTTAAAGRAAATTACAAGTTTTCCTCTARAATACCTTKAWTTAGGGCTTTATTGAGAGTTGTTATTATTWTAGAAATGAACCCTGCGTGACATTTTATTCTATTTTAACCAATCTTTAAAGAAAACTTAGTTATCCTATTTACACTTAGGGAATAAAATTTAAAGGATAAAGATGGGTAACAATGTAAAATTACTTACTTCATTTAAAGATAATTGTGGTTTTGGTTTAGTGGCTGATTTAAAAAACAGACCAAGCCATGATAACTTAGAAGATGCAATTACATCATTAGAACGAATGATGCATAGGGGAGCTGTTGCTGCTGATGGAAAAACAGGTGATGGCTCTGGATTATTAATGTCAATACCAGAAAAATTCATGAGAAAAATTACTTCTGAAGAAGGTATAGATTTACCAGAAAAGTACGGTATCGCTATGATATTTACAGAAGATCTAAGCGATATTGAAACCTTCAAAGGTATTTGTGAAAACAATGATTTGAAAATATTATATACACGAGAAGTACCTATTAATAAAGAAGCATTAGGGGCACAAGCGTTAGCCTGTTTACCYYATATTATWCAAGTATTTGTAGCWGCAAATTCATTAATGTCATCAAAAAGACTTGATGCAATGTTATATTTAACAAGAAAAGAATGTGAACATCAATTACTTGGAAAAGAAGACTTTTATATTCCCTCATTTTCTTCTAGAGTAATATCTTATAAGGGTTTGATAATGCCTACACATATCAAACAGTTTTATGTTGATTTTAATGATGAAGATTTTGCYATTACTTTYGCATTATTTCATCAAMGATTYTCAACCAATACRCTTCCTCARTGGMGATTAGCWCAACCTTTTAGAASTATTGCTCATAATGGAGARATWAAYTCAGTWGAAGCTAATAGAGTAAATGTACGTATTAAATCAGAAAAAATAGAATCTGAAGTATTTACACAAGCAGAGTTAGACAGAYTANTTCCCANTTCTTCAAGAAGGCGGATCTGATTCWGCMTCTTTRGATAATATGTTTGAATTTTTATTAGTAAATGGCTGTGATTTTTTTAAAGCWGCRCGTTCATTAATACCTGCTCCTTGGCAAAATGCACCACATATGGATCCKGAATTAAGAGCTTTTTAYGAATATACATCAACTGCWATGGAAGCTTGGGATGGACCTGCTGCTGTTTCATTAACAGATGGTAGATATATTGGTTGTTTAATTGACAGAAATGGTTTACGACCTTCTAAATATGTAATAACTAAAAATCATAAAATATATATTACATCTGAGTATGGAACTATTGATTTTGATGAAGAAAATATTAAAGAAAGAGGACGATTACAATCAGGAGAAATGATTGGCTTGGATTTAAAACACGGGGTTGTTTTAAAAGAAAATGATATCAATGATTATTTAAAATCWTCTCAAAACTATTCTAAATGGTTAAACAATGATATGGAATATCTGCAAGAATATATTGATGAATCTTTTTTAGATATTAGTGATTATACTTTTGATGATTTAGAAAACAGACAAAAATTCTATAATATTACTTATGAAGCGATTGATCAAATGATTGAGCCTATGAGTAAAGATGGAAAAGAACCTGTAGGTTCAATGGGAGATGATACTCCTTTAGCCTGTTTTTCAAATGTGAATAGAAATTTYACAGATTTTTTCAGACAAAAATTTGCACAAGTAACGAATCCTCCTATTGATCCMTACMGAGAAAAAGTTGTAATGTCAYTRGAAACTGGATTTGGACAAATTCATAATATCTTAGATGAAAAATCTTCTTATGCAAAAAGATTGAAAGTTACTTCTCCTATTTTGATGCAAGAAAAATACAATGTATTGGTATCTTTTGGAGAAAAAAGTTCACCAAGATATGACAAATAYTATAAAAAYCAGCGTTTTTCAACAACMTTTAAAACGGGAYTAAAAGAAGCCTTAGAAAACCTTGCTAAAGAAGTGATTTATTCTATTGAACACAATGATGTTTATATTATTCTTTTAGATGATAGAGCTGTATCAAAAGATAATAAAATAATTCCTATGGCTATGGTTGTTGGATATTTAAATCAAGCTTTATTAAAAGCCAAAATTAGACACAGTGCTTCTTTTATTGCAGTATCTGGGGAAGTATATGATCCTCATATGGCTGCTGTTTTATTAGCTTATGGAGTTACTGCAATTTATCCTTATATGATGTATGCATCTACTGTTGCTTTACATGAAAGACGCCTTACTAATAAATACGACATGCAAAAGAAACTTAAAAATACTCAAAAAGCATTAAATGGTGGTTTATTAAAAATCATGTCTAAAATGGGTATTTGTACAATTGCATCTTATAGAAACTCGGCATTATTTGATCTTATTGGTTTAAGTGATGAAATTCTAGAAGATTGTTTTGATGGAAGTTTTTCTGACTTAGCTGGTTTAGGTTATGAAGACATAGAAAAAAGAATAGAAAAATCTCATTTTAATGCATATTATGATGATTCTCATATGTTTCCTTTAGATTTAGGTGGTTTTTATAAGTATATTGATGGCGGWGAATAYCATGATTATGGTCCCAATACRCTTATGGCAATGCACAATAAAAAAGCAAAAAATAAAGAAGATATWACTGATTTTGATGCTTTAAGAGAAYTGGTTGAAAAACGAGATAAAAAATTTATTAGAGATTTCTTTGAATTTAAYTCTGATAAAAAAGCCATAGCTTTAGAAGAAGTTGAATCTTTAGATGAAATCTTTAAACGTTTCGCATCTGCTGCTATGTCACTTGGWTCTATATCACCAGAAGCGCATGAAGCAATGGCAATTACAATGAATACCATTGGTGGAATGTCAAATTCAGGTGAGGGTGGAGAAGATCCTAAACGATTTGGMACACTTAAGAACTCAAAAATTAAACAAGTTGCCTCTGGTAGATTTGGTGTTACTCCTGGATATTTACGTTCAGCTGAAGAAATACAAATTAAAGTTGCACAAGGTGCAAAACCTGGWGAAGGTGGGCAATTAGCWGGKCATAAAGTTACTGCWTATATTGCTGGTTTACGTCATACMGTTGAAGGKGTTACGTTAATTTCWCCTCCTCCACATCATGATATTTATTCWATTGARGATTTATCTCAATTGATTTTTGATTTAAAACAAATCAATCCAGAAGCTAAGATTACTGTTAAATTGGTWTCAACTGTTGGTGTTGGAACAATTGCAGCAGGAGTTGCWAAAGCMTATGCTGATAGAATTGTAATTTCTGGGGCWGATGGWGGRACTGGRGCTGCTCCTTTAACKTCATTAAAACATACAGGAAATCCKTGGGAAATGGGACTTACWGAAGCWCATAATGCAYTAAAAGCCAATCATTTAAGAGGATCTGTTCATTTACAAACAGATGGTGGATTAAAAACAGGCTTAGATGTAATAAAAGCTGCTATGTTAGGTGCTGAGTCTTATGCATTTGGTACTTCTGCTTTAACACTGCTTGGTTGTAAAATTTTAAGAATCTGTCACACTAATAAGTGCTCGGTTGGAGTTGCTACTCAAGATGAAGATTTAAGAACGTATTTTACAGGTACCGTTGAGAGATTAATTTCTTATTTTACTTTTATAGCAAGTGATGTGAGAGATATATTGGCAAAACTTGGGTATTCAAGTATAGAAGAAATTGTAGGAAGAAGTGATTTATTAAAAGTTATTGATGATAAAATGGCTCAAAAGTTTGATTTCTCAAATATTTTACGAAGAATTGATGGAGTTGATACCTGTCAAAAAGAAAGTAATAAGCCTTTTGATAAAAATAAATTTGAAAAAGAACTCTTAAAAAAAGTTCATAGAACAATTGAAAATCCATCTTCTGCAATTAAATTAAAAGTTAATATTTGTAATACAAACAGATCTTTTGGAACATTAATCTCAGGTGAGATTGCTAAATATTATGGAGATAAAGGTTTACCTGATAATTCTATTAATATTCATTTAAAAGGAACGGCTGGTCAGAGTTTTGGAGCMTTTTTATCWAAAGGAATGAATCTTTTCTTAGATGGYCCWGCSAATGATTATATTGGTAARGGAATGAATGGTGGWAAAATCATTATTAATCCTTTTCACCAAGGKGAAGAGTTTGCMGCTGGTGGGAATACTTGTTTATATGGAGCTACTGGWGGWAAATTATACATCAGAGCTTGTGTAGGKGARAGATTYGCTGTAAGAAACTCAGGAACTGTATCTGTAGTTGAAGGWACWGGMGATAATGCTTGTGAATATATGACAGGTGGGATAGTTGTAACACTTGGAAATACTGGAATTAATTTTGGWGCTGGAATGACAGGTGGATTGGCATTTATTTACGATCCTGAAAAGTCTTTTGTTGATAAAATGAACCAAGAATTAGTAGAAGCTTTAAGAATTGATACCGATGATACTGAGCGTGAGCGCTTGTATTTAAAACGTTTATTATTGGATTATATTAATGAAACTGAGAGTTTAAAAGCGCAAGATATTGTGGAAAACTACAGAGCTGAAATTAGAAACTTCTGGATGGTTAAACCAAAAAATATGACGGTTTTACCATTAGATCCAGACGAAGGAGATTAGAATGATAAATTTTACAAAATTTGAGAGAATAAATCCTGAAAAAAGAGATGTCCTTCAACGTTTAAAAGATTATGGCGAAGTATATGAAGTATTTGAAAAACAAAGAGCAAAAGAACAATCAGATCGTTGTATGCAGTGTGGTATTCCTTATTGTCACACAGGCTGTCCTTTGCATAACTTTATTCCTTCATGGTTAAAACAAACAGCTACAAAAAATCCTGATTTGGCTTTTGCATTATCAAATGAAACCTCACCTTTTCCAGAAATCTTAGGTCGTATTTGTCCTCAAGATGTATTATGTGAAGGTGCCTGTTCGTTAAATACAGGACATGGCGCTATTTCTATTGGGGCCGTTGAAACACATATTTCAGAAGAAGCCTTTTCAAGAGGTTTAAAACCTAAGTTCCCAGGAATTACAAGTACTAARAAAGTRGCTGTAATTGGCTCTGGMCCTTCWGGRATTTCTGCTGCTACTTTTCTTTTAAGAAAAGGTATTGGYGTTACTATGTATGAAAGAGATGATATYGCTGGYGGYTTATTAACGTATGGTATTCCTGGATTTAAATTAGACAAAGCAGTGGTTAGAAGAAGATTTGACTGGTTATTAGAAGCTGGAATGAAATTAGAACTTAATTGTGAAATAGGTAAAGATGTTCAAATCAAAGAATTAGAAGAAAACTTTGATTCGATTTATTTAGCAATTGGKGCAACTAAAGGAAGAAAATCAAAYTTAGAAGGRGAAGARTCTTCTAATGTWTATATGGCAATTGATTTTYTAAAAATYATTCAAAAACGRAACTTTAATGGAAGTACTGAAWCAATGCTTGATGTTARAGAYAAAAAAGTAGTRGTAATTGGAGGAGGGGATACGGCAATGGATTGTCTTAGAACTTCTGTAAGAGAAGGTGCTAAAAGYGTTAAATGTCTTTATMGAAGAGATGAAGCAAATATGCCWGGTTCAAGAAAAGAAGTGGTTAACTCAAAAGAAGAAGGGGTTGAATTTGTATTTAATGTAAGCCCAGTAAAAATTCTTTCTAAAGATAATTTAGCTTCGGCAGTTGAATTAGAAAAAACACAATTGAGTGAAACTAAAGAAGAAGGACGTCAAAAAATTGAAATTATTCCTGATTCTTCTTATCTAGAAGATGCAGATATTATTGTTCTTGCTTTAGGATTTTCTTGTGAAGAACCTAAGTTTTTAGATGAATTAAATATTTCAAGAGATGAATGGGGTTGTGTTGAAACAAGCTTATTTAAAACTTCTAATGCAAAAGTATACTCAGGTGGAGATTGCCAAMGAGGTGCWCAYTTAGCRGTWACTGCTGCTGCTGATGGAAGAGATGCTGCAAAACTAATGGTAAAAGAACTTTTAGCTTAGATGCAAAAGTTTATTGATGCTTGCATCAAAGCCAACCAAGAGATATATGAATATTTAAATACTTCATTATCTCTTGATGATTATTCTTATACCCAAACTATTGGGGCTGGTGGAGATAAAAGTCTTAAAATCGATATTATTTGCGAAAATATTTTTATTAAACACTTAAGTATTTTTGGAGATATATATTCTGAAGAAATCGGTTATTTAAAAACGACAAAAAACCTCAAAGAACAATACATAATTACAATTGATCCACTAGATGGAAGTTCTAACTTTATAAGTAATATTCCTTATTACGGCACGAGTGTAGCTATTGAAGTAAATGGTAAAGTATTTGCTTCTTGCATTTGTAATTTAAATGAGGCTTCTTTGGTGTATAAACTTGACAATAATGTACACAGAGTTGATCTCTTTACTTTAAAGAATAGAATTTATCTTGAAAAAACAACAACAAATATTGGTATTTTTGAAAGAGCTTATAAACGAAGTGATATTTGCTCTGTTTTTTTTGAAAAGAATATCAGGTATCGTTCTTTAGGAGCCATTGCTTTATCTTTATGTATGGCGCATAGCTGCAAATTTGTGATGTTTGCTGGTAAAATAAGAGATTTTGATGTTAAAGCTGCTTTGCATATTTGTGAGGATTTACACATAAGTATTTCTAGCGAATTCTTAATTGTAAGTAAGAGTTCTACTATGTTAGAACAGATTAAAGAAATTATTAATGAATAATTGGTTATAACTGCTGTAATTAAAAGAAATAGGAAAATAAATGTCATTAATAATTATGGATGAATGTATTGCATGCGATGCTTGTAGAGAAGAATGCCCCAATACAGCTATTGAAGAAGGCGATCCAATATATGTAATTGAATCAGATAGATGTACTGAATGTGTGGGTTCGTATGATGAACCTTCCTGTGTAGAAGTTTGCCCTGTTGATTGTATTATCTTGGATAAAAACATTGTTGAATCAAGTGCGGAATTACAGTTTAAATTTGATAATTTAGAAGAGATATAATATGGCTAAAATAACAACTGTTATAGATATTGGGTCTAACTCAATGAGGATGGTTGTCCTAGAAAAAAGTTCACGCTATGCATTTCATTTGATTAATGAAACCAAAGCAAGGGTGAAAATCTCTGAAGGTTCTTATGAAAATGAAGGTAATTTACAAGAATTACCAATGAAACGCGCTTTTGACTCTCTTAAATCTTTTTTAAATATAGCAAAAGCACTAAAATCAAGAAAAGTATTGTGTGTTGCTACTTCTGCTTTAAGAGATGCGCCTAATTCGAATGTATTTTTAAATAAAGTTAAAAATGAACTGTCTTTAAATATTAAAATAATTGAAGGTGAGAAAGAAGCCTATTATGGTGGAATTGCAGCTTTAAATCTTTTAGATAAAAAAGATTTTATTACTATGGATATTGGTGGGGGTTCTACTGAGTTTGCTCTTGTAAAAGACGGTATTATTCAAAAATGTATTTCTTTAAACATAGGAACCGTTCGTATGAATGAATTGTTTTTCTCAAAAAACGATATTGCTGGTGCTAAAGAATACATAATAAAACAATTAGTTGAAATCAAAAATGCTGGTTTTGATATTTCTTCCTGCGTTGTTGGTATTGGCGGAACAATAAGAACCTTAAGTAAAATCATTCTTAAAAAAGAAGAATATCCTTTGGATGTAATTCATGGCTTTTCCTATGATGTTAATAAATATAAATATATTTTTGATGCTATTCTTGATGCTTCTAGTAAAGAAGAACTAAAAAATATTGGTGTAAAAAAAGACAGATTTGATACGATTAAAGAAGGTACTTTTATCTTTAAAACAGTCTTAGATGAACTTAAAATAAAAGATGTGTTAAGTTCAGGAACTGGGGTTAGAGAAGGAGTTTTTTTACATGATTTATTAAGAAACTCTAATTATAAATTTCCTAGTAATTATAATGTAAGTGTTCGCTCTTTACTTGATAGATTTAATGTAGATTCTAAACAAAGTTCTTATTTAGGTTCAAATGCAGGAAAAATATTTGAAGCATTAAAACCTCTGCATAATTTAGATGATAAATATAAAACACTTCTTGTAATTGCCTCAAAACTTCATTCTATTGGTATTTCTTTAAACTTTTATAAAGCAAATGATAATACTTTTGATTTTATTTTGAATGGTTTAAATTATGATATTTGTCATGAATCTAGAATTATTATTGCATTTATTATCAAATTCTCTAAAAAATCTTTAATTAAAGAAAAAGACATGTTTGAGTATGAAGACTTACTTCCAAGTTGTGAAACCATGCAATATTTATCTTTTATGATTAGCATTAATTTATGTGTAAATCGAGATTTCTCTTGTCCTAAAGTTACCTACGTATTAGATGATAACAAACTAAAATTGGTTTTTGAAGAAGAAATGTATTTGGTAAAATATGAAGTAGATAAATTAGAAAGTCCAAAGGGCTGCAAAGTAAAAGTTGTTTTATGAAAGTAGCCATTATTAAACTATCCGCCATGGGTGATATTATTCATGCTATGGTTGCTTTACAATATATCAAAAAATACAATAAAGATATCAAAATTGATTGGTTTGTAGAAAAAGTATTTGCACCTATACTTGAACATAACCCTGATATAAATAATATTATTGAAGTAAATTTAAAAAAGATAAAAAAAGACAAAATGTCTTTTTTTGAAGAAATTAAAACAATAAGAAAATACAAAAATAACAACTATGATTTAGTAATTGATGCCCAGGGTTTGATAAAATCAGCTATTGTTTCAAAACTAATAGGAACAAACATTGCAGGATTTTCAAAAAAATCAATAAGAGAAGGTTTCGCTTCTTTTTTTTACAAGATAAAAGTTGATATTGCTTATGAAGAGAATACAATAGATCGAAATGCAAAAGTACTCTCATCACCATTAAATTTTTCTATATCAAAAGAAGATATATTAAATAAAAAACCTTTTCTTTTTTATAAGAATGAAAATCAAATAATATATGATTATCTTAAAAGTGAGAAAAAGAATATTTTATTCGTTATTGGAGCTTCTTGGGATAGTAAAAAATACTCAAAAGAAAAATTTGTTGAATTAATAAAGTTGTTAGACTTCAATTGTTTACTTGTTTGGGGCAATGAAAACGAATACAATGATGCCATTTATATTGAAAAAAGAACAAATGCAAGAACACTTCCTAAAATGAGTTTAAATACATTAAAAGCAATCATTTCAAAGTCTGATTTAGTACTTGGAAATGATACGGGTCCCACACATATGGCATGGGCACTAAATATACCTTCTCTTACTTTATTTGGAAATACACCAGGCTATAGAAATACTTATCAAACAAAATTTAATAAAATCATTGAATCTAATTCTTTTGTTGATGCAAATCATTTAGATAAAAAGGACTATAGTATAAGTACTATTGATACTAATGATATTCTATTTATTATAAAGGAAATACTTGTTTAATTATATAATATTTCTTCTCTATAAGGTATTACAAGTTTTTTTTAGACTGTGTCCAAAAATAATAGTAAAACCAATTTTAAATTTTCTTGCCTTTATTATTTATAAAATAAATAAAGAACATAGAAATATTGCGCATACTAATATAAAGCTAGCTTTTGATAATAAAAAAAGTGAAAACGAAAGAACAAAAATTGTAAAAGAGTCATATAAAAGTTTACTTTTCAATATGTATGAGTTTATAGTCAATCAATTTGATTCTAAAGAAAAAATTCTCTCAAAAGCTAATTTAGTGGGGGAAGAATATGTTTTAGATGCTCTAAAAGATAAAAGAAAAATAATTTTCATAGCCTCGCATTATGGGGCATGGGAACTTGCTGTTCCTTATATTGCATTAAAATTTGCTCATGTGAGTATTGTAAATAGAAGAATGAATAATAATTATATAAATGAAGAATATATAAAAGCACGTAATCGTAATAATGTTCAAATGATTGATAAAAGGGACGCAGCAAAAGGAATGTTAAGAGCATTAAAAAAAGGTACATTTTTAGCAGTAGCTGTTGATCAAAATACTAAATACGGCATTGATATCAGTTTTTTTGATAAAAAAGTTAAAGCAACTGATAGTACAGCTAGATTATCAATAAAGTTTGATGCTTTATTAATACCTGTATTTTGTACAATTGAAGATTTAGGAAAATATACCATTGAGTTTACAAACCCCCTTGATCCAAGGACTTTTACTAATGAGAATAAAATATTAGAGTTAACACAAGCGCAAGCAAATGTTATTGAAAATCAAATACGAAAAGTGCCAAATCAATGGTTTTGGCAACATAAACGTTGGAAAGCTTATCACAAAGATTTGTATAAGAAAAAATAAATCTTTAACTTATTTAGGTATAATGATTGTCTTAAAATTCAAGGATAAGAAACGTGAACAATAAACCTGACTATAATTTTTTTAAAAACACTAAGTATGCAATTGATGGTTTTGTTCATGCATTTAAAACAGAAAAATCTTTTAAAATTGAATTGTTCTTATCTATTTTTATTATGAGTGCTATTATTTATATTGATGTTAGTTTATTTTTAAAGTTAATATTATTAATCACTGGAATTTTGATATTAATTGTTGAATTAATTAATTCAGCAATTGAAAATGTGGTGGATTTAGTGACAAAAGAGAAACATCCTTTAGCAAAAACTGCTAAAGACATTGGTGCTACTGCTGTTATGTTTACAATAATTTTACATGTAATATCTTGGGTAGTTGTTATTTTAAATAAAGTAATTTAATGAATAGCTCTTTATCTTTATTTTTGTGCCAACTTAAAAAAATAGTATTTTTACAAGTACTTTTTTTATTCTTAATGTCTGTCTTTAGAACTGTTTTTTTTTATTATTATAATACCATTGAAAACTATTCTTTATATTATAATGATATTTTCAATGCATTTGTTTTAGGACTACGAATTGATTTAACAGTAATTGCTTATGCTCAAGTACTACCCACACTGGTTCTAATTGTTTTGTATTATTTAAAAAGTAAAAAACTTAATAATTTGTTTATAAAAATTACTGTTTTTTATTTTTTATTTTTTTATTTAATAATATCATTTCTTGCTTTTGCTGATTTTGCTTTTTACTCTTTCTTTAAAGATCATATCAATATTTTGTTTTTTGGAATATTAGATGATGATACAAAAGCTTTAGCTATTACAATGTGGCAAAACTATAACATTCCCTTAATTTCTCTTATTGCATTTACTTATATATACTTTCTGTACAAAATAATAGTTTTTATACTTCACTATAATTTAGCTCCAGATTTTATATTCACAAAATTAAAATTTCCAATCTTCCTTTTTATTTTTATTATATTGATTAATTTTTTAGCAATTAGAGGTACCTTTGGTATGTATCCTTTGGGAAAAATGATTCCAAATCTTTCTGTTAATGAATTTGTTAATAAAATCCCACAAAATGGTTTTAGAGCTTTTGTAAGTGCTTATAAGATCCGTAAAAAATATCTTAAAAGAGAATATGACATTATCAAAGAAACAGGTTATAAGGGTAATATTATAGATGCTTTTAAAGTTTTAAAGGGTTCTTCCAATATTGACGAAAAAAACTTATTAAATAATATTAAAAAAACTACAAAAAAAGTTAATGACAAAGATTATAATGTTGTTATTATTATGGTTGAAAGTTTTGGTATGCCTATACTTAAGTACAATAGTAAAGATTTTAATATTATGGGTGAATTAAAAAAACATTTTGATGAAGATATCTTGTTAACAAATTTCATTTCTGAAGGCGATGGAACTATTTCTAGTTTAGAGTCTTTATTGCTTAATATTCCTTATCGTCCTAATACCTTTGCTTTATCTCAGTCAATTTACGCTCAAACACGTTTTAATTATTCTCCTGCTTTTTTGTATAATGCTTCTGATTATGATACTTCTTTTATTTATGGAGGAGATTTATCATGGAGAAACTTAGGTAAATTTATTAAGTTTCAAGATTATGATAATATTGAAGGTAAAATAGATATTTTTAATAATTTGAAACTGAACAAGGATATTGAAGATACATATTTTCATCCTTGGGGAATATATGATGAATATTTATACACTCATATTTTAAATAAACTAGAAAAATCTTCTAAAAAACAATTTATTTTTGCTTTAAGTACCAATAATCATCCTCCTTATAATATACCAAATAATTATAAAAAGAATAAACTAGAGTTTTCAAGTGAGCTTAAAAATCATATTACTCATGACTTAGAATTATCTAAACAAAGATTTACTTCATATGCTTATGCACTTGACAGTCTTGGAAAATTTT
The DNA here is from genome assembly GCA_002733685.1 of Arcobacter sp. Lineage (GTDB taxonomy): Bacteria > Campylobacterota > Campylobacteria > Campylobacterales > Arcobacteraceae > NORP36. Next base: position 46,386 of record NVWN01000018.1, on the reverse strand, counting down.
TAAGTGATTTCAAAAAAAGTAAATTTTCAAAAAATACTATAATTGTTGTAACTGCTGATAATAATACAGTAGATGGTATTATGAAGTATGATGATAATCGTTTATTAAATTCTAAGAATATTCCTTTATATTTTTATTTACCAAAAAAACTAAAAGAGAAATTGACAATTGATACAAAAGTTTCAGGTTCACACAAAGATATTTTTCCAACCTTATATAATTTAACGCTTGAAAATACTTCTTATTTATCTATTGGAAACAATTTATTTGATGCTAGTTTAAAACATTATGGTTTTAATGGTTCCCTGGTTGTTACTTATAAAAATGAAATTACTAAAATCAACAAACTAAATAGTAAAATAAAAGAACATAAAACAGATTATTATAAAGCTTCTTTAGCTGTAACACAGTATTTAATTAATAATATACATGAAAAGGGGAAAAGTGATTAAAAATTTAATCTTTAATGAAAAATATTTATTGTTTATATATTTATTTGTTTTTACTACTCCATTTTATTTATGGAATGCTCAATATGGTGTATTTTCTGTTATTTTATTTATCTCCTTTTTAGTAAAAAATAAATTAAGTACATTCAAGGGACTAAGTACTTTCTTCTTTTTTAAGCCCCTGCTATTATTATTATTATTTATAGCCTATACTTATTTATCACTCTTGTGGACTGAAAATATTGAGCATGGAAGATGGGCACAAAAAGTATTTAGAGAAGCCTTAATATATATTCCTTTACTTTTCTTATCTTTGAGTTTAAGCTCGGCTAAAAATTCACTTAAATTGTTTGCTCTTGCATTTTCTATATATGCATTGTATTCTATAGGAATATATTTAGGGTTTTATGCAATTGAAGGTGCAAGTCAAAATAATCCAAAAGGACATTTAGAATTTGCAATTTCGACTCCAATGATGTCAATGGGAATTTTATTTTCTTTAGTTTTTGTATTTTATGAAAAAAGTAGGAATATTAAAATATTTTTTATGTGTATTCTATTAATATGTTCTTTCGCTTTTTTAATTAATAATGGACGTTCTGCTCAATTATCATTGTTACTCTCTTTATTCACTTTAGTAATATTTTATCTGAAAGAAAAATTAAATTATAAATTTATTTTCCTAGGTTTAACAATTTTTATCATAATATTAGTGGAAGTCTTTAACTCTTCAAGTAGATTTCAAACGGGATACAAACAACTGAATAACGCTATTTTAAATAATGATTATAGTGGCAGTTGGGGAATCCGAGCTTATTTATATAAAACTTCTTTTACTATTTTAAAAGAAAACCCTATCTTTGGTGTAGGTGCTGGAGATGTCCGAGATGAATACAGAAAAATAGCCAAAAAAGAACATACAAATGAAAAATATGGAAGTTTACATAATTCTCATTTTGAATTTTTATTGAGATATGGAATTGTAGGTTATGCTTTATTAGTAAGTAGTATCTTTTTTCTTATACGAAGACTAAGGTTTATTCCCAAGTATTATTATTTGGCTATTGCTTTTTACAGTACAATTTTTTATAATTCATTTTTTAATAGTCTTTTAGATAAAAAACCTATTTATATTATATTCTTTATGTCTTTTGTTTTCTTTAGTATTATTGTTTTAAAATCTAAAGAAACTAATATAAAAGTTTAATATATTCTTTTATGACAGTATCTGTATTGTATTGCTTTAGGCAGTTCTCCTTTAACCTGAGGGGAGTATCAATGACTTCTTGAATGCTAGATGCTAATTTTTCAGGATCGTTTACTGGGGCCAAAGATTGAGGTAATATATCTTCAAGTATTTCTCTTGGTCCAACAGGCGCATCAGTGCTGACTACTCTTGTATTTAATATTAAGGATTCTATTAGCACATTACCAAAACCTTCATTTTGTGAACTAAGAACAAGGGCTTTGGCTTCTTTAATTATAGGGTAGGGATTATCTTGAAAACCTAATAAAATCACTCTTGATGCTATTGAGAAGTGATTAATAAGTTTTTCAATATTTTTCCTTTCTTTTCCTTCCCCTACAAGTACTAGTTTTAAGTAAGGATCTTTGATTAGAGAAAAAGCTTTTAATAATATATCATGTCTTTTTACTTTCGCAAATCGGCCCACATGTACAATATAATTTTTGGGTAAAGTAAGATTGAGTTTTTGCTGAGATTTTTTAATTATATGTTCAAAATTAAAAGGATTATAAATTGTTTTAATAGATTTGAAGATAATACTTAAAGATTCAATGTCTTTTTTAACACCATTTGATACACATATGATATGTTTATTTTTGTACAAATTTCTTAGTTCTTGTTTTTTCAGAAATTTACTTATTCCTTTTTTACTGCTTAATTTTGCATGACAGGTTGTTCCATGTAAAACATAATAAAAATTGTATTTATTGTTGATTCTATTCATTAATTTATGGCTTAAACCCAAACTACCAAGAATAAGGTCAATTGTATTTTCTTTATTTTTAATTGCTTCAAGCTTTTTATCTAATAGTTTTGAAAAATGCATATCATTAAATAATCTTGTGTTCTTTTCATAAGACAATGTGAATAATTTAATCTGGTCATCAACAGTTACTTCAATAATATCTTTAATAGTTATAAGATATACATTAAAAGAGTTTTTTAAAAATGCTTCGGCTAATCGAATATTTGTTGTTTCTGCTCCTGCTCCAATTAAGGAATCAATTATTAAAACTACCGTTTTCATTTTTATCCTTAAATCAAAATATTTAGATATTCATTTTTTTCTCTTTGGGGTGAAAAGATATCAATAGCTTTTTGGTGGTTATCTTGTGATTTCTTTTTTTCATCTGTTAAATTAAATGATATATGTAATAGAATATCTTCTAGGTTCTTAATTGTATTTTTTTGTGTTAAGTGAATATTAAATCCCATTGTTTTAAATTCAGGAGAAGATGTATCATTATAAATAACTGGAATTAATCCATATCCAATGGCTTCAATAATCGCATTACTCATACCTTCACCTAATGAAGGGAATATAAAAACATCACTGTTTTGTAAATATTCTTTTACTTTAGTGGTATAACCAAGGAATTTAATATTATTTTTGTATTTTTTGTCTTCTAAGTAATTAATCATTTTATCGTAGTATTCTTTATCCTGTATATCGCCTAGGAATTTTAAATCAAAATTTATATTATTCTTATATAAAACTTCACAAGCTTTAATGGCATGCATTTGTCCTTTTCCTGGATGAACTCTTCCTACATGAACAAGATCAATAACATCATTTTGTTTTTTGTAGTTAATATTTTCATTGATTTTTAAAGAAGAATAGATTCTTTGTATTTTTAGTTTATTATTCAGGGGTAGTATATCAAGCATATTTTTTTTCATATACTCACAGTTCCCAACATAATGATTTACTTTAGAATACAAAAGTTGATGAACAATATCTTTTTTTGAAGTTGTTTTTTTTGAGCCTTGTCGAATAATAAAATTTATATCTAAATTGTAAGTAGCAAAATATAGGGACTTCATTTCAGAAGCACCAAGAAAAATTATATTGCCAATTTCTTTTTCTATAAAAATCTTTCGCAATTGTTTTATAAGTTTAAGAGAAAAATTCTTTGAAAAATCAATAGTGTTAAGATGTACAGAATAGTCTGAAAAATGTTCCGTTTTATTTTTTTCTATAAAACTTTCTTTTCTTGCAATAAATTCTATTTTTACATCATTACTCAAAAGTCTAGCAAGTTTAACTGATGCAAGTTCCATTCCTCCATTAACCTTAGATAAACAAATAACAGCTGTTGCTTTTTTCATAATGCTCCTTCTTCGTATTCTGCGATTATATCGCATTTAAATTAAACTTAGTATATAATACAAAAAATATAAAATTTAAAAGGTTTTTTCTTTTATGCGAATAACAGCAAATATAATAACATTAAATGAAGAAAACAATATAGAAGGTGTAATAAAATCAGTGCAAAGTATTTGTGATGAAATTTTAGTTATCGATTCATTAAGTTCTGATAAAACCTGTGAAATTGCAGAACGTTTAGGGGCTAAAGTAATTAAACAAAAATACCTTGGTGATGGTCCTCAAAAGGCATTTGGAGCACCTTATGCTTCTAATGATTGGATACTTAGTATTGATGCAGATGAAAGACTTGATATAAATGCTATAGAAGAAATTAAAAAGTTGGATTTAAACAATTCTTCTTTTGATGCATATTCATTTTCACGAAAAACCTATGTTGGAAAAAATTTCATCAAACTTTGGTATCCTGATAGAGTAACAAGATTATATAACAAAACTAAATGTGAATATACGAAATCACAAGGTCATGCCAGAGTTCAAACAGAAAATATATGTGATTTAAAAGCGGATATGTTACATTATTCTTATGAGAACTATACTCATATGATTAGAACTACTCAAAAGTTTATTACAAGAGGCGCAAAAATATCTTATGAAGAAGGAAAAAAAGCATCATCTTTTGATCCTTTTATTCATGGGCTTGGTGCTTTATTCAAAGCCTTAGTATTAAAGGGCGGATTTTTTCATGGAATTCATGGATGGAATGTTGCCGTGATATCAGCCTATAGTTCTTATATGAAATATGCACTTATTTTAGAAATGCAAGAGAATGACTAAAAAGAGTATTCTTGAATTATGTTTATCACCTGATTTAGGAGGTCTTGAATTATATCTTTTTTCTTGTGTTCAAAATATGAAAGAAGATTTTAATATTACGGCCGTAATTAATGAGGATTCAAAACTAGAAAGTTACTTTCTAGAAAGTGAAGATAAATATCATAAATTAAAAAGAAAAAGTAGCTTTTCTCTTTTAACTGCTTATAAATTGGCAAAAATCATTGATGAAGATAAAATTGATATTCTTCATCTCCATTGGACAAAAGACATACCTATTGCAGTATTTGCTAAACTATTATCAAATAGGAAACCAAAAATAGTTCAAACCCGACATATGACAATGACGAGGTTTAAAGATGACTTTTATCATAGGTTTTTATATAAAAATATAGATACTGTTATTTGTGTTACAAAAGAGCTGTCTTTACAATTAAATAAGTTTATTTCTAAGGATATTAGACCTTCTATTGTAGTTTTGTATTTAGGAGCTAAAGACTATAGAAAAGAATCTGCTAAAAGTATAATTGAATATAAAAAAAAACTCGGTATAAACGATGAAATGCTTGTCGGATTAGTTGGACGTATTAATGAGTTTAAGGGTCAGTATTTGTTAATAGAAGCACTTAAGGAAATTAAAGAAAAACGATTAAAAATTAAAGCTTTGATTATAGGTTCTGCAATGAGTGAAGTGTATTTAGATTCTTTAGAAAACAAAATCAAAGAATATGAATTAAATGATTATGTCAAGTTTTTAGGTTTTTCAAGTGAAGCAAATAAATTTATGCAAGCTTGTGATGTAGTTTTGATGACCTCAAAGAATGAAACCTTTGGTTTGGTATCAATTGAAGCTATGCAAGCAGGTACCTGTGTAATTGGAGCAAATGCAGGAGGGGTTTTAGAAATTATTGATGACAAAGTTAATGGTTTATTGTTTAAAAATGAAGACTATAATGATTTAAGTTTAAAGATTCAATATTTGTATGAAAATAATGAACTTAGAATATCTTTAGGGAAAAAAGCAGAAGAAAAAGTAAATGAGTGTTTTAATAATAAAATACAATTTGGCAAATTAATTAAAATACTTGATAACTTATAATGGGGAATAATATGATAACCTTAAAAGAAGAAGATTTTATAGCAAAAGGAAATGAACGTGCGTGTTATGTTTATCCTAAAGACAAAACAAAAACAATAAAGATTACATTTGAGAATAACAATAGAAAAGAGAGTAAACAATCAGCTAAAGAAATAAAATATTATAAACATTTATTAAATAAAAAGCTTTTAAATTGGAAACATCTCCCTAAATATTTTGGTGAAGTAAAAACAAATATGGGAGATGGTTTTGTTCTTGAGCTTATTAAAGATTATAATGGTGAAATATCCAAAAGTTTTGAATTTTATATTAAAAAAAATGGTGTAGAAAAATATGAAAAAGAATTAAAAGAATACAAAGAGTATTTTTTAAAATATTCTATTATTTTTAATTATGGAATGATGCCTAAAAACATATTACTACGAAAAAACAGCGAAAAACAGTTTGAATTGGTTCTCATTGATGGATTAGGTGATGTATCTCACTTTACAATTTTAAATTGTATTCCTTATTTTGCAAGAAGACGAATAAATAGAAGATGGGATAAGTTTGTAAAAAAATACTTATAGAATATTATTCTATAAGCTTTTTTATTTGTTGATTGTTTTTATCAAATGTTAATTTTAAATATCCGGATAAACCTGAAATATCAGAATCATTTACATAATATGTTTCTTTTTTATTAAAAAATCTTCCCTCAAATTTATAACCCAATAAAACACTAAGTACTTGTGATATTTGATAATGAGAAATATATTCAAAATCTGAGAACTTATTGGATATATTTTTTGCATTATTAATTGAATACATAAAGAATGGTACTTGATAAATAGAATCGTAATCTAATCGTCCATGACCGTTTCTATTTTTATCACCCACATTGGTTGCATGATCGGATGTAAATACAAAATAGGTAGGTCTTTTTGTTTTTGTTTTTATTTTTTTTATAATTTGGGATAAAACAAAGTCAGTATAATAAACACTATTTTGGTACTCTAATGTGTTTTGGCTAATGTTTTTATCTTGAGTATTCTTTTTTGTAAACTTATTAAATTCCTTTGGATAATCTTCTACAAAGGGTGTATGAGAACCTCTTTGATGAAGAACTACAAAGTTAGGTTCTGAAAAGTCAATTTTATCAATTGTTTCTAATAAAAACTCATCCAAGGCAGGTTTATCAATATCCATAGTTTTAGACGTTCCATCAATATATTTATTTACCCATTTTAAACATAAGTAGCTCTTAAGCTGGGCTAATTGATCTTGTGCTTGTGCGCTGTAAAAGTGAGTTGTAAAGCCATTGTTTTGGGCCATTTTAAATAAACATGTATTTGTTGTTAAAATTTGAGGTGTACCATCTGGTTTTTTAATCATATTGAAAAAAGAAGGAATAGCAACATCTGTAACTACTCCAGCTGCAATTGCTTTTTTGTATAAAAAGTTGTTTTCGTTTTTAATAGAATCCAAAAATGGAGTCGTTTTAATTTTATAGTCATATAAGGACATAAAGTTTCTATTTAAGGACTCTCCCATAATCATAATAATATTCACATTGGGATTATTAATTGATATATTTGGCGTTTCAATGATTTTTTGCTCAAAACCACTTTTTCCAGATAATTTTTTTGGCATTATATTCCCTAATAAATAAGATAAGGTATTTACAGTATTTTTGATTGGGTAATACTCTACATTAGGTCTATGACCTTTTTTTGAATCTTTTAAAAAAGTTTTAAGTGGTAAAAAAATTAGCAATGCTAATAGAATATAAGAAAGAAAGGGTACTTTTAATCTGTCTTCTTTTAAGTTTTTAATTATAATAAAAATCAGAAATAAAAGTATCGCTACGCTAAGGCTTGGAAGAATTGTAATATCTAATATGGTTTTAAAAGTATCATATGTTTCTTGAAATTTTGTAAAGAATAAATAATATTCTAATGGGAAGATCCAAGTTCCAAAATAGGAGAAATGTAGTAGTTGAAACCATACAAATACAGAAATAATAGCATAGGTAATAAAAATTGCTCGTTTACTTAAAAGAGATATAATAATAAAATTTATTAGTATTTGTTCTAAAATTGCTTTTATTGTTATATTAAACATTAAGATGTCGTTATATATTCTATACGTTTGTTCAACTGTAATAAAAAGTAAGCTAATAAAGATAGAGATTACTAAATTATAAGCTACTTTATTTATATTTTTATTCATATAAGTCCTTTTATAATTTGCAATAGTAATGAAAACATCATTAATATATTGTTAAAGAAAAAAGTGTTTTATTTGTGTTTAATTAGATTGTATAGCTTATCTTGTTATGATTAGAAACTTATATTAGAAAGATGTTTATGAATTATGTACAGATAAATAGATCTCACTATTTAGGAAAAGGTGGTGAACGCGAATGTTATGTTCATCCAAATGATAATACAAAAGTCATAAAAATTATGTATCTTAAGGGAAAACATAATTTTCAAAATGAACTAGAAGAAGAATATTATAAATTTTTGGATAAAAAAAATGTTGATTTTTCACACATTACTAAATGTTTTTCTTGGATTGAGACAAACAAAGGTAAAGGTTTAGTATTTGAAAGAATAGAAAATTATGATAAGACAAGAATTGAAACCTTGAGTTATTATTCTAAATACACTATTTTAGATGAAAATGTAGGTAAGGAATTACTTGCTGAATTAAAAGATTATGTATTTAAAAATTCTATTTTATTCGTAGATGTAAGTTTATCGAATATTTTTTGTCAAAAAATCTCAAAAAACAAATACAGGTTAATAATATTTGACGGTTTAGGTGGAAGAAGAAAAGGGATTAAGTTTTGGTTTTATTTGAAATCAGAAACCTTTACAAAGTATAAAATTAAAAAACAATGGAAAAAGTTTTTATCCAATTATAGTTATGAGCGAAGTTTAAAACAAATAAGAGAAGAAGGCCAAAATTGAGAGTAAAATACGAACTTGATAAAAAAAACATTATGTTTAAAGAATTTTTATTAGATATAAAAAACTACTTTAGTGAAAACCAAAATACAATACACAAAGCAAGAAATGAATTGAAAATCATTTCTTATAATGATGTCTCAACAGTAGTTAAAGCCTTTAGGGTACCAAATATTTTAAATCAAGTTGTGTATGCTTATGTTAGAAATTCAAAAGCAAAAAAATCTTTTCTGAATGCCCAAAAACTTCAAGATCTGAATATTAATACTCCTGAACCAATCGCATATATTGAGTTTTATAACAATTTATTATTTAAAGAAAGTTTTTTTATCGCAAAAGAATATAAATATGATTTTACTATTAGAGAACCCTTACGAAATTTAGAATTGAAAAATGCTGAATTAATATTAAAACAATTTGTACATTTTACTTATAATTTACATAAGAATGGTGTTTATCATAAAGACTATTCTGCTGGTAATATACTTGTTTTAAAAAAAGATGAAAATACATATGAGTTTTCAATTGTTGATATAAATAGAATGGAATTTAAAAAAGTCGATCTTACTTTGGGTTTAGATAATTTTGCTAAATTATGGTTAGATGATGCAAACTTAGTACTTATTGCAAAAGAATACGCAAAAGTTGCGAAGGAAGATGAAAATAATTGTATTGAAATATTAAAAAAAGCTGATAAAAAACTTAAAGATTTTGTGTTATTTAAAAGAAAAATTAGAGGTAAAAATTAGTGAATCTATTGATTTCTAGGCATGATAAAATTGGTGACTTTGTATTGTGTTTGCCAATGATTAAAATTGCGAAAGAGTCATTGCTTAATACTAAAATTATCGTTTTGGTTTCAAAAGTAAATTATGATTTTGCTAAAAATATTGATTTTATTGATGATGTAATTTTATATGAAGATGATTTATTTTCTTTGGTTAAAAATATAAAAAAGAAAAAAATTGATATTAGTATTAGTGCCTTCACTGACACTAAATTGGCCTGTTCCCTTTTGTTGTCCGGTATTAAAACTAGATATGCACCCGCTACAAAAATAGCACAATTTTTTTCAAATAAAAGAATTCGCCAAAGAAGAAGTAAAGTTGAAAAATCAGAATATGAATACAATATTGATCTTTTAAAACACTATAACTCAGAAATAAAAATTTATTTTGATAAAGAGCTTTTAAAGTTCACGAAATTAGAAAAAGAAAGAGAATTAGCACTCTTTAAATCTAAGTTTTCTTTAAAAGGGAACTTTAAATATATAGCTTTTCATCCTGGGTTTGGAGGCAGTAGCGATGGAAATTTAACGTTAGATGATTATTTAAATCTAGCAAAATCTATTTCGCATAATAGTAAAATTAAAGTAGTTTTTACTTTTGGTCCTGATGATATAAAAAGCAAAGATTATATAAAAAGTAGAATAGATTTTGATGCTATATTATATAGTTCCGATTTACCTTTAATTGATTTTTGTAAACTTTTAAGTAGCTTTTATTTACTAGTAAGTACGTCTACCGGACCGATGCACCTAGCAGGTGCTGTAAATATTCATACCTTGTCTTTTTTTGGAGACTCACTATTTGCAAGTCCTAAACGTTGGAAAACAATTAATGAAGAAAGTAAGCAACATAATTTTATTTTGCCTAAAAACTATAATAGAAGTGTATATTTTGGAATAGAGGATATGTTAAAAAAATTAGTTTAATCTAAATATAAGTACCTAGAATAGAAGAAATCGTGATTTCTATAGATTATTATTGTAATTTCCATATATGACTTTTGCTCTTTTATTATTACTTAGCCTTGCTGTTATTTGAATATTTTTGCTAAATTTATTTATACTTCAATTAAATCTTTTATAAGATTCGTTTATAATAATTGTTATTTAGTTCACAATTTATGAAAAATAGTACTATCCTTGTATAAGGAATAAATGTATCATTCAAATTTATTATTTTTTTCGATAACTTAGATAGTTTTGAAGAAAAAATTGCTACAATATCTCGTGTATAAGAAACCCTTTTATGATTGCTTGTTATTTAAGTGAAAATGTGGTTATTTTAAATAACTTAAAAATAGTGGTTTGTTTATAATTTATAAGTGGAATATAAAATTAAATGAAAAATATTAAAAAAATTTTGATTATTAGATGTGGCGCATTAGGCGACTTAGTGTATTCTACAAGTGTTATTGATGCATTGATTTTGCAGTTTGGAAGTGAAACAATCATTGATTATGTTTGTACACCTGGAACGGTAACTTTATTTGAAAAAGACTCTAGAGTTCGTCATGTTTTCCCTTTAAAACATAGAAAATTACCTATTTTTTTGAGTAAGCAAAAAAAGAAAATAATTAACTTTTCTAAAGAATATCCCTATGACATAATGATAAACTTTGAGAAAGGGAATCAATTTAAGTCTCTTTTACAAAATATCATTTCTAAACAAAAAATTGGCCGATACTTTAGTACGATTATTTACCCCTTAAATATGACTCATGTTGTTGAAAGAACAAAAGAAGTCTATAAAGACATTATAGATATTGAAAACTTTAACAAATCTTTTCCACGTTTAATTGGAAGTAGTATTGAAAATGTAAAAAGTAAATATTCATTACCTAATAAATATATAATAATCAGCCCAAGTAACTCTCATCAAAAACGAAATATAATTAATTACAGGGCATGGGATAATGAAAAATGGATTGAACTTATTGAAAAATTAAGCAAAAAATGCCCAGTAGTTATTATTGGGAATAAGACTGAAGATAATTTCTTTAACAAACTAAAACCTTACCCTTTAAATGTTATTGATTTAGTTGGAAAAACATCTTTAGTTGATTTAGTTGGTGTTATTAATGGATCACATTCATTAATTTCTACTGATACCGGTACTGCTCATATTGCATCTGCTGTTAACACTGAAGTATTCGCATTAATTGGACCAACTCCCGCTGATGTTACGGGTCCTTATAAAACAGTATCTAATAAAGTGAATATAATAAGTGAGAATTTAGAATGTAGTCCTTGTTATAAAACAAAGATTATGAAAGAATGTAAAGATAATTTATGCATGAAAAATATCAAAGTTAGCAGGGTTTATAGTTTGCTTATAAACTCATTAGAAAGAAAGTAGTAATTTAGGCTGATTAGTTAAAGAATTATTGATGAACTTTTATTTTCTGCGAGGCTAACACTTCTAGTGAATCCTTTTTAAAGTTAAAGCTATTACACATATCAAGTGTTATGCGTAAAGTAATAAAAAAACAATTAAGATTTTTTTATAAAAAACACAAGTATCCTTTAGCTATAATTGAAACATTACACCGCATAATAATTTTAGGAAAAGATATATAGCTAATGAAAATATTTATAGAAATACCTACTTGGTTAGGGGATGCCATTATGACAACTCCTGCTATTGAAAACATTATTAAGAAGTATCCCAACGCGCAATTAACACTCTTTGGTTCTTTTGTTTCTACTACGGCTTTAAAAGAACATCCTAATGTTAAAGAAGTGCTTCTTGATACTAGTAAAAAAGAAGGGAATAGGTTTTTTAATTTGATTAAGATAGCTAGGGCTTTACCTAAATTTGATTTGGCATTTTCTTTTAGACGTACTTTTACTTCAAAGTTTCTCCTGTTTTTTTTAAGTGCTTCTAAAAAGTATTCTTATAAGCGATTAAGTAAAAATGAAATACATCAAACTATTCGCTATAACGATTTTATTAAGCTAAGTATTCAATCATCTAATCAAACAGGTGATTTAAAACTTTATCAAGATAAGTTTGTATATCCTAAGAAAACTTTGGGTCTTAATCCAGGGGCTACGTATGGCTCTGCTAAACGTTGGTATCCCCAAGAGTTTGCGAAAATTGCTATTAGATTAGCAAAAGATTTTGATATCGTTATTTTTGGAGGCCCTGGGGAGACAGAAATCGCGGGTGATATTGCTAAAATTTTAGATGAAGCAGGAATTAAAAACTATAATAACCTTGCAGGAAAAACGACTATTCCTGAGCTGATCTCAAAAGTAGGGGCTTTAGATTTATTTATTACAAATGATTCTGGTCCTATGCACATAGCAGCTGCTTATAAAGTAAAAACAATTACTATTTTTGGGCCTACTAAATTCACTGAGACAAATCAGTGGCATAATCCCACAGGAGAAATAATTACAAAACAATTGTCTTGTTCTCCCTGTATGAAAAGAGTTTGTCCTCTTAAACACCACAATTGTATGAAAGAAATAAAAGCACATGATGTACTTAAAATGTTAGGATATGATGAATAATATTAATGAAAAATTCCCTTGGGATAAACACTCYGAYCAACCTTATCCYYTRSGAGATAAAAAATATAAAACAAGTATGCGTAAAAARAAYRTWAARGATTATATYCCTTTRATTTTTTACAATCTTATTATTTTYCCCTTGGCTTTGTTTTTTTCTTTTGTTTTTAAATCTWMWCAAAAAACATTTCCTGATTTTTTTGCTCTTTGTGTTAATTTAGATAAGGGTGAAGAACAAGTAACTTTAGTAGAAGAATTGAAGTGTAAAAACTTGCAAATACGAATGCCTTTGTGTGAAATACATCGTTTAGATGAATATGTTTCTTTTGTAAAAAAGTTTAAAAACAAAAATATCTTATTAAACATTTTACAAGACAGAGAACATATTGAAGACAAGGTCTTATTACGAAAAGATATTACTTTAATTTTCTCTGCTTTTAAAGGACTAATCTCTCAATTCCAAATTGGAAATGCTATTAATAGATCTAAGTGGGGCTTCTTTTCTATTGGAGAGTATTTAGAATTTTATAAAGTTGTTCAAAATATAAGAGATGAAGATTTTTCTTCTTATTCTTTAGTGGGCCCTGCTGTAATTGATTTTGAATTTCATTTTACTATCCGTGCTTTATTTAATAAACATGATGTTAAGTATGACAAATTAGGTGCTTTGTTATATGTTGATAGACGAGGAAAACCAGAAAATACTCAAATGAGCATTTTTGATACGAGCAAAAAAATTAGTTTTTTACATGCTTTGGGAAAACTAAGTCTTAAATCATCAAGTGATATTCTTCTTACTGAAACAAACTGGCCTATATCAAATACAGCACCTTATGCGCCTACGAGTGAAAAAGAGTGTGTGAGTATTGAAGATTATACAAATTATATGCTTAGGTATTATTTTATCGCATTAGGGAGCAAAAAAGTACAAGGTGTTTATTGGCACCAGTTAATTGCCCCTGGTTATGGACTAGTAGATAATAGGGAAGACCTTAAAAAACGTATAGCTTTTGATGCTTATAAAACTATGCTTCATTTTGTGCAAGATGCAAGTATTGAAAACTACAGTGTTTCAAAAGATTTACATGTATTAACCTGTAAAAAAGATAAAAAAAGTTTTGATATTATTTGGTGTTCAAGTGACAGAAATATTGAGCTTGAAGAACTTGACCTTGTCTATGATAAATTAGGTAAGGAAATAAAAGAAAATGTGAAAATATCACAAAGTCCAATATACGCTTTTCATAAAGTAAAATAGTGATTTTTATTGATTATAAAAATGAAACATCATTAATAAAAAGTTTATTAAAAGATTCAAAGATTGAAAAAAYAAAAACAAAAAGTTTTTTCAATAAATTAATATCAAAAGAWATAAAAAAATCTGATGTTTAYTTTCATTATGGYGTTTTTGATAAAAYCWSTATWAAACATATAMAWGCATCAAAAAAAGTYATTGTTTCTTCTTTATWCTTAAAAAAAGAATTATTAAAACAYTTASCTASYTTKSATGAAWMAAAYATTSMTGTYCTTTATCCCAGYATAAATGAAAGTKYATTAGACARARAAYYWTGYAAAAATACATTAGCWAAARCKTATRATTTTTCTCCCMRYKCYAAAATYATATTATTTACTGCWAAAAACTTTAAAAAGAATGGTGTAAAAGAYTTTTTAGAYATTASMGCTTCTTTGAAATACAAGAATMWWCAAATAATWATTGAAGGTTCMMAAGAAGAAATWAGAATATTAAAAAGTATAAGCAGAAAAAAACAATATCTTGAAAAKGTTTTGTTTTTGGAAGATTATAAAAACATGGGTTTTTTATATGCTGCAAGTGATATATTTTTATTGCCAACAACATTAAGGGTATTTTCAAGAAATGTATTAAAAGCTATGTATCATAARTGTGCAGTATTTGTTTGYAMMATCTCAAGYACCTGTGAAATATTAGATGTTTTTTCWAGTYTKKCAAATGGAGCAGATGCTGCGACTTCTTTTAAAATGGATGCTATCTTAAACAGTGAAGAAGAACTGTTGTTTATCCAAAATAATAATCATAAAACTTCAATAGAATTTTTARAAAAAAAACAAATATTAAAAGCAAAAACAATTCTTTTTGAAAAAGAATAAGTATCTTAGCTCCTAAGGCTTAATTTAACTAAAGCTTAAGATAAATAAGGTACAATACGCGAATATATTAGATTTAAGGAATTATTATGTCAAGAACATGCGCAATATCTGGAAAAGGCCCTATGGCTGGAAACAACGTAAGTCACGCGAAAAATAGAACAAAAAGAAGATTTTTACCTAACTTAAGAACTGTAAGAGTTACTTTAGATGATGGTACTACAAAAAAGATCAAAATTTGTGCTAAAGAGTTAAGAACTCTTAAAAAGAATTCATAGAAGCGCTTAGAGTGCCTCTATGAGATTTTTTATTAAACTCAAAAAAGCCCTACGCTGGGAAATTAGATCAGTTAAACCAGAATATGATTTAAGCCCTTTAATTTACTCACAACTAAAACCTTTTCGATTACCCCTAGTCCTAGTACAAATTATAATGATGGTTGGAACCTTAGGTTATATCATAATTGATGATTTTGAAATACTAGATGCAATATACCAAACAGGAATTACTTTTACTACCGTTGGTTTTGGAGAAATAGCTCCAATTTCTGCTGCAGGAAGAATATTTACCATTACACTTATTATTTTTGGTTTTGCAATTTTYACACTTTCTACTGCCATTTTAATTGATTCTGTTATTAAAGGTCGATTATTYGATTTATACAAGGAGCGAAACATGCTTTATAAAATAGCACGCCTTAGACGTCACTTTGTGATTTTTTATCACAATGAATATACCTCCCAACTGGCTAAACAATTTAGAATAAATCATATTCCTTTTGTTGTAGTTGATCCAAGAGAAGACATGGAAGAAATTGCAAAAAAGAATAAATATCCTTATTATATAAAAGACGAGCCTTATCAAGAATCTGCTTTTTTAAAATCGCACTTAAGTTCTGCTAAAGGTGCTATTTCTTTATCAAAAAACATTTCAGATAATATTACTATCATTGCTTCTGTGAGGTTATATGAAAAAGAACTGGGACGTAGTCCTTTGTTAATTATCTCAAATGCAGAAACACAAAATGACAAAGTACGACTTATTAAACTGGGAGCTGATAAAGTRGTTGCTCCTCCTTCTTTAATGGCAAAAAGAGTTTCWGCWATGGCMATACGACCTGATATGGAAAATGTTTTGGATGAGTTTTTATACAGACCAGATACTCCTATAGATATGGAACAAATAATTGTAAATGAAAATTCTTGGYTRGTAAACAATGAATTAAGAGATGTYCATTTAAGAGAYAGAATGAARGTCTCTGTWATWGGAATTACRGAAKCTAAGGGTAARTTTATTCAAATGCCAAGAGGAAATGTAATTATAAAAGCCAATTGTAAACTTTTATTAGTGGGTAGCCAAAAAGCTATTGCTAAAGCGAAACATTTAATTAATGATGTAAATAAACCTAAGGAATGTTCTTAATGTTTAGTATTTTCCCAATAAAAGGATATATGGACCAAATTGATGGTTTTTATTTTGATGGTATACATGCAGGWYTMAAAAAAGATAATGMTTWTGATATGGGTTTTATTTATTCTGATACTTTGTGTGAMGTWGAAGCTMTTTTTACCAATAATAARTTTCAAGCGGCRCCTTTAAAACATTATGCTTTATATGAAAAAGGTTTTAAAAGCAATTTTGTATTAATTAATGCAAAAAATGCCAATGCCCTTACTGGCAAAAAAGGGATAGAAGATATTAATGATATTTTTTCTTCTTTAAAACATGAACTAAAAAATCCAATTATGAGTTCAACGGGTGTAATAGGTTCTCGTTTGCCAAAAGATAAAATCATAAAAGCAGCAAACTCTTTTGATTTAAAMAVTAAAAATGCAAAAAAATTAAGTGAAGCTATTATGACTACTGATGCATATKCAAAGCACTGTATGTATGAAGTGAAACTTGAAGATGGCTCTTCTTTTAAAATAGGAGCWRTTGCWAARGGTGCKGGAATGATTAATCCWAAYCTTGCAACAATGTTGTGTTTTATTTGTACKGATGCTGCTGTTCCYAAAGAGCATATGAGTGAAGCTTTAAAAAAKGCAAGTAYTAATAGCTTTAATGCAATTTCTGTTGATGGRGATACCTCTACTAAYGATACKGTTTTATTATTAAGCAATCAAAAATCAAATTCATATAAYAAAGAAGCMTTTTTTGAAGCACTTKCTTTRSTTATGCATGATATGGCAATGTTAATGGTAAGTGATGGAGAAGGGGCTAAAAAAATGGCTGCWTTTGAAGTTATTAATGCWTATAGTTTTGAAGAAGCMCAGCTTGCTGCWAAAGCWTTATCKAATTCTTTATTGGTSAAAACRGCTCTTTTTGGAGAAGAYCCWAATTTTGGWCGTATTGCKTCTACTATTGGRGCTTCACGAATMACNTNTNGTGAAGAARMAWYANNNAAAATTTATTACAAYGAYATTTTRGTRTATTCTTGTGGYGAAATWYTTTTTGATGAAATCAATGAARAAAAAGCTWCAAATGTTCTYGCTTTGGATAMRTATAAAATMACTTGTGAYATWGGACAAGGRAAAGAATCTTTYACYGCTTATGGCTGTGATTTAGGWTATAAATACGTKGAAATWAACGCAGACTATAGAACMTARARRYAAWWTTTTTATTAATTAAAGATTTTTATATCTTTATTTTCTAAGTTTAGGATGGATATAATTAATTATAAAGGATTAATTATGTTTCATGAACACAGAGAAGTTGTAAGTATTATGAAAAATGAAGATAAGTATTTTTTGAAGTTATTCAATAAACACAATGCCTTAGATGAAGAAATAATTGAAGCGGTTAAAGTATTGGCTGATCAGTTTAAAATAGAAGGCCTAAAAAAAGAAAAACTTAAATTAAAAGATGAAATATTTTCCATGATTTTATCGTATAAAAAAGTAAATTAAGACATAACATATCTAAAAAAAGAAGAACTTTCTTCTTTTTTCTTTCAACAAAAACCTTTTTAGTATTGCTTAAAAGAAATAAGCTTAAAAATCCTTTGAAATCTTAGTTATTAATGAATAAACAAGCCYATTACACCWAGTCCTAAGCACTATTTTGCTAAAATAATCACAATTTAGACAAAAGGYATTATTTAATGGAAAATCTTTTTAATAGTCAAGATATTATAGATATAAATATTGAAGATTCAGTAAAAGCTTCATATTTAGATTATTCGATGAGCGTTATTATTGGGCGTGCACTTCCAGATGCACGGGATGGTTTAAAACCTGTTCATAGAAGAATTTTATTTGCTATGCATGATTTAAATATGACTGCACGAGCTCCTTATAAAAAATCGGCAAGAATTGTCGGAGATGTTATTGGTAAGTACCATCCACATGGAGATACTTCGGTTTATGATGCATTAGTAAGAATGGCACAGAATTTCTCTATGAGAGAACCTTTAATTGATGGTCAAGGTAACTTTGGTTCTGTTGATGGTGATAATGCGGCTGCGATGAGATATACAGAGTCACGTTTTACTAAAATTGCAGAAGATATTTTAAAAGATTTAGATAAAGACACAGTTAACTTTATTCCTAATTATGATGATACTTTAAAAGAACCTACTGTTTTACCAACGCGAGTTCCAACATTATTAATGAATGGGTCTGAAGGTATTGCTGTTGGTATGGCTACAAAAATTCCACCACATAACTTAGGTGAATTATTAGATGCTATTTTACATACTATTGAAAACCCAGAAGCTACGGCTGATGAATTAATGCAATTTATTAAAGGTCCCGATTTTCCTACTGGTGGAACTATTTTTGGACGACGTGGAATAATTGATGCTTATAATACAGGACGAGGTCGTGTAAAAATAAGAGCAAAACACCACATCGAAACGAAAGGTAGAAAAGAAGTTATTGTAATTGATGAACTTCCTTATCAAGTAAATAAATCAAGATTGATTGAACAAATTGCAAATCTTGCAAAAGACAAAGTAATAGAAGGAATCTCAGAAGTAAGAGATGAATCAGATAGAGAAGGTATTCGAGTTGTAATTGAGCTTAAAAAAGATGCAATGGCAGAAATTTTAATGAACAATCTTTACAAATCAACACCTTTAGAAACTACTTTTGGAATTATTATGCTGGCTGTTTTAAACAAAGAACCAAAAGTATTTAAATTACCAGAAGTATTATCTGTATTCTTATCGCATAGAAAAACAGTAATTATTAGAAGAACCATTTTTGATTTAGAAAAAGCAAAAGCAAGAGCACATATTTTAGAAGGTTTAAAAATCGCTTTAGACAATATTGATGAAGTAGTTCAAATTGTAAAAAGCTCGTCAAATGATGCTGATGCAAGAGAAAAACTTCAAGAAAGATTTTCATTATCTGCTATTCAATCTCAAGCTATTTTAGATATGAGATTAGGTAGATTAACAGGTCTTCAAAGAGATAAACTAGAAGCTGAATATCAAGAATTATTAGCAATAATTGCAGAATTAGAAGCTATTTTAAAATCTGAAAGCAGATTAAATGAAATTATTACAGAAGAATTACTTGAAATCAAAGAAAAGTATTCTACTCCTAGATTAACAGATATTGAAGATTCTTATGAAGAAATTGATATTGAAGATTTAATTCCAAATGAACCAATGGTTGTTACGATCACACATAATGGTTATGTAAAAAGAGTGCCAATTAAATTGTATGAAAAACAACGAAGAGGTGGTAAAGGTAAAGTAGCTGTTACTACTCATGATGATGATTTTATTGAGAGATTCTTTGTTTCTAATACTCATGACACTTTGATGTTTGTTACAAATCTTGGACAATTATACTGGTTAAAAGTGTATAGAATTCCTGAAGGTAGTAGAATTGCTAAAGGTAAAGCTGTTGTTAACTTGATTAACTTAAAAGCTGGCGAAAAAATCATGGAAATTATTCCTACAACTGATTTTGATGAAAGTAAATCTTTAGCATTTTTTACTAAAAATGGTATTGTAAAAAGAACATCTTTAAGTGAATTCTCTAATATTAGATCAAATGGTGTAAGAGCTATTGTTCTTGATGAGGGTGATGAAATTGTAACTGCTAAAATTACTTTACCAGAATCTCTAAACCTAATGGTATTTACTTCTTTGGGTCAATGTATTAGATTTGACATTTCTAAAACAAGAGAACAAGGTAGAAGTACAAGAGGGGTAAGAGGTATTAAATTTAAACATGACAGTGATTATGTTGTTGATGCTGATGTAATTGAGAACACAGAACAAGAGTTATTATGTGTATCTGAAAAAGGTATTGGGAAACGAACTATTGTTTCAGAATACAGAGAAACAAACAGAGCTGGTTCTGGCGTTATTTCAATGAAATTATCGAATAAAACGGGTAATGTAATTGGAGAAGTTCTTGTAGATGAAGAACAAGATTTAATGATTTTAACTTCTATTGGTAAAATGATTAGAGTAGATATGCAAAGCATTAGAAAAGCAGGTAGAAATACGTCCGGTGTTATTATTGTTAGCGTTGAAAAAGGCGATAAGGTTGTTTCTATTGCTAAGTGCCCTAAAGAAGACAAAGAATTAGATGATGAGATTTTAGATGAAAATGGTGAAGTAGTTGCAAAAGAAGAAAATACTGAAGTGAACAATGAGAGTTCAAACGAAGTAAATTCAAGTGAAGAAACTACTAATAATGAAAAAACAGAAGATAATAATGGAGAAAATGAATAATGAGAAAATATAATGTAGCAGTTGTTGGTGCAACTGGTGCAGTTGGAGAAGAATTATTTAGAGTAATGGATGAGTTAAACTTTCCTGTTGATAATATAGTCCCTCTTGCAAGTGCAAAAAGCGTAGGAACAAATATAGAATATAAAAATAAAGAATATGCGGTTATTGAATTAACTGAGACATCATTCAAAGAAAATAAAGTTGATATTGCTTTCTTTTCTGCTGGTGGAAGTATTTCTGCTAAATATGCAAAATATGCAGTTGAAACAGGGGCAGTAGTAATTGATAATACAAGTCATTTCAGAATGCAAGAAGATGTTCCTTTAGTAGTTCCAGAAGTTAATCCAGAAGATATTGAATTATGGAAAAAAACTGGAATTATTGCTAATCCAAATTGTTCTACGATTCAAATGGTTTTATCTTTAAAACCTTTGGATGAATTATATGGTATTAAAAGAGTAGATGTATCTACATATCAAGCAGTTTCAGGTGCTGGAAAAGCGGGGATGGAAGAACTCTTTCATCAAATGCAAGATTTATTAAATTTTCAATTAGGCGAGAGTAAAAAAGAATCTTTTGCTCATCAAATTGTAAACAATGTAATTCCTCAAGTAGATGTTGCTATGGATAACTCTTTTACTAAAGAAGAAGTTAAAATGATTCAAGAAACGCAAAAAATTCTTCACAAAAACATTGCTGTTGCAGCAACGTGTGTAAGAGTTCCCGTGTTAAGATCTCATAGTGAATCTATTACTATTACTTTTGAAAATGATGTTGATGTAAATGTAGATGAAGTAAGAGAAGCGCTTGAACGTTTTCCTAATGTTGAAGTTATTGATGATTTAGAAAACAATGCTTATCCTATGCCAATTATTGCAACAGATACTGATATTACTTATGTTGGAAGAATTAGAAAAGATTTATATTCAAATAATATGTTACATTATTTTAATGTTGCAGATCAAGTAAGAGTAGGTGCTGCTACTAATTCTATTCGTATTGCTTTAAAATGGATAGACTTAGAAGAAAATAAATAAATATTTTCTAAACTAAATATTCTTGATTAAAAACAGTGCTTTTGCGCTGTTTTTTTTTGTAGAATTTACTAGTAAAAAACATCTTAGAAATAATTTGTTTTTATTAATTAATTAAAAGGGTTATTAATGTCAAAAATTTTTGTTGATGCGTGTTTGGGAAAAAAAACTCCTTATTCTCCTGTTTGGATGATGAGACAAGCAGGTCGTTATTTGCCTGAGTATTTAAAAGTAAGAGCAGAAGCTGGAGATTTTTTAAATTTATGCCATAATCCTAAAAAAGCCTGTGAAGTTACTTTACAACCTATGGATATTGTAGGTGTTGATGCTGCTATTTTATTTTCAGATATTTTAGTAATTCCACATGAAATGGGAATGCATTTAGAATTTGTAAAAGGAGAAGGTCCTTTATTTAAAGACCCTATTACAAATGAAGCTGAAGTAGATGCTCTTTTGGGTGGAAAAGAAGCTGCTGAAAAACTTACTTATGTATATGAAACTATTTCTTTAATACAAAAAGAATTAGCGCCTGATAAAGCTCTTATTGGATTTACAGGAGCACCTTGGACTTTGGTTACTTATATGATTGAAGGTAAAGGAACTAAAACATACAATTTATGTAAAAAACTTCTTTATACTCAACCTGAACTTATGCATAAATTATTAGCAAAAGTAACCCAAGTGGTTAAGTATTATATGGAAAAACAAATTGAAGCAGGTATTGATGTTGTTCAAATCTTTGATTCATGGGCTGCGGCGTTGGAAGAAGATGAATATTTTGAGTTTTCTTGGAAATATATGATAGAGATTTCTGATTATTTAAAAGAGAAATATCCTAATATTCCTATTATTATGTTTCCAAAAGGAATAGGGCAGTATCTTGATAGAATTGAGGGTAATTTTGATGTTTTTGGAGTAGATTGGTCAACACCAATGGAACTTGCAAAAGAAAAACTTGGAGATAAGTATGTGCTTCAAGGAAATATGGAGCCTTGTAGATTATATTCTAAAGAACAAACAACAAAGAGTATCGAAAAAATAAACAATGTTATGCAAGGTAAAAGACATATCTTTAATTTAGGACATGGAATTTTACCAGATGTTCCTGTTGAAAATGCAAAACATTTTGTAAGTGAATGTCAACGTATTTCAAAAAACTAATAAGAAAAGAAAGTTTAGGCTTTCTTTTTCTTTGAATTTCTTAAAAAAATATTAATTATTAATGATATATAGTCGTTATTTTCCTCAAGTTAAAAGCCAATATTAAGCTTCAAAATACAAAGAGTAAAAAAACGCAAAGATTTAAATATTTAAGCAAAAAAGCCTTGACAAAACAATGCGTTTTTACTATACTTCGACTCCAATTAAGCAAAGAACAACGATTCCGGCATAGCTCAGTGGTAGAGTAGATGACTGTTAATCATTTGGTCCCAGGTTCGAATCCTGGTGCCGGAGCCATTTTTGTTTTAACTTAATTTATAAATTTTAGATTCCGGCATAGCTCAGTGGTAGAGTAGATGACTGTTAATCATTTGGTCCCAGGTTCGAATCCTGGTGCCGGAGCCATTTAAAATTTATTACAACACATTCCGGCATAGCTCAGTGGTAGAGTAGATGACTGTTAATCATTTGGTCCCAGGTTCGAATCCTGGTGCCGGAGCCATTAAAAGCTTTTAGATATTTGAACTTTGGTTCTTTTATCTAGAAGCTTTTTTTTTGCCTAAAATTAATTTTATTTCTCCCCTTCAAGTTAGAAGTACAACACTAATCTTAAATCTATAAGTAATAATAATTTTGTAATTACTATGAAGATATAAAATTATAGAAACAATTTTGCATATACTTTAATGTAAATCAACAAATAATTGAAGCGTTTAATCTATTCCAAACGTTTTTTTGATATTTTGAATGTAGGGGTGTTTTACTTTTTTATTAGCTAAGGAACTAGTATATTCATTTTGAAAATATCCAATGAACCCTAGTATAAGTAATGCAATTATACTATATATAGTTAGCTTCATTTTAAGCTCCTTAATATTATATAAATTATACCTCAAATATTGTTTGTTTCGACACCAAAAGAACACTAAATCGAGCTATCATATTACTATCAAATAAGGATAGCACTATGACAACAATATCTGCACAATCAAATATTAGCTTTAATACTTATACTCCAGCAATTAATTCCACAAATTTAAGCACTAAGCTTAATAATAATGAAAATGTGGAGGAAACACCTGAAAACTTGCTGCCAATACAATTGAATGAAAAAAAACAATTGTCAAATCAAGAAGTTGCAGCTATTTATTTTAACCGACAAGCAAGTCAACTTACGAAAGATTTGATTACTATTTATGCAGATGCAAAAAAAGAAACAACATTAAGAGATATTAATGAGTTTCATAGAAAAAATAATAGAAGTGAATTTATTCAAAACGCAGATAAAAACACTATAGATAATTCTGAATTACTGGACATAATAAAATCAGAAAAAAAAATAGATTCCAAAGAGGCTATTGCAATTTATGTTAATCATCAAAACAATAATTCTATACAAAATAAAATTGATATTTATTCAAGCGTGGAGTTTCAAACTGAGTCTTCAGATAACACTTCAAATAATATAAATTATCAAGATATAAATGATTTATATAAACAAAATAACAGAAGTGAATTTATGCAAAATGTAAATTCAAGTAAAGAACCTTTATACTTCTAAATAATGTTTTATACAATAAATACTCAATCTATCCAAATATTTACATCTTTACCTTTTTTTCTAATTTGATTGGCTCTTTTTGTTAAATACCTTTGAAATTCTGCTTCTTTTATATAGGCTTTACTAACTACATAATCAACAATGCTTTGAAGATGAAATTTCTTAAAATTAGATTCAATTCGTATTATTTCTTTGCCTTTGTTATCAAAAAATATAATACTAGGGTTATAGGTAATATTTAGTTTTTTTAACCAATCTTTTGTATTCAAAATAATTTTCGAAGGTGTAACAAGAGCTGTATTCGTGTGCATATCAACAAATCTTATATCTATGTCTTTTAGAAGTTTTTGAATGACAGTATCTTCAAGAAATAAAGTATGCAGTTTTTTACATTCAAGGCAATTTTCATACTCAAAAAATATTGCTAGTGCTTTACTGTTTTTATCTCTTCTAAAATTCTTAGAAGTATTAATAAAAAGTTTATTTTTTATGCTGCTTTCTGAAAGGTTTTTTTTACTGTATTTTTGTACATAGTTTTTAAAACTAAGTATTTTTTCTTCTTTGTTTTTAATATAATCCAGTGCAAGATTAAATTTAGCAAGAGGAATATAGCCATTTAGTCTTAATATTTCTTCACTTTTTTCATTAAAGAAGAGTAAGGTAGGAGTAAATTGTATTTTATATTTTTTTGCAAAACTTTTTTCACTGTATGTTTCTCCATCAAGATAGTTTATTTCTTTATCTCCAAACATATTTACATCAATAATTGAAAAGTGTTTCTGTATTTTCTCTTTTGTTTTTTTATCTTCTAAGTTATGAGTAATGAATTTATTACAATAAGGGCAGTCTTTTTGATGCACAAATATAATGATACGTTTATTTTCTAAGGCTTGTTCTTCAATATCATCTTTAATATCCAAAAAACTATCCAAAAACCAAGAGGGAATATGAACATCTTTTGCACCATAAAACTTGCCTTCTTTGTTTTCTTGGGCCATTAACAAGGTAAAGCAAAAAAACAAAATAAAGAGAAGGTTCTGAGCTTTCATAAAAGCTCCTTTACATATAAAATAAAACACTATAGTAAATAATAGTCTTCTAGCCTTAAAAATAAATTGATTGTTTGTTTAATATTAATACTTAAACAAAAGACGAGTAGGGCATAAGATACAGCTGAAATTTTTTAAGTGTATTTATTTGTTTGGATAATAATCTTTAAATGCTTTTATTACTTTTTGAATATCTTTTTTTGAAATATCTCTGTGYGTAACTAARCGYAGTTTBCCATAACCAGAAATTAAAATATTMTTTTCTTTTAAATAAGYAAGYARTTTTTGTGAGTTTTTAACTTCAATAAATAACATATTAGTATCATTTGAAATTATTTTTATAYCTTTTAWTTTTTTTAATTCTTTTTTTARTTCTTTKGCATTTTSATGRTCTTTTTTTAAATCAWWAATATTATRTTCAAGTGCRTATAAACAAGCAGCRGCTARATATCCTGCTTGYCTCATTCCWCCACCTAACATTTTTCTGTATCTTCTTGCTTCTTCTATRAAAGACTTAGAACCCACCAATAATGAGCCTACAGGAGCTCCTAGTCCTTTWGATAAACAAATAGATATAGAATCTGMATATTGTGTTATCTCACTTATTTTTACWYCTAARTGTACAGCTGCATTAAATACYCTTGCACCATCWATATGTAARAGTAAATTGTTTTCTTTTGMAAAAATYTKRGCTTTTTTTAAATAAGACARAGAWAGAACTTTYCCATCATGRGTATTTTCCAAACATATTATTTTRCTTTGTGCRWAATGWGAATCTTTGGGTTTTATKGTTTCTTTYATTTTTTTTAAAGCTAAAGAACCATCTTTTTTAAAATCTAAGGGTTGGGGCTGAATACTAGCTAATACAGCAGCACCTCCTGCTTCATATTTATAAATATGTGCTTCTTGTCCACAAATATACTCTTCACCTCTTTTACAGTGAGATAAGAGGGCTAAAAGATTGGCTTGGGTACCTGAGCTTGTAAAAAGAGCTGCTTCTTTGTTGGTGAGTTTGGCTATTGTTTTTTCCAAAAGATTTACACTTGGATCTTCCCCATATACATCATCCCCTACACTAGCTTTCAACATAGCTTCTTTCATTTTTAAAGATGGAATTGTAAAAGTATCGCTTCGTAAATCAATTGTTTTTTTCATGATTAGCCTATTATTTTATTTCACAGTTTTCTTTGTATTGTTTTATAATAAATTCATCTTGAATTTTTGTGATATCAACGTCAAATGCTGTACAAATATATTCTTTTTCTTCTTTTTTAATAATATAAGTAAACTCATATACAAAATGTTTATTTGAGCTTAAAACTTTATTGTTTAGTAGTTTACTTGAGAGTTTTAATATTTCTATATTATTATTTTTTAAATACTGTTCTTTAAATAAAGTAGGCAGAGCTTTTTCTTTTGTACTCTCAAAAATAATATATGCAATAAACAATAAGGATAAAAGGCCTACATAAATTTGCTGTTCTTTTTTTCCAAATTTATTGTTTATTTTATAGATTATAATTGCTAATACGATTAAAATGAGTACAGATATGAGTAAAATTTGCATGGTATTTCCTATTTTTTATTTAATTTATTTTTAAAATCTTTGGCACTTAGATATTTTGTTTTTTTAACAGGACTGGCTAAAAATTCGTCCTCTAGTTCATTTGTTTTKWTRYTTGTTTTTTTTRCATASGCTTTAGAGCTTAAGTATTTATTTGGATTTATTTTTTCTTTTAAAGAAGAATAACTTTCTTTTGTATCTTTTATGACATTTATGTTTTCTACAAGTTTTTTATCCATCTTATTAAGAAGTTCTAAAACTTTTTTAAGATTTTGTGTTTTGACATTTAATATGATTTTTTCTATGATTAATCCTTAGTATAAATCAATGAGCGATTGTACATGTTTTGATGTTCCAAAATCTTCATCTATGTTAATTGCTATTTTTTTGAAATCAACACCCGATATGGTTTTTAAAGAACTTAATATTTCTTTTTTACCTTTTACCAGTTCTTTTGATTTAATTCCRTGYGARATAGATAAAGAAGCTTCCACAAAAGCAGAAAGTTTGTCACATTGTTTAAGTGCTAACCCATCAATGGCATTGTATTTATCTTCATTGTAAGCATCAAGATCTTTCACTACTTCTATTTTATCTAAATTGATTTTATTTAAAAACTCATCTTTAATGCCATCGTATAAACCAAGTAAATAAGAGAACTCACTGTGTAAAAATGCTGGAATATTGGGAAGAATTTTTTCATTGATTTTAATGATTTCGTATTCCGAAATAATTTCAGATAATTCATCTACAGAGTATTTAACGGGGGATATGATATCTCTTGTTAGGGCTTCTGGAAAATCATGAAATAAAGAAACAAAAAAATTATTCTGCAARCGTTTGTCACAGGCTTTWATTTCTCTTGAGTAAAAATAAGAAAAAATAGCAACAGTTAACATATGACCTAAAACAGAAGTTTCKGGAACTCTAGGSGTTTGWGCCCAACGTTTTTGAAAACGTAAACGTCCRCTTAAATCAAYAAYTTTYGCCAGYTTTTTATTAAGAGCAATTTTTCTYACCCCWATTAATTCATAATAGTCTTCCAGCTCTTCTTCAACAGAAATTTTAAGCTCTTCTATATCRCTCAAAAATTGGCTGGTTTGATATACAATAGCAAATTCCCATTTTGTAGCTAAATAAGAAGCTGCTTTTAATATAAAGCGTTCTTTTTTATACATAGAATCATTGTGCAAATAATTTTCAAATTTTTTAAGAAATTCTCCACTATCAATATCTATTAAACATGGAGATAGTTTAGTAATAACCCAGGCATTAATTTCTTTTGCTTTTTTTTGTAAAGCATTTCTAAAAACATCAGGTCTTATATCTGTAACTACGGTTCTTCGTAAAAATTCAAAAATACCTGCTTCAATTAAGTGAGTATAATTAATATCTTTTTCAAACTTTGCAATAAAAAAAGCAATAATRAATTTRTGGGCTTGTTTATCAAGTTCTACYAGTTCAACCATACGTGGRTAATCATTCCATCTTTGAATGGAKGCAGAAGCAAAAATATGATCAATGAGTCTTGCATTAATCATTTTTATCCTTTTTTTCTTTSTTCTCATCYCCTGTATAAATCATTTTTTTACCCAATAACATTAAAGCAACTACGATTCCAACAACAACGTAAGCAATCCATGGTTCTCTCATCTTAGTCCTTTAAAATGAATTATGCTCTACAAGATTGATATAAAGCGTTGATTTTTTCTACTCTGCCTTCGTGCCGTCCATTTGCAAAAGATGTTTTGTCCCATGTTTTTATAATAGTTTCAAGAATTCCAAGTCCAGATACTCTCTCCCCTAAACAAATTACATTGGCATCATTGTGTTCTCTTGCCATTTGTGCTGAGTATTCATTATGGCATAAAGCAGCTCTAATACCATCAAATTTATTAGCAGCCATAGACATGCCAATACCTGAACCACAAATTAAAATTCCTTTAGAATCCTTATTTTTTAATACTTCTTTGCAAAGTTTTGCTGCAAAATCAGGATAATCAACACGGTCTTTATTAGTAGGACCTAAATCAATTACTTCATGACCCAGATTCTCAAACATTTCTTTTACTATGCTTTTAAAATCAACGCCAGCATGATCGGCTGCTATAAAGTATTTCATTAGTATATCCCTTCTTCRTGTTTTATTTTTTGTGTTTTACCTATCATATCTTTTTCTATRTTACTTGGGCTTCTAAACATTCGATCCCATCTGATTTTRTAATYTTTRTCCCAAGAAAAATAAATAAACCAAGGTTTWCCAATAATATATTTGTATTTAACAGTACCCCARAATCTTGAATCGTTTGAATGGTCTCTGTTATCWCCCATCATAAAATATTCATCTTTAGGRATTTCTAAWGGCATCATATTAAACAATGGKSCTAAKCKYGCATCATTRTAAACAACACTTGGGTCATTATGAATWCCWGGATGTTCTTTTTTATAAGGATTAATTAACCAYAGTTTATCATTCCATAARGTATATTSYGATTTTTCATAATTTTCTTTTACAAAATCATTTCCTTCATGTGGGTGAAGATATAARACTTTATCTTGAAGAGCTACTAAATCTCCYCCTACAGCYACYGCTCTTTTAACATAATGWATTTGAGGRTCATTTGGATATAAAAAAACAACAATWTCTCCACGTTTAGGKCCYTTRGCTTCAATTAAATGTCCATTACCATTAAAATCAGGYAATAAAGTAAAAGAAGGAAGTCCYAAAATACCAGGAGTTTTAGGYARAGGAATACCATAAGAGAACTTTTTAACAAAAAGCATRTCTCCAATTAAGAGAGTATTTTTCATAGAACCAGAAGGAATTACAAAAGCTTGAGCAACAAAAAAGATAATAGTTAAAACAATTACAATGGTTCCAGTCCAAGTAGAAGACCAATTAAAGATTTTTCTAAACATCTAATCTGTCTTTTCGCACTTTTGCAGCTTTCAGAGTATTTTTTAATAACATAGCAATAGTCATAGGTCCTACTCCTCCAGGTACTGGTGTAATGTAAGAACATTTTTTACTCACATTTTCATAATCTACATCCCCAACCAGTTTTCCATCTTCAAGACGGTTGATTCCAATATCAACAATAATTACGCCTTCTTTAACCATATCTTTAGTAATTAAATTAACAACCCCAACCCCAACACAAATAATATCAGCTAAAAGCGTATGTTCTTTTAAGTTTTTTGTATCAATATTACAAGTAGTAACGGTTGCATGTTCGTTTAAAAGTAAGGTCCCCATTGGTTTTCCAACAATATTTGAAGCGCCAATAACACAAACATTTTGGCCTTTTATTTTAATATCATATTCTTTTAATAATTCCATTACCCCATAAGGAGTTGCTGGTATAAAAGCATCYAGTTTTGTAGTTACTCTACCAATATTATAAGCATGAAAACCATCTACGTCTTTTCTTGGATCAATGGCTTCTAGAATGGCAGTAGTATTTACATGTGCTGGTAAGGGAAGTTGAACCAAAATACCATCAATATTTGGATTTAAATTCATCATATGAACAGTATCTAAAATATTGGCTTGTGTAATAGTAGAAGGCATTTCATGTACAACAGAATAAATTCCTGCTTTTCTACAYGCTTTGCTTTTCATACCAACATAMGCAGCACTTGCRGGATCTGCTCCTACTAATAATACAGCTAAACCTGGAGTAATTTGTTCACTTTYTTGAAGTGCATTTACTTCATTTCTGACTTCATCTTTAATTTTATTAGATAACGCTTTTCCATCTAGAATAATCATTGTGTTTTGGCCTTTTGATTTACTTTTTATTTTAATTCCTATTTCTTGGCTATAATAGCCAAAAGTCATTTATATAAAGGTTAAGGTTGAAGCTTTGTTTATTATTTATTTTAAGTACTTTTTTATTAAGTGATGAATTAGATACTTCTTTTATAACCAAATATGAATATGGTGCAATGTTGTATAAAAACCCAAGAGGAATTGGGTGCATTAAATGCCATAAGGGTGCTTCAAAAGAAGTAGTTCTTGCAATATATTTGGACAAAAATGACCAAGAACAACAAATAATTGTTCCTGCAATTAATAAACTCWCTTTTAAAGAATTTAAAAAAGTTTTACAAGCAAAAAAAAGTGAATCTTTGATCATGCCYACGTATTTTTTAACCAATGACGAAATTGCATCTATCTTTTTTTATATTAAAAATATAAAAAAACAGTAGTTCTTACGTCTTTGCCCATAATTCAACTAACTCTTAGTATCTTTTAAGTATCATGCGCCACTAATTTAAAACAAAAGGATTAATATGTTAGAGGGTATCGTAAGAGATAGTATGCATAGACTAGCAACTAAACAACTAAGAAAAGATGGTTATTTAATTGCTAATATTTATGGTAAAGGTTTAGAAAATATTTCTGCAGCTTTTAAAAGAAATGAATTTATTAAAGCTTTAAGAGTTAAAGAAAATATTGTATTTGAAGTAAGTGTTGCAGGAACTGTATACAAAGTGGTTGTTAAAGAATATCAAAAACACCCAATGACTTCAGATTTATTACATGTTGATTTAATGGTTGCTCAACCTGGTGTTAGAACTAATTATTCAGTACCAGTTACAACGTCAGGAACTCCTATTGGATTGAAAAATAAAGGTTTGTTTATTGTTCATAAAAAAAGAATCCCTGTTAAATGTACTGTTGAAAATTTACCAGAAGTATTCGCATTAGAAGTATCTGCTTTAGATACAGGTCATTCAATCTTAGTTAGAGATATGAAAATGCCAGCTGGTGTTGATTGTTATTTAGATCCTAGAGTTCCAGTTGTAGGTGTTATTAACGCAAAATAATGTTTTTAATAACAGGCCTTGGAAATCCAGGTAGTAAGTACGAACTTACAAGACATAATATAGGTTTTTTAGTTATTGATGAAATAACTAAAAACCTAAGTCTTAAAACAACTATCAATAAATCAAATTTTGTAGCCCAACTTATAAAATCTTCAAATTCGCTTTTTGCAAAACCACAAACTTTTATGAATAACTCAGGACAAAGTATAGAAGCTATTGCCTCTTATTATAATATTGTAAATGAAGATATAATTGTTATTCATGATGATATTGATTTGCCTTTTGGAAGCGTTAAGTTTAAAATAGGTGGTGGACATGGTGGGCACAATGGATTACGATCCTTAGATGCACATATTGGAAAAGAATATATTCGTATTAGAGTAGGGGTTGGAAAACCAGCAAATAAAATGGATGTCGCTAATTATGTTTTAGGCAATTTTACAAAAGTAGAATTAAATACTTTAGAGGATATAATATCTCATATTATCAAAGCTATTGAGGCTATAAAAACATTGCCTTTAGTGGAAGTAAAATCCAAATTCACAATGAAGTAAAATGAGCTTAATAACACAATATATTTTAACAAAATTTTTAAAAAACTTTTTCATTATTCTAGTTTCTTTAGAACTTTTTTTTGTAGGTTTAGATTTTTTACAAAATTTCAAAAAACTCCCAGAATCTGCTAATTTACAACTGCTGTATTTATTATATAATGGTTTTTTCACTCTAACACTTACTCTTCCTTTATCCTTAGTTTTCGCCTGGATATTAACCTTAGTTGTATTTATTAAATCCAATGAATTGGTGGCATTTTATTCTTTAGGAACTAAAGAAAAATATATATATCAACCCATTATGCGTGTGTCATTTTTTTTATTAAGTATTTTATTTTTATTACAAGCAACTCCTTTGGCTTATTCTTATGAACAAAAAGGAAARATTGTTAAAAATGAATATTTTACAAATTCTAAAGCAGATATTTTTTTAAAGTATAATGATTATTTTGTGTATTTTAAAAAACTATATCCTTTAGAAAAAAAAGCCATAGGAATACATATTTATAAAGTTCAAGGAAGAGATATTGTTGAAAGTATAGTAGCTGAGCGTGCCTATTTTCAAAATAATAAATGGTATGTATTGGATGCAAAAATACTTACAAAACCTCTTAATATTGATTGGGAAAGTTCAAAAATTGAAATAAGATATGAAAAATTTTTACATACBCTTGAAGGWTTTAAACCAAAAATTCTTGATAATGTATATGAATCAAAATCWAAATTTTCTATTTTAGATGCTTTAAGTGCTTTGGTTTTATTAAAAGARCAAGAYATAAGTACKCTAAAAGTRCGRGCTTCTTTATATTATGAAGTGGTWGGTATATTTTTTGTAATGCCCTTRCTTTTRCTKGTTTTTTCTTTTGCAAAAGCAAATGCAAGAACYTTYTCTTTTACTGYWTTTACTACYTTTAGTATTTTTGGGACCTTRATTGTYTGGGGAATCTTYTTTATGTTGCATAAACTTACCTATGGAGGTATTTTATTGCCWGARCTYTCAATWCTTTTGCCTTTTTTMCTCTGGRTAATYTTGGCWTATTTTATTTTCTATAAAAATACTTCAAGTAATTAAAGTATTTCATTTTAATTACAGACAATTCAACTTTTTATAATTAATAATTTTATATACTTTCTTTAAGAWTTTAAAATGATATTATAATGTATTTTGGAGAACTATGAACAGTGATCATAAAAAAGCCTATGGTTTGTGTATTTATAAAAAAAGTAAAAAAAGTATAAAAGTACTTTTATGTAAGGGTGTTTCAAGTAAGGATTCTTGGGGATTTTTAAAAGGTGTAATACTTAAGAATGAAGAAGAAAAAACCTGTGCCCAAAGAGAAGTGGAAGAAGAAAGTTCTCTTTATGTAAAAAAACAATATTTTGAAGAATATTTTGARCAGTTAAATGWAGAAAAAGATGTWGGRATTTGGTTGGTTGAATCATCTTGTATYGYRGATATGGATGATAAATTTATTGATGACAAACTATTAGATAATTTTTTATCCTGGGAAAATCAAAAAGTAAAATTCTTTTCTTTAGATGATTTRCCTTTAATAAGGGAYAAACAAATGTAYATAATGAGAGATATTARGGATTTTTTGCAAAATAAGCATTAACMCCGTTTGCWATTCCTCTTGCCATCTTTTTTTGATAAKYTYTGGAGTACAAACGTTTRCTCTCAAGAGGATGAGAAATATATCCAATTTCTACYAAAATAGAAGGCATTTGAGCCCCTACAAGGACCCAAAAGGGACCTTCCCTTACTCCACTATCATTTACTTTGTTATATGATTTTCGTAAGTTATATAAGATGTTTTTTTGTACATCAATGGCAAGTTTTTGAGAAGCTGTTATTTTACTTCTGTTTAAAACGGTTAAAAATGAATTTTTAGATGAATAATTCATTTTTCTTAAATCWGAGCGATTTTCTTTTGCTGCAACTCTTTTTGCTCTTTCACTTCTTGCAGGRCTTAAAAAGAAAGTYTCAATTCCACTTATTCTATGTGCTTTACTTTTTGGRACAGAATTKGCATGWACWGAGATAAAKATATCYGCTTTTTTTCTATTAGCWAGAATGGTTCTATTATTAACTTTTATAAACTTATCTTTATTTCTTGTAAGATAAACTTTATAGCCTTCTTGTTTTAAATACGTGTAGAGATATTTTGATACTTTTAAAACGCTGTGTTTTTCATATCGTTTGTAAGGACCTACTGCACCTGAATCTTTTCCCCCATGTCCTGCATCTATAACAATGACTTTATTTTTGTTAATATAGTATTTGTTTTTTATAATCTTAGAAATACTTGGGCTTACTCTTGCTTGCGAAAGATTGTGTATTTTTATAATTATAGATCTTTTATTAAAAGTATAAGTAGTTTTTAGATTTTTTTTATGCGATAGTACTATTCTTAGAATATCTTTTTTATTCTGAGCTATAGTAATTCTATCAATTCCTTTAATACTTAGTTTACTTGGTTTTGCATCTTTAAAATTTCCTTTAATATCGAATACGTCTTTTGAAAGTTTTTTATAATGCAATTCAAAAAATGTCAAATACTTATTGGTGATATTTTTATTAAATAAGATAACTATAGTATTATTTTTTGCATAAACAGATTTTATGCTGTAGTTTGACTTAGAGTATTTTTGTGTTTTTTTCACCCATTTTTGTTGAGGAACTTTTTTAAGATTAGGTTTTTTTATAGAAGTTTTTTTACTGTTGATTTTTTTTAGTTCATTTTGGTACTTAGAGGTATTGTATTGCAGTTTTTTACCAACAAATATAAGCTCTCTGAGATATTTTTCTTCTTTTTTAATATCGGAACTTAAAACTGCCCTTAAATAAGACATTTTTAAATTAGAATATTTATAGCTTAAATTGGATGCCAGTAGATTAGTACTGGCAAATAATAATATTAGAAGAATAAAACTTCGTAAAATTTATTCTCCTTTGGTGAGTTTTTCCATAAGTTCTGCAACAGAAATGATTTTATCAATTTTATAACCATTTGCTCCTGTAAAAAATAGCCCAGTTTCTTCATCTCCATTATAAGCAGATGATAGTCTATCCGCAATACAATAACCTACTGCTTTTGCTTCAACCCCTCTATGACAAGGTGCAACACAGTTAGAAATACAAACTACTTTWGGWGCTGTTCCTTCTTCAATTGAGAATTGCAATTGTGTTTTAACACCACGTGCTGGTAAACCAACAGGAGATTTGAARAGTTTAATATCGTCTGCTTTTGCATTTAAAAGTATTTTCTTAAAATTTGCATGWGCATCACATTCATAYGTTGCAATAAAMCGTGTTGCCATTTGAACACCMGTACAGCCCATAGCAATGTATTTATCAATATCATCTTTGTTCCAAATACCACCTGCTGCAATAATWGGCATAGAACCCCARTTTTTTGCTTCTTCAATAACGGGACCAATRATATTTTCMAGTTGAAATTCTTCTTGAAAACATTGTTCATAAGAAAAACCTTGATGTCCRCCACTTAAAGGACCTTCAACAATAACAGCATCRGGAAGTTTATTATAACGYTTCCATTTTCTACAAATTAATTTTAAWGCTCGTGCWGAWGAAACGATAGGTATTAACGCAACATCAGGATAATCTTTTGTAAATTCTGGCATATTAGTAGGAAGTCCMGCTCCCGTAATAATCATRTTTGCWCCTGCYTCACAGGCATCTGTAACTGTTCTTCCATAATCATTGGATGCATACAGTACATTACATGCTATTGGAGCATCTCCACATATCTTCCTTGCATTGTTAATAATTGCAGTTAAACCTTCTTTTGAATAAAAGTTTAACGCATCTTTTGGTTTACCACGTACTAGCTTTTCAGCATAAGCTCTGTCTTCATAATAACCTGTTCCAACAGCAGATATTACACCAAGCCCACCTTCTTTACTTACTGTTCCAGCTAACTGGTCCCAGCTTACACCAACACCCATTCCACCTTGGAATATAGGATGTTTTATTTCATATTTACCTATTTTCAAAATTAGCCCTTTATTATTATTCTAGCGAAACTTTTTTTACCTTTTTGTAAAATGTACTCGCCTTTTTCTAAATTTAATTTTTCATCAGAGATTTTTTTCTGATTTAAAGAAACTGCATTGGCTTTAACATCTCGTCTTGCTTGGGATGTAGATTTAACCAGTCCTGAATCTACTAAAACTTGACAAATCCAAGCGCCTTGTTCAAAAGTGAATTCAGCCATTTCTGTTGGGATGTCTTTTTTTGCAAATATTTTTTCAAATTCTTCTTTTGCTTTTAGACCAGATCCCTCACCATGATACTTTTCAACTAGTTCCATAGCTAAGTCTTCTTTTACTTTTTTAGGATGTAAGTTTTTGTTTTTTACACCCTCTTGTAAATCTTTTATTTCTTGAATAGATTTTTGTGACAACAATTCGTAAAATCGCCACATTAATTCATCCGATACAGACAGTATTTTTCCAAACATATCATTTGCTTCATCTGTAACGCCTATATAATTGTTTAAGGATTTAGACATTTTATTAACCCCATCTAAACCTTCTAAAATCGGCATCATTAATACTGCTTGTTGTTTTTTACAATTATAGGCTTTTTGCAAGGTTCTTCCCATTAGTAAATTAAACTTCTGATCAGTTCCTCCAATCTCAATATCTGTGTTCATAGCAACWGARTCATAACCTTGTAATAARGGATACATAAATTCACTTACRGCTATTGGTGCTTGTTTAGCATAACGTTTTGAAAAATCATCTCTTTCTAACATTCTAGCAACGGTAAGGTTRGATGCAAGRTTAATAATYCCMCCTGCACCTAATTCTTTTAGCCATTTTGAATTAAACATTACTTGTGTTTTTWMWGGATCCAGTATTTTAAATACTTGTTCTTTATAAGATTCTGCATTTTCTAATACTTGTTCTTCACTTAATACTTTTCTKGTTTCGCTTTTCCCTGTTGGGTCKCCAATAGTTGCAGTAAAATCTCCAATTAAAAATTGAACAATTCCTCCAAATTTTTGRAAKGTAGCTAATTTTTGTATTAAAACAGTATGTCCTAAGTGTAAATCKGGAGCAGTTGGATCAAAWCCTGCTTTTACATAATAGTTTTTACCTGTTTCATAAAATTGTTTTATTAGTTTTTCAATTCGTTCAAAATCAATGATTTCAAAAGAACCTCTTTTAATTTCAGCTAACGCYTCTTTTATTTTATTTTCCATATAACCTCTTTTAATAAGTGTGATATTATACTATGTAATCATTAAAGTCATATTATGTTTAAACAATTCGTAATTTGCTWCAKCTATGCGTTGCTTTAGTATTTATAAAAACTACATAAAATAGTATTAAAGTAATAAAATATCAATTATTTATATGCATCTTTTTTAGAGAAAAAATCAATTACTTTTGATTTTTTCTCAATAAAACTTCTTACTTTTTCAATATTAGGGTCATTGATTTCAAATTCAATATCACAGTATTGTCTGTAAGAATGTTTTTCTCTTCCATACTCAATTGATAAAATATAAAGATCATATTTAGACATATAACTTAATAATTTWGCTARCTCGCCTTTATTATTWGSTAAAGAAACGAGCATTTTATACGTATAATAGGTATCWCCCATCCATTGMGCGTAYAACATTTGATCTTTGTTTTTTATTTTATTGTAGGCTTTRTCACACATYTTATGATGAATAATTGCTTTKGTRCCTTCTTTRAAAG
Source organism: Arcobacter sp. (assembly GCA_002733685.1). Classification (GTDB taxonomy): domain Bacteria; phylum Campylobacterota; class Campylobacteria; order Campylobacterales; family Arcobacteraceae; genus NORP36. The sequence continues at coordinate 8,089 of NVWN01000018.1, read as the reverse complement.
TAACAATACCATCKCCTATTTTTGGATGACARCAGTGATCAAATTCAATACTAGAAATWGTAAAGTTTGAAGTAAGYAAAAYATTATCAAATTTATAGGCTTTTAAATTTGARGTAAACATYTTAAACATWGTWACAAAACCCGCTTTTTTATTAATRTTTTTTTCAATGGTTTTTTTKACATTTTTTAAATAAGATAAATCAAGWGGAAYTTTTTGYAAAGAACTTACAGGATAMGCTTCTATTATATTTTYTTTGTATCGTGAAAAAATAGTRTTAATTATATTAGCACCYGTTAATTCATCTAATTCTTTTTCCCTATGTGAACATAAAATTTTAATTTGTTTTTTTGCYCTGCTWGTTRTWACCATATCWACCCATGAACATCTGGGRATATCATGATCWAGSGTTTTAATTGARACAATATCAGAACTGTGWAGTTCYGTTAAAAGAGGTTTTTTAACYTTATTKATRTAACATTCACTGGCTTTRTTTCCTACATCAGTATGAATCATATAMGCRTAATCATAAGCAGTTGAGCCTCTTGGAAGRGTAAAWATACCACCTTTAGGWGAATAAACTACTATTTCTTCAGAAAAAAACTCTTGTTTGGYTTCATGATAAAACTCTTCTACATTTTCATTTGWGTATTCAAGWGATTTAAGCCAGTTTAAATTAGGACCTTTTTTATTTCCGCCTTTATATTTCCAATGYGCAGCAATTCCATATTCTGCYACTTTATTCATATCAAAGGTTCGTATTTGTACTTCATGAATTTTAGAATTATAAAAAACAGTGGTATGAATGGTTTGATAGCCATTTTCTTTGGGTGTTGAAACATAATCTTTAAAACGAGCAATTAAAGGTCTGTATTCAAGGTGCATAAAACCCATAACTTTGTAACAGTCAATTTCATTTTCAACCATAATTCTTATTGCTAAAAGGTCTAATACTTCGTCAATATTGACACCTTTTCTTTGCATTTTTAAATAAATAGAATAATAATGTTTRATTCTYGATTTGATTACAATTTTAYCGTCTTCATAACCATTTTTTTCCAAYAGTTTTTTAGTAGAGGATATAAATTCATTAAAAGTAACCGTTATTTTATGGGCATGTTCTTGAATAAAATCATCAATCTTTTTGTATTCTTTGGGATAAATATATAAAAAAGACAAATCTTCAAGGGCATTTTTGATAGAAGARATACCAAGTCTGTGTGCAATTGGKACATAMACTACCATRGTTTCTTCAGCAATWCGWAGTTGTTTTTCAGGACTYAAAGCTTCAAGGGTTAACATATTATGCAATCTGTCRCATAATTTTACAACTAAAACTCTTGGATCATCAATWGAAGCTATCAACATTTTTCTAAAAGTWAGTGCRGARGACATAAGTTTWGTATTAGTAGAWGAAGGAATAAGTTCATGTTCTCTTATTTCATCAATTTTRGTTAAMCCATCAACCATATGAGCAATTTCATCRCCCCATTGATTWCGTACAAAATCMAGATTGTATTTKGTATCTTCAACCACATCGTGCATTAAAGCAGTKGCTACTATRTCTTCATCATTGGAATAATTAGCAGCTATACATGCYACTAAGATWGGGTGAATAATRTAAGGTTGTCCACTTTTTCTTKTTTGCCCTTCATGRGCTTTTATTGAAAAWTTWAGAATYTCTTTAAGTTTKGGRCTYARTTCTATTTGTTCTTCTAAGGCTTTAAGTGCATCATCAAKTGTAGAGATAAGCCCAATTYTTTTGATAAATGMRTCCACGTTYTAAGCCTTAGTATTAAATTTAGATATTAATTGAAACTATTTTTTGTCAACTAATCCATCAATTACTAATAAACCAGTAGCTATTTCATCAATTGCAATATCAGTATACTTCATGTTTAAAGTGTTTTTTTCTAATAAAGGTTTTGCACCTTTGCTTAATTCATCTGCTCTTTGACCTACTGCTAATGCTAGGATATATCTGTCATTGTCAACTTTTTCTAAGGCATTTGCCATTCTTTCTTCTAATCTCATATTAATCCTTTAATTATTTTACTACAGAACACTTAGAGTAATCACCTTGGATGATTTTCAATAAGTTTCCTTTTTCATTCATATTCATAACCACGATTGGAAGGCTATTTTCTTTAGCTAATGCAATAGCTGTATCATCCATTACTTTGATATTGTCTTCTAATGCTTGATCATAAGATACCACATCTAATTTAATTGCATCTTTATATTTCATTGGATCTTTATTATAAATTCCATCTACTTTGGTGGCTTTTATTAACATACACGCACCAATTTCATTTGCACGCAAAGTAGCAGCAGTATCTGTTGTAAAATAAGGATTACCAGTTCCTGCTGCAAAAATAACTACTCTTGATTTCTCTAAGTGTCTTTGAGCTCTTTTTACAATAAAAGATTCTGCAATTTGCTCCATTTTTATAGCTGTTTGCAGTCTTGCTTTTAAACCAATATGCTCTAATGCTTCTTGCATAGCAACACCATTTATAACAGTTGCTAACATACCCATATAATCAGCACTTGTTCTCTTAATAACACCATCAGCAGCAGCAGTAACACCTCTAATAATATTTCCACCACCAATAACTATCCCAACTTGGATGCCATTGTCAACTAATTCTTTAATTTCTTCTGATATATAATTTAATATTTTTGTATCAATACCATATCCTGCTTCACCTGCAAGTGCTTCACCTGAAAATTTAACAAGTACTCTTTTATTATTCATAGGTATCCTTATAATAATTTTGCAATAATAGCAAAATTAAGATAAAGCCTTAATTAAGCAAAATAAGAAGTTTTTTTTTATTGTACTGCCCATTCATAAAAAGGCAAGACTTGTATGTCTAAACTTTCAGACGTAAAATACTCTGTATTCCCAATAGTAATAATAAATACTTCTTTTAAGCTGTATTTTTTAATAATAAGCGAGAGCTTTTTTTGCAGATTTTTGATTAAAAACGGATTGAAAAAGGGAATAGATAAAATCACAGAGTTATTTTGTGGCAAATAAAAATCAATATTATCTAAATAATATATTTTTTTATAACGCGTGAATAATTCTAAAAAAATCATATTTGAAAATTCATTTTTAAACTTTTTATTATGTGAAATAGCAGGTAAAAAAGCATGATTATAGGAATAAAGTTTTTTAACTGCTTTTTCTTGTTCGTATTTTTCTACAAAAAATATTAAAAGATTGTTTTCATATTTTTTRCAATATTCATAAAATTTATCTTTTGAKATTTTGTATTCTTTTTTCATTACTAAATAGAGYTGATAAATAGATTTTTTTTCRTCAATATTTGAAAAYAAAAGTTTTAAAATATTAATTTCTGTTTCATTTTTMGYATAAAGTTTAAGTATRTTTTGAAGAYTTTGTTCTTTTGAAAACTCTTCARTATGRATAAGTTGTGGAATATTMCCAAATTTYAAAAACTGATTAAAAGCCCCTGTTGTATTTTGATGTTTRTGTTCATGYAATAAATACTCTTCAAAATCYAAWGGCATTAAAAATAARCTTTTATARTTTTTAWAKTGTGTTTTTAGRGCACTKGTWATAATAATACTTTCGCAWWCWGGWARTTCGAAATCAAAAGYAAAATTTTCCAAKAYAAGTATTTYTATTTTATKTTCTKTWAKRAARATATCCAAATCATTTTTATTWATTTGWGTATTTTTRAAATTYTCAAAGTCAATATATAAATAAGAACTTTCTATTTTTGTGCTTAAATAATCATATATWAGAAAACTTTTTCCKGCTTTTGGAGGGCCTATTAATAAAGTATAMTTGTCTTTTATTCTTGTTTTTCTCTCTAAAAAATTAACTTTTGAGAAGTTTAATTCATAACAAGCATCCAGTGTTTTCATTTATCTTATTGCTTCTTTTACAGCATTGATATAAGATTTGCTGTTTAGTTTTTTGTTTTTATASGCAATATCAAAAGCTGTTCCATGATCTACTGAAGTTCTTTTGATGGGTARGTTTAATGATATATTAATGCTTTCATCAAAATATAAAGCTTTTAAAGGAATTAATCCTTGGTCATGATACATAGCAACATAATACGTGAAGTTCGCTCTATTTGATGGTGAAAAAGCAGTATCTGGAACTAAGGGTCCTTTAAATACTTCTTTTTTAAGTATAATATTTGCTTTTTTGATGGCTTTTATTATGTACTTTTCTTCATTTCCTAAAACACCATTATCACTCGCATGTGGATTTAATGCAAGTACAGCAATATTATCACTTTTTACACATTCATAAAAATTAAGTAAAAAAGTTAATATTTTTTTTGTTTTAATTTCTTTTATAACATCTTTTAATGCCATATGTTCTGTATACAAAGATACAAACATTTTTTCGCAACCCAACATCATAATAGCATTTTGCCCAAATATATCTCTTAGTACTTCTGTATGACCTTTATACGTAATACCTGCTTTATTCCAGGATTCTTTATTAATAGGTAAAGTAACTAATGCATGGGTTTTTTTGTTTTTACTAAGGGTAATAGCATCTAAAAAAGAAACATAAGAATACAATCCTGCTTTTTTAGATACGCATGAGGGTTTGATTTTAAATTCCCCCTTGCTTTCATGTAAAACAAAATTATCAGGAATAGGAATATTTAACAAAGAACTTGCTTGCTCTAACATTTTTTTATTAATACAGTAAATAGGCTGGCATAAGTTTGATATTATTTCATGTTGCGATAAAATAATTTGTATACCAATTCCATTTAAATCTCCAACTGAAATTGCAATTTTCTTTTTAACACTTTCCATAATTACTCTTTTATGCTTGGCTTTTTATAAGTTCTTTCATATCAATAATTGCTTTGTGTAAACCAGAAAATACAGAACGTGCTATTATGCTTTGCCCAATATTTAATTCTTCAATATAAGCGATGTTTGAAATCTCTTGTACATTTTGATAGTTTAATCCATGTCCAGCTGCTACTTTTAATTCTAATTTATGTGCTTGTTTAGAAGCTTTTATTATAGAATTAATTGATTTTTGAAGTCTGATTTTTAAATCATTTCTTGGAAGTTCTAATTCTTTTATACTGTGATGTGAATTGGCTAAGTTTCCATGTAACATGGCATAAATATTTGCAAAACTTCCCGTATGTAACTCAATCCATTCTACTAATAACTCTTCTGATAATTGTATCATTTCTTTATTAGGATCAATAAATAAAGAAACTTCGATTTCATGTTCATGCAAGGTTTTGATGGCTTTTTTAATTTTAGCAAAGTTAGCTTTTAAATCCAATCCACCTTCAGTGGTTACTTCTTCTCTGTTTTCAGGAACTAARGTTACCCTWGMKGGTTTTAAATCACAAGCTATATTTATAATATCTTCATTTATTGAGCATTCTAAATTTACAGGTAAAGTAGAGTGTTTTATAATAGCAGCGGCATCATCATCATGAATATGTCTTCTGTCTTCTCTTAAATGTATAGTWATTTGWGAWGCACCTGCAAAYTTACAAATACTTAGYGCATCTAGTGGGTTTGGGTCATTAATAGCTCTTGCTTCTCTTAGTACTGCAATATGATCAATATTTACACCTAGTTCCATATTTTTCCTTTTCTTTTAAAAATTTATTTAAGATAAATCTTTCAGTGTTGCAATATTTGCAGCTAGTTTATTATGTACTTCTTGGTATTCCATTTCAGGCACAGAATCAGCAACAATACCAGCCCCTGCATGAAAAATGATTGTATCTTTTGTTAAAAATGTGGTTCGTATAGTAATAGCAGAATCCATATTTCCATCAAAACCAAAATAAGCAATTGAACCAGAATAAAAGTTTCTTTTTATTCCTTCAAACTGGGCAATTAATTGCATTGCTTTTATTTTAGGAGCCCCTGTCATAGTTCCTGCTGTAAACGTAGCTTGAAATAAATCAAACATATCGTATTGTGGATCAATTACTGCTTCTACATCAGAAACAATATGCATTACATGAGAATATTTTTCAATGCGCATTAAGTCACTTACTTTAACACTTCCCGTTTTTGCAACGCGACCTACATCATTTCTACCCAAATCAACCAACATAATATGCTCAGCTCTCTCTTTTGGATCGCTTAAAAGTTCTTTTTCAAGTTCTAAATCTTGTTCAAGCGTTTTTCCTCTTTTTCTTGTACCTGCAATAGGGCGTAATAACATATGTCCATCTACTAAACGTATCATTACTTCAGGGCTACTTCCTGCAATTGAAAAATCTTCATATTGCAGAAAAAAYAAATAAGGACTTGGGTTYTTTGACCTTAGTGCTCTGTAAAAACTCAAGTGATCTACTTTTGCTTTTTGCGTAAAACGATTTGACATAAGAATCTGAAAAACATCTCCGGCTTTGATTCTTTCTTTACACGTAGCTACCATTTCAAAGAATTTTTCTTTAGAAAAAGCAAATTCACCTTCATTTTGAATGCTGGCTTTTCCTAATGGCGTGAAAGAGTAAGAAGAAGAAAGTTCTKYTTCRATTTYTTCTAAGTCTTTTTCACAAGATTTAACAGACGTAATCATWACAAGTTTTGATGTTTTATGCGAAAATCCYAARATRATTTTKGGWCGTATCATATCCAAATCAGGAATATTTAATTCATCTTCTAAATCATCCATAAAAGGCTTTAAAGAGGGTTCAAACTCTTTCCCCATATCATAACCCACATTTCCAATAAAACCATCAATTAGACCAATACCTAATTTAGTTGATTGTTCTTTGTAAAACTCTTTATCAAAGTTTTTGTAATAATTTTGTAAAAAATTCAAAGGGTTAGAATCAACTTCTTTTTTTAAACCTTCTTCATTTAAAAAATAACTTTTATTTTTAATATGCCAAATACGYTCTCTTGCTCCTATAATAATATAAGAGTAATTGCCAACGCTTGAATTAATAGTACTTTCATAAAGAAAGGTAATTTCATTTTCATAAAGTTTTTTAATCTTAGCATAAATAGAAACGGGCGTAAATTGATCTAAAAACAAGGTYTTAGTATATATTTTATTCATTCTTATCTTCTTTGTATTTTATATCTTTATAATCCACGCACCAGAACTTTTTAGTTTGTTTTGAATTGATTTTAAATTGGCTTTAGCATCAGCTCTATTCTTATAAGGGCCTACTAATACTTTAGTAAAGGTTTTTCCTTTAACAAGTACTTCATACAATCTGTATTCATATCCTTGTTTCGTGATATTGTTTAAATATTTCACTGAGGGTTGTTTCGTAAAGGATCCCACTTGTACAAAATAACCAGAAGGTTTAGTCGTAGGTGCTTTTTTTACTACTTTTTTAACAACTTTTTTTACTTTTGGAACAAAAACTTTTTCTTCTTTTATTTCCATAATTTCTTTTTTGATTTCTCKTACTTTTTTYACTTCAACTTCATYRAYTTTTTTTACCAATTTTATTTCATCGGCTTGTGTTTTTTCAATATTAATMGARTCATTTAATTTAATGTTYTTGTCTTTAATACTTTGAAGTTTTTGATTAATTATTTTTTGATATTGTTCTTCAATATTATCATTATTAAGTACTTCTTCTTGTGAAATTTCTTCTTGAATAGGTTCTACAAAAGAGTTGTCWGTTGAGTCATTTGARCTTAATAATCTTATAGTTAYTATGGTTAATAAAAACAATACTATTAGAATTARACCCAATACTATGTATTTCTTTTTATTTGCGCTTTGTGYTCTAGGTGCTTGRTTATCTAACATAATATCACCCARTTCTTTTTCTTCTATATCAATAYTATTCATTTCATTTTGAAAAGCAGAACTTTGATCCATACTTGGATTTGCTCGCTCAATTTCATCTAAACGYTGCTGRATTTGATCTTTTTCCTGTTTGATTTGTACATTCTTAATAAAATTATTACCTTTGATTTCCATAACAAACCTTTATATTTTAATCAAGCAGGTTTCCCTGCTATTGTTTTCTTTAATACGTACTTTGAGTATAAATAACAAAATTAGAAGCAAGAACTTTTACTTCTTCTTCAATTTTTTCTTGTAACTGCGTATTTGAAATATCATCTAAAATA
>NVWN01000033.1 GCA_002733685.1 Arcobacter sp. | reverse complement strand
ATTAATTTAATAATATATTTAGTAACATAGTTTTAATATAATAGATTTTAGGTAAGGAATCATAATGTTTTTAGCTAGGGAAAAAGAAATATCACTTTTAGAAGAAGATTATCTAAAAGCCAGCTCTAGTTATATCTGCCTTTTTGGTAGGAAAAACATTGGTAAAACAATACTTCTTAATGAATACAGTAAAAATAAAAAAAGATTTTATATTTCATTTACAGAAATATCTGAAATGCTCTATTTCAATAATCTTACAAAATTTGTTTATAATTTTTTTGAAATTGTTTCCAGTAAAAAAATAAGCAGTTTTACTGAGTTTCTTATTTTTTTATCTGACGTTGAAGTAAAATATAAAACAGTTATTATTTTGGATGATTTTAATATCTTGCTTAAAATAAATAAAAATGCACTTGCCTTATTTTATGAATACTGGAAAAAAAGCTTAAAAAAACAAAACCTGCAAATCATCCTTTCAAGTTCGGTACAAAGCAGTAAAAAAGAATTTACAAGTATTTATGAAAAAAGCAATGTAAAAATTATATTAGATGAACTTGATTATTCTGTTATTACAAAAGTAATTAAAGACTTGCCAAAAAAGGACTTAATGTATGTATACGCATGTTTTGGAAGTAATATTGCTCTATTAGAACAATACGATGTAAAAAAAGATTTTTTACTCAATGTGAAAGAACTTATACTTTTGCATAAAAAACATTTATATACTGATGCAATAACACTGTTAAAATATGAATTAAGTGATATTTCAACCTACAGTTCTATTTTATATGCAATTTCTATGGGAAATAATAAAATAGGGGATATTGCTGCATTGATAGAAGTTAAGTCTTCATTCTTAACGCGGTATATACAAAAACTAGTGGAGTTAATGATTATTGAAAAAGAAATTCCTCTGAACGATGATCCTATTAAAAGTAAGTTTGGCCGTTATGATATTAAAGATAATTTTACAAAATTTTGGTTTTGTTATATTTTTCCTTATAGTTTTTTACTTGAACAAAACAACTTTTACCCAATTACTGCCTACATACGAAATGATTTTTCTAAAAGACTGGTACATAAAGCCTATAAAAAGTATGTTATTTCTATTATTAAAAAAGATTCTTTTAAATTCCTAGGTTATGAAGCAATTAAAATATCCAGTTGGTGGAATAATAAAACAAGTGAAATCGATATCATTGCTTATAACAAAAAAGACATTACTTTTCTTGATTGTCAGTGGCGAAAGAATGAACCTTTGGAACTCTCATATTCAAGGCTTAAAACCAAATCTAAGTTATTTGAAAGTCCTTTGACAAAAAACTATATTATTTTTGCAAAAAAATAAATAACAATTAAAACTATATTAATTAATATGTAATTAAAGTGTAATATTTTAGCATAAATGTTGAATATTTAAGTTTTACATAAGCACTCTAAGTGTAAAGTATGATAAGAAGGCTATATAATGAAAAAAGATAAAATCATAGATTTAATGTTTCAAAATAATGAACATACTACAAATAATAAGGAATTAAATATTAGAGAAGAACCTTGTTCATCTAAAATTGATATGTTGAAAATTATAAAAAAAACTTCAAAAATGGAAATTTCTTCTCAACTCAGTTTTGAAGATTTATTGAAAAATGATTTGGATCCTGATCTAAAAATACTGAAGAATTTTTCTTTAGAAAAAACTGTAATCACTTATTCCCAGAGTACAAAAAATCAAGATCAAAATGCAAATAGTTTTAAAACTTATACCAATAGAGATATCGCTTTATATGTTGAAGATACTATTAAAATTGGGGATCTACAAAAAATGCAAGAAAAACTAATTTAATTATTCGTACATCTTTAATTTATAATTCTATAAAATTACTCCCTAAACCCTTACTCCAAAATATATAATAAAACAGTAAATTTATTTATATGTTTTATTACATAATAATCTAAAATAATATGAACTTTAATGAGAGTTTAAAACTAATATTAAGAYTTAAATAAGTAATAAATTATATTATATAGTATATGAAAAAGGACTGCTAATGAGTGATTTTATCAAAATTGTAGATACACAAGGTAATGAAAGATTTTATGACCCTAAAAATATTGTAAATATTCARATWAAYAGTGGCGATACTGTTTATTTATTACATGTTTCGAAYAGTCTTCCWAATGATGACAGTCTTTTTGTTACTTTTGACAATGGTGAAAATGTATTACTGACTGATTTGATTTTATTTTTAAATGAAAGTGATGCAACAATAATCATTGTGGATCCAGATAACAATCATAGTGAATTAAATACTTACGCTCAATTATTAGAATTTCTTGAAACAGCTGCTTCAAGTGCAACACTAGAAAGTGATGTTGCCTCGTCTMCTGAAAGTATCACCACTTCTATTACATCTTATGAATTAAGCGCAAGAGGTCAAAAGATTCAAAATGATGAAGATATTTCACTCTTTAGTGCACAGAATATCTCTGCTTCCTCTTTAGTAGACTCAAGTGAGCCTGTTTCTAAAGAAGCTATAGCTGGAACTGTTTTAATAAATATTATCACTGATGATAATATTATTAATATTACTGAATCCTCTTCTTTAATCACAATAAGTGGAACAGCTATTGGGGGAGACATCTCTGCTAATGATACAGTTCTTTTATTGATTAATGGAACTACATATACTACGAATGTTCTTGAAGATGGCAGTTGGCATGTTAGTGTTAATGGAAGTGATTTAATTAATGAGCTTGATTTTAAAGTAGATGTTTCTTCTACTAATGCTAGTGGTAACTCAATTTCTTCTTCTACTTCTGCAAGTTTTTCAAAAGATTTAATAGAAGATATTATTTCTCTTTCTTTAAATACTGATACAGGAATAGCAGGCGATTTACTTACAAGTGATACTTTAATTAATGTAACAGGATTAGAAAGTGATTCTACTTGGGAATACTCAACAGACGGTGGAAGTACTTGGACTAGTGGAACGGGAACAAGCTTTGATCTTRCTMRAMAMATTKCATACTCACAAGATGATGTACAAGTAAAAACAAGCGATGTAGCAGGTAATACTACTGTTGAAAAAATGGCTGCAATTACAACGGATAATCTTGCAGATAATGTGAGTTTAACTTTAAATAGTGATACGGGAAGAGATGATGATTTTATTACTTCAGATAGTAAAATAAATGTAACAGGACTAGAAACAGGTTCTACTTGGGAATACTCAACGGACGGTGGAAGTACTTGGATTAGTGGAAGTGGAACAAGCTTTAACTTAATAACAAATACTGTATATACTGAACATTCTGTGCAGGTAAAAACAACAGATGTAGCAGGAAATATTCATATAAGTAAAATGGCTGAGATTATTACTGATTCAAGAGCCGATGATATTTTAGTCCTTAATACAGACACCGGATTAAATAGATTTGATAATATTACGTCAAATAATCAAATTAATGTGCAAGTCTTAGAATCTACGTCAACATGGGAATACTCTCTTGATAGTGGCAACACCTGGATTGAGGGTGTTGGAACATCTTTTCTTTTAGCTTCAAATAAAGTTTACAATGTAGAAGAGATTCAAATTAAGAGTATTGATATTGCAGGAAATATAAGTATTTCTAAAATGGCGGCACTTACAACGGATAATACTAGTGATACAGTAAGTCTGTCTTTGAGCAATGATACTCAAATAACCGTAAGCGGACTTGAAAATACAAGTATATGGGAATATTCTTTAGATGGTGGTAATATATGGTTAAGTGGAAGTGGAATTTCCTTTAATATTGATCAAAATACAAGTTATTTAGATGATGATATTCAAGTAAGAACAACGGATATTGCTGGTAATACAAGTATCTCAAATATTTCAGTGCTTAAAAATTATGAAGAGGATGCTTTAATTAATGGAACCATTACTTCTTCTGATATAGATGATAATTCAAGTGCAACTTACACAACAACATCAACAGTTCCTGGCTTTACATTAAATAGTGATGGAACTTATTCCTTCGATGCAAAAAATGCTTCTTATGAACATTTAGAAGCAGGGATAGATCAAGTTATTACGATACCTGTAACAGTACGTGATGATAAAGGCGCAACGCATTCACAAAACCTAGTGATTACAATCACTGGAACAAACGATGTTCATGCTATTGATGATTCTTTTTCTACTTTAGAAGAGGTGTCTTTAAAAATACAGGCATCATCTTTATTAGCAAATGATGATGGTGAAGATATTGTTATTTCTTCTGTTCAAGGTGCAACAAATGGTACCGTAAGTTTAAATGATGATGGAAGTGTTACTTTTACACCTGATTTAAATTATTTTGGACCAGCTAGTTTCACTTATACTATAAGAGATGGGGCAAGTACACAAGAAGATACAACAACTGTGAATCTAGACATTACAAATGTGAATGATGCTCCTATTATTACCTTAATTGATACAGATGGTGAATTTATAGTCATTAATGTGCCTCAAGAAAAAGCATGGGTTATTGCCAATATTAATGATGTAGATGGAGACATAGATTATAGTACAAGTACAATAAGTGCTAAATACGGAACCGTTACAATAGATGAAACAACTGGAGATATTATTTATACGTCTAATGACTTTAATCTCTCAGATACAATACATGTAAGTGTGAGTGATGATAATGGTGATGTCACAACTCAAAGCATAGCTATTGCTGTTAATTTACCTCCTACAGATATTTTGTTAAAAGATATCAATGGAGATGAAATTATAGTTTCACATAATCCAACAATGCTAGGTGAAATATCTGAAGTAGATATGAGTACAGAAGGTAGCATTATAAGTACTACAGGAAATGATTGGAATACTATTATTACTTCAGAAGAAAAAGCCTTAGGAAGTGATGGTGTAAATGTAGAATTTCAAGCAGCAGGTACGGGAAATGCGGGAATGTGGGGTCTAAATGCTACAGGAACTTCTGCAACTTATTCTTACCAAGTCATTGATTATGCCATGTATATATCAGGTACAAATGTATCTATTTATGAAAATGGATCTTCAAAAGCAAATTCTACACCTTATACAAGTAGCGATACTTTATCTATAAATGTAGATAAGAGCACAGGTGAAGTGACCTATTTAAAAAATGGAGAAGTTTTTTATACTTCGTTAACACCTGCTGATTTAAATGCAGAATACTCTTTCATGGGTGCACCTTATTCTTCAGGGCAAGGAGTTACAGATCTTAAATTTTCAGCTTCAACAAGTGTATTTGTTGAAGAAAATATAGGTGAAAACCAAACGATAACATTCTTAGATTCTTCTACTGCTGATAGTGACAGCAGCTCATGGAGTTACTCTTTAGTAAGTGGAGAAGGATCAAGTGATAATGCAGCTGTAAGTATTGGTGGAGTGAATGGAAATGAACTTATTTTAAGCGCCAATCCAAATTCTTCTGTGCAAGAGAATTATTCAGTACGAGTACAGGTTACGGATAATCATGGAAATACTTATGAAGAAATAATTGAGTTTAAAGTAGAAATTAATTTGGCTCCACTTGATATTATTCTAACAAATAATGATGAAGAAGTAAATATTTTTACTGGTATTCCTACTATTATAGGAGAAACTTCAGAAGTAAATCTAAGTACAGATGGAAGTATTCTTAGCACCACTTCAGGCTGGAATACAACAGTTACTTCAGAAGAAAGAGCTTTAGCATCAGATGGAGTAAGTGTAAGTTTTAGCCCTTCTACTTCTTCTACCTCTGGAACTCCTGGAATGTTTGGATTAAATACCAGTGATTTATCAGCATCAGATACTAGTGCAAGTAACTCTTATCAAGTAATTGATTATGCTATATATTTTGGTGGAGGAAATGCTTATATTTATGAGAATGGTGTATCTAAAGGAAGTTTTGGGACGTATTCAAGTTCTTATACTTATGAAGTAAAAATTGATGGAGATACAGGAGAAGTAACGTATTTAAAAAATGGAAGTGTTTTTTATACCTCTTTAACACCTGCTGATTTAAATGAAGATTATTCGTTTACAGCAGCACCACATACATCAGGATACGGAATTAAAGGTCTTGAATTTACAGGATCGTCTGGTTTAAGTGTACATGAAAATACAGGAGAAGATACACTTGTTGCAACAATGAGTTCAAATGATCCTGATAGTTCATCTTGGACGTATGAATTAGTAAGTGGAGAGGGTTCAAGTGATAATAGCGCTGTTAGTATTGCTGGAGTAAATGGAAATGAAATTATTTTAAGCGGAAGTTCAAATATCTCTGGACAAGAAGATTATACAGTACGAGTTAAAGTTACTGATAATCATGGAAAAACCTATGAGGAAATAATTGAGTTCAAAGTTATTGCAAATGTAGCTCCTTTAGATATTGTATTAAATGATATCAATGGAGATATTATTAGTAATACTCCCACAATGGCAGGGGAGATTAATGAAGTAGATATGAGTACAGAAGGAAGTATTAGTAAAACTTCTGCTGCTGGTTGGAATACGATTATTACTTCAGAAGAAAAAGGCTTAGGAAGTGATGGAGTTAATGTAGAATTTCAAGCAGAAGGTACAGGAAATGCAGGAAAATGGGGGCTTGATGCAAATGCTTCTTCTGTTACGAGTCATTCTCATATTGATTATTCGATTTATTTTGCAGGTTCAAGCTTGAGTATCTATGAAAATGGAAGTTCTAAAGGAAGTTTTGGAACGTATACCAGCTCAGATGTTTTATCTATTAATGTAGATAAGAGCACAGGAGAAGTGACATATTTAAAAAATGGAGAAGTTTTTTATACTTCTTTAACACCTGTTGATTTAAATGCTGAATATTCTTTTGTAGGAGCTCCATACTCAGTAGGAGAAGGAATTACAGATCTTTCATTCTCTGCTTCTCCACTTGTTATTCCTGAAAATACAGGAGAAGATGTAACCATAGYAACTTTATCTTCAAGTGATACAGATAGTTCTTCTTGGACYTATGAACTWGTAAGYGGWGAAGGTTCAAGTGATAATACTGCTGTAAGTTTAAGTGGAACAAATGGAAATGAACTGGTATTAAGTGGAAGTGCTAATGTTTCAGGACAAGAGAATTATTCTGTACGTGTAAAAGTAACAGATAATCATGGAAATACCTATGAAGAAATCATTGAGTTTAAAGTAGAAGTAAATTTAGCGCCACTTGATATTATCGTTGAGAGTGCTAACAGTGATATTATAAATGGAATTCCTACAATAATAGGTGAAACTTCTGAAGTTGATATGAGTACAGAAGGAAGTATTATAAGTACAACTGGAAATGATTGGAATACGATTATTACTTCAGAAGAAAAAACATTAGGAAGTGATGGCGTAAATGTAGAATTTCAAGCAGCAGGTACAGGAAATGCTGGTATGTGGGGATTAAATGCTAGTGGAACTTCTGCAACTTATTCTTATCAAGTCATTGATTATGCCATGTATATATCAGGTACAAATGTATCTATTTATGAAAATGGATCTTCAAAAGCAAATTCTACACCATATACTAGTAGTGATATTTTATCTATAAGTGTAGATAAGAGTACAGGGGAAGTCACGTATTTAAAAAATGGAGAAGTTTTTTATACTTCTTTAACGCCTGCTGATTTAAATGCAGAATACTCTTTCATGGGTGCTCCTTATTCTTCAGGGCAAGGAATTACTGATTTAAAATTTTCAGCCTCAAGTGAACTGAATATTTATGAGAATGAAGGTGAAAGTCAAACGGTAGCAACTTTATCATCAAGTGATGAAGACAGTTCATCTTGGACTTATTCCCTTATAAATGGAGAAGGATCAAGTGATAATGCTGCTGTGAGTATTGGTGGAACAAATGGAAATGAAATTATTCTAAGTGCTAATCCAAATATAACGGCACAAGAGAATTATTCTGTTCGAGTTCAAGTTACGGACAATCATGGAAATACCTATGAAAAAGTCATTGAGTTTAAAGTTATTATCAATGAAGCAGCTACAGATATTCTAGTGACGGATGCAAGAGGGGATGTTATTCAGGAAACTTTTGTTCCTACTATAACAGGAGAAACGAATGAAGTTAATTTGGGAACAGATGGCTCTATTATAAAAAGTACTTCTTCTGGTTGGAGTACAATAATTACCTCAGAAGAAAAAGTTGTAGCAAGTGATGGTATAAATGTAGAGTTTCAAGCTTCAGGAAATGCAAATGCTGGTATGTGGGGATTGAATGCTACTGGAACTTCTGCAACAAATTCTTATACTATTATTGATTATGCTTTATATGTAAGTGGTTCTAGTGTTAGTATATATGAAAATGGATCGTCTAAAGGAAATGGAACGCCTTATACTACTTCAGATGTATTGTCTATAAATGTAGATAAAGATACAGGGGAAGTGACTTATTTAAAAAATGGAGAAGTTTTTTATACCTCTGCTACTCCTGCTGATTTAAATTTAGAATATTCTTTCACAGGTGCTCCTTATAGCTCTGGTGCAGGAATTACAGACCTTAAATTTAATGGAAATCAAGAATTAATCATCTACGAAAACTTAGGAGAGAATCAAGTAGTTGCAACTTTAAGTAATAATGATGAAGACAGTACTTCTTGGACATATTCTTTAGTAGCAGGAGAAGGATCAAGTGACAATAATGCTGTAATACTTGGGGGAATAGATGGCAATGAAGTTATTTTAAGTGCAAATGCAAACATTGATGCACAAGAGAATTATTCCGTAAGAGTGCAAGTAAGAGATAATCATGGAAATACTTATGAAGAAGTCATTGAATTTAAAGTATCTGAACGCACAACTATTACTCCTGTTATTGATACTTCTACTAGTGATGAAAATAGTGCTCCAATTGTTAATATCACAAGTACAACAACAATTGAAAATATTTCAAAAGTAATAGGTAATATTTCAGATATTGATGGAACAATTGATTTAAGTGCTAGCAATGCAAGTGCCACAAATGGAAGTATTTTAATAGCAAATAATGGCGATATTACCTATACAGCAAATGTTGATTTTAATGGAACAGATAATATTATGATTACTGCTGTTGATAATTTAGGTGCAATGACTTATCAAAATGTAATTGTTACAGTAGGCGTAGTAAATAATATTCCTACTATCAGCATTACAGATACTATAATTGTAGGTGAATCTGCACAAATAATAGGAAATGTAAGTGATATAGATGGTACGATTGATTTAAGTACTTCAAATGCTAGCGCTGATAATGGAGTTATTACAATAGAGAGTAATGGAGATATCGTTTATACCGCAAATGCTAATTATAACGGAATCGATAATATTACAATTACTGCGGTTGATAATGAAGGGGGTTCAAGTACGCGTATTTTTACTGTAACGATTAATACTTCAAGTTCAGAATCTACCCCATTAATCCTAGATTTAGACGGTGATGGAATAGAAACACTAAGTATGCAAAATGGTGTACAATTTGATATTGATGCCGATGGAGATAAAGATAAAACAGGTTGGGTAGGAGCTGATGATGGCTTACTTGTACGAGATATTAATAATGATGGAATTATTAATGATGCCAGTGAATTATTTGGTGAAGAAACGCTTAAAAATGATGGAACAAAAGCCAAAGATGGTTATGAAGCTTTAGCAGAACTTGACTCTAATAATGATGGCGTAATTAACTTTATGGATGATGCCTACGATGAACTGAAAATCTGGCAAGATGTTAACTCTGATGGGATTACAGATGAGGGAGAGTTGTTTACTTTAGAAGAAGCCAATATTTCTGAAATATCTGTTGTTTCAAATGAAACCAATATTGATTCAAATGGGAATACTATTGGTTTAGAATCTACGTATTTAGACAGCAATGGAAATATACAAGAAAGTGCTGATGTTTGGTTTGAATATGAAGAAAATACTGAGAATGAAAATACATTTATTATCACAAGTGAAGATACTTTAGAGAAAATAGATATTGATGGACAAGAGGGATATGATACCTTAATAATAGAAGAGGACATGGTTTTTGATTTTGATTCTTTAATAGAAGAGAGCAAAATTGCTAATATTGAAGAAATAAACTTAAGCAGAGCAAGTGTTACTTTAGAAAATATTGGATTAAGTGATGTTCTAAAAACAGAAGATGAATCAATTTTAAGAATTACAGGTGATGCAGATGACAGTGTAGAACTTGACGAATCGTGGAGCCAAGTTTTTAACGATGGAGAAGAATCAAAAGTACTTTCAGAAGATGGAGAAACATCTTATGATGTATATGTAAATGATAATATGACTTTATATGTAGATGATGAAATTATTGTAACAGATTTGTAAGTTTATAGTGTAAATAATATATAGAATCTATTCATTCTTTTTTCCTAATTTGTTAAAATTGAAACGTTACTTTTAAAAATAAAAGTAACTTTCCAAATATTTTTTGTTTTTCTCCTCTTTTGTTATTAAGAATATATTTTGATGATTTTATAAATAAAAAAGGAATAAATCTTGTAAATATAACTTTTTTATCATATTCTTTGTCAGAATTTGTTGTTATTAAAAAATTATTCACAATTAGTTATGTTTTATATCATCATTAAATAACTAAAAAGATGATTTTGTTATTAAAGTTGCATTAAATTAAGTTTTAAACAAGGGAAAAACAAATATTATATAAGGATTAAAGGATAATAAATGGAAAACTTACTAAAAATTATTGATGCTAATGGAATTGAACGAATTATTGATTTATCAAACATAGCAAATATTGATATTAATGAAGATGATACTATCATTATTAAGGGATTTCTTAGCAGTGAATTTAATAATAATGACTTAACAATTGTTTTTAGTGATGGTAAAGAAGTAATATTAAATAATGTAGTGACTTTCTTAAAAGAACATAATTTTAACGATACCCAAATTATTATCCAAAATGAAAATAATACTGAAAGCAAAACTATTGATACTTTCTCAGAGCTTGTTCGCTTTAATAATCCAAGTTCTAGCAATCCTTTTTCTAATAATTTTTCTTCTTTTAATGGGAGTGGAATTGGTGGAGGAGGAATTGGTGGAGGAGGAGAAGCAGAAGCTGGAATTGTAACTATTGATAATATTTCTGATGATGATGTTATTAATATAATAGAATCCCATTCTGTTATTATATTAACAGGTACCGCAACACAAGGGGATATTAGTACTGGGGATATTGTTTATATAACTATTGGTTTAAATGAATATACAACAACAGTAGGTTCAGATGGAACGTGGAGTCTTCATGTATTAGGAAGTGACTTAGTAATAAGTGCTACTTTTGAGGTTAGGGTTGATTCTTTTAATGATGAGGGAACAGGAGTAAGTTCTTATGTTACGTCATCCCATTTAATTGATTTAGTTGCAAATGCAAAATCAGATAACAACAGTGTTAGTGAAGATGGTATAAATGCAGTTGTGGGGAATGTTTTATTTAATGATTTTGATGTTGATTATATTTCAAATCCTGGAACAAGAGATTTAGTTTACGGAACGATTACATTAAATGTAGATGGTTCATATTCATATGTTCTAAACAATAATGTTCATGAATTAGCACAAGGAGAGACTTTTCAAGAAGTATTTGCTTATGAAGCTAAAGATAATGCTGGAAATGTTTCTGCTGCTGTACTTACTATTAATATTATAGGAACAAATGATGCTCCTCTTATTGTAATTGGAAATACAACTGTTAATGAGGATAGTACAGAGATAATTGCCAAGGTTTCTGATATTGATGGTGTAATTGTCGATGGTACTTTAACTGCCTCACATGGAACATTAATGGTTAACAGTATTGGAGAAATTATTTATATACCCAATAGTGGATACTTCGGAACAGATAGTATCACTATAAGTGTGGAAGATAACAATGGTGCAATAACAACTAAAACATTTAATGTAGATGTTGTGGAAAAAGCAGATGTTAAAATTGACGATCTTGTTGTGTATGAAGGAGCAATGGCTGTATTCACAGTAGATATTACTAAGTCACTTGCTAACAGTACACTTAATTTAAATTTTAGTGATGCAAGTGCTACAGAAAATAATGATTATAAAAAAGATGTATATGAATACTCTCTTGATGCTGGTAATACCTGGATTAATGTTCCCTCTAATAATGAAATTCCTTTATTAAGTGGAGGCGCGTTTACTGTATTGATTAGAGTTGATATTGTTGATGACAGAATTTTAGAAGGAAAAGAAACATTCTCTTTAGAGGTTCAAGTAGAAAATAGTTTAGGAACAATATCAAGTGCAACTTCAAATGTAGAAATTATTAATAATTCTGTGAATGCAAATGATGATGAGGAAGATTCTTTTACAAATTCAAGCGCTTTAAATCTAAAAACAAGCCAAGAACTAAGCACAACAAATACACATGAATATAACTCAGAAGTAGCTGGATTAGATGATGGTGGATATGTAGTAGTATGGCAAGGAAATG
>NVWN01000017.1 GCA_002733685.1 Arcobacter sp. | reverse complement strand
TTCAACTATTAGTTGTTTAAGGTAAAGCTTTTTTTTTGCCCGTATTCACGGGATTTATCTGTTCATTATCACTCTTTGTACAGAATTACATCATGCCTACTATTTTATACTTTTACATTAATGAATAGGATTACATAGCCTTTTTTTCTATGATTTTTATAGGAAAAGGATTACATGCCTACTGTTTTATACTTTTATATTAATGTATAGGACTTCATGCCCGTATTCACGGGATTTATCTGTTCGTTATCACTCTTTGTACAGAATTACATAGCCTTTTTTTATAGTTTTATACTCACACTTTCTAATTTGTTTTTTCTATAAAATCAACTCATGCCATTTTTAGGATATTACTAATATTTAGAAGTATATATATTTTCTTTTATTATTAAAGCTTAATTGATASTATAAAATAGTAATTTTAATAAAGCTTATCAACTTAGTATTAAGTAAAATAAGATAAGATATAGAAATATTTTATAAGGTTATGAATGTTAGAAAAAATACTAAATTATTGTTTTGCCAAATCCAAACAACCTGTTTTGTTTAAAGACTTATTGGTTGCTAACTCTCGTTTTAATGAGGGTTTACAAGTTGATAATATTAAATTAGGATATAGAATAAAGATTGGACGTGCTTATATTGTATATCTTTTATATGCGACACTAGTTATACTTCCTATGGCATTAATAGCTCATGCTACTTTTGCTAATTTAGATTCTCATGCTTCTATTTTAGCTTCAATTGTATTTACTGCAACCGTTTTTATATTGTTCAACTTTTTTAAAGTTTGGCTAAAAGATAGAATGGCTAGTAAAGTTATTGAAGAGGCATGGTTAATTCATTTTCCATTTTTTGAATATAAAGAATATAAATATAAAGTAGAAGAAGTTTTTCAAAAAGCCATGAAAGAAGAAGTAGTAAAAAAAGATTTACAACGATATGTCTTAGATAGTCTAGTCGAAGGCTAAGATAAAAGCTATTTCTTAATAAAAAGATTCTTTTTTTCTCACTTCAAAAATCTTTTAATCATGAAGAGCTCTTGCTTCTTTATTTCTTGTTTTTTTTAATTCCATATCTATATATTTTGCATTTATGTCCTTCAAAGACATAAAAGCAAGGGTTTGTTTCTTTTTTATGGGTTTTATTTCATAAATAAAAAAACCAGCTTCGTGCAAAGACAAACGTATAGGAGTTGCAACTGAGTAGGTAGTTAAAACACTGTTTTTATTACATAGTTTATAAATATCTTTAAAATATTCTACTGTCCATAACTCAGAATTGACCTCAGATGAAAATGCATCTTGGTATATTATGTCAATATTCTCTAAAGTCTTTATATAAGCTCTWGCATCTCCAATATGMAGATTGATGCAAATASTATCATCTTTATAAAATTTATGTCTTGATAGGGCTGTAATGATRTGCTGTATTTGATTGAATTSATYRGGAAASTCAAAGTTCTCTAGAGATTTAATTAAAGTTTCATCAAATTCAGGGCTATAAATCTCTACACTTATATTTAATTTTTGTTCTAGTATATAAAGAATRGTACAAAAAGTGTTATAACCTAAACCAAAACARATATCYAATATTCGCAARTGTTTTTTATTTTTATGAAAATCAAAAGCAGGAATAACATGTTTACTTAGGGCTTCTTGWATWGCRCCTGTTTTTATATCGTGRAAGTTTTGCTTATATTTGTTKGAGTATAAAGTATTKGAACCATCMARYGTTTTAATTAARTTTTTCATTTAAAAGAAAAGGNATTAAATNAAAATTTAATCCYTTTTAAACTAGATTCCTAAATCTTTCATTTTTGTTTCTGTTAAAAACAGGTCTTTATTAGACATTACACCWATATCATGAGCTAAGATATCTTTTGCAATTTCTTTAGCTTCRKSMAGTGAATGCATTTCACAGGTACCACATTGGTATAAGTTTAGTTCTGGAATATCGTCTTGAGATTTTACATCTAAAACATCTTGCATAGCATTTTTCCAAGCACGTCCAACTGTTACTTCATCTGGAGCTCCAAGTAAACTCATGTAAAAACCAGTTCTACATCCCATAGGAGAAACATCAATAATTTCAACTGTCTCAGAATTTAAATGTGTTCTAATAAAACCTGCAAATAAGTGTTCCAGAGTATGAATTCCTCTTTCACTTAACATTTTTTCATTGGGAACACAAAAACGTAAATCAAATACTGTAATAGTATCTCCTGAGGGTGATTTCATAGTTTTTGCTACTCTAACTGCTGGAGCTGGCATAATTGTATGATCTACTCGAAATGAATCTAATAATGGCATGGTATATCCTTAAACATAATTTGTTAAGAGAATATTAGCKRAATATTGATGAARAAAGCTTTAGTTARWATTTAAARTCWTCATAGTTWATAATATCTCTAAAATGTTTTTTWTCTTCATCATARTATTCAATTTTTGCACCTTCTAAGTGTATATACCAAGCATGAAGTTTAATRCTCTTATCYAATAATTTTTSTTTTATAGCAGGATAAGTATTTAGGTTTTCAACTTGGCATAAAACAGAGTTTTTCTCCATSGCTCKYTCTTTWTCTTCTTTGTTTKMATAGSTTTKTTKTARGGTAAKCTCTTTTGCTTTAAGACCYAGYTTTAACCATTTKTTTATATTAATAAAGTGTTGATGATTAGGAATTTCTTCAAAAAGGCTTTTRCAYGCRCCACAGTGTGWGTGYCCACATACAATAATATGTTTGACATTTAAAACAGATACTGCATATTCAATAGCACTTGCWGTTCCATGRAAACTSGCATCATCATYAAAAGGYGGAACAAAATTTCCAATATTTCTTAAKACAAATAAATCMCCTGGTTTWGARCCCAACATTAAATCAGGTGTGATTCTACTGTCACAACAAGAAATGAATAAAACTTCTGGTTTTTGCCCATATTTAATTAAATCCGTAATTTCATCTTCATAATCAACATAGTGGTATTTTTTAAAAAGTTCGTTTCCTCGAACAAGGTTTTTAATAATATTCATAGAAAAATTTTAATATAAAAAAATGTATAAAAAATAAAATCTCTTMWWWMTTASACTTTTATTTTAAACAAAGCACCTTTRYTGGYATTTTCAGCWGTAATACTTCCATTCATTTTATTTTCAATAATTAATTGTGTCATGTATAAACCAATACCTGTGCCATATTCAAATTTGGTTGTGAAATAGGGATCAAATATTTTYTTAATAATACTTTCATCRATACCRCCYGCATTGTCTTCTATGCATAAAACATTTTTATTTTSWAGRTAWATTTTGATRATWGGRTYTTKTATYTTTYTYTCAATYAGSRTATCTTTTGCATTWGAAATAATATTAAGAAKKGCYTGTGARTATTCATTTCTRTARGCATATAAYTCKAYWTCATCASATAARTTKAYYTSYAATRMAATATGRTGRTAATCMAGMGTTGATTGRATRATTTTASMSGTRTCTYKCAWRGAAKCYTTTARWRRAAAAAGYTCTTTTTTTGCATTTGGATTAAAAAAGTTTCTAAAATCATCAATGGTTTTTGACATATATTCAATTAAATCATTGGCTTCATTTACTCTGTTATGAAGATATTCTTTRTTTAGTTCTTTGTACATATAAGCAGATTCAATATCTACAAATAAACCAGATACTTGGGATAAAGGCTGTCTCCATTGATGGGCAATATTTCCGATCATTTCACCCATCGCAGCCATTTTAGATTTTTGAATTAATAACTTTTCTTGTTTTGCTTTCTCTACTTTTAATAAAGTTCGTTCAGTAATATCTCTTAAGGATGCAAAAAGTAATTGCTGTTTTTCATTTGTATAAATAACTGCATCCAATTCTATTGTTTTAATTTGATGATTCTTTATTTTCATTTTTACTGTTTTACGTATGGATTTTGTTTTTAATAAAGCTTGTAATTCAAGTTCGAAAAAGAGCTCAAAAAAGTCTTTTTCTAAAATCTCTTTTTCACTAAAAGAAGATACTTTTAAAGCCGTTTTATTAAAGTTGATGATTTTTGCACTTTTTGTGCTTAGTTCTGAAATTAAAAATGCATCATTACTGTGATTAAATAAAAGATGGTATTTTTCTTCATTTAAAATGACATTCTTTTTATAGTTTTCAAATATTAAGGTAATTTTTTTGGTAAATAAGAAAGAAAATACGAAAAAAATCAAAGTAATTATAGTAATAACAACAACCAAAGAAATGATTTTCTCATACATTTCTTCTTCTGCTGCCATTCTTTCTTTTTTTGATATTTTTTGAATATGGGATAAATCAACACCAGCAGATATAAAAAAACGTAAATGTGAAATAAATGTTCCGTAAAGTAATCGTTCCTTACCTTGATAAAAAATATAATCATTACCTTTATAATTAGTATTAACCAATAAGTCATTCATTGCTTCTTTATCTATTAAGGAGCTGAGAATATTTTTTTCTATTAATAAAGTACTTTCTTCTTTTATATTATTTAGAGAATTAATGTAATACAAAAAAACAAATTCTTCTTTATTATAGGAAAGGTTAGATATTTTCTTTAAAATTGTTTTTTTTAGTTTTTCATTTTTTTTATCAACAAAACTTCCAGAACCAATGATTATGCCTAATTCTTTTAAATGAGTGGAATAAGTAATCTTTTTAGAGGTGATAGTAGAGTTTGGTTTATACCAAGTGTATTCAACATAATTTTGTTTATTTTGTTCTGCATTGATTATTTTTTTAATAAACTGTAAACCATTTATATCTTTTGAGCTGTAATAGTTTTTGTGTTCATCTTTTTTATTTTCGCTGTTTAATATCAAGTCTCCTTGCATATTAAGAATAAAATAATTGATATCATTGGATTTTTGTGACATCTGATTRAGAGAKGATTTWATAAATAAAATTTGTTCTTTTTTACTTAARTATTGWGTTTTTTTGTATAAAGAATGGGCTAAATTATAAGCAACAATTGCCTGGTTTTTAATACGTTCTTTTTTATTATTTAAAATAGAAAGTTCTTCAAAAGTAATATCATTTTTAAGGTTTTCTACGCTTGTTTTGATATAAAACTTTTCACGCTCAATTAACGTACTTTCAAAACTATTAATACGGGTTTTAAAATTGTCGTATTGTGTTTTTATTAGGATAAAACCTATAATAGTAGCAACAGTTAATATTATGATAGTCGAAGATAGCAGGGTTATTTTTTTTATTCCCTGTTCTGTGTTTAATTTATAATTTTTTCTCAAGATTTAATTTATATCCCATATTTGAAATGTTTTTGATACAGTTAAAGGGGATTTTTTTTCTTAAAAATCCAATAGTAGTACGCAAAGAGTTTAAACTCATATATTCATTTTCCCAAACTTTTTGTTCAATTTCTTCATARGATACTATTCTATTTTTATTTAAAACCAARAGTTTTAAAAATAGCARTTCTTTTTTATTTAAATCYAAGGCTTTATTRTCATTATAAAATAATGAAGTATTGTTATCAAAATAAAAACTYTCATCYARKGTGACTTTAAAATCAAGTTCAAGTTCTAAAGCATTYACTGCTTTTGTTAAAGCAGGRAGTAAATTTCTATTGGTTAAAGGTTTGATAATRTATTTTTCTAAATTRAGTTCAATKGCMKCCATKAGATAAGATTTATCTGAAAATGCTGTTGATACAATRATTTTTGTATTCTGGTCTTTTTCWCGTATTTTTTTACTTAARGTKATTCCATCCATTTTKGGCATATTAATATCWGTAAGAATRATATCTGGGTGGTATTTTTTATARAGAGCATAACCTTCTTCTCCATCACTTGCAAGAAAAAGTTCATTAAACATACGATTTAAAAAACGGGCATTAATAGTTCTTACGCCTTCATCATCTTCAACGTATAATATGGTGTATTTTTTAAATTTGTCCATGAAATAAAACCTTTAAAAAGGAAAGCAATTACGCTTTACCTTTTTTAAGTTTACCATAAACTTCACCTAAGAGTGGCATTAATAGTAGAACAACTGTAATAATTAAAATCGTAAAAGTTATTGGTCTTTCCCAAAGAAAAGCCAAAGAACCATCAGAGATTGTTAAGGCTCGTCTTAAGTTATCTTCCATCATTCCACCTAAAATAAATCCTAAAATCATAGGAGCCATTGGAAAATCAATAATTCTAATGAATAAAGCAATTACTGCAAACATTGTCATCATATAAATATCAAAAGTATTAAATGTTACTAAATATACTCCAATTAAAGAAAAGAAGATAATTAGAGGTAATAATAATTTTTTTGGCAAAGTTAATAATCTTGCAATATAAGGAATTAATGGTAAATTAAGAACCAGTAATACAACATTTCCAATATACATAGAAATAATAACTGACCAGAATAATTCTGGATTATCTACATACATAGTAGGTCCTGGTTGAATTCCATAAGAAATTAACGCACCTAAAATAATAGCAGTAGTACCAGATCCTGGAATTCCCAGTGTTAATAAAGGAACAAATGAACCAGAACAAGCAGCATTATTTGCAGCTTCAGGCGCAGCTAGTCCTTTGATACTTCCTTTTCCAAATTTAAGTTTTTCTTTAGCACTTGCAAAAGATCKCTCCATCCCATAAGCTAAAAAGGATGCAATAGTAGCCCCAGCTCCAGGAAGAACACCTACAAAGAAACCAAGTACTGAAGATCTWGCWACCGTTGGCGCCATTTCTTTTACYTCTGCTCTWGTGATTTTTAAAGAACCAATAGATGCATTTAAATCATCTATTTCTTTTTGYGTTTGTTCTTTATTRTCYAAWATATTCATCATTGCTTCACTTAGAGCAAAAGCTGCCATCGCAAGAAGTAAAAATGAAATTCCATCAATCAAATCTAAGCGTCCAAAAGTAAATCTTGGTAATCCCGAATCTGAATCTGTTCCTACAGTTGCAAGCATAAGACCAAAAATAGTCATAATGGCAGCTTTTARRAATTTACCCTTACCTGCAAAAGCAGCTACTGCCGTAAGTCCTAGMACCATAAGTGCAAAATAATCAGAAGATTGAAAAGACAAAGATACTTTWGCTAATGCAGGTGCTGCTATTAATAAAAATAYAGCTGCTATTGTTCCACCTGTAAAAGATGARTAWGCCGCAATTGCWAGYGCTTTYCCTGCATGACCAGATTTAGCCAAAGGATAWCCATCAAAGGAGGAGGCGACTGTACCWGCWACTCCTGGGGCRTTAATTAAWATMGAAGAAGTAGACCCWCCAAAAATAGCACCATAATAAACACCTGCTATTAAAATTAAACCAGATGATGGTTCCATTCCATAAGTAATTGGTATCATTAATGCAATWGCAGAAATRGGYCCAAGTCCTGGTAACATACCAATAAAAGTACCTGCTAAACAACCAATAACTACCATCATTATGTTGTAACTAGAAAGAGCTGTAGAAACTCCTTGTAAAATGCCATCCATCATGATTCTTCTCCTCTAAAGTATTCAACAATTAATCCTGGATCTATATACACACCTAATATATTATTAAGTAAGAAATAAAATCCTACAGAAACTCCAACGGATATTAATAGTATTCTTTTTATATTTTTCTCTTTTAAAAGTACAAAACCAATTATTAAGAATATAATAGTTGATATAATAAAACCTAAACTTCTAATTGTAAATCCGTAAAATAACATTGCGGCAACAAAATAACTTGTTGTTTTAAAATCCAAAGTTTTTAAATATGCTGCTGTTATATATTCACCGTCTTTATCTGTAAAAGAGAATATTAGTATTAATAATGAAATTATTATTCCTGCTATTCCAATATAATATGGAAAAGTCGAAGCACTCATTACTTCAAAATGACTTCCTGGCATTTTTTTTATGTTAAATACGTTTAAAAAATAAAAACATGAAAAGGCTAAAAAGAATATCGATCCTATGGTATTTTTGTTCATAATTTTCCTTTATAAAAATAGTGGGGAAAACCCACTATTTTATAAGAATCCCATTTCAGTCATAAGTGAACCAATCACTTTTTCTTGACTTTCTAAGAAACTTTTAAATTCACTAGTTGGTTTATATAAATTTGCCCAACCATTTCTTTTTCTAACAACTTCCCATTCAGGAGTGTCATACATTTTCTTTAAAACAGCAGCCATTGCATCTGTTTTAGCTTGTGGTAAGTTAGGAGCTGCAAAGAAACCTCTCCAGTTTGCAAAGTATGCGTCAGCACCCATGCTTTTGAATGATGGAATTCCTTCGATTGATGTATTAGCAGTAACACCAATAATTTTTAATTGACCCTTCATATGTTTTTCTAATACTTCACCAAGACCAGTTGAAAGAACATCTACTTCACCAGTTAATAAACCAGCCATAGCTTTTCCACCTGCATCATAAGGTACATATCTTACAGATGTTGGATTTCCACCAGCTGCTTTAAATATTTGTGCTGCAACTAAATGATCCATAGAACCTCTTGAAGATCCACCAGCWAYTTTAACTGTWCGTGGGTTTTTTTCAAATGCTGCTTTAACATCTGCCCATGTTTGGTATTTAGAATCTTTTCTAACAACTAGAACACCATAATCAGCAATAACAGAACCAACTAAAGTTAAATCTCTAAACGATTGAGGAAATACACCTTGAAGTGAGCGAATTACAATAGGAGTTGAGTTAACCATTAAAGTGTTTTTTTGTTTTTTTGCAGTTTCAATGATATAAGCAATAGCTTTACCACCACCACCACCACTCATGTTTTCAAAAGAAGTTTGATTAACTAAACCTGATTTCTTTAATGCTTCACCAACACCTCTAGCAGTTCCATCCCAACCACCACCAGCTCCACCAGGAATTAAGAAGTGAATCTTCTCAACATCTGCTGCAACACTACTAGTAGCCATACCAGTAACTAATAGTCCAGCCAGTGCTAAACTCTTAACCGTTTTCGTAAAAATTTGTTTCATAGTAATCCTTTAATTAATTCTATATGTTAAAAGTATAAAGCAATAAAATGTAAAAAAAATAAAATCCTAAATTTTTTATGCATTTTATTCTTTTAGGACCATAAAAAAGTAATTATAATGCAGGAGTAATATTTAATGAGGGAATAAAATTGATTTTGTTTTATATAAAGAAAGAGTTTATATTTGTATATAGAAAATTTGGCATAAAAAAAGGGGAGCAATAAATGCTCCCCTTTTTTGAAAATAGAATAAACTTGTTCGATTATCTTTTTGAGAACTGAACAGACTTTCTTGCTTTTTTTCTACCGTATTTTTTTCTTTCAACTGATCTAGCATCTCTTGTTAATAAACCAAATGGTTTAACAAGAACTCTAAATTGCTCATCATAAGCAACTAAAGCTTTAGAAATACCATGTCTAACAGCATCAGCTTGAGCAGAGTAACCTCCACCTAAAGTTTTGATAACTAAATTAACAGAAGTTTCTTGTTTAGTTACTTCTAAAGGTTGCATAACTCTTTTTTTGATAGCTTCGTGACCACCTAACCATACGTCTAAAGACAGGCCATTTACAGTGATTTCACCTTTTCCTGCTTCTAACCATACTTTAGCTATCGCAGATTTTCTTTTACCTGTTGCATAAATTTTTGCCATAATTAAGATCCTTTAATTTGCGCAGTATGAGGGTGCTCAGCATCTGCATATACTTTTAATTTCTTGATCATAACTTTACCAAGTTTTGTTTTAGGTAACATCCCTCTAGTTGCTAATCTGAATAATTTTTCTGGATTGCTTACTAACATTTCAGACATTTTATGAGTTTTTGTACTACCAAAATACCCTGAGTGAGTGAAATATTCTTTTTGCTCCATTTTTTTACCAGTAAATCTAGCTTTAGAAGCATTGATAATTACAACATAATCACCACAATCAACGTGTGGTGTAAAGTTWACTTTATCTTTACCTCTTAAAATAGTCGCAACTTCAGTAATAATTCTACCAAATACTTTGTCAGTAGCATCAATTACGTGCCATGCTCTTTGAATTTCATTAGCTTTCGCCATTTGAGTAAATTTCATTTATTATCTCCGATTTGATTAATGAGGTGGAATAATAAACTATTTACACTTAAGTATTGCTTAAATTAAGTAAGATTTAATTTTATTTCTTGAATTTAATTATAAACCTAGACCCAAGGCTAAGTGCACTTTGAATTTCAAGGGAAAACCCATGTATTTTAATAATACTATTAACTATAAAAAGCCCTAAACCAAGAGAGTTATTCCATGTATTGTGTGAAACTCTGTAAAACTTAGAGGTTATTAGTTTTAACTCTTTTTCTCCAATACCAATTCCGAAGTCCTCAACAATTATTTCATCTTCATTTAAATAAATATTAATTTTCTCTTCCGAATATTTAAGTGCATTTTCTAAGAGGTTGGATAAGACAATATTAAACATAGTTTCATCAACTTGCATATCAAGCTTACCTTCTATAATATTAATCTCTCTGTGCTTGTATTTGGCCTCTAAATCACTAATTATTTCTTCGCAAAGTTTATTAATAGATATTTTTTTTACTTGAAGTTTTTGTTTGCCTTCATCCAGTTTAAGGGACAAACGAATTGTATCTATAATCGAAGTCATTTTACTTGCATTGGCATTAATTTTATGCAAAAATTTTTCTTTTATTTCATGGGGCAAATCTCTGTCGTTTAAAATAGTTTCCGTATATCCAGAAATAATAGCAATAGGATTTTTAAACTCATGAGAAATGGCTGATATAATCTCGTCTTTTTGTCTGTTCGCTAATTTTAATTTGGCAGTTTGTTTGGCTTTTTGTTTGTCTCTTTTTGAGAGTTTATTCGACATAATATTTAAATATCTTGTAATTCTGTGAAACTCAACAGTATAAGATGATTCTATTTTATATTTATTTTTTTTATTAGATAAATCAATTAAAAAAGTTAGAATATTGTTTGTTTCTTCTTTAATCTTATTTGAAATTCTGTACGCCACAAGAAAAGCACCAATTAAAAAGAGAAATACAATAGAGAATATTTGAAGAGACAAAGAAATGAAGTTATCGCTGATTTGTTCAATGTCATCTGCCATTCGTATATAAAGCGTTTCTCCTTGAAGGTTTATTTTTTTTGCAACATACAAAAGCTCTTTATTTAGAGTATTTGAAAAACGTATTTTACTTCCTATTCCTAACTTTTGTGCTCTAACTATTTCATATCGTTTTGCATGATTTTCCATACGGTTTTTGTCTTCATCACTTTCTGCTAAAACAATTCCATTTTTATCAATAATGGTGATTCTTAAGTTTGTAGCTTTTTTGAGGTTTTTTACCTGTAGGTCCAAAGTATGAGTATTTACTAATAATGCAGAAAAGGTATCAATGTTTTGGCTTAAATTGTATTTAATTTGTTCAATATAAATTGACTTGGACCAATAATACGTAGTGATTGAAATAGCCAATAACAAAAAAAGAAATAACATAGAAAAAGTACGTAAAAAAAGCTGATGAATTTTAATCAAAATATATATCCTTCTCCTCTAACAGACTTGATATAATCTTTTGTTCCTTTAGGGTCTATTTTTGTTTTTAAACGGTTTAAAGCAACATTTACTGTTTTTAGTTTCTTATCATAAGAATCTTTCCATACGCTTTCAAGTAAATACTCTCTTGATAATAAAATATCTTTGTTTTTGAAAAATTCCAGTAATAAATCATGTTCTAATTGGGTTAAATCTATTTCTTCATTCTCAATAAAAAATCTTTTTTTCTGAGATTTGTAGACAATGTCTTTTATTTTTAAGACATCAATTTTTTTATTACTTCTTTTTAGTACGGCTTTAATTCTTGCATTTAATTCTTTAATTTTAAAAGGTTTTGTAATATAATCGTCTGCATGATGCTCAAAACCTTCAAGAATATCTTCATCTTTATCTTTTGCACTCAAATAAATAACGGGGTAGTTATAACCCTTTTCTCTAATATCTGCAATAAAGGTTGTACCATCAATTCCAGGTAAATTCCTATCCATTAAGATGAGATGAATGCTTTCTTCTTCAATAACTTCATAGAGTTGTTTATTTACATTTAAAAATCCAATAGTCTCATAATTCTCTTTTTGTAAGGTATATTCAAGAAGTTCTAAAATATCTTCTTCATCTTCTACAATTAATATTAAACTTTTGTCCACTAAAGACCTTTCAAA
The DNA here is from genome assembly GCA_002733685.1 of Arcobacter sp. Taxonomy (GTDB): domain Bacteria; phylum Campylobacterota; class Campylobacteria; order Campylobacterales; family Arcobacteraceae; genus NORP36. The sequence continues at coordinate 69,635 of NVWN01000017.1, read as the reverse complement.
TGCTTTTACTTATTTTATTATCTTTTACTTTAAAGAGAATTATTAATATAAGATTATATGTATAATGTTTGAATTTAAACAGATGTTAATATTCTAAATGCCTAGAATATTAACATATTTAACTTATGAGTTAAGCTCTCCACCTAAATTTGCGAATAAAAGTAGATTTGCAATACTTGAAGCTCTGTCTGCAATTTTTTCTAAACGTCTAAAAGAAGATAAAAGATCAAAATAATCTTTTGAAAGCTCTAAATGTTTAGAAATAAGTTTTAAAATATTTTTTTCTATCATTGAATATAAATCGTCTGTTTTACTTTCTTCTACTAAAACTCTGTTGTAATTTTCTTCAATAGTTTGCACATCATTATTTTCAATCATTGAAATAGTAATTGATAATGCTTGTGTTGAGGCTTTTAAAAGGGGAATTACATATTCCAAAATAGCAGCAGTATTAATATCTTCACTGTAAGAACGTCTAAATCCTTTAATAAAAGTCTTAGTATTAGAACCTGCTCGTATCAATTCATTAGTGATTTTCAAATAAGCAACCATTTGTCTTAAATCTCTTGCTTCTGGAGAATATAAAGCAAGAGTTGTTACAATTAAATTATCAATTTCATTGGATTTAATGGTAAGTTTTTTTGATGGAACCGTAATATCATTTAATGCTTCAATGTTATTATTTTTTAAAGCATCCAAGGCTTTTTTATTTGAATCCAATACCAATCTACCTAATTCACATATCGCTTCTGTTATTGTTTCTACTTTTTGTTCATATGTTTTTAACATTATCCAAACCTTCCTGTAATATAATCTTCAGTTTTTTTAAGTTTAGGATTGATAAATACGTTTTCTGTTTCATCATATTCTATTAACTCACCTAAGTGGAAAAATGCCGTATAATCTGCAACTCTTGCCGCTTGTTGCATATTATGCGTTACTGTAATAATGGTATATTTTTGTTTTAATTCAAGCATTAAGGCTTCTATTTTTTCAGTTGAAATAGGATCAAGTGCAGATGTTGGTTCATCCATTAAAATAACTTCTGGCTGAATAGCAATAGTTCTTGCAATACACAGCCGTTGTTGTTGACCACCTGATAAAGAAGTTCCTGGATGATTTAATTTATCTTTTACTTCATTCCATAAACCAGAATCTCTTAGAGACTTTTCAACCAATTCATCACAAGCACTTCCTTTTTTAACTAAAGAGTGTTTTAAAGCCGCATAAGCAACATTATCATAAATTGATTTTGGAAAAGGATTGGGTTGTTGAAATACCATTCCAATTTTTTTTCTTACACTTACTTCATCAATATCTTTATCGTAAATGTTCTTTTTATCAATGATTACTTCCCCTTTAATCTTAACAGCAGAGATTAAATCATTCATTCTGTTTAAACATCTAAGAAAAGTGGACTTACCACAGCCAGAGGGTCCAATTAATGCAGTGATTTTGTGTTCATGAATATCAATATTGATGTCATGTAGTGCCTGATTATCTCCATACCAAAGGTTTAATTTATTTACATTTACTTTTGTTATTAAGTTTTTATTTGCTTCATCTTTTGATTTGTTTTTAGTTTTTTCAATTATCTCTTGATTCATTCTTTTTCCTTATGATTTTCAAATTATTTTGCATCTATGATGCTTTGTAACTTTTTAGTTAAGATGCGAAATTATAAAAGTGAAATTTTTCACTTTTATAATTTCTTACCATTTAACTTCATACTTTTTTCTTAAATAAATAGCAATACCATTTAATGAAATAAGCAAAGTTAATAAAACCATGATTCCCGCGGCTGTTTTTTCTATATACATTCGTTCAGGCATTCCTGCCCATGTAAATAATTGTGCTGGCATAACGGTTGCTGCTTCTACAAAAGAACTTGGAGAATCAGGGATAAATGCAATCATTCCAATAATAATTAAAGGAGCAGTTTCTCCCATAGCTTGTGCAAGACCAATAATTGATCCCGTTAAAATACCAGGAAAAGCCAAGGGTAAAACATGATCTTTGGTTACTTGTATTTTTGTTAAGCCAAGAGCAAAACCAGCTTGTCTAATTGAATCTGGAACTGAACGAAGCGCTGCTCGTGAACTTACTATGATAATAGGCAAAGTCATAAGTGCTAGTGTTAATCCTCCAACCAAAGGCGAAGATCTTGGCATTCCAAATAAGGATATGAAAATAGCTAAACCTAAGAGACCAAATAGAATGGAAGGAATAGCAGCCAGATTATTAATATTAATTTCAATAATTCTAGTGAACTTATTATCACTTGCAAATTCTTCTAAATAAATGGCTGTCATGACTCCAATAGGAAAAGCAAATGCCATAGTTATTAAAAGAGTTAAAATGGAACCAATAAATGCGGATTTAATACCTGCATATTCAGGAATTTTTGAATCTCCATTTGAGAAAAAGATAGTAGTAAAACTAAGTCTTAAAAAGTTGTACTTTGTTAATTCTTTTACTGTTTCTAAATCTTTTTTCTTTAATTTTGAATAATGACCTTTTAAATATTGATCAACTTGATCATCTGCTAATACCCATTGACGTGATGTTGTATTCATTAAACTTGGGTTTTCTCTAACCTGTCTAGGAATATTTCTTAACCACGCTCTAGAGATTAGTCTTCTGTATTTTTTTTCAACTGCTAAACGAGTATTGTTAAGTGATTTTTCATTGTAAGTGATTTCTATATTGAGATAGGCTTGTTTAAATGCAGGCATACCTTTTCCAACAATATCACTTAAAAAGAAAACCAAGAATAAAACAGAGAAAACCAAAGAGGTTAAAGTAAAAGCTTTAAATCTTGCCGCTTTCTTATGTCTTTTTTTCAATGTTTCATCGTAGAACGGGTTATTGTTACTTCTTTTATTTTTATTTAAAATCATAATGTATTCACTTTATATTTTTCTTTGAATTTTCTAATTAGGTTTAATGAAATAATGTTAAGTACTAAAGTAACAAAAAATAAAATCAATCCTAAACCAAATGCACTTAATGTTTCAGGTGAGTTAAACGCTTGATCTCCAACAAGTGAATCTACAATTCTTACTGTTACAGTRGTCATATCATCYAGWGGGTTCCATGATAARTTKGGRCGTAAACCTGCTGCCATAACAACAATCATTGTTTCTCCTAAGGCTTTAGATAATCCTAAWARAGAKGCTGAAATAATACCWGGCATTGCAGAAGGAATTACAATGTCTCTAATYGTTTCTGCTTGGGTTAATCCYAGCGCAAGAGCTGCTTTWCGTTGTGAATCTGGAACAGCTCTAATAACATCATCACTAAGAGATGAAATAACAGGAATAATCATAATCCCCATWACCACACCAGAYGCAAGGGCTGAATTAAAGGTGGCTTCAAGRCCAAAAAAAGCGGCRCCTTTTACAATTAAAGGRGCTACTGTTATGGCTGCAAAAAAACCATAAACAACGGTTGGAATACCTGCWAGTATTTCWAGCATAGGTTTTAAWAAGTCTCTTGTTTGYAAAGAAGCATATTCACTCATGTARATWGCTGATCCTAAACCTACAGGAATAGCAACACTAAGAGCAATTGCTGTAATCATAAAAGTACCTGCAAAAATKGGAACTGCTCCAAAYTTRCTGTTYTCWGTWCCWGGAGACCACTCACTCCCTGAGATAAAATACCAAAAACTTTTCATTTTAAAGAACTCTATTGCTTCGAAAAGAATAGAAAATAAAATTCCAAAAGTAGTTAATATTGATATTGTTGAGGCAACAATTAAAAGAGTTTTGATTGCATCTTCTTTTAATTGAGTGTTTCTATTTTTTGATGTAAACGAGTGCTTCAAGATTAACCTTTCTTATTTTTTAAAATTATAATAAAAAATGGTTACAAGGAGGTTACARRATATTGTTTATAAACAGCAAGTGATTGCTTYACTTTCAAGTTTTGAGTCTTTTTTAAGTTTRGMAATTAAAGTATCAAAGTTTGAAATGTCAGAATYGTTATTTATYTCCATAATAGCAGCWGCTACGCTTAAAAGAGGAAAATTTCTTTTTATCCCAAATCTGTCAATAATYTTTATATAGCCTCTTTCTTTGTCTCTTTTTGAATAAAATTCTTGCACAGAAGAAGCAAATTTTTTAATAAGAGAATTGACTTTTTTGTTTACTTCTTCTAGTTCTTGATTTTTAAAAGATACAAAAAAATCATCTCCCCCAATATGAGCTATAAAAGAGTCTTTTTCAAGATGCTTTTTCAAAAGTTCTGCAAAAATTAAAATAGCGCGGTCCCCTTGTCTGAAACCATAAGAATCATTAAAAGGTTTAAAGTCATTAAAGTCAAAATAAACAATATGGTAGGTATTATCTTTATACGATTGAAACATAATKGATAAAGAATCCTCAATCTGGTGATTACCTGGTAGTTTCGTTAGTGGATTTTGATCTTTCGCAATTTCAATATTACGTTTATAAGAGAGACTTAAAAGATTATCAACACTTACAAAACCCAAATATTTGTTGGCTTTTGTAATAAAAATCCCTTTTTTACTTACATCATTCATATTATAGACTTCAAGTGTTTTATCAACACCCCAAGATAATTCAACTGCAAGTACGGGTTTCATATAACGCGTAAGATCTGAATGCAAGGAAATATTTTTTGCAATAGATAAACCATATTGGGAATAAGACATTTTTTTAATATCCAATTCATAAATTGCGCCTTGTAACTCTTTTTCATCATTAATAATAGGTACAAAAGTATTGTTGGGATTGTCTTTAAAATAWGAAAACAGTTCATACAAACTTTGTTTGATATTTAAWGCTTTTATTTTTTGTACRAAATTTGAATCAATTAAATTTTCATCACTTACTCTCTTGTCTTTATTAATAATATTTTCAATGATAGAATATTTTTTACTTATATTGTGAATTTCTAATTGTGCTTTTTGAATCAAATAACCTTGCAGAAAATCAAAGCCTATTTCTTTGCAGACATAATATTCTTTTTCATCTTCAATACCTTCAGCTATTACTTTAGAGCCCATAATATGAGCCATATTAATAATTGAGCTACAAAAAAGTCTTTTTTTTGCATCTTTATGTATATTCGTAATAAAAAAACGATCTATTTTTATAAAAGAGGCTTCTGAAAAATACATTAGTTTAAGWCCAGATACTCCAATTCCAAAATCATCAATAGCAATATTGTATCCATGTTGTTTATACATATCTAAAAGGTGTAATAAATTGCTAGAGTTTTGTAAGGTGTCTTTTTCGCTTAATTCAAAACATAAACGACTTTTGTTTATATTAAATTTTTCCAATAAAGAAAGGGTATTTTTATCATCAAAATCATTAATATTAAGAATTCTATTGTCCAGATTATAAAAAAGCTTTAAATCTTTTATTTTAAAATTTGAGAACTTTCTAAAAGCCAATTTTTTTAATTCAAAATCCAAATCAAAAAGCATATTTTCTTCATAYGCTTTATCAAAAATTTCAAAAATAACATTAAAATCTCTTTCATAGTTTCGTAAAAGTGCTTCTACTGCGTAGATTTTACCATTGTTAATATTTACRATRGGTTGAAAAGCATAATCAAAATTTTTGATAAGTTGTTTCCATTTGTCATTAAGCATTTTATGCCTTTGTAAAAAAATAACTGAGCCTTGGAAGCTGCAAAACTCAATTATTTTTTTATATAAAGGGTGGYWACCCTTTATATRARRTAGAAATTATTTTTTTAAGTTGTTTAAAGTAAGTTTWGYTCTTGATAATACRCTTGTTCTTAAYGCTGATCTTTGTGCATCAGGTAAAGCRATWAGTCCGATTTCWCCTAAGATTCCRTCTTTACCAATCATGTTTTCACTCATGAACATTGAWACATATTTTTTCATTGCAGGAACTTTAGMTGCATGTGAGTTTTTAATATAGAAGAATAATGATCTAGAAATTGGGTAAAGACCTGATGAAATTGAATCAGGAGTTGGAAGAACACCATTCACTTTAGCACCTTCTAATTTATCATCATTTTCAATTAAAAAAGAATAACCAAAGATTCCAAAGGCATTTTTGTTTTTAGTAAGTTTTTGAACAATGATATTATCATTTTCACCTGATGGAACATAAACACCATCTGTTCTAACTACGTGATACTTTTTAAAAGCTTTGTTTTTCTTTTTGTCTTGTTTATATAAATCAGTATATACAGCCATTTTTTTGAAAGTACCTTTCATAACCATATCTTCAAACGCATCTCTTGTTCCAGAAGATTTAGGAGGTCCATAAATAATAATTTCTCTTGATGGTAAAGATGCATCAATTTGTGACCATTTTTTGTAAGGATTTTTAATCAATGATTTACCATCTTTAGAAGGTACTAAAGCAGCAACTGCTAAAGCCAATTGAGTTTTTGTAACAGAAAAAGATTTGTTTGATTTATCTTGAGCAAATGCAATTCCATCAAAACCAATCACTGCTTCAGTAATATCTGTAACACCATTTTTTTCACATAATGCAAATTCTTTGATTTTCATTCTTCTAGAAGCATTTGTGATATCAGGAGTATTCATACCGTTTCCAGCACAAAATAGTTTCATTCCACCACCAGAACCTGTTGATTCTACTACAGGAGTAGGATAAGAAGTAGTCGCACCTAATTCTTCTGCTACTGAACTTGAGAAAGGGTATACAGTTGATGAACCAACAATTTTAATTTGCTCTCTTGCACTTAAACTTGCAGTTAATGCAACACTTGCTAATAAAGCTAAAACACTTTTTGTATTTGTCATATTTATCTCCATTTTTTTGATGAAGAATTTTAATATGTTTTGGTTACATCTTGGTTACTTATTTTTAGGGCTGAACTTTTCTTGAAATTCTTTGAGGCTTCGTACAAATAATAAAGTTTCATTGACTGGGCAATAAAGTACCGCTTGAACCCAAGTGTCATTATCTTGAATTTTACAGAAATCTTTTACGAGATAATCTTCTTTATTTTTGTAATGAGTGTAGATTTTATTTTTTTGAATCATTTTGGTCCTTTATATGGAATAAAATGTATTRAGATTGAGCSTATWTKTWAGAGATTGAAGCTWGGGTTATAAACCGTTTGCTTCAATWAGTCGTGCTTGATGATCGGCCATTAATGGATCAATAATCTCATTTAATAAACCGTCATTCATTATATAATCTAATCTATAAAGTGTGAGGTTAATTCTATGGTCACTTACTCTGTTCTGCGGATAATTATACGTTCTAATTCTTCCACTTCTATCACCAGTACCAACTTGTTCTTTTCTATCAGCACCTTCTTTTTCCATTCTCTCTTTATTTTCCAGATCATATAACCTTGCTTTTAAAACTTTCATGGCTTTTTCTCTGTTTTTATGTTGAGATTTTTGGTCTTGGTTGGTTACTACTATTCCTGTTGGCAAGTGAGTAATTCTTACTGCTGAATCCGTAGTATTAACAGATTGACCACCACATCCGGATGATCTCATTACATCGATTTTTAAATCAGTTGCGCTGATGTTAATTTCTACGTCATCAACTTCTGGCATAACAGCAACTGTTATAGCAGAGGTATGAACTCTTCCTTGTGATTCTGTATCTGGAACTCGCTGAACTCGATGAGTTCCACCTTCAAACTTCAATTTAGAGTAAACATGGTTGCCTTTAAATAGTGCAACTATTTCTTTAAAACCACCAGATTCACTGTTATTTTGACTCATGATTTCAACTTTCCAGCCATTATTCTCAGCATATTTTAAATACGTCTTAAATAAATCCCCTACGAAAATTGCAGCTTCATCTCCACCAGCACCCGCTCGTAGTTCCAAATAAATATTTTTTTCATCATTTGGATCTGTTGGAAGTAATAAAAGTTTTATTTCTTCTTCAATAAGGGGTTTTTGTGGTTCTAATTCTTTAAGTTCTTCTTTTGCAAGTTCACCTAACTCTGAATCTTCTAATAAAAGTTTATTATCAGCAATATCTTCAATTAACTGAATATATTCTTTTGCTTTGTTAACAACAGGAGCAATACTAGCTTGCTCTTTAGAAAGTTTTGTCATTAATTTTATATCAGAAATCACTTCTTCTGAGATTAACCTTACATTAATCTCTTCGTTTCTGTCAATAAAAGTTTGTAGTTTATTTTGAAGCATAATTCTCTTTATTTTGAATTTATATTATAGAACACTAAAAAGTGAAATAATTATATTGCATTCACTTTAACTTGTAATCTAGATACTTTTCTACCAGCAGTTGCTTTTTTAAGGATACCCTTAGATACACAATGGTGAATATACTTGTTTGCTTTTTTCATTGCAACTAATGCAGTTTCTTTATCAGCAGAGTCGATTGCAGATACTACTTCTTTTACTACATTTTTGATTCTTGTTTTGTAGAATCTATTTCTTTCAGTCTTAACGATTGTTTGTCTTGCTCTTTTAGCAGCAGATTTATGATTTGCCATTTTTCTTAACCTCTTTGTAAAATTTTTAAGGGTAGAATGTTAGCTAAATAACATTAAAGTAAGTTTAAATTAAGCTAGTACTAACGTAAAATACTCTTAAAAGTACCTTTACGTGAAGCTATTGTTAATAAATATAGGATAAATATTATGAAATTATTTGGTACAGATGGGGTAAGAGGAAAAGCGGGAGATTTTTTAGATGCAATGACAACTATGAAATTAGCCATGGCAGCAGGAATATATTTTAGAAAACATTCAACAACTAATAAGATTTTAGTAGGAAAAGATACGAGAAGAAGCGGKTATATGATTGAAAATGCGCTTGTTTCTGGATTGACTGCTGTGGGATATGATGTAATACAAATAGGTCCAATGCCAACACCTGCTATTGCATATTTAACAGAATCTATGCGTTGTGATGGGGGTATTATGATTTCTGCTTCTCATAATCCTTATGATGACAATGGAATTAAGTTTTTTGATAATCATGGAGATAAATTAAATATTACTTGTGAAAAAGAGATTGAAAAAATATTTTTTAATAATGAAATCAGACTTGCTAATCAAAAAACAGGAAAAGAAATTGGATCATCTAAAAGAATTGATGATGTAATTGGACGATATATTGTTTCTTTAAAATCTTCTTTTCCAAAAGARTTATCYTTACARGGYTTAAGAATAGTACTTGATTGTGCAAAYGGWGCTGCTTATAAAGTAGGACCTACTATTTTAGAAGAATTAGGTGCAGAKGTWTTTACTATAAATGCAAGCCCTGATGGTTTTAATATTAATGAAAAYTGTGGAGCACTTCATCCAGAAAACGTRGGAAAAATTGTTACAAAAGTAAGAGCTGATATTGGKATTGCTTTAGATGGAGATGCTGACAGATTRGTTGTTATTGATGAAAAAGGWAAKGTMATTGATGGAGATAAACTKTTAGGTGCTTTGTGTACTTATTTRSATTCACAAAATCTTCTTMAAGGAAAAGCYTGTGTWGCTACTGTTATGTCTAAYCAAGCTYTAGAAGATTATTTAAATGCTTCAGAYTTGAGTTTAGAGAGAACAGATGTTGGKGATAAACATGTATTAGCCAATATGAAAAAGAACAATATTAATTTTGGTGGRGAGCAAAGTGGGCATGTTATTTTTACTGATGTTGCAAAAACAGGGGATGGTTTAGCTTCTGCTTTACAAGTACTTGCATTAATTATTAAATCAGGTAAAAAAGCCAGTGAAGTATTAAATCCTTTTGACTTATATCCACAAGTTTTAAAAAATATTAATATTACTAAAAAACCACCTTTGGATGAAATTGATGGTTTAGAAGACTTAATAAACGAAGCCAAAACAAAAGGAATGCGACATTTAATTCGTTATTCAGGAACAGAAAATAAATTAAGAGTTTTATTAGAAGGTAAAAATAAAAAAGATGTTGATACTATGATGGATAAATTTCTTACGTTTTTCCAAAAAGCTCTATGAATAATTTAAAAATCAAATATTTAAGTATTTTCGTTGTTCTATTTATCATTGATCAGTATATAAAATATGCTTTTGTATATTTAAATTGGGGTTATGATGGCCCTGTTATTTCTCTTGTTTTAGCATATAATTACGGCGTAGCATTTTCTATGTTTGAATTTCTTGCGCAGTATTTAAAATACATTCAGTTGCTTATTTTAGGGGCAGGTTCTATTTATTTGTACTTAAATCAAGATATTATACGGAAATATGCGCCTGCAATTATGCTTTTATATGTAGGTGGATTATCTAATATTTTAGACAGATTTACTTATGGAGCAGTGGTTGATTATGTGTATTGGCATTATAAATTTGATTTTGCAATTTTTAATATGTCGGATGTTTTAATTGATTTAGCCATTGTTATTATTCTATATTTACAATACAAATATTCCAAAGAAGAGAAAAAATCACAATAAAATAAATTTACAAATACTTCACTTTATGAAACAGATAGTTTTTCTATTTCTTTTCATAAAGATAATCTCACATCTCTTTACTTAATTTTAGMTATAATATTACAATTTATAAAAGTATAGGGAAGTTTATGAGTCAAACAATTACAGAAAAAATATTTAGTGAACATATAGGTAAAAAAGTATATGCAGGAGAAATAATCAGATGTGACATTGATATGGTTATTGGWAATGATATTACAACACCTATTTCAATTAGAGCTTTTGARGAAAGTGGAAAAGAAACCTTAGCCAATCCAGAAGGTTTTGCAATCGTACTTGATCACTTTATTCCAGCAAAAGATATAGCATCTGCAAATCAAGCAAAAATATCACGAGATTTCGCATATAAACACGATTTAAAGTATTTCTTTGATGAAAAAGACATGGGAATWGARCAYGCTTTACTTCCTGAAAAAGGTTTGGTTCTTCCAGGGGATGTTATTATTGGTGCAGATTCACATACCTGTACACAYGGAGCMTTAGGTGCATTTTCAACCGGTATGGGRAGTACAGACATTTCKTTYGCWATGATTACTGGTGGAAATTGGTTTAAAGTTCCAGAATCAATCAAAGTARTATTTTCTGGAAAATTAAGAAAATATGTAACTGGRAAAGATTTAATTTTAGAAATTATTAGAATTTTAGGTGTTGATGGTGCTTTATATAAAGCRCTGGAATTTACAGGMGATACWATTGCTCAACTTTCTATGGATGATAGATTTGCTTTATGTAATATGTCTATAGAAGCTGGTGCAAAAAGTGGTATTGTAGCTTATGATGATATTACAAAAGAGTTTTTAGACTCACGAGACTCATTAAGAGATGAGCCTAAGATTCATTATTCAGATGATGATGCAAAATATGTTAGAGTCATTGAGATTGATGTTTCAAATTTAGAGCCTGTTATTGCTTACCCGTTTTTACCATCAAATGGTCACCCTTTATCACAAGCGGTAAGTGATCAAATTAGAGTAGATCAAGTATTTATAGGTTCTTGTACAAACGGTAGATTAAGTGATTTTAAAGCAGCAGCTTTATTATTAAAAAATAAAAGAGTGGCAAGACATGTTAGATTAATTGTAACGCCTGGAACTCAAAAGATTTTAAGAGATGCAACAAAAGCAGGWTATGTTGATATTTTAATTGATGCAGGRGCTGTTGTTTCAAATCCTACWTGTGGGGCTTGTTTAGGTGGTTATATGGGAATCTTAGGAGATAATGAGGTGTGTATCTCTACTACTAATCGAAACTTTGTAGGTAGAATGGGCTCACGTTCTTCAAAGATTTATTTATCTAACACAGCTGTTGCTGCGGCTTCTGCTATTTCTGGTTATATTACAGATCCMGCAAGTATTATTGATTTAGAAATAAAAACGGTWTAAAMCYTTATGAATGAAAAAAACTCTTTTTTCATTCAAGGCTCACTGCATGAAATRCCTTTGGTTATTTTATGTGGAGGAAAAAGTWSMAGAATGAAAGAAGACAAAGCKCTTCTTCCTTTTTCAAAYGCTTCTTCTTTAGCAAAATTCCAATACAAAAGATTGTTTCCTTATTTTCAAAATATCTGTCTTTCTTCAAAAACAAATAAATTYGATTTCGATTGTGAGCTTTTATTAGAAAAGAGTGATATATATTCACCTTTGATTGCACTTCAAAGTATTTTAGAGCGGCTAGAAGCACCCAAAGTATTTATTCTTAGCGTTGATACTCCTTTGGTTACTATTTCAAGCATTAACAAGCTTATAGAAGAATCAAAAAGTTTTGATATTTGTGTTGCRCAAACAMAACGCTTACATTCWTTAACAGGRRTTTTTTCTAAAAGTRTACTTCCTGTAATTAATAAAATGCTTGATGATGATATGCATAAAATAGGATATTTATTAAAAAGTGTGAATACTAAAATTGTTGATTTTAAAAATGATGATGAGTTTATTAACTTAAATCATCAAGAAGATTATGCGAGAGCAAAAGAATTAATTAAGAGTTCTTCTTAGTTTTTAAGATAAAAAAAAAGCTTGAACCTAGGTTCAAGCTTTTTTTATTTGCAAATTTAAATTATTTAGTTAAAGCAGCTTTTGCAGCAGTCGCAACTGTTGTAAATGCAGCCGCATCGTTCATAGCCATATCTGCTAAGATTTTTCTATCTAATTCAATTCCAGAAAGGTGTAATCCATTTATGAATCTTGAATATGAGATGTCATTTAATCTACAAGCAGCATTGATTCTAACGATCCAAAGCTTTCTAATATCTCTTTTCTTTTGTCTTCTATCTCGGTAAGCGTAAACCATAGATCTTTCTAATTGTTCTTTCGCTTTTCTGAAGTGTTTTCTTCTACCTTGAAAAAAACCTCTTGCAGCTTTTAATACTTTTTTATGTCTTTTTCTTCTAATTGTACCAGTTTTAACTCTAGGCATATTTTTCCTTTACCATATATTATGTAAATAATAGGTGTCGATTAAAAATCGAACTTGTCCACGTATGTGGAGGGACTAAATAATTAGTAAATACTAATTATGCTAAACAAAGCATTCTTTTAACTGATAATGTATCTCTTTTGTGAATCAATTTTGAACCTCTAAGATTTCTCTTAGTTTTTTGTGACATTTTAGTTAAAATGTGTGATCTAAAAGCAGATCCTCTTTTAATAGAACCATTTTTCTTTACTTTAAATCTTTTTAAAGCGCCACTATTAGATTTCATCTTTGGCATTTTAGCTTCCTTATTTAAATTTGCATTTTCCATATATTTAGAAAAAGTTTGTCATTGTACTTAAATTTAATTTAAAGAAAGGTTAAATAAAGAATATTCGTTAAATTTTATTAAACAGAGCCACTCTCTGTCTAATAAAATGAAGTAGTAATAAGAGTAAAACTAGTTTTTAGTATTTTCGTCTTTTTTAGGAAGAGTAAGCATATTTACATATCTACCTTCTAATCTTGGCATTTTATCCATAGTAGCTAAATCTTCTACCATTGGCCATACTCTTTTWAGAACATCAACACCYGCTTGTGGGTGAGCCATTTCTCTACCTTTTAAAAATACTCTAAACTTAACATGATGTCCAGCTTCTAAGAATTCACGTGCATGTTTAACTTTATAAGAAATRTCRTTTTCAGCAATTTTAACAGAAAGTTTAATCTCTTTTACTACGATTACTTTTTGGTTTTTTCTTGCTTCTTTTTTTCTTTTTTCTTGTTGGTATTTAAATTTACCATAATCCATGATTTTTGCAACAGGTGGTTTACCATCTGGCGCAATTAATACTAAATCTAAACCTTGTTCATCAGCAATGTTTAATGCTTCTCTTGTTGGAATAATTCCATAATTTTCACCATTATCACTTGTACATCTTACTTCTACAGCTCTGATGTCCTCATTCATTATTGCGTCGTTTTTTTTACCTCTACTCAAATTCTACTCCCGTTTTTTAATTCTTTTACTAAAGACATAAATTCATCTCTAGTCATGTTTGATTGTTCTCTGGTTCTTCTGTTTCTTAAAGCTATTGTTTTATTAGTAACTTCTTCATCTCCAAGAACAACTATCATTGGTACTTTTCTTTTYTCTGCCATTCTAACGCGCTTATTCAAACTTTCGTTCATAGAATAAATTTCGCCATCAATGTCATTGTAAACCAGTTCTTTATTTAACTCTTTCGCATACGCTACATGAGGTTCYGCGATTGGGATAAAAATAACTTGCGTTGGTGCAATAGGGAAAGGAAATTCTCCYGCACAATGCTCAGTTAAAATCCCAATAAATCGTTCAAAAGAACCTAAAATGGCTCTGTGAATCATTACTGGCTGTTCTTTTTCACCTTCTGCATTAATAAATTGTGCATTAAATCTCTCAGGTAAGTTCATATCAACTTGAACYGTACCACACTGCCATTGTCGTCCAATAGCATCAGTGATTTTAATATCAATTTTTGGACCATAAAATGCTCCTCCACCTTCATCAATACCATASTCAATATTGTTTTCAGTAAGTGCATCAATAATTCCAGCAGTWGTTTTCTCCCAGAATTCATCACTTCCAATTGCTTTTTCAGGTCTTGTTGAAACTTCAATTGAATATTTAAAATCAAACATCTTCATTAAAGCATCAACAAATTCTAACACTTCAATGATAACATCTTTAATTTGATTTTCCATACAAAAAATATGTGCATCATCTTGAGCAAATTCTCTTACTCTAAATAATCCATGCATAGCTCCAGACATTTCATGTCTGTGAACCACACCGTATTCAAAATATTTCATTGGTAAATCTTTATAAGAAACCAATTTATTTTTAAATATTTGTATATGACCTACACAGTTCATAGGTTTTAAACCATATTCTTGATCATCTATGGTTGTAAAATACATATTTTCTTTATAGTTCTCATAATGCCCAGATGTTTTCCACATATCAGATTTTAAGATTTCAGGTCCACGTACGGGTTGATACCCTCTTACTCTGTGTGCAGTATACAAAATATGCTCTAATTTAGAACGTAAACGGGCACCATTTGGTAACCATAAAGGTAAACCAGCACCTATTTCATCATTGAAAGCGAATAACTCTAATTCTGTACCTAGTTTTCTATGGTCACGTTTTTTTGCTTCTTCTAACATTCTTACATAATCATGCATTTGTTTTTTATCAAAAAAAGCAATTCCATAAATTCGTGTAATCATTTCGTTTTTTTCATCACCACCAAGATAAGCACCAGCTACTCTTATTAGTTTAAAGGTTCGAATCATTCTTGTATTAGGTAAATGTGGTCCACGGCAAAGGTCTTCAAAATCACCTTGTGTATACATAGTTAACGTATCATCGCTAATTCTTTTGATTACTTCTTGTTTTAATTCATCGTTAGCAAATTTTTCAAAAAACGTATCTCTTGAAATCTCTGAACGTGTAATAGGAAGTCTTGCATTTGCAAGTTCTTTCATTTTCTTTTCAATTTTAATTAAATCATCATCTGTAATTTTAGATTCAACTTTAAAATCGTAATAGAATCCTTCTTTAATTACAGGACCAACAAAGAATTTAGCATCTTTGTATAACTCTTTTATCGCATGTGCCATTAAGTGAGCACAGGAGTGTCTAAGAATTTCGAGTGATTCAGGTGAGTTGTCGGCTCGTACTTCCTCTCCTGTGATGTTTAAAGCTTCTGCAGTTTGAAGATCATATATTTGACCTTCGCTTAAAATACCTATGGGTTCCAATCATTTCCTTTTTTATAATAAAATCTGTATATGTTATCTTAATTGGACTTAAAAGTATTATTAAGTGAATTATAATTCTTGAATTTATAGCACATAAAGTAAAAAATGCTAAAATCATAAATGATTTTAAACCTATCAAAAATAAAAACAGAAGCTTTATTATTGTTTTGTAAAGATTTAATACGTCATTATATTAATGAGAGACAAAATACCTTTGAGGTAAGCGATGATATTCTTAATTATATGAGTAAAACTTCAAGTGAAATGCTTGTGCAAATGGAGTATATGACTTACCCCAATGATTATTATTTAAAAAATGCAAAAAACTTTAAAATTAAGGCTGTGTTAGCTGCTTATAATCTGATCAATAAAGAAGTAAGCAAAGTTTTAGAAAAAGAAAAAGAGTTTAATCCTTCTATGTTTTATTTCTCACTTTTAGCTATGTGGTTTAAAGAATTAAATCATGAATCCAGGTCAAAAGAGTATATGTATTTTATTATTTATCCTTATTCAATAATATACGATAAATTATTGTTAAATATAGAAGATGAAAAATTTAAAGCTCTAAATATAAACATGTTAGAAGCAGCAGAAAAAGTAATACTACAACTAGAACAAATGTCCTTTCGACACTAAAACATATAAACATACAAATACATAAAGAATAAAAATGAAATATTACATATTAAAAGAATTAGTTAGTTATTTAAAAGACAATTGTAGCGCTATTAAAGTGATTAAACGAATTGAAAACAATACAATTGTGGCTGAGTTTAATAATCAAAATAACATTTATTTTGATTTAACGAAGGGAAATTCTTTGGTATATAAAAAGAATGAACAACGTTACTCAAAAAAAGATTTTTCTGCACCCTTTGATAATATCTTGTTAAAGCGCTTTTACAATGCTAAAATTAGAGATATTACTTTACACAATGATGATAAAATCATTCGTTTTTATGTGGACTCAAAATCCTCATATAAAGAAGAAAAAACAATTTTACAGCTTGAGTTTACAGGAAAACATACGAATATTATAATTACAGATGAAAATCTTATTATTCTAGAAGCGCTTAGACATATTGATGAGTTTTCTTCTTCAAGAGTAGTAAAAGTAGGGGAAAAATTAGAAGAAGTTCCAAAAGCATCGTATATTCCTAAAATTGAAGAAATTAAAGACTTAGAAGAACTTTTATACGAAACGTACTCAAAAAAAGAAGAATTAAATTTAAACAATTTAAAAAAAGTAAAACTTTCGGGCCTGAATAAAAATGCCAATAAAATGCAAAAGTTACTAAATACACTTGAAAAAGAAGAAGTTTTAGAAGAAAAAGCCAAAGCTTTGTATGAAAAAGGGAATCTTATTTTTTCAAATCTTCATATGATTAAACCTTATGCAAAAAGTATAGAAGTATATAATATGCAAGGAGAGCTAACAACACTTGATTTGGATAATAATGAAGCAAGTCCAAGTGTATACGGAAATAAATTGTTTAAATTAGCAAAAAAGACTAAAAGAAAAGCCCAAAGTATTTCAATTGAGAAAAACAATATAGAAGAAAAACTTTCTTTTTTTAAGCGTATGATTCTTAATATTCAAAATGCAAAAAACATAGATGAGTGTGAATTTTTATTGCCCAAAAAAGAAAAGAATCAAAAAAGAACAAAAAAAGAACAACCTTATGAAGCTTTCTTTTTTAATGGTTTTAAAATTATGTTAGGTACAAGTGAGAGAGAAAATATTTATTTACTCAAAAATTCAAAAGCAAGTGATTTTTGGTTTCATCTAAAAGACAGACCTTCTGCCCATGTTTTTGTACAAAAYACCAAAAAAACYATCCCAGAAGAAGTAATYATAAAAGCAGCCCAAYTRTGYGCCAAGTTTTCCCTAGATTATGAAGGMAGATAYGAAGTWGATTACACCCAAAGAAGAAAYGTAAAAATYCAAAGTGGYGCAAAYGTTTTATACAATCCTTACACWACAATAGTRATAAATATCTAATTTAGATATTTGTTTCTTTTCTTAGAAAMTATTTATATSTTCACTTWATRCRSRAAAAWYSRSWMAAMYWYTWATYWTYNGTTTANAAANAATAAACAGTCTTTTACYTGTCAMACTATAATNAAATTAATGACTTATATAGATTATTGACGCTACTATRTGSYAATAAATWAAAAAGGCAAAAAATGAAYAGTATTGTGAAATTAARTATTTTAGGCATTATATTAAGTATCGTATTTGTTGGCTGTGGAGCTTCTTCTGTTTACAATGTGATGAAGTCCGAAATAAAACATAAAGTTAGCCAAGAAAACGTATTTAATGCGATTAAAAAAGCCGGATATTCAAAAGGTTGGGTGGTTAAAAAAGTTGAGACAGGACTAGCTAAAGCAGTGCTTCATTACGAAAACAGTAAAGCCGTTGTAGAAATTCCTCATAGCTCTAATACTTTCTCCATTAACCACGTAAGTAGTGTTAATTTAGATCATAATAAAACAAAAGGAACGATTCACCCAAAGTACAATAAGTGGGTTCAAAAATTTGAGAGTGCTATTAATCATGAATTAAAGTCAATCGCAAACAAAAAATAAAAATGCTTATTAAGTAGTATATATACGAAACAAATTTACGCTTAATATGTATTTTATGATATTATAAGAAAATAAATTATTAAAAAGGAAAAAAATGAAAAATTTTTTAAAGTTAGGTATTTTAAGTATCTTAGCAGCTGTTGTATTTATAGGATGTGGGGTAGCATCAATTTATAATGTAAGTAAATCTCCAATTGAAGTTAAAATTACTGAAGAAAAAGTGTATGCTGCAATTAAAAGAGCAGGGTACAAAAAAGGGTGGTTGGTAAGACAAATTAAACCAGGATTAGCTAAAGCTACAATTAATCTAAGAAGTCATCAAGCTGTTGTTGAAATTCCATATACAGCAAGTGCTTTTTCAATTAACTACAAAAGTAGTTTAAATCTACGTCATGATTCAGTAAAAGGTACAATTCATTCAAATTATAATGGTTGGATTCAAAACTTAGAACAAGAAATTAACTTTGAGTTAGATTCTCTGTTAAAATAAAATTTAGAATTTAAGTTTCTTTCCAAGAGAAGAAACTTGAATTTTATCTACAAATTTTAGTTCAATTGAAAATTTTATATTTGATAACTCATTTTTTAAAATTTGTTTGATTTCTTTTACTAAAAAACTTTTTTTACTCTCTAGAGTAATTACTAAACTCTCCCCCCTTAATTCTTCATTTTGTGATTTTATAGTTACCAGTGCTTTATGTATACCTGGAGTATTCTCTAAAATATTTTCAATTTGTACCGTTGAGTATCTCTTTCCTGCTACTTTAAATATTTGAGAACTTCGTCCTATAAGTTTAAATTTATCTTCTTTAAATTCTACATAATCAAATGTTTGTATTTTTTGTTTTGTATTTTTAAAACTATCTTCAAAAAGAATATTAGAGACAAAAGGCGAGTGTATTGTAAGTTCATTATCTTTATTAGTACTTGTTTTCACTTTTTCCAAGGGAGTCCACAATTCATCATCATTGTATTTATAAGCAATACCACCCGTTTCAGTTGAACCAAAAAGTTGAATAATATTACAAGAGAACTTTTTATTAAATTCTAAAGCCGTATCTTTAAATA
The DNA here is from genome assembly GCA_002733685.1 of Arcobacter sp. Lineage (GTDB taxonomy): Bacteria > Campylobacterota > Campylobacteria > Campylobacterales > Arcobacteraceae > NORP36. Next base: position 50,316 of record NVWN01000017.1, on the reverse strand, counting down.
AAGGAGCAGTTGATGAAAGAAAAATAGATTTACTTAAATCCTTACTTTGATTTAACCTGTTTAAAGATTTAATGTATAAAGGGGTTGTAACAACCAAAGAGTTATCATCAATAAGATCAAGCAAGTCATGAGGTAAAAAATGCTCTTTTAGAACTATGTCTATATCATTAATTAAAGGATACATAAAGCCCATTAGAGAGCCATAGAAATGAACAAAAGGAACGCTTACAATTACCCTTTTAATATTGTATTTTTTAAAAAGTTTTGTTAATACCTCCAGTTCTTCTAAAAAGTTTTCTTTGCTTTTTAATGCGGCTACTGGAAATCCAGTTGTACCAGAAGTGAAAAATAAAAAGGAGAAATTATAAATATCAAAAATTGTTTTGTTTTTTTTAGCCTCTTCAAAATTAGAAACTTTCAATTCTTTAATTTTGTTAACAATGGCTTTACTGCTATTGTCATATAAAATACTTTTTGCATTTGAGAAATGAGACCTAAACATGTTAAGGGCATTTTGTTCTTTATTAGCAGATGCAATATAAGAACATGTATTTTCTAAGTTTTTATCATAAAAGTTTTCTTTATTTATTATGTGCTCTTGACAACTACCATCGTCGTTATAAACCTTCAGTATCATTAAAAACCTTTTTTGAATTGAGTAATAAAAGTAGTATAGAGACTATACCTACACTTGCCACTGTTCCAAGTGAATACAGTGCAGTAATATTAGAAAATACCAAGACTCCAAAACCACAAAAAGTGGAAATTAAAGAATATACTATTGCTTTTTTTGTTGATGAACTTACTTGTTTAGAACTCATATAAATTCCAAAATCTATACCAATGGCTAGAATAATAAAAAGCATTAATAAATGTAAAATATTGAATAAGAAGAAACTAGAAAATAATAAACACATAGCTAGAGGAAAGAGTATATAATTAATAGCAATAAAGTAACGTTTTTTTGCAGTAAAAACAAGCATAAGAAGAATAAAAACTAAGCTGCCTACCCCTAAAAAGGAAAGTTCCCTATATACTCTTTTTAAATCTTTTATAAATAAGTGTTTATGAGAAAGCTCATGATAAACAATATTAGAAGCTAAGTCTTTTTTTATAGGACTAGGAAGATAAGCATAAGAGTAATATGTATTCTTATAATAACGTACTTCAAGTTGCATCTTTTTTATGTCATTTTGTTCAAAAGTTGGAGCTTCTGTTTTTAAGATATAGGCCTTAGAAAAGAAGTCTTCTTTAAAACCTAAAAATAGAGCTTCTTTTTTTACTTGCTCTTTTAGACTCAATAAATTATTGTCTTTTAAAAAAATCTTTTTTTCAATAAATTCTTGGGGACTTAAAATAATACTTAGGGGAATATAAGCTTGTGGGTAGGATTGTTTTAGAGTATAAGCAATATTAGTAAGCTCATTTAGAGAACTGGCCTCAAATAAAATGGGGCTTTGCTCTTTTGTATTTAATTTTTTTGCAAAAAAATCACGTTTTTTATCTAAGCTTGTATTGTCTACATCTAGGTTTTTAATGTTTAGGTCAAATTCTAAGTTGAATAAAGAAACACTTATAATCAAAAGTGAAAAGAATGTAATTACAGAAGGTCTAAGATAGTGCTTTTGTGCATTCTGTTTAAAGGAAAGACCTTTGGTTCTTTTTTTAAATGTAATATATGGAAATAAAAATGCAAAGTGTAAATATGCAAAGAATAAAGAAAGTGCTGAAAAGATACAAATTTGTTTGAGCAAAGAAAAATCAACAAAAGAAAGAATAAGAAAAGCACCAATACTTGTTAAAAAGCCAAAGAAAACAGATTTATTGAATTTTTTCTTTTGATGATAATAATCATGCATGTAATGATGAAACATATAATCAATAGAAACGCTAGAGATTGAAACAGCAAAAACTAAAACAAAAATAGATATTTCTCCAAAAAGTTCTGTTGTAAAAAATAGGGCTAAAAGGATGGAAGAACTAAGAGCTAAAAAAGTATTAAACAAAAGTTTTGGACTTTTTAAGATGAATAAATATAAAGATAGGAGTAGTACAGAAGCAAAGAGAAGAATTTTATTTACATCTTCTTTTATAATTCTGGAATTTTCAACAAAATAAAAGATAGGAGAGAAAATAAGAGTATCTTTTTTTATAATACTATGTATTTGATCATATACTCTTTCATATTCCTCTAAAGTATTAAGAGAAGAAGAAAGATTAAAAATACTAAAATAACCATAGTTTTCTAAGATTAAATGCTTGTTTTTAAGATTTACATTTTTTTGTATTTTAACTGCATATAAATTTAAGGGGTCTCTTTCTTGGGTGAAAAAATAAAAAGGATCTAAAAGCATCTGCTCTTTTATTGTAGAAAGTTTTTTATTAATGTTGATAGGTGAGAGAGCGTCTTTATTGATAGTGTTTTTGTAAAAAGAATAGTCTTCTAAATGTTTTTTTAGTTTAAGTGCTTGGGTATTTTTTGCTAAAGATAAACCCTTGATTCTTAAGAGTTCTTTTTCTATCTCTTGTATATTTATTAAGTCTTTTTCATCAAAACCTTTTATGCTCAGAAAAAGTTTTTTATTGTTTTTGAATTGATTAAATTCTTTGAGAAGTTCTTTTTTATGGCTGTCAGGAAGAACACTTTCTAGGTTAGTAGAAATATATGAAAAAGAATCCTTAGCAAGGATGAGAGCAAAGATAAAAATAATTAGGCATAAATTGTTTTTAATTTTCAACAATATTAATCCTATTTTTATTGACAAAATAAATATTCAAATATATAAGTTTTTTACCATCTTTTTTATATTCAATTTTTTTTATTATATTTTCTAGGAATTCTTTTGGTTGAAGTAGTATATGGGAATTCTTACTAAGTATAAAACTCTTTTTTAAACTTTGTTCATCATCATTAAAAATAGCTTGTATTAAAGATAAAAAAATACTTAGCTCTATTTTGTCTTGTTTATCATAAATAAAATCTCTTTTTTCTGTACTTATAATTATTTTACTAGGAGTTAAATGTACCGTTTTATCGTCATTTTCATAGTATAAACTCATCTTATTTTTTTCAAAACTTAGATTACCTTTACTTATGACTGTTCTATCAAAAGCACTTAAATATTTATTTTGAGTAAATTCAATGTTTTGTGAAAAAATATTTGTACATAAAAAAAACAATAAATATTTATACATTTTAATCCTTTTTTAAATAAAAAAATCTGTGTACTACTTGAAGTAAAGCAGCCGCTACAAAAACAAAAATCCAAAGAAAACTTGAATAAAAAAGCCAATAGTTTAAATCATTATGTTGAAGTACGAATAGATGCAAACTTACATTAATTACAGAAATAAAGCACCAAAAAAGTGTACATTTCTGTATATATTCCTTTTCTTTAGGCCCCACTTTTTTTTTAATTTTATCCAAAAAGATAAAAATGAAAGAATTTTTACTGTGATAAGAATAAAACATAAAGGTAGAAATTAAAACAGAAATTATTAAGGGCAAAACTTTTAAAAAATAAAAATGGTTAATAAAATAAGCCATAATAGAAAGAAATAAATAAAATAATGGGAAGATAGTTTCTTTTAAAGGTTTTTTATAAAGGCTGATTAACCAAAGAAGAGAAAAACCAAAAATAACTAATGCTACTTTTTGTAATTCGAAATTTTGTAAAGCATAAAAAACAAAAGGAGCATATAAAATAGAAAATATTAGATTCATTTATCTAACCATACCGCCAGAAATATTTAGAACTTCACCACTTACATATGTTGCTTCAACCCCAATAAAGTAAGCACATTTAGCTACTTCTTGGGCTTTACCAAAACGTTTTAAAGGAATACTCTTTTTAAGTTCTTTTTTCTTGGGTAGGTTTTCTATCATTTCTGATTCAATAATTCCTGGGGCTAGCGCATTAACTCTAATATTGTATCTTCCTAATTCGGCACAAAGCGTTTTTGTAAAAGCAATAACAGCGCCTTTAGAAGCTGAATAATTCGCTTGACCTTCATTTCCAATTAACCCAGAGATAGAAGCAATATTTACAATACTTCCTTTTTTCTCCATAATCATATTCTTACTTAAAATCTTTGTTATATAAAATAAAGCATTTACATTAGTATGCATTACATCTTCAAATTCTTCATCTTTCATAAAAAAGAACAAACTATCTTTTGTAATACCCGCATTATTAATTAATACATCTACTTGAATATTTTCTAAGGCTATTTGAATGCTTTTTTTCTTTCTCATATCAAAGTACACAAGCTCCCCTGCTTCAATACTCTCAAGTAATTCTTGCGCTTTTTTTTGATTATTAAAATAATGAATATAAACAAAAAAGCCCTTATTATTAAATTCTTCTACAAGTTTTTCTCCAATAGAACCAGTAGCTCCTGTTATTAATACTTTTTGCATTTTTTTACTTTATATGAATTTTGCATTTTTAAGTAAGACTTTGATATTTTTAATATCAAAGTCCATACGTCTGTCTTCTATTAAGGGTTCAATAATCTCTCTTATCTCATCATGTATATTTTTCAAATGGGGAGATACTTTTTCTTGTCCTCTAATATCAACGGCTTGTGCCATTCCAAGAAAAGCAATAGCCAGCATATTATGTAAATCTGGCATCATTTTTGCAAAATCAAGTGCCGCTGTTGTTCCCATAGAAACTTTATCTTGATTGAGCGATTCAGTAGGACGTGAATGAATAGAAGCAGCTGTTGTATTTTTAATAACATCGGCACTTAAAGAACTAAGTGAAATTTGCATGGCTTTAAATCCATGATAATATGGCTCTTTTGATAATTTAAGATTTTCTCCTAACCCTCTATTAAACTTATGATCAACTAGGAGTGCAAATTCTTTGTCTAATAAATCTGCCAAGTTAGCCGCACATATTTTTAAGGTATCCATTGCATGAGCCACATAACCGCCATAAAAATTTCCAGAGGTATAAATTCGTTGATTTTCCCCATCAATTAAGGGATTATCATTAACCGAGTTGATTTCTGTTTCCACCCAATTTTTAGAAATAAGAAGATTATCTCTAATTACTCCTAAGACTTGAGGGGCGCATCTCATTGAGTAGGTATCTTGAATATTCAAATCGTTATTTTTAAAAAATTTATCGTATCTGTCATCTCTTCCATGGGTTAAAGAAGAACCTTCAATTTTTCGTTTAATATTTTTTGCTGCCGCAATTTGTCCTGAGAAGGGCTTAGATTCATGCACAAAATCAGCAACAGGAGTGTCATCTCCTAAAAGTACTTCAAACATAGCTGCTACATAAGATTCCATTGAGTCTAAGATAATTTCAAATTCTTCTATAGCATTAAGTGCAATAGCACTCATAATAGTAGTACCATTCATTATTGCAAGCGCTTCTTTTGGTTTAAAGGTATAAGCGGTAATATTAAGTTGGGCATAAACCTCTTTAACATCTCTTATTTCACCTTTATAATAAACTTCTCTCTCACCTGCAATAACAGCAGCTATATAAGATAAGGGCGTTAAATCTCCACTTGCTCCAACTGAGCCTTGAGAAGGAATTACAGGAATAATATCTTCTTTTATTAGCATTTCAAGTCTTTTTAATAGGTTAATACTAACGCCAGAACGTGCTTTGCTTAAAGATACAGTACGCATTATTACTGAATATCTACAAACTTTTAAAGATAAATTCTCTCCTATTCCACAACCATGAAAACGAAATAAGTTTTTTTGTAAAGTTTCACTGTCTTCATAAGAAACATAGTTTTTCCCACTTGCGCCATAACCTGTCGTAATTCCATAAATAGGTTTACCATCTTTGATTTGATTCATTAAAAAATCATGGGTATGATTTATAAAATCTAAAAATTTCTTTTCTTCTGAAATATTGATTTCTTGTGCTTCTTTAATCTCATTAAGGGTTACATACTTATTACTTATTTCTAATCTCATTCTTCACTCCAAAAATTATAAAAATTAAACCATTGTTTGGGATGTTGTTTTAAAACTTCCTCAAAACTAAGAGCATAATTATTGATTGCTTTTTTAATGGCATCTTTTTCTTTTAATGTATAATCAAATTCTAATTCAAGAACCTTTACCTCATAACATTGTTTTTTCTTATAAATTACAAAATACATCAACATTGGTGTTTTTGTTTTATAGGCAATTTTAAAAGGATTTTCGTTAAATAATCCTTTTTCATTAAAAAAATCACTTTTATGTATATTTTTTTTATTGCTGGCCCTATCAGCCATTAAAGCTATAACTTCATTATTACTTAGCGCATTTGCGATATCAATGGATACCTTAATGGCACCTTGATTTAAGTCTATAATATTTAAATTATCCTTTTTATTAGGAATAGAATTCTCAATATCTTTAATTCCTTGCGTCATAACTTCTTGCATTACAATATTAATAGTATTATTCGTTATTGCCTTATTAGCTGCACTTGACCAACCCCCAAAATGAGAGAAAAGCAAAATAGTTTTTGCATTTAACTTTTTCCTTAACTCGTCTTTATTTTCATACATAAACATATAAGAATCTGGGTCATATTTAGAAATAAACCTATCTACCATAGTAATTGCAAACATTCGTAAATGTTGATAATAAAATAAAGAAGAAAAAGGAATTCCTTGTTTTTTATAATAAATTTTAAGTGCATCTTTGACATTTGTGGCAAATAAAAAATAAAATGCTGTAATCAAATATATAAAATAATATATAAAATTATATCCAAAATATTTGTATAAAGTAAATGCTAATTTAATACTAAAAGCAGAACCTCTTTGTTTGTTGTTCATTTATTTAAATTTCTTTTTATAAAAGAACTTAATAGGCAATAATCTTAAGTGTACTACTACAATAGCAGCTGTATCCCAAAACTTTTTAAAATGACTCACTCTTTCTTGCGCGCTTGGATAATAACATTCAATAATAATTTCTCTAATCACTCTTTTTTCCCAAGAATGTTTAACTAAAACTTCCATTTCCCAATCAAAACGTGATGTTTTAATATCTAAATCAAGTATTGAAGTAGGATAAAGTCTAAAGCCAGAGAGGGAGTCTTTAATTTCTTGTCCCGTATCCCAACAGGCCCAAAAATTACTAAACCATCTTCCAAACTTAGAGCCATTGGGAACATTTTTAATATCAAAATTTCGTGCACCTATTATTATTTGATTCTTTTCATTACAAGAAATAATTATTTTTTGAATTTCACTGGCTAAATGTTGTCCATCTCCATCAATGGAAATAAAATACTCGTATCCCATTTCTCGTGCTTTTCTTGCACCACTTAAAATAGCCTCCCCTTTTCCAAGGTTTACATCATGTCTTAAAATTATGAGATATTCATGTTTATCGAGTATGTTTTTTACTGGATTAGCATATCCATCATCAACAACAATAACTTTATATCCATGAACAATTACATCATTAACAACAGCTTGAATAGTTTTGTCATTATCTAAAGTAGGAATAACTACTATTATTTGATCAGATTTCATATATTATTTCGCTCATTTTTTTATTTTCTTTGTAGATAATAACTTTGTATTTAATATTATCTTTACTTGTAATGTCAAATTTTAAAACATCTTTTGGCCTTATCACTTCCAAGAATTTTGCTTTTTTAATTAAAGTAATTTTGTGACACATAAGTAATGATACAATATCTATTTGTAAGAAACCAGCAAGGATTTCATTCCCTAAAAAATGTGCCTTAAACACAGGATGACTTTTATTTGCTAAGCTTATAACATAGCTGTAGTCAGACTTTTCTTCAAGTGTGAATAAATCTTTTAATAATTTCATTCTTTACAGCCCTTATAATTTCTATAATACAAAAAAGAATGTTAAAGCTAAATTATAAGATAGTTACAAGATGAATTTAACTATAATCGTGCTTAATTTTAAAAGGTTTAGAGATATGATAACAAGTGATGCGTTTAAACAAGTACTTATAGATGGATTGAATTTAGAAGATATGAGTATTGATGAAATTTCTGATGAAGAAGAACTGTTTGGAGATGATGGTTTGGGATTAGATTCGGTTGATTCAATTGAGCTTGTTTTAATGATAGAAAAAGAATATGGCGTAAAAATTACTAGTATTGAAGGTTATCAAGATATTTTCGCATCAGTAAAAAACTTATTAGCTTACATAAATGACAAAATTTAACAAAGCATATATCAATCATTTTGATAGTATTTCATGTGCAGGAGATAACTGCTTAGACTTATTTGAATCTATTTGTTTAAAAAAAGACACGCTTACGCTAGATAAAAACTATGTTCCTTCAAAAATCTCTTGTATTGGTAAAATTTCTACAAATAAGACATTTGATCAACTTCTATATGAAACATGTTTAAATGTTTTGAATAATTCTTCTTTAAAAAACTTTGATGACACCTTATTAGTAGTTGGCTCTTCTGTTGGAGGAATGTTTCATACTGAAAAATCTTATTTGAAAAATAAAGACTATAAAAATATTGATTATAAAAAACATATGATTTCTTCTATTGCTGTATTTTTACAAGAGAAGTTTGCATTTAGAGACGATGTCTCTTTTTCAACTGCTTGTACCTCAAGTGCAAATGCTATGGGTTACGCTAAAGAAGTAATTAATAAAGGCATCTATAAAAATGTCTTAGTCGTAGGGATTGATTCTTTATCTCATACAACAGTATGTGGATTTTCAGGATTAAGTGTTTTATCTTCCAAGGTTTCAAAACCTTTTGATAAAAATCGCGATGGAATGAATGTATCAGAAGCTATTGCTGTTTTATTATTACAAGATAAAAAAGAAGAAAATTCTCTTCTTTTTTGTGGAGTAGGTTATTCTTCCGATGCTCACCATATGACACAACCACAGCCAGAAGGTAAAGGCGCAAAACTTGCAATGCAAAATGCACTTCTTAGTGGAAATGTTGGTATAGCAGATGTATCTTATATAAATGCCCATGGAACAGGAACAAAAGCCAATGATTCCTCAGAAGCTGCTGCAATACACAGTTTATTTAAAAATTACAAACCCTATGTTTGCTCAACTAAATCTATTACGGGGCATACATTAGGTGCTGCAGGAGCGTTGGAAGCTATTATTACATGTATGGTTTTACAAAAACAAATTATTACTCCTAATACTAATCTAAGAGAGATAGAGAAAAATGAACTAAACTTTCCTCTAGAAACAATAGAAAAAAAAGTTTCCTATGCTTTGAGTAATTCTTTTGCATTTGGTGGAAACAATACTTCTTTACTTTTTGGACTGTGCGAATGAAAATTAATTTAAAAATTATAGATGCCAGTTATTTATATGCAGATAGTGAAGTTAGTTCATTAAATACAAAAGAAATTGTTCCAAAAATGATGCAAAGACGTCGTTTAACAAAAGCATCAAAATTACTTCTTGAATTAATGAATAAAATGACTTTTACAAAAGGAAGAATTATTTATGGAACTGCTTTTGGTGAATTATTAGCGACTTCAAAAATCTTAAAATCTATTTTGAATAAAGAAACAGTTTCTCCTACAGACTTCCAAAATTCAGTTTATAATACAGCTGTTTCTTATGCGTCCATTTTACACAATAATGAAGAAGAAATATTGACTATTTCTTCAGGTGAGCAAACATCATTAGCAGTGTTAAAGGTTGGAGCGGTAAAAGCTATGGATAATGATGAACTTTTATTGATATGTAGTGAAACAATTAATATTGAAAATATTGATGTACTAAACAAGTGTCAAAATTATCTTGAGTGTGCTGTTGCATTAAGGGTTAAAATAAGCGAAGAAGAAGAGAATTTATTCTACAAAACAAGTGAATCAGAGATTAATGTTCCCATTTCAATGAGAGCAATGCTTAATATTGCAATGAATTTTAATGAAAGTGCTAATGTGATTGGCGTTGAACTATGAATTTGCCACATTTAGCACCTATTCTTTTTGCCAAAGAAGTATTAGAATCAAATGAGAAAGAAGTTCTTGTTCAATGTTTTTTTCCTTATTTTCCTAGTCTTGCTATGTTATGCGAAGCAGCTGCTCAAAGCAGTGTCGCTTTTATTGAAAAAAAACAAGAAGATCCCCAAATAGGCTATTTAGTAAGTTTGAAAGATATTTCACAAATAAAAGAATTAAAAGAATGTGAATATAATTTACGCGTAAGAAAGAATGCAGAAATTGGAAATATGTGTGAGTATGAATTTGAAGTACTTTTGGCTAATACGCTTTATTCAAAAGGGACTTTTACGGTGGTACTTCCATAATGGTTAAAGCTTGTTTTTTATTGTGTACGTACTTTTTACTGACACTTAATTCACAAGCTAAAAGTATATTTCTTGATGAACCTATTTTTAATTCAAAAGTGTATGTTTCCTTTTTTGGAGATAAAAATAAACAGCCACTTATTTTAGTACATGGTTTAGGTAATGAAGCTTCAACTATATGGAAAACAACGGTTCATGCACTAAAAGAAGATTTTTATATAATGCATTTTGACTTGCCCGGTTTTGGAAACTCTACAAAAGAAAAAAAACAATACACGCCGAAAAAATATGCATTATTAATTAAGTACTTAAGCGATAAATACATAAAAAAACCATTTTTACTTATGGGGCATTCTATGGGTGCTTCTATATCGTTAAAATATACTTCAATGTATGAACAAGATGTAACAAAACTCATTCTTATTGATGCAGCTGGTATTTTGCATAAAGAGGCATATGCAAAGTTTCTTATATCTCAAAAACTCACTTTTTCTAAGGGTGTTACAAACCAAACAAATGATTCTAAATTAGGAACTTTTTTTTCAAATGTGTTTTCAAAAGTTGAAAAAATATTGCCTGTTTCTTTTGATGAGGTAATGGGCTCTGCTTCGAATTCTTTATCTACTACTAGTTCAGTTGCATCTATTTCTTTATTAGCAGAAGATTTTACAAGTATACTTGATTCTATAAAACAAAAAACCTTAATAATTTGGGGTCAAAAAGACGATGTTGCACCTCTTCGAACGGGATATATTTTAGACAAACATATAAAAAACTCTAGATTAGACATAATAGAAGATTCAAAACATATTCCTATGGTTAGTCATTTTAATGCTTATATAAGGATACTTAAGTCTTTTTTAAATAATGAAAAATATCAAAAAAAGAGCGAAAAAATATTCAAAGAAAAAGTATCTTTATTAACAGTAGAAAATCAAAAGAATATAGTAATACAAGGAAATTATAAAAAATTAATCATTAGAAAATCAAAAAATATATTAATTAAAAATGCCAAAATTGATGAATTAATAATATATGATTCTGATGTCCATATTATGAATACTAAGATTATTTCAAAAGAACTTGCAATTAAAATTGAATATTCAAATGTACTTATTACGAATTCACTTATAGAAGCAAACAAGCCAATAATAGCCAGAAGTACTCGTTTGGATATTGCAGGAACACAGTTAATTGGCAAAGAGTATGTGATTTATAACATGATTGAAAATGAGAATGTACATGTGATATTTTCCTTAAGTAAAATAAGTACTTCTTTGTATAAAAATAAAAATATACATAAAAAGATAGTTTTAATTAGAAAAAATAAAATTTAAAATACAAGGCTTAGAATGAAAAAAATATGTTTATTACTTATACTTACTATTAGTCTTTTTTCAAAAGAAAAATCAACACTAATTTATGGTTTGGGATTAGGATTTATTTCGGTTCCTTCTTATATTGGATCAAAAGAGCGTAAAAATCTTTTTTTACCCTTTCCTTATATAGAATACAGAAGTGATAAAATTAATATTAATAGAGATGAAATCTATAGTGATTATTTTAAAACGCAAAAAAGTAAAGTGCAACTTAGTTTAAGAGGAATGTTACCCGTTAAAAGTAAGGACAGTAAAAGAGAGGGAATGGATGATTTAGATGCTACTCTTGAAGTGGGACCTAATTTTATATATCATTTGAAGCAGAATAAAATGAGCAGTCTTGATCTTGAGTTTCCCGTGCGTGCTGTTTTTTCTGTTGGCTCATCTGGGATTAGATATCAAGGTTATTTGGCAAATGTAAACTTACATTATAAAGAAGAATTTTCAAATAATATAAAACTTACCCTAAAAACAGGTTTAGTGTGGGGTGATTCCGACTACCACAATTATTTTTATGAGATAAAAAAGAATGATGTAACTTCTAATAGAAGTGAATATCATGCACGTAGCGGTTATGGTGGATGGCAGAATTCAATAGGTCTTAGCAAAAAAGATGATAAATTTTGGTACGGAATGTTCGTAAAGTATTATAATTTAAGCAATGTTTCTTATGAAAGTTCTCCTTTAGTGGAAACAAAATCTGCTCTATTTTATGGACTTGCTTTCTCTTATTTATTTTAAAATACTTAAAAGCAATATGTATAAATAGATTTGATATAATAAGTCTTAAAAATTAGATTATAAGGTTTATTAATGATTGATATTATAAAAGACAGTTCTACTAGGATTAAAACGGGGCTGATTCTATTTYTAGCTGCACTTATTATTGGWTATCTKGATTCSTATTTTATWATWTGGTTGACCTTNGGGNGCTTTACTTGTKATTGCTTTACAAGAGTCWATGAAATTATTYCAAATGRAAAGCYMWGAGGTTTATTATTATTCTGGRGCWCTTTGGTTTGTSGCTTATTTTTATCCTCATGCTGAAGATTTRTTTTTCTTRCTTTTACTTGTATATGCTTCTGTTCTTGCKTATTCTAAAAAACTAGACAAAAAGATTATTTTGCCRYTRYTRTATCCAACTGCATCCTTTTTGTTTCTWCTTACTTTATATGCTGAGTTTGGAATTGAGAGTTTATTATGGTTATTAGTAATAGTTGCMGGAACTGATATTGGGGCTTATTTTGTAGGAAGRTCAATWGGAAAAACAAAATTCTGTGAAACCAGTCCTAAAAAAACTCTTGAAGGAGTAGCTGGTGGTGTTGTTACTGCTGCTATTTTAGGAAGTATTTTTGCTATTGAGCCTTTATCTTTATTTGGAGCTTTAGTTGTATCTGTAGGTGTTTCTCTTTCTTCTGTTTTTGGAGATTTATTTGAATCGTATTTAAAAAGAGAAGCTGGGGTTAAAGAYTCTGGGGATATTTTGCCAGGWCATGGTGGAATATTAGACMGAAGTGATGGTTTCTTATTTGGGGCTATTATTATGTTACTTACTCTAAGAGCTGTGATTTGATTTTATTAGGCTCAACTGGTTCTATTGGGGTTAATGCCTTAATTCTTGCTAAGAAGTTTTCTTTAGATGTTGAGGTTTTAGTAGCAGGAAGAAATATTTCTTTATTAAATGAACAAATAAAAGAATTTAATCCCTGTTTTGTGGTGATTGCTTTAGAAGAAGATGTGCATAAAGTAAATCATAAGAATGTACGGTACGGCGAAAAAGCAATTTTAGATGTCATTGAAGAAGCAAAATCAATGATGGTATTAAATGCTTTGGTTGGTTTTTTAGGGCTTAGACCTTCTTTAAAAACGATTGAGTGTGGTAAAAAACTCTCCCTTGCAAATAAAGAATCTTTAGTAGTAGCAGGAGAGTTTGTTGATAAATCAAATCTAATGCCTATTGATTCTGAGCACTTTGGTTTATGGTACTTATTACAAGACAAAAAAATAGATTCCATGACTATCACTGCTTCAGGAGGCTCTTTTAGAGACTATCCWWTAGAGTCTTTAAAAAAYGTAAGCATAAAAGAAGCTCTTAATCATCCAAATTGGAGCATGGGAAATAAAATYACAATAGATTCWGCAACCATGACSAATAAACTKTATGAATTATTAGAAGCMAAATGGTTRTTTGATACTACAAAAYTGGATGCTATTATTGAAACAAAGTCTTTAATTCATGCTTTGATTAATTTTAAAGATGGTAGTACAACTGCACATTTTGCCCATGCAAACATGCAATTACCHATWGCTTATGCYYTAAAAACAAGAATAGATGAAGAAATATTAAAACCAGTRAATYTATTAGAAGTAGGATCTTTRGAATTTAAAGAAATTAAAACTGAKCGTTATCCTATTTGGGAAATAAAAGACTATATTTTAAACAATGCAAACTTAGGCGTGGTTTTAAATGCGGCTAATGAAATAGCGGTTGARAAATTCTTAGCCTCAAAAATAGGCTTTTTGGATATCCCTAAAATCACCCTTGATGCWTTAAATAAGTTTTCACATGTAAAAGCGAATACWATTGACGATGTTTTTTTAATTGATGAAGAAGTAAGGAGYTATTGTGAGTCTTGATTTATTATTTCCTTTTGGGATTTTATTGRCACTTGTTATTTATTTGATTTTTACACGTAATGCTTTTGAGGGCAGAATGTTAAAACATTATGAAGACAAGTTTGATGAGTGGAAGAAGCATAGTAAAGCAGCACCTTCAAAAGACACACCCAAAGAATTGGTAGCTTTATTGTATAAAAAGAACTACAAGTATGAATTAGAAGTTTTTAAAAAAGAAGAATTAGAACTATTAAATATTAGTAAAATCAATATTAAGGAAATGACATGAAATTTATTTTATTAGTATTATCTTTTTGCATTTTTTTAAATGCAAAAGATACAGTAAGATTTTCAACTACGAATATAGTAAAAGATTTTAAAAATMAATTGATTTGGGTGGATGATAAAACTACGGTTACTATTAAACAATCGCATAAAGAAGCMGAACCTTATTGTGAAAAYTTAGTGCATGCAGGTTTACGAAACTGGCGMTTACCYGATATTAAAGAGTTACAAACAATTGTTGATAAAAAGAACGATATTACTTATATAATAAAAGAATTTAAATATGCTTTACCTGATCAGTATTGGGCGATTAAAGCACATGCRAGAACGTTTTGGTTTTATGCAGATTAYATGCACTTTATTTCTGGAACGCCTTATTATGACAATCGAAATAAAAAAATCTATGTTAGATGTGTATCGAGTATGAAATAATGAGTAAAAAAGTACTGATTTTACATGGTTGGGGTGGAAGTTCTTATCCTCATTGGCAAGCACATTTAGCTATGGACTTGATCAAAAAAGATTATACCGTTTCATTTCCATCTTTGCCTCACAAAGACTTACCTAAACTAAATGAATGGATGAAATATCTAAAAAAAGAATTAGAACACTTTAAACCAGATATTGTAGTCTGCCATTCTTTGGGAAATATTCTATGGTTTCAAATAGAAGAAGAATTAAATTTACTTGTAGAAAAATTACTTTTAGTAGCTCCTGTACGAATCAATTGTGAGATAAAAGAATTGAATACCTTTTTCCCTTATACTTATCCAAAAAACCTGAGAACAAAAGAAGCTTATTTAATTGCTTCAAGTAATGACCCTTATTTAAATGAAGAAGAAGCAAAAAACTTACAAAAAGAATTAAATATTCCTATGACAATTTTAAAAGAAGCAGGGCATATTAATGCAGATTCTGGGTATGGGCCTCTAGAACTTGCTTTAGAATTTATAACAAAAGAAAACAAWAATGTAYAAGAAWNNAAAGNGNGAAAAATAATAAATGATTTTAAGTATTGAATCWAGCTGTGATGACAGTTCTTTAGCAATTACAAATATAGAAACAAAAGAACTAATTTATCATAAAAAAATATCACAAGAATTGCAACACTCTGCTTATGGTGGGGTAGTTCCAGAATTAGCAGCACGTTTACATGTTGAAGCTTTGCCTAAGATTTTAGAAGAATGCAAAGAATATTTTCCACAACTAAAAGCAATAGCTGTTACGAATGCGCCTGGTTTATCGGTTACTTTAATGGAAGGTGTAATGATGGCAAAAGCACTTGCTTTGGCCTTAGACTTGCCTTTAATTGCAGTGAATCATTTAAAAGGACATATCTATTCTCTTTTTATAGAAAAAGAAAGTATTTTACCTATGAGTATATTATTGGTTTCAGGGGGACATACACAAATCATTGAAGCCAATGCTTTAAAAGATATGAATATTATAGCGAGTACCATGGATGATAGTTTTGGAGAGAGTTTTGACAAAGTATCTAAGATGTTAGGTATGGGTTATCCAGGTGGTCCTGTGGTTCAGGACTATGCTTTAAAAGGGGACATTACCCGTTTTTCTTTTCCAGTTCCTTTAAAACAAAGTCCAAAAATAGCTTTTTCGTATTCTGGGCTTAAAAATGCAGTGCGTTTAGCAATTGAGACTATTGATAAAAACAATGAACAAGACAGAGCGGATATTTGCGCCTGTTTTCAAAAAACAGCAGTCGATCATCTTATACAAAAAATAAAAAAGCTTTTTAAAATCAAAGCTCCAAAAGATTTTGCAATTGTAGGTGGTGCAAGTGCTAATTTATATCTAAGAGGACAGTTAGAAGACTTATGTTCTCAATATAAAACGACCTTGCATTTATCTTCTTTGCAATACTGTAGTGATAATGCTGCGATGATAGGTAGAGTTGCTTTGGAGCAATATAAAATAAATGATTTTGTAAGTATAGAAGATATAGATATACAATCACGTGTAAAGGATTTTTCATAATGTTTAGCATGGGTGCTTCTTTAGATGGCGAAAAATACGATACAAAAAAAGAAGATAAGAAAAAACAGCCAAATAAAAGTATTCTACCTAAGAATCAACATCAGCTTGTTTTTACTTATGAAAAACGTAAGGGTAAACCAGTAACCTTAGTAGGGCGCTTTTATATAAAAGAAGAAGAGAAAAAAGCAGTGCTTAAACTATTAAAGAAAAAGCTGGCTTGTGGTGGTGCTATTAAAGATGAGTGGATAGAACTACAAGGGGATGTAAAAGATAAAATAAAAGAAGTATTGAAAAAAGAGGATTGGAAGTTTAAAAATTAAAAACTAAAAGGAAGAGCATGCAAAAAGTTTTTTATGAAGTGAATCAATTTGATCAGAAATGTTATGAAGACTTTCATCTAAGTGAAGACTTATTGATGGAGCAGGCTGCTTTTTCTATGTGTACTTTTATTCAAAGTAAGTTTTCTTCACATGAATCTGTTTTGATAGTGGCAGGGTCTGGTAATAATGGAGCAGATGGAATAGCACTTGCAAGAATGTTATACTCCTCTTATGATGTACGTTTATATCTACCTTACGATGCTAAAAGTCCTTTAGGTAAACTCCAACTCAAACGAGCCCTTGCTCTTGGAATTGAGTGCTCTACTTATGTTTCAAAATGTGATGTAATAGTTGATTGTTTATTTGGCTCAGGACTTAATAAAGAACTCGATGACATTTCAAAAACCATCATAGATAAACTAAACCGCCTAGATGCATATAAAATTGCCTGCGATATTCCAAGTGGAATAAATAAAAAAGGCCAAATACTCTCAAAAGCGTTTATAGCAGATACCACTATTACTATGGGAGCACTTAAAACGTCTTTGTTTTCAGATCTTGCGAAAGATTATGTAGGAGAGATAAAAGTATCTAATTTAGGAATACAACGTGAGTGTTATGAAGGCTCTACTTCTGTATTTTTATTAGATGAAAAAGATATGCGTTTGCCTTTGCGTACTAAAAAGAATGCCCATAAAGGAAGTTTTGGACATGCTTGTATTGTAATAGGGGAGAAAGAAGGCGCAGGAATATTATGTGCTGATGCTTGTTTTTCTTTTGGGGCAGGATTGGTTACCACAATAAGAGAAGAAAAACTAAGTCTTCCTTATCATATTATGCAAAAGAGTAAAATTCCTTCAAATACCACAGCTCTTGCATTAGGAATGGGCTTAGGAAAGTATGATAAAGATGAGCTAAAAAAAATACTAAATCTAAATATCAAAAAAGTAATAGATGCCGATATGTTTTATGAAGAACTCCTAAAAGAGTATTTAGATGAAAAACTAGTTTTAACGCCTCATCCAAAAGAGTTCGTATCTTTATTAAAACTAACAAACTTAGCAAATATAAGCGTAAAAGAAGTGCAAAACAATAGAATTCATTATGCCCTGCTTTTTTCAAAAAGGTATCCTAAAACAACACTTCTCTTAAAAGGTGCTAATACTTTAATAGTAAATGATGAGCACTTATTAATCAATACTCTAGGAAATGTAGCTTTGAGTAAAGGTGGAAGTGGAGATGTATTAACAGGGCTAATTTTGGCTCTCTTGGCTCAAAATTACCTACCTTTTGAAGCTGCATACGTAGCTTCTTTAGCTCATAGTATTGCATCAAATAACTACAAGAAAAACAACTATTCACTAAGTCCACAAGATTTAATAAATGAGGTAAAATGTATATAATAATTCAAACAACAACAAAGAATAAAAAAGAAGCTAAAAAACTGACAAAACTTTTAATCACAAAAAAACTTGCTGCTTGTATACAAATAAGCAAAATAAACTCTTTTTATACCTGGGAGAATAAACTTTGTGTGGATAAAGAAAGACTCTTAAGTATCAAAACAAAACAAGAGCACTATGAAGAAATAGAAATCTTAATAAAAGAAAATCATTCTTATGAAACGCCTGAAATAATATCCTATGAACTCAACAATCTTTCAAAAGCGTATGCATTATTTATAAATGAAAATACACAATAGTTTTAGTAAATAAGCTTGTCACTCTAAGAGAGCGCAAACTTATTTGATAATTTCTTTTAAAGAGAGGAGTATTTTATCAATATCCTCTACATTATTATAAAGATGAGGTGAAAAACGTATGTATTGTTGCCTTTTATGTGCAATAACCCCTCGTTTTTTTAATTCATTTACAATATAAGCTGTGTCTTTATTCTTAATGGTACACGTAAGAATAGAGGTTCTTTCTTCTTTTTCTTGTGCGGATGCTATGTTTGCATCCAGTGTGTTTAAGCCCTCTAAAAGTTTGTTTGCCAAAACCATATTGTATTCAAAAATGTTATCAATACCTATATCTGTAAGATATTTAATGGAGGCTTCTAGTCCTTTAATACATCCAAATGCCATAGTAGAGGATTCAAATCTTTTTGCACTAGGCGCATATGTTATGCGTTGTGGATCTAAATCCCACATATCTATATGTGATCTAAAGCCAACAAAACCAGGCTGCAATTGTATTTGCAATTCAGGTCTTATGTACATTAAAGCAGCTCCAAAAGGTCCACATAACCATTTATACGCCCCTGATATTATAATATCTGCCCCACTTAAAGGCGCATTAATAGGAATAGCACCCGCAGATTGCGTAGCATCTACTACTAATAAAGCTCCATGTTCATGGGCTGCATCTGCTAATTTTTTTAAATCATATACTTGTCCCCCTGTATATTCAACATGAGAAATTGAGACAACCGAAGTATTTTTATCAATTTGTTTAATAATATCATCTATTTTCACGTAAGAATCTGTAGCTTTTACAAATCTCATTTCGCAGGAGGTATGAGAAGCAATTCTAAGCCATGAAAAAGATGTGCTTGGAAAAACAATTTGCGTGCTAACCACATTTTGACCTTTTTGCGGCATTATGGCCCAAGCTACTGAGTTTAAGAGTTCAGAAAAAGAGGAGCCTCCTGCAATATCTTTTTCATCGCATGAAAATAATTTAGCACCTTCTTTTCTAAGACCATCATAAGCTGTTTCTTCGGCCACATCATTAAAATCCAAGCAGCCATTAATGGCTACATTTTTTTGCCATGACGTAATGACATCACAAGCACTTAAAGGCATCAATGAAACATTAGCCGCATTTACATAAGCTAAGTCTTTTGTGAGTGGAAAGTCTTCTTTGTTTACAAGATTATTCATTTTTTTCCTTTGTATTTTTATTCTTTATATAGGTATATATTCCTAAAATTGAGAAAATTAACCAAAAAAATTCCATTAAAAAAGCAGATAGATTAAAATCCACTAGAAGAGAGATTAGAATGAAAAAAGCACCAACAGCATTCAAAAGAGAATAGAATAAATCTTTGACATGAAGTTTCCCTAGTTGCACTGAAGCATAAGCGATTAAAATCATAATAACACCCAAAATACCAATAATGTCATAGATCATATTCTTCCTTTTTTAAAGTATAACTGGTAAAAAGAATAAAATAAAGGTAAATTCTTCGTATTTATGTGCAAAACTACCTTTTWRTGGHTTGTATTTGATWTTTAAGTCTGTATTCTTTTAAGGTAATYTTTTCGTATTTTTTAAAAAATCTTCCYAAAGTTGAAATATCCTTAAAGTTTAAATAAGAGCATATTTCTTTAATGCTTTTATGTGAATAACACAATAAATACTGGATTTCTTTTATTATACGCKTATGAATACAAKAWAGGGCACTTTTGTTAWGTGTATCTTTTATAATCTTACTTAAATATTTGGGTGTWATWTTTAGYATGAAAGCATAGTCTTGYAAGGTTTTTTTTGTCAAAAATGATTCTTCTACTAAAGATAAAAATTGATTTGTTAATTGTTCTTGCCTTGTATATATTATTTTTTTCTTATTGAGTTTTTCTCTTTTTAAGAAATACAGAATTTGTGCTAACAATGTTTTAATGAATTCTATATAGTTTATGTCTTTCTTTTTGAATTCATAATCAATTTGTTTGTAGAGTTCAAGAACTTTATTAAAAGAAGTAGTATCTAAAAGTGCTAAGGCCTGATTTTCTCTATGAAATAAGATTAATTCTTCTATCTCTTTTGTTAAAAAAATCTCATCAAATAAAATAATGTACTCATGGCTGTTTTTTTCATATAAAAAGGAGTGCATGTCTTTTGGAAGTATTAGTTGTAAAGAATGAGGAGGTATTTTATACTCAAATTGGTTTATTTGACGTTTTGATTTACCTCTAAGAGAAAGATTTAGTTCGTAATAAGCACACTTAATAGGTATGCCTTCTAATCCCTCTCCATTATTTTCTAAAATAATACAAGAATTGACTTCAAAATCTTTAGCATAAATATCCATGCCAAAATGGGGGTTCATAGCATAAAGGTTTTTATCAATTTCAAGACTTTTTTTAAGAGATACCAATGACATTTTTACCTTTCTTTCTTACAAGAATTTTAACATAAGATAGTGAAAAATAAAAATGTTTCTTGAAATGGAAATACAGGAGGATGAAAAAAATATGAATGATTTATATTATAAAATAAAGCTTTATATATGCCTTTAAAAATAAGAAGTACCTTCGAGAGTAGAAAAATGACTAAGTAATGGTTTTTTAATTATGTTCAATTAATTATTAGTATAGAAATAACAAGAATAATAAAATGATATTCCTATTTTTAAGAAGTATTACTAAGTAATTCTCAATAAAAATAATAAAAGTATCTTATCTCTCACTATTTTTTTATTATTATTTAAAATATTATTTTATACAAGTGCCATAAATAGGTGCCTAATTGTGATAAAAAACATATTTTATAATTATTAATTAAATTTCAAAATAAACTATTTTTGTGACGCAAACTGTGACAGGTTTTGAGTATGATTATTAATATTTTAAATAAACAACTTTAATAAGTAATAATAATTATTATTTATAAATTAAAGTAATAAGAATTACTATTTGAATTAAAAGAAAGAGATTTAATGAAAAAGAAGATTTTAGGGACATTTGGCGTAATTATTTTATTGTTCTCGTATTTGTATTTTAATCAATATAGAAGATATGTATCATCTGCACCTACTACACATAAAGAAGCACGTAAGGATTATGTTAATGCGATGGTGTTTCATCTTCCTTATTTGTACTTGATAAAAGCAGGAATTGACTTTAAAAATCCTATTTTAACACCTCTAAAAACTCCAAGAGATTATTTTTATAAAAATGGTTTAAAAAAACTTCCTTTAAATGATGGAGAAAGAGCCATATGGTTTCATACTTTTGAACTTATGCCTTATAACAGAAGTTCAAAGGGGAGATACGGGAACCTACTTAAAGACTATGGAGAAGAATTTGGCAATAAGTTTTTAGATGATACTTATAAAAATATAATTCTTTTAGCTGATTATTCTGTTATTGATAAAGAGAATAGAACTATGCATAAGTTTTCAGTCCAGAGTTTTTTTGGGATGTTTAGACTCTATATAACTGATTATAAAAAGAATTATAAAAAAAGCTTATATACAAGTGAAAATTTAAAATATATTGGAAAAGAGAAAAGTTTATAAATAATAAATTATATCACTACCAATTTGAAAATTATATTACTTTACATCGAACATTTAATGGTACTTATTCGTCACTTTTATATGATAATTTACTTTTAAATACATATATTCTTTTTTATAAGATTGAGCAGGGATTGTTTAAATGTGAAATAGACAAAAAACACTTTGCTAATATATTTCTAACAAAAATGGAGTTAAGAAAATTAGCCAAAGAAATTAATGCGAATAATAAAGAAAAAAATGGACAAGAGAAGGTTTTTACGAGACTAAAAATACCGAACAAAGTTTATGATATTAAACCCAACTCATCTAATCCTTTTAAAATGTATGTGAATTGTACGTACGATGACATTTTCCTCAAAGAGGGAAACTAATGAAAAAGTTAGAAGAAAATACAGGAGTTAAATATGCCTACTAATAATGAATTTTATACAGGAACAAATGTAAGTCCCTTTATTGTAAAACCAGAAATCTTAAGTGATGGGAAAATGTATTACAAGATTGAAACAAAAGAAGGTATTGAATCTCCTAGTTTTGATATAAGTATTGGAGATGCTTTTAATGCGGCTAAAGATATATTAAAAATTTCTAATCCAATTTTTACATCGATTTCTTTATCTGTTGGTTTTGCAGATAGATTATATATGTCAATACAAGAATCGTACGAAAATCCATTATTAAAAGCTATCTTTACATCAAACTCTGCGTTGGATAAAAAAACAATCTTCTCACTTACTAATGTAAGCTCCTACAATAATTTTTCTATTCGCCTCGATTTTAAAGAAAATATAGTTTTTACTAATAGCTTTTATGAGAAGGTTACTTGATGGAAATTGGAAATTTAAAATCTGTACTTGATGAAAATAAAAATGTTAAAAAGAAAAGCATTCTGAAACGTATAGTAACAACAATTTTTATATTGTTTTTACTAATAAATATCTTTTTTTATATAGGATTTTACAATAATTATGTAAGAAAAGCTCCTGCTAATTTAAAAGAAGCACGAAGTGATTTAATTATTGCACATGTTTTTTCTATGTATGAGGTACTTTTTGTTCGTTTTGGATTAAGTGTTCAAAATCCTATTCTTAAACCAATCCAAGATAGTAAAAACTATTTTTACAATAAAGGAATATCTTTACTTCCTAAAAATAATGCAGAAAAAGCATATTGGTATTACTTACTACAGTTTTATCCAATTGGCCTTGAGTCAAGTAGTAAAGAGAGAGGAAGTTTTGGGAAAAATTATGGTGTAAAATTCACAAAAGACATACTTAATAATATCTTTATAAATATGGATATTTTAAATCGTAATGATATGACATATGATAATAAATATATTAAAGACAAACTTGTATGGTCCTATTTTAATGCATATGAAGAAATGGTACATAATTTTCATATAAGTCCAAACGCTAGATTTTTGGAATTAGAAGCGATGGTAAAAGTTAGAGATAAAAGAGTAGGAGAGAGAATGTTATTAGTATATAAAATGGCAAAAGCTTTCTATTCTAATCCTAAATATAAAAATGAGGTTAAAAATGAACTTTTAAGTAATCATAGAATGAAAAAGGAACATTATAAAGCATTATTTGACAATATAATGATTGTTATGGCGAGCAGAATGCACAATGAAATCTTTTTATGTACAAACATTGATGACCAATTGTTAATAAAAGATATGAAGTTATATAAAAATAAATTACAAGAAATGATCTATGAAAATAAATTAAAAGAAGCGGATATTAAGCACTTGAAATATCTAATTAACATAAAGCTCATAAAGTTAATTGAGAAAATAAGTGGAAAATGTGAAGAAGGACTAGGAAATGAGTAAATCTAATAAATTTAGTATAAAAGAGCTTATTGGTTATGCAAATGATTTTGCAAAAAGATTTGAAAAAGGAATTACACCCCTGAGGATGAATCTCCACTTTTTATTAAGAGACTCTCAAGTGGAGTGGTAATCAAAATTGATACTCTGAATTTAACAATTCTGAGATAAAATAAATCGAATAAGGGATTGCATGAGAAAAATAAACAGTGAATCTTAAATGTATTAAGCCTACTTAGAATAAAATCATGTAGAAAATTTTAAGAAGGTTTTTTATGACATTTAATACACTTGCACGTGAGTATGTTTCTCTTGTTTTATCTCTTGGGAAACATCATAAATATTATATAGATGCGTATTACGGACCAGATGAATTAAGAAGTGATACTCTTATTTCTTTGGACGATTTGTTATTGTCTTTTAATACATTAATTAAGAAAGTAGATGCTTTTGTAATTGACGAAGCGCAGGTAAGACGTAAAGAGTTTTTATATCTTCATCTTTTGAGTGCACGCACGTTTCTTAAGATGATTCAAGGAGAAAAAATCTCTTTTAATGAAGAATCAAAAGCTTTATTTGATGCCGTTTCTCCTGTTGTAGAGGAAGATACACTAAATACTTATTTAGATGAGCTATCTTCTTTATTATCCTCTCCTGCTTCTTTAAATACAGCTATGAATCATTTTATGCAAGACTTTATTATTCCAAGAGATAAATTGGATCTTGTTTTTAAAGCTGCCATGTCTGAGAGTCGTTTACGATGTAAAGAATATATAGACTTAGCTAGTAATGAAAACTTTGAGATAAAGTATGTACAAGATCAGGTATGGAGTGCTTATAACTGGTATAAGGGGAATAACTATAGTGTGATTGAGCTTAATACGGATTTTCCTATGTATATATCTCGAGCTCTTGATTTAGCTTGTCATGAAGCTTATCCTGGGCACCATGTTTTTAATTCTTTAATGGAGAAACATTTATTTAATGAAAAAGGTTTTATAGAGTACAGTGTATATACACTTTATTCTCCTTTGTCTTTATTAGCTGAGGGAAGTGCTAATTATGGTATTGAATTGTGTTTTGATGAAAAAAGTAAAAGAGATTTTGAAGTGAATGTTTTATTTCCTTTAGCTCTTATTGATAAAAAGAAAGCAGCTTTATATTATAAGGTACAGGAGGTACTTAAAAAACTCTCTTATGCTGTTAATATGATTGCACAACAATATCTTGATTCACTTATTAGTGAAGAAAAAGCAATAGAGCTTTTAATGAAATATAATTTAAGCTCTAAAGAGAAATCAATTCAACGCTTGGCCTTTATCAAAGCCAATCGCTCATATGTGATAAATTATAACTTAGGAGAAGATATAGTCAAAGATTATATCAACAAACATAAAAAGAATGGAAGTGAAAAAGAAAAATGGGCTATTTTTCATGATTTATTAAAAAACCCAAAAACAGCTTCTATGATGCTAAGGACTTAAGATGTTAAAAAAATGGAACAATGAAGATAAAAAAAAGTGGTTTAATGAACAGAAGATACAACGCTCGTATAATGATGAGGTGGTGTCAAAATTAAATGCCTGTACAAAGGACTTTAACATTACTACTTATGCTTCTTTGTTAGTAGAAGATAAAAAATATGAATTTTATGCACTGGAATCAAAAGATTTTGATATTAAGAAAGATACGGTCTTAGTTACAGGAGGAGTTCATGGATATGAAACAAGTGGAATAAAAGGAGCATTAGATTTTTTGTTAAATCATAGCAAGGGTTATTTACAGAACTTTAACTTTATTATTGTGCCTTGCGTAAGTCCTTGGGCTTATGAGAGTATTAATCGTTGGAATGCTAAAGCTATTGATCCTAATAGAAATTTTGTTCCCAATAGTAGCAGTGAGGAAGCACGTTTTTTATTTGAATACATCACTTCTTTAAAGCTTGAGTTTTTACTTCATGTAGATTTGCATGAAACAACCAACAGTGATAATACTATTTATAGACCTGCTTTAGCCAAACGTGATGGAATAGAAGTAAAAGATTGGGAAATTCCTGATGGGTTTTATTTAGTAGGAGATGTTCATGATCCTAAACATGATTTTCAAGAAGCAATAATTAAAGAAGTAAAAAAAGTAAGCAAAATTGCTCCCAGTGATAAAAACAATAAAATCATTGGAGAAAGTATTTCACAAGAAGGCGTAATTAATTATGAAATAAAAGCTTTGGGTTTATGTACTGGTTTTACTAATGCTGTTTTTAATACAACAACAGAGGTTTATCCAGATAGCAAAAACGTAAGTGAAGAAGAATGTATCAAAGCACAAGTTGTTACTATTTGCTCTGCATTAGAATATTTAATTAAAAATAAAAGTTATACTTTATAAATTTATTTTTTAGAATAATGGTCTTTTTTTTGTTTTTTTTCAAAAGAAAAAGAATTTTGAAATTTGTCCTCAATTATCTTGACATGTAAGTACAATTCTTATATAATCCCTCTCACAAAACAAGACAAGCGTTTTTGTTTTTGWTGTCGGGGCGTAGCGCAGTCTGGTTAGCGCACCTGGTTTGGGACCAGGGGGCCGGAGGTTCGAATCCTCTCGCCCCGACCATTTTTAAAANTTGTTGGTAGGTATAGCTCAGTTGGTTAGAGCATCGGTTTGTGGTACCGAGGGTCGCCGGTTCGAACCCGGTTACTTACCCCATTTTTTAAATACTTTAGTTTTAATGCTTCCATAGCTCAGCTGGATAGAGCAACGCCCTTCTAAGGCGTAGGTCGCACGTTCGAATCGTGCTGGGAGTACCACTTAATGCGGATGTGGTGAAATTGGTATACACGCTAGACTTAGGATCTAGTGCTTTACGGCGTGAAGGTTCAAGTCCTTTCATCCGCACCATTTAAAAGCTCTGAGTAAATGATGATTCATCACTTATTCAGAGCTTTTTTTGTCTAAGAGACAAACTATTGCTTCCATAGCTCAGCTGGATAGAGCAACGCCCTTCTAAGGCGTAGGTCGCACGTTCGAATCGTGCTGGGAGTACCATTTTATAAGTGACCCGTTAGCTCAGCTGGTAGAGCATTTCCCTTTTAAGGAAGTGGCCGATGGTTCGAATCCATCACGGGTCACCAGTTATATTCTTCAATTTTAATTTACAATCAAAACATACATTCTTATCAATATAAATAATACTTATACTCTCTTTTATTAATCAAAAAAATAATTTAAATATTAATCCTATAAACGCTTCTTCTTTTAAAGAATAATAAATAAATAAGCTTGTATTATAATCTATGAATAATTATTCTACGTTCAAATATAAAAGGATTAATATATGAAGTGGGTTTTAGGTATCTTTGCAGTTATAGTTATATATTCAATAGTTTCAGGAAATTTAGGTGGGGCCAAAGATGCAGCTAACAATTACTCAAAAGTAATGCGTGGCAATAAATAAAAGATGGACGTATCCACCTTTTATGTCTAAAATCCTAAAGCACTCGATGTACTTCTTCTTGGATCAGCACCTCCATAAAACTTACCATCTTTTATCATGATACTTTGAATAGCGCCCATTGCTTTTTTCTGAACTACTTTATGACCTTTTTGTTCTAAAAGTTTAATAGTATCACTACTTAAACCTTCTTCTACTCGAATTTCATCTGGTAACCATTGATGATGAATTCTAGGAGCTGAAACTGCTGCTAAAATATTAAGATTATGATCAATTACATTAGAAATTACTTGTAGTGTCGTTGTAATAATTCTAGATCCTCCAGGACTGCCGGTTACTAAAAAGTTTTTTCCGTCTTTTTTTACAATTGTTGGGGACATAGAACTTAACATTCTTTTATTAGCTTCAATTTTATTAGCTTCTCCTCCAATTAAACCGTAAGCATTAGGCACGCCTGGTTTACTTGAAAAATCATCCATTTCATTGTTTAATAAAAACCCCGCACCTTTAACTACAATTCCTGAACCATAAGAAAAGTTAATTGTATAAGTATTTGAAACAACATTTCCAAATTTATCAGCTATTGAGAAGTGAGTGGTTTCATTRCTTTCATAAGGAAGWGGATTACCTGCTCTTAARTCTTTDGATACTGTGGCTTTATTCGTAATRCTTTTTGATAATTCTTTGGCATATTYTTTTGATGTAAGSCCTTTTAGAGGAACTTTTACAAAATCACTGTCKCCTAAATATTCAGCTCTGTCTACATAAGCTCTTTTCATTGCTTCTGMCATAATATGRATATTTTGCGCACTGTTATGACCCATRGCTTTAATATCRTAGTTYTCCATRATRTTTAGAATTTGRACTACATGKGCACCWCCAGARCTTGGAGGKGACATAGAGTAAATATCATAMCCTCTATARTTWCCATGAACAGGTTTTCTAATASTMGCTTTATAGTTTTTCATATCWTCCATTGTAATAAGACCCCCATGTTTTTTCATGTCTTTTACAAGTAATTTRGCTGTTTTYCCTGTRTAAAATTCTTYTACWCCATTTTTAGCAATACGTTTTAAGGTTTTTGCTAAATCTTTTTGAATAAARATRTCACCTACTTTATAAGGGSWRCCATCTTTTTTATAAAATATTTTTTTAGTGGCTTCATAACGTTTGAGTCTTTTTTGTTTRGCAGTRGTWCCTTTATTAAACCTWGCACTTACWACAAAACCTTTTTGTGCCAGTTTAATAGCAGGTTTAAGAGCTTCTTTTAAKGTAATCGTTCCATATTGTTCAAGTGCAAGCGCAAGTCCTGCTACTGTTCCTGGTACTCCTGCTGATTGATGGGAAAATCGTGAGAGTTTTTTATCAACATTTTTATTTTTATCTAAAAACATATCTTTATAAGCAGCAGCTGGAGCTTTTTCTCTGTAATCAATAGCAATGACTTTGTTGTTTTTTTCATTGGATACAAGCATAAAACCACCTCCCCCAATATTTCMAGAACGAGGTTGTGTAACAGCYARTGCAAAAGCAGCAGTAACTGCWGCATCAATAGCATTTCCWCCATTTTTCAATACTTTTARTGCTTCTTGWGTAGCTAAATAATGACTGCTTACTACCAAACCATTTTGAGCTTCAACTGGAACTGATCTATCGCCTTCAAGTATACTTTGAGCAAAAATACTTTGCACCAATATTAGAAGTGTACATATTTTAATTTTCAACATATCTTCTCCTTATAAATAATGTAATTAAGTATTTAATTATCTAATAAAAGAACAATTTATTTAAAATTAATACGTAATTACTAAAGAAAAGTTTAACGAAAAATTAATTAGTTTACAAATATTATAAATATAATTTAAAAAGAGTGATAAATAGGGAAAAAAAGTTTAAAGATAATTAATTAAATTTTTCTAAATATTCTTTGTTTTTCATTTTTTGCTTATTTTCATACATTCTTGCATCTGCTATTTCTAATACATCAGTAAAAGTATCCTCTTTTACAAAACTTGCAATTCCATAAGAATAAGAGAATTGCAAAGTATCAGTGATTTTTGATTTTAATTTTCTTTTAGCAAGTTTTTCTTGAATTTTATCTAAAAAATTAATAAGCCGGTCTTTTGGCAAATGATTATTAAAAACAATCATGAACTCATCTCCTGCATAACGAACCAAACTGGTATTGTGTCCTTTAATTTCATCTTGCAAATAAGTAGAAAGGTATTTTAGAACCATGTCACCCATTATATGTCCATAGGTATCATTAACATATTTAAAATTGTTTAAATCAATAAAAACTAAATATCCGTCATCTATAAATTTTTCATTCAAAAGATAATAATCTAAAAACCATTTTCTATTTTTAGCTTTTGTTAGGGTATCTGTACAAAGTTGTTCTTGTAAAGACTCAATCTTTTTTTGCATTGCTACTATTTCATTATGAACAATTAAAAGCGCGCTTGCATTTTTATTCTCAATGGCAAGTTTTGCATTAGAGGTAGTTTGGTGAAGAGAACTAAGATTGGAAGAGGTTTCATTTGTAATATTCATTAATTCATCTTTATCTTGAAAAAGACTTTTTAGTACAATATCTTCTTCTTCTAAATCTAAATCACATTCTTTTGCATGCAGTGAAAACTGCTGCGAATAATCACCTGGCAGAACAATATCTTGTGCTTTGAAAGTTTTTATTGTTTTATATGTTACTTCTTTTAATAGATTTTTCATAAGAACCTTTTTTTAAATATGTTTTTATATCTTTTATTGTAAATAGCATCCTAGTAATTTTAAGNTAATTAAACAATATATTCATAATTTAATAACAATTAAAAATATATTATATATTAAAAGTACAAATAATCCTAGCTTTTRTCAAAAACTTTGAACTGAATAAGTAATTTTGGTAATAAAAGTAAAGCAGAAGCCAAAATACTAAACATTACTACTACMGTTAATAAACCAAAATAAATGGTTGGAATCAAGTTTGACAGTACTAAAATAGAAAACCCAAGAATGACTGCTAAAGAAGTGTAGGTCATAGCATAACCAATGGTATTATGCGATCTTTGCATGGCATTAACATAAGACTTGTCTTTTTGAAATTCTTCTTTGTAACGATGAATATAATGAATAGTATCATCTACTCCAATTCCAATAGAAATAGCAGCAATAGTTATAGTCATAATATCTAAAGGAATGCCACCTAATCCCATAAATGCAAAAATAATACCAATGGGWACAAGATTAGAAAAAATAGCAATWAGAGCAATTTTAAAAGAYCTAAATAARAGTAAAAACATAAAAAATAAAATAAGTATTACTAAAAACATAGTTTTAATTTGTGAATCAAATAAAGACTGCAGCATATTATTGTACAAAATCATAAGTCCGCTTAATCGTATTTCATCATTTGGAAGTATTTTTTCTAAGTCTTTGTATATTTTTTTTATTAGTTCATCTCTTCTTAAAGAAGGATTTGAATCAACAATTCGGGTTGAAAAACGCACCTGATTGAATTGGATATTAATATAAGGACTTAAAACCAAGTCTTTGTATTCMARTGGAATTTCATTGTAAAGTAAWGCCAATTTAAAACTATCAAGCTCTTCATTTTCATTAAGKAGTTTTCCAATTTGYAATAAAGTAGCAAAAGATTGCACAAATCCAATTTCTTCTAAAGACGAGAGATAATTGTGAACCGCATGAATTTTTTTTATTTTATCTTGGGTGAACCAGTATTTATCATCTTGTGCTTCTTCTTCAAATTCTTCATCAAAAGAATCTTCATTCTCTTCATCAAAAGAATCTTCATTCTCTTCATCAAAAGAATCTTCATTTTGAAACGTTAATATGATATCTAAAGGTGTTGTTCCCCCTAGTTTTTCATCTATTGTTAACATACTTTTATAAATTTGTGTGTCTTTTTTAAAATAAGAGATAAAAGAATTTTCAACAATAAGTTTGGATATACCAAAAAAAGAAATTAGGATAAAAAATCCTGTAAATAGATAAATTTTATAAGAATCATTTTGTACAAAATTAGCAGAAGTTTTTATAAAAGAGTACTTTTTTATACTGCTTTTAGTTTTTTTAGTTTTTGGTAAACAAATTAAAATAGCAGGAAAAATAATAAAAGACAATAATAAAGATAAAAAAATTCCTACACTCATCATCCAGCCTAAGTTTATAACAGGCGCAATTCCAGAGAAAATCAAAGAAGCAAAACCAGCAATGGTAGTAATAATAGCAAAAAATGAAGGTTTGAATTTAGACAGCATGGTATTTAAAACAAGATTTTTTTGTGATGTTTTGCTGTATTTTTGCGCCAATTCATTGTATCTGACAATTAAATGCAATATTATAGAAATAGTAATGATTAATTGTAAAGCAATAAAATTAGAAGAGATTACCGTAATCTCCCAAGCAAAAAATCCCAGTGCACCCGCACTTGCAATTACGGAACACACACAAATAAGAATAGGAATAAKAACCCATTTKATTTCTTTAAAAATWAGGAATAAWACAATCATRAGWATAARRATTAAAGCACTTCCATATACAAGTAAATCATTCTTAACAAAAGTGACTATATCRTCAGCTATCATATTAACCCCACCTAAAAAAATGCGGGAGTTATTTTCATATTTTTTTATAATGTTTCTTATATCTTGGATATTCAGGTGTTCAATYTCTCTWATTTTATCTCTATAGGCTTTAAATGAAAWATTYAGTTTTTTAAGTTTTTCTTTTTCGCTTCTGTTTAAATTTTGAGTGTATTGTTTCGCTTTTAGRACATTTCTTTGYTCTAATAAGAAAAAATACTGTTCATCTTTTTTTAAATTAATAAGYAWRCTTGTTGTTTTAAAATCAGTRCTAACRAGATTGTTTYTATATAAAGGAGAGTTTAAAAACTCTTTTTTTACRAGTGTTTTATCGCTTTTATTATCTTGGAGTTTTTTTATATCATTAAGTAAGTCTTTTAAACCTCTTRCTGGGGATAATAACAAAGGYACGTTTAAAATKGAMACAATACTTTCTACTCKTGGCAGTTTTAGTATTTCATCTGAAAGKGATTTTAAATCATCTAAGCTWGTTTTACTTAAKAGATCTTSTTTWGGTTCATAAGTAATAACCAAAAAATCGCCTTTTTCATAGCGTTTTTTCATTTGTCTTGAAAATTCTAAATCCYTGTCATTTTGTAAAAGTAAGGTTTCAGCAGATGCATCTATCTCTAATTTAAAWGCATAGTATGAAAATACTAATAAAAGYGARAATAAGAAAGCTAATACACGTAAAGGGTATTTTAAAATGAGCTTAGAATAAAAATTACGTAACATTATAAAGAATTAATAAGTGCTTCTAAAGTATTGTTTTTTAAATACGCGGAGAATTGTTTTCTATAGGTTTGAATAATACTTACGCCTATGATTTTAACATCATAAATCAACCAATCATTGTTTTTGTTTTTATGAAACTTATAAATGATTTCAAAGCTTGCGTCTTTTCCTAATAAATCAGTATAGAGTTGGATTCTATTTTTTTTCTTTTTAAGCAGTTCTTTTATAAGAACCTTTTCATCTGTATATAAATCAAGTTTATCCATATAAGAGAATTTTAGTTTTTTTTCAAAAGATTTTGCAAAAGCATCTTTTTGTTGAGCTGAAAGTTTTCTCCAATTTTTCCCAAGAGAAATTTTGCTCATTGTTTTGTAATCAAAAATACTGTCTAATAAGCTAAATACTTTAGAAGCAGTGGTTTTTTTGTCTAGTTCTTTATTTTGCATTATTACCAAAATAGAATCTATTTGGTTTTTCATTACTTCTTTAATTTTGTTCTCTTCTATTGCATGTAGRCTTAAACTTACAGCCAATAAAATAAAAATTGTTTTTAATAATACTTTCATTTTATTCCTTTATCTCATGATTTCTTTTTTGTTCATATATYTCTTTTAAGAAAGGATATAAATCTATTGCATCTTTTTTAAGATTTTCATATTGACCTAATTTAAAAGAAGTWGAATTGACTGTTTCTAGTGTTTTAAGYCCWATYGATTTTTCTAAATTATCTGGTATTTTCCAAGATTTTTTCTCTGTTGAAAAGGTAGGATCTAAGATACCATCCACTGATAAACCAATTAAATCTCTTACATTGGAAGGTCCAAAAATAGGCAATACTATGTGAAAACCAGAGCCAACTCCCCAATATCCTAAGGTTTGTCCAAAATCTTCTTTATGCTCTTTTAAATTAAAACCCTCACTTGCTGGATCAAATAAACCAAAAAAACCTATAGTGGAATTGATTAAAAATCGTCCCGTTTCTTCTCCTGCTTCTTGAAACTTAAATTGYARAACATTGTTTACAAAACGAATAGGGAACATCAAGTTTGAAAAGAAATTAGATACGATTCCTCTTACATCTTTGTGAATAACATCTGCATAAGTGTTAGCTACGGGGCTTAATGCATAGGTATACAATACATCATTAAATTGTGTCATGGCTTGGTTGTAGTATTTTAAGGGATCTAAATCCTCTTCTTCATTTGAAAACTCATCATCAAAATCATCTTCACTTTCACTTATATTATTCTTGTGAAGTTCAATAACATCTTTATTGGGATGTATCTCTTTTTTATTGCTACAGGCAGTGAACAATAATATTGTAAAAACGCATAGAAAAAGTATTTTCATTAAAAACCTTATTTTYGACAKTATATAATAAAAATACATCATTTTTAATAAATTAATAAGTAATTTATATGGATTTTGTCCATCTTTTTAAAAAATCTTCACGAGAATAGATAATTGCACCCAATTTTTCTTTATAAGCCATGAGCGCGTGACCCAGATTCCAAAAATGGTAAGAATTGTCATTCAAATATTTTCCTAATAATACCAACTGAAGTGTTCCATAATTMTTATAAGCTCTATTGSTATAACCACTTAAAGAAGTGTAKGTTTTYCCTATTGTATAACCTATYTCACAAGCCATAAGYATTTCATCTTCATAAACTTCAAAACAATTTAAGCTAAAGTCAATGCTTTTATGTTTATAAGTGATTAATTCGTAAAGAAGTTTTTTGTATTCTTTTGTACACCAAGAGTCTTTATGATAGTTTTCAAGCATTTCAATGACTTTTCTATAGTCATGATTAATTTTAAAGGTATAGGTATTTTTGTTTAATAATTTCTGTACTTTTTTTGATATATGTAAGTTTGAAAAATCCAATACTGAATATTCAAACTGCATTTCACTTAAAAGAATTGTTTCATTCTCATTGGGACTTGAGATAGAAATAAAACCAAAATGTGCAAGTTCAATATAAAAATCACAAGAGAAATCATTGGACCAATAATAATTTAACTCTTTATTGGGATAAATATAGTTTTTAACAAGATCTTTTGTGCGTATATCATTTTTAGAAATAAAATAAATGCTTGTTTCTTGCATGACAATCTTTTTAGAAAGATTTTATCAGCTTATTATAAATTTAAGCTTGAGTTAGTGCAGATTTAACATGCTCTTGCGCCATAGAAATATTCCACACAGGCTCCCAAACAACTTCTACTTCAATATTTTGAACCTTAATAAGTTCCCTTAATACTGCTTCTTCAACCCATGTTACAATCATTTGGTGTAAAGGGCAGGCTTTTGTTGATAAAGTCATAATAACTTTTGCATCCCCCTCCTCATTACAAAATGCATCATAAATTAAACCCATTTCAACTAAATTAAACTCAACTTCTGGATCTATTACTGTGGATACTGCTTTAAAAATCTCATCTTTTGTGTACATGTGAAAACCTTATCATATAAATTAAATTGGCGCAAAAGTATAAACTTGCGATGACTAAAAAAGAMRCACCTATTTTRAATAAACTAGARGAAGATAATATCAAAGCWARAGCAGAAATATTTAAACCAAYAAGAGCAAAATAGAATTGAAAATGGGCACTTTTTTGTGGAATTATRTCTTTTAACATAGGAACTTTTTCTTTYCCAACTAAGGGTGCAAAYTTATCAAACCAMACTAAAAAAGGYACGATTTTATAAATATGAGCAATAATTAAAAAAGCAAAAAAACCAAAAAACAATAAAAAACCGGCGCTTAATAAATACTGCTCTTTGTTTTGATAAAAGTAAATAATAAATAAAACAATGGAAACAAGTAAAGAATAAAAAGAAACAAATAAAAAYTTGACATAAATATCAATATGTTTTTTYACACGTGTTTTATAAAGAATATAACATTGATAAAAAAAACTAAGCAAAGCTAMAATACTTAAARCATAAGCAAAWACACTTAAATATTCAARATGAAATAAAGAAGCAAATACYAATACMARAACTGCAATACTTAGTGAAGWTACAGCAAAATTTGTGGGTGTTTTACTAAAGTCATGWGATAAAGAAAACATAGGCATWAGTACCARCGCTAAAGCCATAATCAAAATACAAACATAACCTAAAAGCAATAAATAAACATGGGCCTTTAAAAAAGAAAACATATCTATATTTATTAAACCAGCATAAGACAAAGCCAAGGTTATTCCAATCAACAAACCCAAAAACAAAAATATGTGAGCAATAACTAAACTTTTTACAATATTATCAAACTTTTTTACTTTTTTTATCGTTGAAAAAAATTCAAAAATAAATAATGACATGGCTAAAAGTACAAAAAAACCACCATAAGGTAAGAGAAAATGAAAAGAAAAACCAAATACCATTAAAACAGTGCCAAAACTTAATAGGGGATAAATAAAGTAGTACAGTTTTAGACAATAATGTCCTACTTCAAGGGTCACTGGAATTAATTGTGCCATTGCTCCAAAAATAATCATGATTACAAATGAGAGTAAAAACATATGTACCAGTGAAAGAATATTTGGATTTAAAATGTGAAGTTCATTAATGTTTATTTGAAACAAATATAAAGTGCAAAATAAAAATGAAAATACCCCAATAAGAAAATAGGGTACTATTAACTTAAATGGCGGTGCAAAATCTTGAGATACTTGCATAGTCATTGTTTTTAACCTGCACAGCTATTATCATTGAAATCAGTATTTTCACTTAAATCATTTTTTAATGCAAATACAACTTGAACCCCTGTATCCAAGGTTAGAACATCATAGGTAAAATCTTCTGCAATTCTTGGAAATAATCCACCTGGAGCTTGGTGATTTACCATAATCAAGCGCTGGTTTTTCTTCTTTAATAATTGTAAACCCAAAAGGGCATTAACCATTGGTTCTGGTGCCGAGCACAAAGAAGTATCAAAATAAAAATATTCTACTTCATTAAGAGTAAAATTATAAAACTCAACACTACTATCTTCTAAAGCCATCTTTTTTGCGTCTTCAGGAATTTTTATCATTTGTTTATCCTATTTTTTGTGAAGTATAGAATGATTTGTATTAATGCGCATTGATTATTGTCAAGAGCAGTGTTTAGTTTCTTTTAATTTTGATGTGATGACTTTTTGCTTCTAGGAATTCTAATTGATTGTTTTTAATTGCGAAATCTCCATAGGTTTTAATTTTGTTGTTTTTATAATAAAAGAACTCATAATTTTTTTTCTTATTGACTCTTAGATATTTATTGGGCGATATTATAATTTTTTTACTTTTTAGTGGTTTTTTAGATAAAAGAGCATCTTTTAATAAAAAAAGGATTTTATATTTGTCTTTTTTATACTTAATTTTTGAATTTTTATGTTTAAGGGAATAAGAATCATTATGATAAATAAGGTATTTGTGTTTTAGAATTTTTCGTAAAAGATAAGAAGTGATTTTAATTTTTATATAATTGTCTTTAATCGTAGAAAAAGTCTTTATCTCTCCCACTTTTGCTCCTGCATAAAATAAAGAATAATTTGCAAAAAGTGTTTGAGTAAGTAGAAGAAAAAATATAGAATATTTCATATTAAATCCTTTAAAATGAAAGAATAGAAAGAAATTGAAGAATAATTGTGCTTATTTAAAAAAATGGATAATAAATTTTATTTATGTATTATTTTTATTAATAATTCAAAAATGTATAATATCAATATAAGAGCAATAAATTATTGTGTAATAAGTATATTTTACTGCTCTTATATGTTCTTTTATTATTTAAAAAACAAAGAGTTAATTTATGGTTAACTTTTGATTTAAAAACAGTTAACACACAAGGAGTATAATTTTCCTATGAATAAGCAGTCACTGTTTATTTGTAAAGCAATTTTGTTATCATTCTCCTTTTGATAAACACTTTAAGACAGAGACAAATAGCCGCAAACGTCTCTTTCTATTTCCCATCTGAGCAGTTGGGAAAATAGAACTAACATTCAAAACAAAAATCACTTCATCATAATTCAACAATCATACAATTTTTTGTTATAATTCCCTAAGAAAAAGAAAACTATCAGAAAAGACAAACATGAAAAGAGTATTTTTACAAGACTACAAACAAATAGATTTTAAATTTTATCAAAATATTGATGATTTTATTGTAATAGAAGAGCCCATCCGTTTTACAGGCAAGGGAAATTTTATTATCTTAAAAATYAAGAAAAAGAGTTTAGGAACCTGGGATTTATTAGAGAAACTAGCAGATGGTTTAGGTATTTATGAAAATGAACTGGGTTATGCCGGACTAAAAGATAAAAATGCAACAACTACACAATATATTTCAGTGCCCAAAAAATATTCAAAAGATATTAAAAAATTCAAGCATCCAAAAATAGAAATACAAGAAACTTTTTTACATAAAACGAAGTTAAATATTGGGGATTTAATTGGAAATTCTTTTCAGATTAATCTTCATGAGGTTAAAATCGAAGACTTAGGAATTATTGAAAAACGTTTAAAAGAAATAAGTAAAGTGGGTATGCCTAACTTTTTTGGTTTTCAACGTTTTGGTAGAGATGTTGAAAAAAATCTTGAAAAAGCCAATAAAATCATTTATGGGGATTTGAAAATTAAAGACAGAAAACTTGAAAAAATGCTTATTTCTGCTTATCAAAGTGATTTTTTTAAYAGATGGTTGGCCAAAAGAATTGAAGACTCRMAMGWTWCWTTTAAACTTTTAGNNGGGGANNTGTAATGCTTTCTTTAAAAGAAAATAAGTTTTTTACTCCTWCTWCKATAAGTGAAAAAACACAAAAAGACTTTGAAAATAAAGAAGTAGTGCCTACTGGATTATTATCAGGACGTGATGTGTTTAGAGCTAAAAATGAAGCAAGACTTATTGAAGAGAAGTTTGATGATACSTATATTCAAGAAAAAGGTYTAAGAAGAGCAGCTATCGTATTTCCT
This sequence comes from Arcobacter sp., assembly GCA_002733685.1. Lineage (GTDB taxonomy): Bacteria > Campylobacterota > Campylobacteria > Campylobacterales > Arcobacteraceae > NORP36. Next base: position 11,622 of record NVWN01000017.1, on the reverse strand, counting down.
AGWAATGTATCTATGMAATACGATAAAACTAGCAATAAATGTAGATTACGATTTACYYTRCCAAAAGCTTCTTATGCAACAGTATTAATTGAAAATATTTTAAATAARAAYTTAGGCTCTAAATAAACTATACACTTKKGTGTATAGTTTAAAGAAGAACRTAWAYCATTTCTTCTTCTATYTTACTTTCATATACTTGCGTACATCCRGAATCACTWCCMAKRGCTTCTCCTGTTTCTAARTCTATATCCCAGTTATGTAAGGGRCAKGTYACACTTTTTCCGTGCACCAWMCCTTCACTTAGTTTTCCTTGTTTATGAGGACATACATTATTRATWACAAAAATTTCTTCTTTTCTGTTTTTAAACAATACAATTTCTTCTTCCTTGTATTGAAGAATTCTTGAACCCATTAGTGGAATATCATTAATATGTGTTATTTTTTTCCATGTTTTCATGCATTTGCCTTTTCATGTGCTTCATAAGAAGGAGAATCTTTTATGTCTAATATTATAGGTGCGAACTCTTTTGTAAAACCATCTTTTCTAGATTCTTCCCAAGGATCAATTTGTGCGTGTTTTTGAGATTCTATAAATCTTTTTTCATAGAATTCAAGATTACCTTTGGTATTTAATAAAACTTCTTTAATATATTCTAATCCAACTCTTTCAATCCAATGGGCAGTTCTTTCTAAATAATATGCATCTTCTCTGTAAAACTGCATAATGGCTTTGATATAAACATACAATTCTTCATTGTTTTTGACCTTACATAAAAAATCAGTTACGCGTACTTTAATTCCRCCATTTCCAGCAATATGTATTTCCCATCCAGAATCAACAGCAATAACGCCAATATCTTTAATAGTAGCTTCTGMACAATTTCTTGGACATCCYGAAACACCCACTTTAAATTTATGTGGTGTCCATGAACCCCAGGTGAATTTTTCAATATCAATACCTGTTTGCATTGCATCTTGTGTTCCAAATCTGCACCAAACATTTCCTACACAGGTTTTTACYGTTCGTAATCCTTTTGCATASGCTTGCCCAGATACAAAACCCGCATCATTTAAATCTTTCCACATAGGCTCTAATTGRTCTTTTYTAATACCTAACATATCAAGTCTTTGRCCCCCWGTAAAYTTTACAGTRGGAACATCATATTTAACMGCAATATCCSCYATATCTTTTAATTGTTGTGCAGAAGTTACTCCACCCCAAATTCTAGGAACTACTGAATAMGTGCCATCTTTTTGAATRTTTGCAAATACTCTGTCATTTACTAATAAAGATCTTTTATCGTTTTTGTATTTATCATCRTTGTATTTAACCAATAAATAATAATTAAYAGCAGGTCTGCATTTGATACATCCATCTTCATTTTTCCATGAAAGTTTTTCAAATACTTCATAAACTGTTTTGTATTCATTGGAATCAATGCAGGCTTTTATTTCTTTATGACCAACATCACAACAAGGACAAATACCTTCTTGCACATCACTTTGGTACTCATCTCCTAAAGTATGTACTAAAACTTGCTCCACTAGACCCAAACAAGATCCACAAGAAGCGCCAGCTTTGGTACACGTTTTTACGTCATTTAATGTTTTTAAATCTTGTTCTTTAATGGCACAAACAACGGTGCCTTTTGTAATTCCATTACATCCACATATTTCTTCATCATCACTCATAGMAGCTATATCATCACCACCATGACCACTGTCACCTAAAGCMGATTTYCCAAATAAGATTTTATGTCTTAAATCACTGATATTTGTTTCTTCTTTTAAYAGTTTTAAATACCAWGATGCATCGCTTGTTTCWCCRTATAAAACAATACCAATAATTCTGTCTTGATAAATGACCAGTTTTTTATAAATACCGTATTTTTCATCTAAGAGAATTAATTCTTCTGTTGTTTCATCCCCTAAATAATCTCCTGCTGAAAATAAATCAACACCWGATATTTTAAGTCTGGTTGATAAAGTAGAGCCAGAATAYCCATCACTRGGAACATCMGCTAATTTTTTAGCACAATATTTAGCTTGTTCRTATAAAGGTGCCACTAAACCATAGGTATTTCCTTTGTGYTCAGCACATTCCCCAATAGCAAAAATACTTTCATCRCTTGTTTGYAAATGRTCRTTTACAAGWATTCCTTTTTTWATATCAAGAGCTGCTTYWWGKGCAAGTTTWGTATTGGGAATAATTCCTGTTGCAAATACTACAATATTAGAYTCAACAYTTGTTCCATCKGTAAAAGAAACMTTYTCAACVCTWTCTTTTCCYGAKATTTCTTCRATAGTDGTATTTAGTTTGAATTCGATTCCATAHGCTTCAAGGTTTTTTTGTAAAAGTCTTCCTCCYGTAGAATCTAAYTGTTGACTCATAATAGAAGCACTTCTATGAACTAAAATAGTTTTAATTCCATGCATWGCTATGCCRTAAGCAGCTTCTAGTCCTAATAAACCTCCACCTACAACTACAGCTGTTTTGTTTTTAGAAATAAGTTCTAAWATAGTATCACTGTCTAATTTATTTCTAAATCCAATAACATTTTTAAGTTCACTTCCTTTTGTTTTAGGAATAAAAGAATTAGAACCTGTTGCTATTAATAATTTGTCATAAGCTAAAACTTTACCACTYTTAGAAGTAASCGTTTTATTTTCTTTATCAATRRARATRRCTTCATCCCCTTTATGTAAAGTWACATTGTTTTYATCGTACCAGGTTTTATGATTGATAATAGTATCTTCAAAACTTTTCTCCCCTGATAAAAGATAGGACAACATGATTCTATTATAGTTRTAATGRGGYTCATCRCCAAAAATAGTAATATCATATTTGTCTTTAGTGATATCAAAAAGATCCTCAATGGTTCTTAAMCCACTCATTCCATTTCCAATGACTACTAATTTTTCTTTCATGTATATTCCTTCTTCGTATATTGATTTTGTTTTACAGTATTTAATAGTTGTAGGGATAATTCTTTTTTGTTATATTTAATTCCTKWWGGAACRYTYWYACTRTGTARTTGAACTGCACAYTGTTTATAATTTGGCTCAAAAGATTTTGKRTCAAACTCTGCAATGGTTACTGCATTGATTAATTGWYTKGAATAATGAAAAGGAATRAAWATATGACCACTTTTTATTGTTTGTGACTCTTTAACAATAATATTTTTTACTGTTCCTCTTAAAGAAGAAATACTTAATCTCTCTCCACTTTTTACTTTTAGTTTTTTCGCATCAAAGGGATTTATTTCTATCCAAGCCTCAGGACATAGGTCATTTAATATATTTATTTCTTTTGTTTTTGTTCTTGTATGCCATTGTTCTACTGTTCTTCCTGTATTTAAAATCAAAGGAAATCTAGTACTTAATTTATCTTTAAATGGTAACCAGTCTAGTTCTAATAATTTGGCTTTTTTATTCTTTGTTGGAAAATCAATTTTGTCATCATAAAGTCTTGTTTTCCCTTGTGGGAAYTCTTTATTRCAAGGCCATTGTATTCCMCCWAGRKTGSYAATTAAWGAATAAGACATTCCTGTATAATCGCATAATCTACCAGCTGATATTTTTTTCCATTCATTAAATGCATCAAGAGGTTCACTCCAATTTGGAAATAAACGTTCGTTTACACCTTCAAAGTATTTTGAAAACTCTAAAATAATATGAAAATCACTTTTTGTATTTGCTCTTGGATCGACTGCTTTTTGTGCATAATTGCAACGACGCTCAGAATTGGTATACGTACCTTCTTTTTCGCCCCATGTTGCAGCTGCAAAAACAATATCCGCAACTTGTGTCGTTTCACTTTTAAAAGCATCTTGTACGACTAATAATTCTAATTTATCAAATGCTTCTCGAAGTTTTATTTGATCAGGATATGAAACCAAAGGATTCGTAGCTACTATATATAAAGCTTTTATTTCACCTGCATTAATAGCATCAATTATTTGAGGATAAGAATAGCCTCTTTTTGTTGGTACGTCTTGATAAGGAACATTTGCAATTTTTGCATACTCTTCTCGATCTTCTTTTGATGCAAAGTTTCTATACCCTGGGATTGAAGATGTAAAACCAACTTCTCGTGTACCCATAGCATTGCACTGTCCCGTGATAGATAAAGCAGTAGCGCCTTTTCTTCCTAAGTTTCCTGTAATTAAAGCAAGATTACAAATAGCACTTACAGTATCAGTACCAATTGAACTGTGATTTACTCCCATAGTCCARGCAGACATTGCTGCTTTYGCACTTGAATATGTTTTTGCAAKYTSATATAAATCTTCTTTTTTTATTCCAATAATTTCACTTGTTTTTTCGGGAGAATAATTGTTTAAAATATGWSTTTTAAAGTTTTCATAATTCGATGTTYTKYYMTTAATAAATTTTTCATCAATCCAATTATTTTCAATTATAATATAAGCCAAAGTATTCATTAATGCTAAATCGGCTCTTGGATTTAAAGGAACAAAAATATCTGCCATAGATGCTGTTTTTGAATATCTTGGATCAATKACAATRATSRTWGGTTTTTTMCCTGTTATTTGTTCRTTTTTTTGAATATGCAATTTTAAGATRGGRTGATTGTCTGCWATATTTGCACCAATTAACATAATTACATCRGCATATGAAAAATCTTCATAAGCSCCAGGAGGTCCATCACTTCCAAAGGTTTGTTTATATCCCATAACAGCAGATGCCATACATAAAGTTGTATTTCCATCATAATTTGTGGTTTTTAAACCCATTTGCATGAATTTKCCAAGKGTATAAAACTCTTCGCTTAATAATTGTCCTGTTGAAATACAAGCCAGAGCTTGCTTTCCATATTTTTTTTGAATGTTTTTAAATGAATCACTTGTTTTTTTAAAGGCTTCATCCCAAGATACTTCTACAAGTTTTCCCTCTTTTTTAATCATTGGACCATCGTATCTGTTACTACTATCAATGATTTCATGTTCACTTAAACCCTTAGGACATAAGGTTCCCATATTAACAGGATGAGCAGGATCCCCTTTTGTATATACGGCTTTATTATTTTTAACCCCAATATACAAGCCACAACCAACCCCACAATATCCACAAGTACTTCTTACCCATTTAGTAGGTGCTTTTTCTTTRGCTACTTTKCCAAAMRTAYKATCATCAACTARRGMAAAYTTTTCCATTTGYACATCWACRCCTAGGAATTTTTTAATTTTATTTATCATCGTTGATTTCCTGCAAAAAARTGACCCGCMAGACCATGAGCTACAGCTGTTTTATAAAACAATGAACGTTCAATTATCTCAGACGTAAAAGCACTAATCGTACTTAAGCACGCCAATACTCCTGCGATTAGGAAATATTCATTTACTAAAAGTATTAATACTAATAGGGTTAAAGAAATACTTATATTTAAGCTAATAGCTCTTATTTTGGAATGTTTTGTAAACATACCCTCATAAAGTTTTTTAGTTTTATTAAGTTGATAAAAGTTCTTATCTTCTTCTTTTAGGTTTTTATAAAAGAGTTCTTTTTTCTTAAATAATAGCTGTTGATAAATACTTAATATTAAAGAAAACGAAAATACAAGAGATGCAATAAAATAAGTTTCATTGATTAAAAAACATAAACCAACAAACAATGTTCCAATATATCCAACAGTAAAAAAAGTATGCGTTGTTTCTTTTTTATTCCAAGAAGGTCTTGCTTTTATTCTATAAATCATTGCTTGTGCATAAATACCAAATATTCCAAGTGCTAATACAAAAATATTGTTTATTAATAAATAAGGACTTTGTAAATACGATAAAACAATGCTTGCACTTAAGGCTCCTGTAAATAAACCTAAAGCCAAAGCTTCTCTACTTAACCAGGAAGTTTTAATATTTTTCATGGCTGTTAGTGCTAAAATAGGGCGCCCTAAGTGTAAAGCTGACAAAGGTAAACCTAAAGCTGCTGGTAAAAAAGCCACWATATACATWAGTGTTGTAATRTTTACRSTTATWAAAGAAAAATAGTTTAATRTTTCTARTAAAAATAAAATGMYAAAAGMACCCAAAGACATYTGYGTTARWACKGTCATAAAAACCAAAGGCCATTCTGCRTGATTGGCTTTTAGAATATGATCATCGGCTGGTRTTTGAATACTTTTATTTAAGTCTTCATTTAASGTATATCTCGTAGTTGGTTTTGTAATATCAACATCACATAAATGTGGTGCAATACCTTGTGTATACATATCTTTTTCTAACCATTCTTTTGTATTCACAAGTTCTATTTGAATTGCACCGCTTGGACAAGCTTGTACGCAAGCTGGTGTTTGACCAATGTCTAGTTTTTCATGACACATATGACACTTGGTTACGATTCCTCTGCTTTCATCAAAAACAGGTACTTCATAAGGGCAATTCCAGGTACAGTACTGACAACCAATACAGCTTTCATCATCGTGAAAAACAATGCCATTATCAAATTTTATATAAGAATTAGTAGGACAGCCTTTTAGACATTCTGGATCAATACAGTGATTACAAGACATAGAATTAAAATGGCTAGAAATTGCAGGAAAGGTTCCACTTTGTGTTTCTCCCACTCTTCTCCATTTAATAGCTGCATCATTATTGTTTTGTTCATTACAGGCAACTTCGCAACAATGACAACCAATACAAGCAGTGGCATCAAAGTGAAATCGGTATTGTTCATCTTCTTTGGGTTTTTTTATATCAATAGAATAATTACCACATTGATTATGAGTGTTTGTTTTATAATTGATAAAACTATCAAGAGGGGTAATAAAATTGTTTGACACGATAAAACTCCTTAATTTTCTTAAAGATATTTTATCATTATCTGTATATTAATTATATATTATACTGTATAATTAATATACAGTATTTATAATATATTAATTAAAAATATAAAATTAATTAATAATAAGGTGTAAAAGCCAATTTTATAAAACTTTATAGGGTCTTTTTCTAAAAAAGGAGCATTTTTGTCAAAATAAGGAATCACTTTTTCAGGATTCTTTAATTCAAACAAAACATGTGAATAAGAAGAATATCTGTTATTTGCATCTTTGCATAAACAATGCAATAAAAAAGATTCAAACCAAACAGGAATATTTTTATTAAAGTTTTTTGGACGTTTAAGAGAATTAAAACTAGGACTTGAAAAAGCTTCTACTTCTCCATAAGGATACTTATTACAAAGAGCTTCATATAAGGTTACTCCAATGGAATAAATTTCAGTGCTTTCGTTTAAAGAAGCGCCATGAAATCGCTCAGGTGCAATATAAGAGGGTGTTCCTGCATTTGTTTGTAAAGTGTATATTTCTGTAATAGAACCAAAATCAATAATTTTAAAGCTTTTTGTATTGTTTATTTGAGTAATCATAATGTTTTCTGGTTTTATGTCTGCATGCACTAAATCATTGTTTAATAAATATTGTGACATTTTTAGTAAAACTTTTGCTAATTCAATTGTTTCTTCTATACTTAATACAGAGTTTTTCAGATGTTCTTTTAAATCTTTTCCTTCAATTTTATCCATAAGATAGTATCTGTATGTTCGATTAGAGGGAAGATAGGTTTTTGGAAAAAAATCACCTTCTAGTCTTTTGGCATTCCATATTTCTTTTATAAATGTATCAAATTCTTGTGGGTTTTGTTCTGCATTTAGAGGAGGAAATTTTATGATATATTCTACATTTTCTTTTTCACATATCCATGTTCTCTCATCTTGAATTAAAGATTTTACCAGAGTATAATCATCAATTACATCGTTTACTGATAGTTTTGAAGCAATTTTTAAATTCAARCTTTTAAGYTGGGMTATTTCATCTTTTTTATTAATATTTARAATTAATGCGCTGCAATCATCTTCTAAKAAATCAKCTACTTTTGCACTGGCTTTTTTAACCAAAGAATAAGCGCCAAARGSAAGYTGTTTKATTAATTCTTYTTCSYTTAARCYTTTGTACAATCCATCTGTACATAAAAGAATTTTGTCTTCTTTTTCWAGGGTATTTTCAAAATAATATAAATCACTTTGTTCTTCCATTCCTARAGCCAAAGTAAGAACATCTTCATARCTTATTTCAKTCATMACATGATCGGTKGATAATTGAGTMAGAATGTTTTCTCTAAGCAGATAKATTCTCGTATCTCCAATATTTGCTCCATACAATCTGTTKCCATGAATTACAACAATAGCTAARGTWGTWATCATTTCTACACTTTGGTAATCTTGCATGGATGAAGAATATAAAATATTGTTRATATTATTAATAAAYGTTTTTAGACATTTTTCAATACTCCASGCTTTKGGTCTGCTTTTAAAAGARTCCATAAGGTAYTGACATGTTTTTTGTGCTGCTTGTCTRCCTTCTTTTGCRCTTCCAACTCCATCACACATAATGGCRATATTCAAATTATCAAARCTTTGAATATCGGAAAAATCRTCAGATAGTAGATTTTTCCCTTTTGCAAGAGAAAAAGAAGAATTYGATATGTTYTTCACTTATATTATTCCTCCTGCTTGTACTCCCCAAGTTGTTCTCCATCTTGTTTTTACCATACTTAAGCCAAYAATTGCAACAACAAGTACAAGAGCAAAGATTAAAAATCCAACGCTATAWCCATCAAAAGTACCTTTTGACCATCCAAGTGTTTGAATAAGAGCAGTTCCTCCTAGTCCTCCAGCACAACCAACAATACCAGTCATTATCCCGATATCTTTTGCGAATCGTTGAGGAACAAGCTGAAATACTGCTCCATTTGCCATACCTAGGTTTGCCATCATTAAGAATARTACCACAATAGAAGCGTAAAATGGYAAATCTATTGCTGCYGTAATMACTACTAATATAACWACAGCTGAATAAAAAAAGTATAAAGATTTAACYCCRCCAATTCTATCTGCTGTACTTCCYCCATAAGGTCTCAATATTGCTCCTGCAAAAATACATAAAGCYCCAAAATAYCCAGCAATTACTTTTACATTGTTTTCATTCATTATTTCTGTTCCAAATGTTGCCATGTCTGCTGAATAYGTATTCATTAAATARACTTTCATATAACCAGCAATTCCAACAAATCCRCCAAAACTAATAGCATAAAACAATGAGAACCACCAKGTATCTTTGTCTTTTAATAAATTAACRTAATCTTTAAGTCTTTTGGGATTYTTTTTATARACATGGGAAGGGGCATCAAAWGCAAATAAAACATAAGCAATAAAAACAACAATTGCCATAAAAGCRCCTACTCCAAATACCRTATTCCARCCCCAAATTTCAGCRATTTTTGGTGCAAATAAGAARTCAATAACAACACCAATATTWCCAGCCCCAGCAATTCCTAAAACAACACCTTGTAATCTTGGTGGATACCACTGACCTGCTTGTGGTAAAGCAACAGCAAAAGAAGCSCCHGCRAAACCTAAACCAAGAGCAACAATTAACAATTGATTATATGAAATATCATYTCCCATAAAATAGGCGCTTAAAAGAGCAACAATTACAATAAGTTGTGAAATAAGTGCGGTAATTTTAGCGCCAAGTTTATCTACTCCAAAACCCAATATAATTCGTAAAATAGCACCTGATAAGATTGGTAAGGATAAAAGTGTAGCTTTTTCACCCGCACTCATAATATGTCCGCTTAATGCTAATGCCTCAGAAATTTCTGTACTTAAAGGGCCCAACATTGTCCAAACCATAAAACTCATATCGAAATATAAAAAAGCCATAAACAGTGTAGGTGTATGTCCTTGTCCTTTTAAATCTTTTAAACTTGCCATATTCTCTCCTATTATTAGTATTAGAAGTATATAATTATTATATATTTATTATACTGCATAACTGTATATAAAATATACAATATATAAAAAACACTCAATAATTCTAAAATATATAAAGTACTTTAATGATTTAAGAAAAATTTTATAATTATTATCTAATTTTTGATGAATATTGGGTTTTTTTTGCGTTGATTCTAAGTAAAAGTTCCCAATATCACAAGTTTAAATCAAAAATAATTATTATGTAGTGACAATTTCCGTCTTAAATGGTACAATTCAAATATAATTACAAAAAAGGGACGTTTAATGGAGAATCCAAACACATCAAAAGCTTATCCAGATGTATTTGCAGAACTAAGAGCAAGTGTAAGAGAAGCAGGCTTATTAAAAAGAGTACCTATTAGAGGATCAATAGAAATGATTGCAATACTTGTTTCTTTTGTTATCGTATTTACAACAATTGCACTATGGAATCCAATACTTCTAGGTCTTTTTATGGCTCTTTTATTTACAAGATCTGTTTTTGTATCTCATGATATACTTCACTTACAATACTTTAAAAGCAAAAAACTCTCACTTCTTTTGAGTTATCCTTTTTCTGCTTTAGCTATCACAAACTCATCTTCATGGTGGATTTTTAAACACAATGAGAATCATCATACTTATTGTAATGTTCCTGAAAAAGATGAGGACATAAGAGCAATGGATGGGGCTTTTACTCCTAATAATAAAGGAAATAACAAAACACTTAGATTCTTAAAATATCCTATATTTTGGGGAGCTATGTTTTTTATGTATCCTGCTTTTATTGCACAGTCATATAATTATGTGATAAAGAATAAACATTTTGGTGAACTTGCTTTGATGCTTTTGCATTGGCCAATTATTTGGGGTTTGGTATTTTATCTTTTACCTCTAGGAAGTGCACTTATTACTTTTGCAACCTTATATGTAAGTCTTTCAGCTTGGTTGTCTTTTGGTTTTATTACGAATCATTTGGGCTGTGAAGTATTTACTAATAAAGAACGAAAAGAAATGACTTGGTTAGAATTTCAAATGAGAACGAGTAGATCTTTAAAAGGCGGGGCTATTGTACACTGGTTTTATGGAGGTTTAAATACTCAAATTGAACATCACTTATTTCCTCATGCTCCAAGATTTTCTTTACTAAAAGTTCAGAAAATGACAAAAGATATTGCCCAAAAATACAATATGAAGTACTTTGAAACTACACCCATTGAAGCTTATCTTCAAATTAATAAAGCACTTGGTAAGTATTAAGATAGTAGAAAATAAATAATCTTATATAGTTATTTTGAAGATTTATTATTAAGAATGAATATTTTCAACGAGGCGTAAATTTTTTAATAACAAAGAAGAAGTGGAAATATAAAATCCACAGCTTCTTTATTTTGTCCTTCTTCTTTAGCTAATAGTTCTGTTTTTCCTTAGAACGTAGAGGAGGGCAGTTATTTAGAACAGTGCCCTTGCTCTATTTTCCCACCCATTTCTTTTGCATACTGTAAACCCCATTTCTCCATTGCCCCAAATACATCTAAAAGTTTTTCTCCATGAGACGTTAATGCAAATTCAACTCTAGGCGGAACTTCTGGATATACAATTCTTTTTATCAAAGATACTTCTTCTAGCGCATTCAGTTTACGACATAAGGTTCTTTGAGAGGTATCTGGAATCATTTCTGAGAGTTCATTAATACGAAGCGGTTTAGAAGATAGAGACCAAATAATTAAAAACTTCCATTTATCATCAACAAGATTCATTGGAATTTTACTGGCACATTCATAATTACATCCATTTAGTTCTATCATA
>NVWN01000005.1:0-250577 GCA_002733685.1 Arcobacter sp. | reverse complement strand
TNAAANTANGCAAATATGTGTTAATTTTTCATTTACATATAAAGTATATACTCTATAGTAAGTTGATTTAAAGATAAACTAAAGAGTTTCATAATAGAATATCAACAATTAAATATTATCAAAAAGGATATATAATGTACAACAGAGATTATTTATCAAATAATTCATCTCAAGATCAAGCACAGGATTCTTCAAAAGAAAGAATGATGAGCTTCTTAAAAGCTACCTATCAACTATTTGCAGGATCACTTTTAGCAGCAACAGCAGGAGCTTATATAGGACTGGATATCGTTCATTTATTAGTTGCTCCMGTATCATGGATTTTATTTGCAGTAGTTATTGGCCTAGTTTGGTTTGTAATTCCCAGAGTTAAACATACTCCAGGTGTCAACTTAGCTGTATTGTTTTTATTTACATTTTTAACAGGGCTAATGATTGCTCCTTTATTAGCTTCAATTTTCGCAATGCCAGCAGGCGCATCAATTGTAGGGCAAGCATTTTTGATGACATCCGTTGCATTTGGTGGAATTTCAATGTTTGCAATGACTACTAAAAGAGACTTTTCGTCTATGGGACAAATGTTATTCATTGCTTTAATCATTATGATTGTTGCTGGAATCTCAAATATCTTTATTCAATCGTCATTATTACAACTAGGAATTGCTAGTGCAGGTGCTTTATTATTTTCTGCATTCATATTATATGATACTCAGCAAATTTTAAAAGGTAATTATGATTCTCCAATTGAAGCTGCTTTAGCTTTATACTTAGATTTTTTAAATCTATTTGTTTCTTTATTGCAAATTCTTGGAATTATGAATTCAAGTGATGACTAATAAACATCTCCTCTTGGAGTTGTTTATTTAATGAGTGAACAAGAACTAAGACTAATAGATGCCAATTTAAATCGTTTACGTGAGGGAATCCGTGTTGTAGAAGATATATTCAGATACGCATACAATGACAAGAATACTGCCAAACGATTAAAAGAACTGCGCCATCAATCAAGAATCAATCTTTATAATGAACTACTAGATTCAAGAGATATCAAAAATGATGTTCTTAAAAAAACCACGTCTTCAGAACAAAAAAGAGAAAACCTTAAAAGTATTCTAATAGCCAACTTCAAACGTGCTCAAGAAAGTGCAAGAGTATTAGAAGAGCTGACAAAACTACTTACTACTAATAAGAGTGAAGTTTTTAAAGAAATTCGTTATGAATTATATGACTTAGAAAAAGAAATGAATCACATAAGTTTTTAAAGATTTATTTTTTAAATGCTTTAATATAAATCACTTCAAATTCCAAATAATTTAAATCATACTCTTTATATAAAGACTTAGCTTCTTTAAAACTTAGTTTAGTCTCTCCACTAACCCCTGATTTTTTTATATAATTAAATAAATCTTTTTTAGAAGTAAATTCTAGCTTATAAAGTATTGTTTCAAATTCACAAGAAAAATATTTTAAAAATGCATCTTTTATTTTCTCTTCACTTAAAATAGGTGACTTTTTTTTACTTATATTTTGAATACGTTTAAACGTATTTGAGGTAAATAACACGGCATGTAATTCATTTGTAATGCATGATAACTTTTGAATTATTCTGCCTAAATCCTTTGACCACTGTAAGGCTGATGATGAAAGTACTAAGTCATAATGTTTATCATCTAAATAAGAAAAAAATGCATCCTCATCAAAATTAAGACACTTAACTGTAGTCTTAGTATTTTTAGGATGTAATTCACACATAGAAGAAGAAAAGTCCATAGCAGTATAAGAATCAAAGTTCCAAGAAATATTCTTATACACTTGCCCCGAACCACAACCCAGTTCCAAAATATTTTTTGCTTTACTTTTCACATCCCTAATCATTGCTTTTGCAGCAATTTGTTGAATAATATTATAGTTATTGTATTGTTTAGAGTGTTTTGAAAACTCTTTGTGAACGGATTTTTTAGACAAAAAGACCTACTTTTGTATTATTTAAATATATTTTTGTGATTTTAACCTTTTTTTAATAAATTTTTGATAAAATACACTCCATTTTTACATAAGGATAATAGATGACATCTACTCTATTAATTGTACAATTCGTTTTAGCAGCATTCGTTGTAATCGCTGTATTATTACAAAAAAGTTCTAGTATAGGCCTAGGTGCGTATAGTGGAAGCAATAACTCACTATTTGGAGCAAAAGGTCCAGGTGGTTTTTTAACTAAAGTAACAATGGGTTTAGGCCTGTTATTTATTATTAACACCTTAGCACTTGGATACTTTTACAATCAACAGAAACTTGATTCAGTAGTTGATGGAGTTAAAGTTGAATCTTTAATTCCATCTAAAGCAGATGCACCAGCTGCACCTGTAGTACCAACACTGCCTTCAAAATAATTTATTTTAAATATAAATAGCTTAGGCTATTTGTATTTAATACTTTTATTCATAACTTAAAATAATAACACTCCATAACTCCCCTTTACAAGCATAAACATGCTATAATCCAAAAAATTAGCTCAAAACTCAAATTTAAAATACAGGAAAAAATATGTTAAATGAAATCTATTCAGATACAAAAGAACACATGGAAAAATCTCTTGAAGCCTTAAAAAGAGATTATAAATCACTTAGAACAGGGAAAGTAACTGTTTCAGTATTAGATGGAGTTAAAATTGATTATTATGGAACAATGACTGATTTAAATCAAGTTGGTTCAGTATTAGCAATTGATGCAACTACAATAGCTGTTAATCCTTGGGAGAAAAATCTTTTAGGTGATATTGAAAAAGCTATTCAAAATGCAAACATTGGAGTAAACCCAAACAATGATGGTGAGATTATTAAATTGTTTTTTCCTCCAATGACTGTTGACCAAAGAAAAGTAAGTGCTAAGGGTGCCAAAATTATGACTGATAATGCAAAAATTGCAATCAGAAATATTAGAAAAGCATCTAATGATAAAGTAAAAGTTTTACATAAAGACAAAGAAATTACTGATGATGAACAAAAAAGAGCACAAGACGAAATCCAAAAAATAACGGATGCTGCTGTATCTTCTGCTGATAGTACGCTAAGAACTAAAGAACAAGAAATTTTGACGGTATAATGATGAATGTAGCAATTATATATAAAGATTCACAAGCCTTATTAGAGGGTCATTTTAAATTAAGTTCGGGTAATCACTCGCAGTTTTATTTACAAAGTGCAAAAGTTTTAGAAAATCCTAAAACAGCAAAACTATTAGCTGAAGCATTGGCTGAACAAATTATAGCTTCTGGCATTAAAATTGATGCTGTATGTTCTCCTGCTTTAGGCGGAATCATTTCTGGTTTTGCCCTAGCAACTGCTTTAGATGTAAGATTTATTTTTGCTGAACGTGTTGAAGGTATTATGACTATTAGACGTGGTTTTGAAGTTCAAGAAAATGAAAAATATATCATTTGTGAAGATATTATCACAACAGGTGGTTCTGCACTAGAAGCGGCTAAAGAAGTAGAAAAATCAGGTGGAAATGTTGTTGCTTACGCTGCACTTGCTAATCGTGGTTTTTGTTCAAGAGAAAACAGTGATTTAGAAGCTACATCTTCTTGTAAACTTCCTTTAGATAAACCTCTGTTTGCTTTAGAGGATTTTACTTTTGAAATGTACGAAGAAAAAGACTGCCCATTATGTAAAGATGGAAGTACTGCTTATAAACCAGGCTCAAGAGGTAATTAATGCGAAGAAGAGAGATTAATCGAGAAATAAAGCAAAAAGCAAATAAACAACCTTTAGATATAAGTGTTTTATCTGCACGTCTTTCTTCTCGCTTTAAATCTTTTTTATTAGACAGCTTTTTATTAACCACTCCTATTGTTTACCTTGTAATGTATGTCATTATGGATGGAGGAGATAGTTTCTCTCAAAACAGAGCAATGGGATGGTTGACTATTTTAGCGCTTCATCTTCCATTAATTGTRATCATGTGGATTGCAAAAAAACAAACCCCTGGACTCAAAGCATATGAACTAGAAGTTCTAGATGATAAAAACTATTCAAGAATCTCACTATTACAAGCAATCATTAGATATCTTATTACTCTGCTTAGTATTATTTCATTCTTTTTACTTTTTGTACCATTTTTTAGAAAAGACAAAAAAACAATACAGGATATWATTTCWAATACTATTATTTTAGACAAAAAATAAATGCTTTTTTTTAATATATCTGCATTTTACTATTTTTACTTTTCCGCAACTGCTGTTTACGTAATTTTTATGCCTAAAGTTCTTTTAGATGTAGGATACAGCGCGAGTGAAATTGGTATTTTATATGCTCTAGCACCACTTATGAGATTTTTAACTCCCTTTTTGTTTTTAAAACTAATTAAACTGGACGCAAAAGTATTTAAAATAGCTCTAGCRTGCTCTACGATAGCTACATCATCGTTTTATTTTACTCTTGATAACTTTTATGCTTTTATGTTTGCAAATGCTCTGCTTGGCGTATCTTTGAGTTTAATACTTCCTTATATCGAAATTATTGCATTAAAAGATCTGGGTAAAGAAAGATATGGTAAATCTCGTTTATTTGGCTCTATTGGYTTYATGGTAATTGCACTTGTWCTTGCTAARTTTTTATCATCWCCTTTTATTGCTTTACACTTTTTTCTTTTTGCMAATATTGCAACCGTTATATTRTCWCTAATATTRCTTAAACATGATGTATCWCATGACGATGCAGGMTCCAAAAAACCTTTTTCATTTTTYAAATACTGGCCATTTTGGGTAAGTCTGTTTTTTATGCAAATGAGTTTTGGTTCTTTTTATAACTTTTTTACGATTTATGAAACAGAACATGGTGTTTCTTTAGAAACCGTATCTTACCTTTGGAGTTTTGGAATTCTTTGTGAAATAGTAATGCTGTATTTTCAAGGTCCTCTCTTAAAAAGAAATCTTAAAAATATACTTTTATTTTGTTTATCTTTGACCGTTCTAAGATGGATGATTTTATTTTTATTCCCGCAGTCTTTATTTCTTACGTATGTAACACAAGGAATGCATGCATTTTCTTTTGGATTATACCACTCATCCGTAATTATATTTTTGTATACACTCTATGATAATAAAAAACTTGCCCAACAATTTATGTATGGGGTGGCTTATGGTTTAGGTGGTTTTATAGGAGCTTTATTAGCAGGATATTTATACGGAGAGTATTTATTTTTGTCATCCGCTTTTTTTGCTGCTTGTTCACTGTTCTTTATGTCAAAAGTGAACAAACAAGTTTAAGTTTATTCTATATTCATAATAAATAAATCAATGTATAGCCCAATAAGATAGTACTTTTCTCTCTTTCAAAAACTTAAACGTTAATACTTTTTTATTCTTTGTATAGAGATTATTTGTTTTTATATTCTGCTATTTTTTCTGCTTTAGCTTTAGTTTTCAGCTCAGGAGTCAAAAAAGTTATTTAGTTTTAAATTTTTTGCTTCCTTTTCTAAGGAATCAATGACATCTCTTAAGTCTCTAATGGTTTTATTTTGAGAATCAATACGATTATTTGCAAGTCTTAAATCTTTTTTCTTATTTTTCATTTCATCTTTTATGTTTATTAAATTTTCTGCTAGTTTTTTATTTTCTTTTGTTAGCACAATAGAAAGATCTGAGGTATTTCTAACTTTCACATTAAAAGATTTGATAAATTTTTCATGATTGTTTTTTAAGGTAGTAATTATTTTTTCATAATGATTGACTTGGGCAACTAGGGTAGCTGATTTTTTTCGCTCTGTTTTTAAAACCGCTTCTAAACCAGAGACATTTTCATAACGCTTTAATTTATTTTCCAAAATATTAATGTGATTTACTTTTTCCAGGTGAATCTTTTTATTCACTTGTATGTTCGCAAGAACTCTTTTTTTGAATTCTCTTTTTTCTAATTCATCATTTGTTGTCAAGAATCTAATTGCAATATACTCAATAATATCTTTTCCTAAATCATCATATATAGGTGAAATAGTAGCATTTACATAATAAGTTGTTCCATACTTACTTCTATTTTTTATCTTGCCTTGCCATGTTTTACCACTTTTCAAATCTGACCATAACTTTTTAAACAGCTCACTTGGAGTGTCGGGATGTCTTATAATATTATGAGACTTACCTATAAGTTCTTCTAATTGGTATTGAGCGATATCACAAAAAATATCATTTGCATAAGTAATATTTCCTCTTAGGTCTGCTTTAGAAACTATTGCTACTTTATTAACTGCATCTAAATATCTTTGACTTTCTTCTTTTTGATGAAAGTTTTTTTGTTTTAAAAAACTTTCTTCATAAACAAAAGATACTCTTTCAAAAAGATATTTAATATCAATAGGTTTTGTTAAACATTCTGTTGTTTTATGTTGAATTGATTCTAATACATGCTTAAGTTCTGTATGGTCAGTTGAAAAAATAAAAGGAATATCTTTATGTATTAGTCTAATTTCTTTTAAGAGTTCAGAGCCAGATAAGATTGAGCTATGAAGATCACTCACAATAACATCTATACTATCTTTATTCTTTTTATAGGTATTTAATCCATCTAAACCATTTGTTTCTGCATAGACTTTTTTAAATAATTTCACACTTTCACCTACAAGGTTTTTCCTAGTTTCATCATCATCTTCTATATATAAAATTGTTATTTTGTTAAGTAATTCCGTATTTATTGCTATCATATGCTCATATTACAGTAATTCCTTTTAAAATATTAAAATTATTAAGTTATTCTCATAATCATTGTTTTTACATTCTTTTTTTCTTCTATTTCAATAACTTCTAAACCAGGAATACTTAAGTGTATGAATTCACTAAATGTCTGTATATTGTTTTTTGAAAGGACATTTAAAAGTATACCCCTATAATGTTTTGCCCAATGAGATATGACTTTTCCATCTTTTAAAAATTTAAAACAAAGTACTTTTTTATTAGTACATTTATAAAATTTCTCATAATAACCTGCTCTTAAATCTATAATTTCATCATCCAAACAAGCATCCAAACTTTTGGAAAAATGCTCTAAATAATACTTCTCAAGATTAAACCCAGGTAACTTTGCACCCTGTTTGAACTTATAATCTGGAATGATATCTTTAGCTTTAATAGGTCCAAACAAATTTGAGAAAATAATTACATTTTCATCTATATAATTTTGTGCCTCTTTATTCAAACTCTCATATGCAATTGCATCAAAAGCAACACCGGTATATCTTAGAATAGCTTTTTTCCCTACCTTATGAAGTAGGCTTTCTTTATAGCGTACGACTTCGCTCATCTTTTTAAGTGAAAACCAAGAAGATAATTCTTCATGGCTTAAATTTTCTACATGAGTTTCATATAAATCCAGCACTTCTTTTCTTTTATCAAAATTAGCTTCTAGAAAAAAGTTTTTAATGTTAAAACTAGCTTCTGCTCCTCCTGTACTTTTACTCTCAGCTGGGGCTAATAAAATATTCATTGTTTTTCCTCATTTAAAAATATTCCATCTTTATACAACCACTGTCCATTTATTTTTTCAAAAGTACTTTTTTCTATAAAAGAAACATCTTGATTATCTTGCTTTAAACTTGCTTTGAATGTCACAAAATCATAACTATCATTTGAGGCAGTTTCTATAATTTCAAGTTTTAAAAAGCTGGTTTCATCACAAAATACTTTTATGTCTTTTTCCCATGATTTTTTGTCATTAGTGTAGTCTTTATTATCAAAATGAGTCGTTTTACAAATATACTTAGGAAGGTGTAAAACATAAGCACTAAAGCGCGAACGCATGAGTTTTAAAGCAGTAGGAGCAGCACTTCCTTTATGTAAGGGCAAACAGCATTTTTTGTATTTTAAATTGCTGTTACAAGGACAGGCAGAATTGATTGATATTTTCAAGGATTATCTTTATTTTTTAAGTATTGTAGCTAAGTTGTGAAAAAACAATACTTAGAAAACTAAGTATTATTTTGATTCTTTTTTCATTTTCATTTTCTTTTTCTTTTTCTTTTTCATATTAGATTTTTTCTTCACATCATTTTTCACATTTGATATGATTTTTTTTCCAAAACCTTTTATGTTTTTTAAATCCATTGCATTATTTAATGAATTTGTTTTTCTGTACATTAGGATTTGTTCTGCTTTTTTATTTCCAATACCCTTTATGCTCATTAATTCATCTTTATTWGCCGTATTTAAATTTATTGTTGCCAATAAAAAACTTACACTTAATACCAAACTTRCGAATAATTTAATCATAGAAAGATCCTTTTAAATAATATTAAAAATTATATACTAATATTTCTTAATTTAGTAAGTTTATAAATTATTTATAAACTTGATTTTATTAATAATAAGTGTATAATGTTTGAAATAAAATCAAAGGAACGTAGTGCAAGATATTCCCCTAGAATTAATCACTAGCTTTTTGTCAATTATTGGTTTAATAATGATTTTCAGACAGTATTTCGGATATAAGAAAGTCATTGAAGTTGTAAAAGATTTAGGTAAAATCAAAGAAAACAATAAGTTAAGTCAAGAAAACAAAACTTATATTACAAATAATCTCAAAGAATATCAGGATAAACTTACGTACCAAATAGCCTTAAACAAGCTTTTATATCCTGTGTTCATTATAATAGGAGCTGCTTTTACTATGCTTGTTCCTTTTGATCAAGCAATTATTCATTTTAATGTATTATTTGTAGGCTTTATTTATATTTCTATTATAAAAATTCATTTAGGTAATATTGTTAAATTTTTAGAAGAATTAAACGAATAATTTACCAAGTAATTGGCTCTTTTCCTTCTTTTATTAAAAGAGCATTTGTTTTTGAAAAAACCTTTGAGCCAAAAAAACCTCTGTAAGATGACAAAGGAGAAGGGTGAACACCTTTAAGAATATGGTGTTTCCTTTCATCAATCAATTTCTCTTTTTTAATAGCATTTGCACCCCATAAAATAAATACTACATTTTTATTATACTGTGATATTTTTTTTATGATTTCATCTGTAAATTGTTCCCATCCCATTTTATGGTGGGACTTTGCTTTACTTTCTTCTACGGTTAAAATAGTATTTAATAAAAACACCCCTTCTTTTGCCCAAGGGATTAAATTGCCATCTAAGCAGACAGAATCTCTTTTTAAATCATCTTTTATTTCTTTTAATATATTTCTCATTGAGGGAGGATTTTTAATCTCTTTGGGCGTTGAAAAAGCCAGACCTTCCGCTTGATTTTCTCCATGATAAGGATCTTGTCCTAAAATAACCACTTTTATATCATCAAATTTTGTATAAGAAAATGCAGCATAAATATCTTTATATTTAGGGAAAACAACTGTGTTTTTATATTTATTGAGTATATCTTTTTGTAATGTAATAAAATATTCTTTTTTTTCTTCTTCTTTAATAATCTTAGCCCAAGTCATCTTTATCCTTTAAGCCTATTATCTCAAAATTTAGAAAAAGATGTGATTAAAAAAGCATAAACATATAATATTTTGTAAAAATCTGTAATAATACCTATATTATATTTTAGGAACGTTTATGCAAGATTTAAAATCAATCAATACAAGTACCCTAGCAAATGCATTTTATTTTCTTGCTTGTGTATTTTTAATTGTTTATTCTTTAAGTAAATTATCAGGGCTATTGTCTTCAATTGCAATTGCTTTTTTAATTTGGTTTTTAATCAATGCTCTAGTTTCTAGTCTTGAGAAACTAAGAATATTTCAATACAAATACGCTAAAAAACTCGTTTTACCTTTTGCTGTTATATTTATATTCTTTTCACTGTTTAAAATCACTACCTTTATTGCACTTAATATTGCAGACCTAGGTTCAAGTTTAAGTGGTATTGATGAAAGGCTTTCTTTACTTATTGCGAATTTGTCTTCTGATTTAAGTATAGATATAACACAAGAACTTAACAAAATAATGCAACAAATATCCATCGCTTCTTTGATTAATAAAGCTTTGGGACTTTTTTCTTCTATCTTTTCTAACAGTTTACAGATAATTTTATATGTAATGTTCCTACTCTTAGATCAACAATATTTTGATGCAAAACTAAAAGCTTTGTTCCCAAATCAAGATAAAAAAGAAAAAGTAGAAAAAATACTTCATGCAATTGCTGGAAATATAAAAACATATATTTATATCACCACCATTATTAGTTTATGTACAGGAATCTTAACCTACTTAATTTGTAGTTTTTTCTCTTTAGAAGGCGCTCCACTATGGGGATTTATTGCTTTTATTCTAAACTTTATTCCTACTATTGGTAGTATCATAGCTGTTTTAATTCCTTCATTATTTGCACTGGTTTCTTTAAGTGATATCAGTTTTGCATTTGCATTAATTCCATGTTTGGCATTTATACAATTTTTACTTGGAAATATAATTCAACCCAAACTTATGGGAGATAAACTTAACATTTCTCAGTTTGTTGTTATCTTTTCACTGGTTGCTTGGGGAATGATGTGGGGAACCATTGGTATGTTTTTATCTATTCCCTTAATGGTGATTTTATCCATTATCCTTTCCCAATTTGATTCAACCAAAAAATTAGCAATTTTAATATCTGCAAATGGCAAAATAAGTACAGATAAAAAATAGTCTTTAATACAGATACATAATTATTTCTACTTATTTCTTTTAGGGCAAATACAAGCGAATTATGCTATTTTATTATATAACTTAAGAATTTAAGCATGTAAAATAATGTTTTAATTTTTATTTGTCAGATACAATAAAAGGCATTATGTGAATTATAAAAATCTTCTAGATATGTTTCTTCAAACCTACAATAAAAACAGTGAGAAACTGGCTTTTGTCTACAGAGTGGGAAATTCTGAATATTCTATTTCCTATAAACAAGTTTTACATGATGTAATTACTCTTTCTCTACTTTTTAAAAAAAATGGAATGAAAAAAGGTGATAAAATAATGTTTGTTTCTGATAACAGATACGAATGGATTATTACCGATTTGGCTGTTATTTCTATTGGAGCAATATTAGTACCAAGAGGAATTGATACCCCTTGTGATGAACTCTCTTTTATTCTAGAAGATGCATCCTGCTCATATTTGATTTTGGAGCATGAAAAAACCTATGATGAATATAAAGAAATACTAAAAAAGCACACGTTAAAATCTATTTTTGTAATAGAGAGTATTCACAATAAAGAATACTATTCCTACAAAGAAGAAACAGATAAAATTACTATCTCAAAAGAAGATCAAGAACATTTTTTTAAACAAGTCGATGTTTTAGATGCCCAAGATACTTTTACTATTATTTATACCTCTGGAACCACCGGAAAACCTAAAGGAGTTATGTTAAGTCATAAAAATATGATTTATAATATTGATACTATTCCACATGCTATTCGTTTAGTATCAGATGATGTTTGGTTATCGATCTTACCTTCATGGCATGTATTTGAGAGAGCTGCTGAATACGTCGCTATCTCAAAAGGATGTACGATTATTTATTCTTCTGTTAAAACATTTTCTACTGATTTAGAAAAATATAAACCAACAATGGTAGCAACTGTTCCTAGGTTATGGGAATCTATGTATACAAAAATCAATGCTAAACTGTCACAAGATCCTAAAAAAGCAGCTATTTTCTATAAACTGGTTGATATCTCAAAAACATATAAACACAATATGCGAATCTTAAAAGATGAGCTTCCTGTTTTTGAAAAAGAAAGTTTAACAAGCAGTGTTTTAAAAAAATCACTGGCACTTTCCAAAATTATTTTATTATACCCCCTAAATGTTTTTGCAAAGAAAAAACTTTCTTTGGTACAAAAAAAATTTGGAGGAAGATTAAAACTAGCAATTTCAGGCGGTGGAGCATTACCTTTATATATTGAAGAGTGGATTGATGCTTTAGACATTAGAATTGTGAATTCATACGGTATGACAGAAACCTCTCCTTTAATAGCAGGACGTGGATTAGATTGTAATACCTTTGCAACCTTAGGACCTGCGTTTAAAGGTACCTCTTTACGTATTGTAAATGAACAAGGCATAGAAGTTGATCCTGGGATTGTAGGAACACTAGAAGTTAAAGGTCCTCAAGTAATGCAGGGTTATTTTAATAATGAAGAAGAAAATAAAAAGAACTTTACAAAAGATGMTTACTTAAAAACAGGYGATTTAGGAAAATTYACTATTAAGGGTGAGCTTATTTTAACAGGAAGATTAAAAGAAATAATTGTTCTAGCAAATGGAGAAAATGTTGATCCTTCCAGAATTGAATCCGCAATTTCTATTATGCCTTTTATTAATGACTCTATGTTAATAGGGCAAGATAAAAAAGGKCTTGGTTTATTAATAGTTCCAGATGTTGAAAGTTTAAAAGATTTTATTTTTAARAAATTTGACAAAGTAATTGAATCMGTAGAACATCTAAAAGAAGAYAAGCAWATTCTWAACTCTATTAAAAAAGAATTRAATGARCTCTTRCATAAAAAACATGGATTTAAAGCCTTTGAAAAACTGCAAAATATTCACTTTTTAGAAAAAGARTTTAAAATGGGMGAAGAACTCACCAATACTTTAAAGAAAAAAAGACATATTATTGAAGTAAAATACAAAGAACTTATTGATAAGATACTAAAATAATGAATATTGAATTCTTATTTTTACGAAAAGCAATAAAAGACAAAAACTATATTTCTTTTAGCCATAAAGACGTAGAGCTTAAGAAGGTAAAAGCTCTAAAAATTACAGAAGAAACACTTTATACCAATCAGGGCGATTATTGTTTATTAAAAATAAAAAAAGTTAAAATTTTAAAAGAGAGATATTAATGTATAAACCAGTTACATGCGARTTTTATGATCAATTAAACGTAATAATCCAACGYCARATCCCCACAACAATCATTTATTTAGAAGAAGAGAACAATTCTCTTGAGCTTAAAATAAAAGACTATATATCGTCTATGACCTTGGAGAATAATGAAGAGTTCTTAGTACTTAAGTCTAAACAAAAAATACGTCTTGATTTAGTAATGTTCTTAAACGGTAAACGCTACAAAAAAGACGAATAATTTATAGWKTTTTTATACTTCRATTTGRAAGAATTTTTCTTCCACTTTCTCGTATTTAGCTACTGAACAAGAAATYTTTTGCGCATTTTCATAATCTTTAAATTCATTTATAAAAAGCTTTTGCAATTTYTCAACATTGGTTGTTTTAAATACAAAATAACCTAAGATGTCTTTTTTTCTAGATCTGGCTTGTTCTATACCAAAACTGTCAAATTTCCAATCAACACCTTTTGCAAATAAAAACACTTCTTCTAAACGTGTTTGTAATTCATTTCTAACCTCGTCATTAAACTCTTTTAAATGAATAAAAAAAGCGACATTTGTATTAGAATCGTCTTGTATTAGTTTTTTTTCTTCTTTTGTGATGGCTTCATTGCTAATGTCTACTATTTTCATGCTAACCCTATTATTTTATTGATTGAATAATATCATAAATTATAAAAGAAAAACTATTTTATATTAAAAATATTTTTATAATTCTGCTCTAATGGTAATTTATTCTTATATTCAATTATCTCACCAATTTCAATTTGAATCTTTAAGTTTTTTGTTCTTTTATTAATCGCTTCTTTTAATATTTCATTTGCATTGGATTTTATATAAACAGGTAAAATATTAAGCCTATTTTTTAATGCAATTAAGCGAGAGCCTTCTTTAAATTCACCTAAAGGRTTTTTGCTTTTATTTCTAGTTCCTTCWGGRAAWATATATATWGAACTTCCTTCTTTWACTACTTTTTTTGTTTCTTTGAAAAAAGGACTCATRGAAGCTGCTTCTCTGTCTAATAARATAGTACAAGCATTTCTAGTRAAAGTTCCAAAGAAAAAAGAATTGTACAGCTCTTTTTTTGAAATCCAGTAACCATTAATATCTGTATCTTCTAGAGCAAGTTGAATAATTAAAGGATCAATAATACTTCTATGATTCGAAATCAGGACAAACTGTCCCTCTTTTGGTAAAAGTTCTTTGTTAATTATTTCAACAGAAATATTTAATTTGCCCATTAATGTTTTTGCATATTCTAAACGTAAAGACATTTTTTCTTGTGTATTTTTAGTTCTTTTAAGTAAAAAACCGTATTTATTCGTTAGGTATGTTGCATAAAGTGCTATTGATATTTGTTTAAAGTTCATTGTTTTCCTAGTTTTTTCTCTTACGCTATTGTAGCTAAAATCAAAAAAATTGACCATAAGGAATCATTTAAAGATTAGATTATCTTAAATTCAAAGAAGTAATAATTAATAACAACAGACTATTTACAAAAAAATAAGTCTTTTTAAAAAGCTAGAATAATTTAATTAATTTTTTCCCAATTTTTAAATAATTCTCGCTATTTTTTGTTAAATTCATCATCATGATAGAACCTTGGGTTAAAGCAACACACTCTTGCGCAAAAGAAAGGGAGGTTTCATCATCATATTCAATTTCAAGTATAGCTACAAGGGCATTTTCCCAAGCTTTAAAATAGGCAAGTATTTCATCTCTAAACATCTTATTTGAGGAACTTGTTTCTAAAGCTAAGTTGCCTAAAAGACATCCCCCTTTGCTTTTTAAAAAATATTCATCCGTTTTTTTTATAAAAAGAGTAATTTTTTCTTTTGAGTTGAGTTTTTTATTATAAGCAACGCTAAAGATATTCTTTTCAAAATATTGATGTATATATTTTAATGCTTCCAGACCAATATCGTCTTTTGATTTAAAATGATGATACAAACTGCCTTTGATTAAACCACAGTCATCCGCAATATTAGACATAGAGGTATTGTGATAACCTTTTATTTTAAATAGTTTTATTGAATTTTTTAGTATTTCTTCTTTAGATGTTTTTTTAAGTGCCATAATTCCAACCTATCGTTTGTCAAATTTTAGCAAAATGTATTTTTTTTGTCAATAATAATTAATTATTAATTATTATTAACGAGTGCCACTTTTATTCCAAACCCAATAAGTACAGTTCCTACTACTTTTTCTATTATATGTTTAGAAGCTTGAAACTTTTTTAACAAAACAGGATGAGTTAAAGTACACGAAATGATTCCAAACCAAATAAAATGTGCCAGTGAAATAATCAAACCGTAAATCAACTGTAAAAATACTGGAGTATCAAGAGTAACTATTTGTGTAAAAATACTTAAGAAAAATATGGTTGTTTTTGGATTCAAAACATTGGTTATAAATCCAATTTTAAAGGCTTTTAGATTACTAAGATTAGCTGTTTCATCATTTTTTTCTAAGTCCATCATAGCTTTAGATGTAAATGTTTTCCAACCAATATAGATTAAATAAGCAGCTCCTAAATATTTTAAAATTGAAAATAAAACAACTGAACTTGAAATAATTACAGCCAAACCAGCAATTGAATAAGCAACATGAACCCAAATTGCCATACTAACACCAAGTGCCGAATAAATTCCTGCTTTTCTTGAGTAGAAAATACTGTTTCTTGTTACCATCACAAAATCAGCACCTGGACTAATAGCCATAAAAATAGCTACAACAGTTATAGTTGCTAATTCTTGGAAATAAGGCATTTGGGAAAAAAAGTCAATCATAATATTCCTTTTATTTAAGAAGAATAGTATATCACGTATATTTCATATTTTGACTATAATAAGAACTACAAAAAGGAATAAAATGAAAGCAATTATATTTGATTTAGATGGAACCTTATTAAACTCACTAGAAGAAATAGCCTTAAGTATGAATACAATATTAAAAGATTTTAATTATCCTGTTTATGAAATTGATGAATACAAAAGATTTGTAGGAGATGGACCTTTATCTTTAGTAAAAAGGGTACTTCCTGCAAATACGAAAGAAGAAATAATCCAAACAATAACGCAGGCCCTAAGAGATAAATACGATAAACAAGTAAATCACAGCTCACGTCCTTATGAAGGTATTTATAATTTATTAGAATCTCTTAAAACTACTCCTATCAAATTGGCTATTTTGTCCAATAAACCTCATGACTTAACATGCAGATATATCAAAAGTTTATTTTCCCAATATGAGTTCTTAGAAGTTCATGGTCAAAAAATGGACGTTCCTAAAAAACCCCACCCCCAAGGCGCWCTRCATATTGCMAAAMAACTYAATATTGATCCWKRWGAWATATATTTTATTGGAGATACTCCCACAGAYATGAACACAGCAAAACAYGCCAAKATGAAAAGTATAGGAGTTGCKTGGGGCTTTAGACCTAAAGAAGAACTATTAGWWGCAGGYGCARATTATATAGTAGAAGATTGYGAAGACTTGTGGAGATTTATACAAGAAAGAGTCTAGTTTCTCTTCTTGTTRCTAATTACTGCTATACTCCTTTAAAAAAAGTAAAATATGAATAAACAAGCTCTTGGAATTATTATTTATAATATTATTGTGGTGCTCTCAATTATGTATGCAACCCAACCTCTACAGCCAATTTTAGCAGAAGAGTTTCATGTAAGCATGACCCAATCATCTTTGTTTACTGCTATTATTTTATTATGTTTGGCAATTGCACCTATTTTTTATGGTTATATACTAGAAAGTATCTCTGCTAAAAAAATGCTCATTGTTGCTTCTATTATTTTATTCTTTACKAATCTTGTWTTGGCATTTTCAAGTACCTATGAAATGTTTTTATTTATGAGATTATGTGAAGGTTTAGTAGTCCCTGCAATACTTACTTCTTCTATGAGTATTTTGGCCAATATTGATAAAAACAATGTGCAGTTTAATATGTCAGTTTATGTGGCCTCAACTGTATTTGGTGGTTTAATAGGAAGAGTATTATCTGGTTTTATTGCAAGTGAATTTGGATGGAGAGCTGTATTTTTTAGTCTTAGTTTTGCTTTGTTTATTTCCTTGCTTTTTATCTGGAACCTTAAACTGGATATTTCATCCAAAATGAACAAACCCAAACTAAAAGATATTCTTTTAATTTTAAAAGACAAGCGTTTTGCACTTATTTATTTAACAATGTTTACTGTTTTCTTTGTTTTTGCAGGTTTAYTAAATCTACTGCCTTTTAGAATGAAAGACTTGTTTCCCAATATGAAYGAAAGCAGCATTGGWTTATTGTATTTAGGTTATGGKTCWGGTRTTRTTGTTGCTTTATTTTCAAGAAAAATTATTCTTTTCTTTAAAWCTTCKATTARWWCKGTTCTTGCAGGAGGAGTWTTTTTTACTCTTATTAGYATCTTTTTTATCTCTTCTAATCAYACTGTGATTTTTATTTTGATGTTTTTATTATGTATAGGAATGTTCACAATTCATACAGTAGCMWCAGGKATGGCAAATTCAATYTTRGAGAAACAAAAAGGCCTTACTTCAGGTATGTACTTAAGTTTTTATTATATTGGAGGCGCTTTAGGTTCTGCTCTTCCYACTCTTATTTATAAATATTATGGTTGGAATACGGTAATATTAATTTTCATACTTTGTTTATTATTTATTTTTACTGTACTTTATAGGAACAGAGCTATTTTTAATAAATAAGAAACAAAACCTTATTATTTCATTTAGGATTTATTATGCATATATCTTTTTTAAGCCTTTTTTTGATTCTTTTTTTCACCGCTTGTTCAAGTAAAATAAATATTAGAAGTATAGAACCCTCAGCTATAAAATCGCATAAAATTAAGAATATTCATATTAAAAGCTTTAAGAACGACAGTATTAATTTAGAAGAAGAAATAAAAGATCAAATGTTTAAGCTTTCTTTTGAAGGAAAAAAATATTTTAATCTTATCAATAATGAAAGACATGCTGATATTTTAAAAGAACAAGTGTTACAAGACTCAGGCATTATTCAATTAAAAAAAGAAAATCCTGTTTTTACTTTTCAAGAAGCACAATCCATTTTATGGGGCAAAATACTCAAAAAAGAAATAGATGAAAATACCTATTATAAAGAAAAAACAAATTATAACAAATGTGTACAATACCTCAAGAATAAAAAAGGGGAAAGATATTGTTCTCAATATTATGAATATGAGATTTCTTGCCTAGAAAAAAAATATCTTCTTCTTGTTCAAATAGAAATAGCAGAAGTTATTAATGCCCAGACCCTATATTTAGGTAACTTTTCTGCAACACATTCAACAACAAAGTGTTCGAATAATCCTTATGGACAAGCTTCGAATAGAAAAGTATTTTCAAAACTAAAAAAACAAGTTGTTAGTGATTTTATGAAAATAATTGCGCCCTCGTATTCTTATAAAGATTTCATTCTCTTAGATTCTCCCTATATTAAATACAGCAGTAAAGAAGAAGATTTACTAGAAGAGGCACTAAGTCTTATTAAAAACAAACAAATAAAAGAAGCAAATATTCTATTAAACGAACTTGTTTTATCAACTAAGTCTAAATCTTATATTGCTTTATACAATCTGGCTTTAAGTTATGAAGCACTCAATGAATTAGAGCGTTCCCTTGCTTATTATTTAAAAGCAAAAGAACTTATGTTTAATGAAGATAACAAAGAAGAACTTTCTTCTTCTCTAAAAAGAATTAAAGAAAGTATAAAAAATAAAACCTTAGCTAACAAACAACTAAAGTACTAGAATATTAAATCCTGTCTTCTTCTTCAAGAATGAATAAATCAGGATTTTGTGTATTAAGCGTTTCTATTATATAGGTATTGTCTTTTTCTTTTAAAGAGACAAAA
This sequence comes from Arcobacter sp., assembly GCA_002733685.1. Taxonomy (GTDB): domain Bacteria; phylum Campylobacterota; class Campylobacteria; order Campylobacterales; family Arcobacteraceae; genus NORP36. The sequence continues at coordinate 231,854 of NVWN01000005.1, read as the reverse complement.
GTATCTTTATTTTCTTCATGTTCTAATAAAAAAGAAGCTTCTTCATCTAGCACTTTATTTGTAAAACCTAAGCTCCCATATTGAGATTTTAAATCTTCTTTTAAATTCGCAAAATTTATTTTAGTATTAAAACTTAAAATAATAGGATTAAAGTCGTTTATTTTTAATGTCATTCTTGAAGAAAGGTCTTCTATTTCTTCCTCGTTTTCTTCAAAAATATATTTATAGGTATTAGACAAAGCACTGATTATTAATACATTGGTAAATACTCCTAATATTGCATTAACACAATAATAAAGAAGATTATTAAAAGACAGTATGTTAGAAATAAGGAAATTTAATCCAAAAGCAAAAACAATTGGTACAATAACAATCGTAATAAAACACAAGACTTTATGCTCACTTGTTTTATCCCAAGATTCTTTAAAGCCCATACTTTTTTCAAGCGCAATAGAAGGGAAAATTAAAGAAACCCTACTTAAAATAATACACACATATATTAAAACTGCAAGAGGAAGGAATATTAATAGCAAAGAACTGCTTTGTTCTCCCAAAATATATCCTAAAATCCATGTAGGAATACCAAATAATATTAAACCAATAAAAGCAGAAATAATAACAATGACCATTAAAGATAAAGAAGCTTTAAAATACTCATACTCTCGTTTTTCAAAAGAAAAAAGACCCCAGGTATTTATCTTTGAATCTTGCAATAATAAAATTCTATGTGTACTAATTGCAATAGTAATACTAACAATCAGGGATAAGATAAAAAAAGGAACCGCTATATATAAATTATGAAAATCCTTGATAAATAAAGCATTTAAAATAATTAATAATAAAGACGGCAATAACAAAGCTCTAAATAAAACGACTCTTTTATTTAAAATAGAGCTAATGGTATTTAAAAATATTCTTTTATACATTTGTATTCTTTTTTTTCAATTGTTTTTTAGTGTTCATTTTTTTCCTTGTATTAATGATAAACTCATTTCATTCCATATAACCCCACCATGAGTTGATGAGGATTGCCCTAAATCTTTAAAACCATACTTTTCGTACATTGCTATCAATTCTTTTTTACAAATAAAGAATATTTCTTCTTTTTGTAAATTTTTCATGTCTTCAATAAACTTTTTCATTAAAAGTGAAAGCAAACCTTGTTTTTGATAATCAGGATGTATTACTACAGACATAACAACAATGTATTTTCCGTCCTTATCATGTCCCAACATTTCTTTAAAACTTTCATCACTTAATTTTACTTCATGGCAAGCCCCAGAGTTTATAAAACCAATAATTTCCTTATCATTCTCTAGAAGTAAAAAACCTTGAGGAAATTTATTTAATCGTTTTAACATATTGTTTTTACTTGCGGCTTCTTCTTTTGAATAAGACAAACTTTCAATTTCATAACATCTTTCTAAATCAGGTGCAAGAACATTTCTTAGTTTAATTGTTGACATATTTTTTCCTTCATGGAATTCTTATTATTACAGTTTATCAATACTTTGATACAAAGCATTTAAACTTGCTTTCCCAAGCTCTTTTGAACGTTTTGCCGACCAACCCACTTTTTCATTAGGTGTTTCCATAGTATCTTTAAAAGGCATCTCAAGTGTCATAACTAAAGCATTAAAAGCTTCAGCCATATAATTCGTACCTACTGTTGCATTTTCCTTTGCATAAACATCTTTTTCATAGCCTACTTTTGTTTGAAAATCAGGACTTGCTTTGCACAGTGATTCTTGAAAAAAATCAAGAACTTCTTGTCTTTTTTCATTCCAGGAAGGTATTCCTTCTGAACCATCTATAAAATTATAAGCAAGTTCTTCATCTCCATGAACATCCATACAAAAATCCATTCCTGTTTCTTCCATTTTCGCACGAACTAAAAATACCTCAGGGGATTTTTCCATACTAGCATGCAACCATTCTCTGTTTAAATTAGCTCCGGCTGCATTTGTTCGTAAATTTCCTCTTAAAGAACCATCGGGATTCATATTAGGGACTATATAAAACACTGCATTTTTCAATAATTCTCTTGAGATGGGGTCTTCTTCATCTAAAAGTGCTTCTAACATTCCTTCCATCCACCATTGAGCCATTGTTTCCCCTGGATGCTGACGTGCAATTAACCAGCATATCTTTTTGTTTTTCCCTTCTTTCCCTATTTTTAGTAAATCCATATCTTGTCCATCTAAGGTACGGCCTAAATGTATATGTTCACAAAGCGGTGACATTTGAGATTTTGAAATCAGCTCATGGTGCATCTCCATTGAGTAAGGAGTAAAATAAGCATAATAAACCACGTCATATAAAGGTTTATGTTCTGTACTTAAGGTTTTCCCGTCATAAGTACTCTTTATTCTAAACCAATTTTTTCTATCATAAGAAACAACAATATTATAATTACTCCAAGCCGTAGAATAAGAAGTCTCACCTGCATTTATTATATTAAGAGTACATGCTTTATTTTTAGCACCACTAAGTTTAAAATAAAACCATTGAAAGAAGTCTGAGTTATTGTCTTTCTTAATCTCTAAATTAATTTCACCTGTATCGTTAATATTAATACATTTAATATTTCCTGCGTCAAAATTATCACTAATAATCATTACTGTCCTTTATTCACTTAATTTACGTAAAAAATGTTTATCTTACGGGTGTAAATACTTTTCGTATTTTAAAGAATTATTTTAACACAAATAATATTTATTAGTGTAACCCTAGTGTAACTATGAAGATATAAAATACTAAAAAAGGAATTCAATGAAAAATACCCTTCTTACAAGTCTTGTACTTAGTCTTAGCGTTTTTACTGGTTGTGCAAATAGTTATAATTCTCAAAAAACACATGAACAAGTTTCTATAAAAAAAATTGCCTCTTATGAATCAAAAATAAAAGGTGCAAGTGAGATTGTTGCTTATGATATAAAACAACAAAGAGTATTTGTTACCAATGGAAAAAAAAATAGGGTTGATGTTTTAAAATTAACTTTTAGTAACAATAAAAGCTCACTTAACAAAATAGCTTCTCTTGATTTAAATCCTTATGGTACTGGTGTTAATTCACTCACTTATAAAAATGGTCTTTTAGCAGTAGCTGTTGAAAAAACATCTTCTTTTGATTCAAGTAAACAATTACGGGGTTCAGTTGTTATTTTCAATGCGAGCTTGCAACACCAAAAAACTGTTAAAGCAGGTTATTTACCAGATATGGTGACATTTAACAAAGATGCCTCTTTAATTATTGTTGCTAATGAAGCAGAACCTAATAATGACTATTCTTATGATCCTAAAGGTTCAATTGGAATTATTGATATAAATAATAATTACGAATATACGGATTTAAACTTTTTTAATATTGATATACCTAAAGATGTAGTGCTTAGAAAGAATACGCAAGCAGGACTTGATTTAGAACCTGAATATATTACGATTAGTAAAAACAAAGCTTATGTTTCTTTACAAGAAAACAATGCATTAGCTATTGTGAATTTAGATTCAAAAACAATAGAAAAAATTGTGCCTTTTGGTTTTAAAGATCATTCTTTAGAAGAAAATGCACTTGATATTGAAGAAGAAGGTAAAATTTTAATTAAAGCCTATAAAAACTTATATGGTATGTATCAACCCGATTCAATTGCTTCTTATATAGTAAACAATAAAACATATATAGTAAGCGCAAATGAAGGAGATGGAAGAGAGTACGGAAAATATACAAATGAAACAAAAATTTCTAAACTCAATTTATCCGATGATTTAAAAAGTATTTATAAAAATGAGAATGATTTAAAAATCAATAATGAAATGGGATTAGAAAACAATACCTATACTAAACTATACACCTTTGGAGCAAGATCCTTTTCAATTTGGGACGAAAAAGGAAGTTTAGTTTATGACAGTAAAAATGAATTAGCACGCTTAACACAAAAATTCGAAAAAGATCTTTTTAATCAAAGTAAAGGAAAAATGGATCAACGAAGTGGAAACAAAGGAGTAGAACCAGAAGCGCTTGCTCTAGGAGAAATAAATAATAGATATTATGCATTTATTGGTCTTGAAAGACAAAATGCAATTGTTGTTTATGATATCACTAATCCAAGAAATGCTAAATTTATACAATATCTAAATACAAAAAATGCTGACTTAGCACCCGAAGGAATGACTTTTGTAGCTGCTAAAAACTCTCCTAGTAAAAATGCTCTTTTAATAGTAGGTTTTGAAAACAGTGGCTCAACATCTGTTTTTGAAATAAAATAAATACCTGCCAAAGAAGTTAATTCTTTGGCAAAAGCATATTTCAACTCTGATTTATTGCTTAATAATGACTTACAAATGACTAATAAAACTTTTCATAAAAATATGTGTAAAAAGGTAACATGATAATATTCTTTTCTACTCAATTAAATGGATTTTCCAAAAAAATAATTTAAGAATAATCTTCTCAAAGTAAAATAAAATTGTCCAATAGACTCCTATATATACATCAACACAGGGAATATTAGGATTTTCTAGGAAAAAAAGGAAATAGGATAATAATTTAAAAAATTTATTAATAATTATTTTACATGAGCTCTTCTCACATTAAGATAAGATTAACATTTTTTATGGAAGTATTGAAGATAGATACTTTTAAGGAGAAGAAATGAATAGATTAATGAAAATTGGTGCAGCACTTATACTAAGTGCTTCTGTATCGTTTGCAGCATCGCAAGCAGATTTTGATAACGTTCAAGCGCATATTGAAAAAGCCGTTCAGTTTTGTAAAGATAAAGGTGTAAGCACGTGTGTTGCTGAGTTCAACAAAAAAGAAAGTGAATGGGTAAAGGGTGATTTATATATCTGGGCAAATGACTTTGATGGTGTAATTACAGCACATCCAAAAAAACCACTTAAAGGTAAAAATTTATATAAATATAAAGATTTAGCTGGAACACAATTATTCAAAGCTTTTATTGTCAAAGTTAAAGCAGATGGAAAAGGTTGGGTTGATTACGTATGGTCTCATCCAAAAACAAACAAACAAACTCCAAAAACATCTTATGTACAAGGAATTGGTGAAAATCAATTAATTGGCGCAGGAATTTACAAATAATCTCACATTTCATGCAAGTTTTGAAAATCAAAACTTGCATTTAAATTTATTTAACTTCAGAATACTTAAGTATTTTTAATTTAAGTAAATGGTAAAGAAGGACACATCATGTTAGGCATCAAGAATTTAAAAATTGGAATAAAAGTAGTTATTGCTCCTGCAATTGCAACTATTTTTATGGTAGTTATTGCAGTATTTGCAAACAATGCTCTTAGAAGCGACAAAGAAACACTAAAAGAAATCGTAGAAGTAAAATTTGAAACGTATAAAATGAGCTCAAATTTATTAACTGATATTGATATGTATCATAGTATTTTGTATAAATTGTTTTCTTATGCATCAGGAGGATATGCTCAAAGCCAAATTGATGAACAGCTGAATATTCTAAGTAAATTACAAAAAACTATAAAAAAAGAAGCTCTTTATATATCTAAATCAAAAATYTTAGATAAAAAATCAAAAAAAGCCTTCGCKGCAGCATTAGATGATTTAAGTAATTAYGATACTGCTGTTATWGGYGCATTAGATATGTTAAGYATTGATGTGGGAATGGCTACNCCCANTGCTTTCAATTACTGATGAGTTTTTTTTAGCTATTAATCTTAAATTAGATGCCATCAAAAAAACTGCAATGGATGCAAATAAAACMAGTTTTATYAATGCMTTAGAAAAAATTGAYAATACCTTATTAAGTTTAAATACACTGATTATTGTAGCTCTTATTTTATCMATMTTYTTTATTATTATAGTTACAAGTTCTATTAAAAAACCTCTCTTAGAATTTCAAGAAGGTTTATTGGACTTCTTTAAATACATTAATAAAGAAACACAAGATGCTAAACTAATTGATATTTCTTCAAATGATGAAATAGGAATGATGGCAAAAGCAGTAAATGACAATATCTCTAAAATTAAAGTAGGAATTGAAGAAGACAATGCAATGGTTCAAAGTGCYATTGARGGYGCAAACAGAGCTAAAYTAGGATTTATGGATGCWAGAATMWCAGGGGATACWTCCAATCCTKCACTTACWCAATTAAAAGATGTCATTAATGAAATGTTAGAATCAGTTGAAAGTAATATCAACAAAGCMATGGAGGTATTATCGTCTTATTCAAAATACGATTACTGTTCAAGTATTGATTTAAAGAACATGGATGGAGATATTAAAAATCTTTGTTCTGATATTAATTCCTTAGGAAATGCGGTAACTTCAATGCTCGTAGATAATAAAAAGATTGGGTTAGTACTCGCTTCTAGTGCAGAGAACTTATCTACAAATGTTGATACTTTAACCAACTCTGCAAATGAACAAGCAGCTAACTTAGAAGAAACAGCAGCTGCAGTTGAAGAGATTACTGGAAATATGCAAAGCAATGCAAATCATATTGCGCAAATGAATTCTTACGCAAATGAAGTTTCAGCTTCTGTATCACAAGGTCAGGACCTAGCAAGCAGAACTGTTAAATCAATGGAAGAAATCAATGAGCAAACAAATGCCATTGCAGATGCAATTACAGTAATTGATCAAATTGCTTTTCAAACAAATATTTTATCTTTAAATGCAGCGGTTGAAGCAGCAACTGCAGGAGAAGCTGGAAAAGGTTTCGCCGTTGTTGCACAAGAAGTAAGAAACTTAGCAGCAAGATCAGCWGAAGCAGCAAAAGARATTAAAGACTTAGTTGAAAAAGCAACATCAAAAGCAAATGATGGAAAAAGTATTTCCKCTGATATGATTGAAGGTTATGAAAAATTAAATTCAAATATTCATAATACMCTGGAATTAATTACTACRGTGTCAACWTCATCAAAAGAACAATTAACAGCAATGGAACAAATAAATGATGCTATTAATGCACTTGATCAAGCAACACAAAGAAATGCAGCAACTGCTAGTTCTACGAATAAAGTAGCACAAGAAGTAAGTCAGATTTCTGAAAAAGTAGTAGCAAATACCAATGAAAAAGAATTTATTGGTAAATAAATAAAAACCCTCGGGTTTTTATTTTAAGCTACATCATAAACGTTATAGACTTTTTCTTTTTTATTAATGAAATCCACAAAAATAAACTCTTCTAAGCCACACTCAAACGCTACTTCATTTATATAATCAGAATCATTACAATCATCAATAAAAATAAGYTCATGGTCKTKMGAAAAAGGTAAAACAACRCCTTCAAAACCRCATTGTTTTGCAAAAGCAAGTTCTGTGTAATTTAAATTGCTTAGTTCATTGATTTTATGTGAGTAATTCATATTCAACTCTTTTGTATAAGATAAAAGAGAATATCAAATATAAGTAACAAGAGGGTTACAAACAGAAGTATTAAATAATCTGGTTTTAATCCAGTAAACTAAGTACCACATTAGATAACTTATGTAAGCGTTGATTGTCTTTTTCTAAACGTGCWACTACTCTTATTCCAGAGAACAAAACATAAATCATATAACTCAAACTTTTAATGTCTTTGTTTTGAGCTATCTCTCCTGATTTTTGTCCTTTTTTTAAGCACTCTAAAAACATAGCTTCAAAATTATCTTTATTCATTAAAAGGGCTGTATTTATACTGTCATCTTCACATGATAACTCAGTAGTTGTATTAACAACAAAACAACCATTACTATCATTAAAAGAATCATCAATAAAAACTTGAAAAAGTTTTTTWAWWGCYRYTTTKACACTTTTTTCGCTTTGAAGAAATTCACGTGTTATTTTAATATTTTGATTGCAGTATAAAGCAAGAGCTTGTTCAAAAAGATTCTTTTTACCACCAAAGGTATCGTACAAACTTCCTCTATTAATCCCAAGAGCATTTACTAAGTCTTGAATWGAAGTTGCATGATACCCTTTATTCCAAAATAAAAGCATGGCTTTTTCTAAAACATCATCTTTGTCAAACAATTTAACTCTTGGCATTATTTTCTCCATCATTATCTTTGYTTATTATAGCAAAGATACAWTTATCCCCRAATATTTTTTTAAGATAAAAGAGGATTAATATTCATTCCACCATCAATATTAATTTCAGATCCTGTAATAAARGAAGCATCATCAGAAGCTAAAAAAGTAACTAAATGTGCAATATCTTCTACTTGTCCAAAACGTTTTAAGGGAATTCTATTCATCATWGCACCWGCWARTGCATTTAAATCTGCTTCTGCTAAACCTGTTTTACCAAAAATAGGAGTTTSKGTWGGSCCTGGATTAATAGCATTTACTCTGATTTTTYTAGGTGCTAGTTCTGTTGCTGCTGTTCTTGTATAMGAATTCATTGCAGCTTTTGAAGCTCCATAAATTGCAGTATTAGGCATYCCMGTRTAAGCATTAATGGAAGACAGATTAATAACAGATGCYCCATCATTTAAAATTGGAATAAACTTCTCTACTGTAAAAACAGCTCCYTTAAAATTAATATCCATAAGATCATCATAAACCCCYTCAGAAATACTTCCAAYAGCTKCAGGAGTRAAAATWCCMGCATTTACAAACAAGATATCAATCTTTCCAWCTTCMKCTTCTACTTGGCTTACTAAAGCATCAATAGATTTCAAATCTCTTACATCWGAAACKATTCCYTTAACACCYAATTCTTTWGCTGCRTCWYTTACTCTTTGTTCATCRCGCCCTGTAATTATKACCTTAGCMCCATTTGCTAATAARTCTTTTGCCGCYGCATATCCAATKCCACTATTACCACCYGTTACTACTGCTACTTTTCCTAATACTTTATTCATTTTAATTCCTTTTTTATTTGGAATGTACGTTCCAATAAAGAATTCTATCATAAAAGAACGTACATTCCAAATAGATTYAAATTAWTTATTTAAAATATTCGCTTNATAATTAAAAAATAGYTCTTCTTTYCCTATAAAATAGGAGGATAATCAAAATAAAAGAATTTKATAATTTATAATTCTTTTTTTTTTAATACCAAGATACAGGATAAGACTTCTTTTTATGAAGATTGATATAAAACAAAGCTACAAAAACTAARATAAGAGAACCAAAGAAAGAAGGAAAAAACAAATAATCCCAAGAAGAGCCTAAGAGAAATACAATAATRGGATTAGAACCAGCAGGAGGATGAACDGTHCBTGTAAGAAGCATTAAAAAAATAGCGGTACAAAGAGCTAAAGACATAACCCACCACATATCCCCWARAAARTGTAAAAATACTAAAGCAGTTAAAGTAGAAATAAAATGTCCACCTATTACATTCCTWGGTTGRGAGAAAGGACTTTTYTCATAAGCAAAAACTAAAACACAAGAGGCCCCAAAAGAACCCATAACAAGTARAYTCTCATAAGAYTTAGTAAGATAAGACAAAAKCAGCATMGCTATTAATGCMCCAARAGATGAAAAYAAWACATCRAATAYATCAATTTTAYTTTTAAYRGAATTTCCTTKCCCTCYAAAYTTAGATAAATAATTCATAATACTCCTTTTATTAAAACGTACGTTTGGTTAAGTATATATTATTTTAAWCATTAAGTCAAATGGAKRKNAGTAAATAAWKKWRNGGAGRSAAWAGRARAAGCTATTTTTTAWTTAAATAGCTCAAGTTTATCGGGATTTCTGTGTACGAATATTTTTGATATCTTATTTTCATTTATTTCAAAGCTGTATGCTGTTTCAAGTTTATTATCATAAAATAAAAGCAAGCCCAGACTTCCATTAAAATAGGTACTTTTTAATTCAAGTTTTTCTTCTTGATTTTTAAATGCTTTTTTCAAGACATTTATTAAAAAATTTGCAATAAAAGTATTGTCCCCATAAAGAACCTCTYTAAGAGCACTTACTTTTCCACCACCATCTGCAAGAAGTTGAACATCATGTTGAAAGATATTAATCAAAGCTTGAGTATTTCCTGTTTTAATCGCATCCAAAAAAGAATAACTTAACTCATTGTGTTGAGAACTGTTAGTAGGGGAAGGACCTTGTTTACTTTTTATTTTTTTATTTGCTCTTGAACTTAGCTGCCTACTGCTTTCTATATTGATGTCCAATAAAGATGCAATTTCCTTATGTTTAAATTCTAAAATATCATGCAGAATATAAGCAGCTCTCTCTTTAATAGAAAGYGTTTGAATAATAATCATCAATGCAATACTTAAGGATTCATCTAATTCTAAATCACTAGAAGTATCTGTAGATTCTTCAATATAAGGCTCTGGTAACCAAGGCCCTATATATGATTCTTTCGTATTTCTTGCACTTTTTAAAAAATCACGTGATAAATTAGTAGCTACTTTGAACATCCAAGCTTTTGAATTAAGAATCTCTTCTTTTTCAAACGTAAGATATTTTAAAATACACTCTTGAGTTATGTCTTTTGCTTCTTCATAAGAGCCAGTCAAACGATAGACATAAGAAATAAGTGCTTTTCTATGAACTTCTGCTTCTTTGCTTACTTCATCACGTGTGTGCATTTTAAACCTTTATTTTTATTAACGAACAAGATTCAAAATTGTTCAATACTCTTTTAAGCGTTGGAAATACTTTACAAGAAGCTATGGCTAAAGATAATTCAACCATTATTTCTTTTGAATATGTCCAGTTCATTCTATCATACAAGTTTTTATCAACTTCTTCATATGATACAACAGCAAGTGTGAATTCATGTACATCTTTTAATTCATCATCTAGTTTTTTCCCCTCATTAAACATAAGATCTTCAATAATATTTTTATCAACACCTGCTTCTATTGCTTTATCAACTATAAGCTGTAAGCATGAACCACAATCTTCATTTTTCATAGCCGTTAATTGGGCTACAAAGAAAACATCTTTTTTTATTTTATTTGAATACGAAGCCATAGGTAAAAACCCTTCAAAGGTTTCATAAGCGGCAGGTGCATCTTTTAACATATTCTTCATGTAACTTGTATCGTAATTATAATGAGAGCTGTAGCCCTCTAACATTTCTAAAGATTCTTTTTCATCAAACATATTATTTCCTTTTTTGTTTTGGTATATATCTAAGACGATTTACAAAACTAAAGCGTGACAGATTATGAAAAAACTTCTAAAATATAATAAAGATTATTATATACTTCCAAAAAAAGGATTATTATGAAAAAACTATTTATTTCAATATTATTTATAAGTTCAAGTATTTTTGCATTTGATATAAGTTCGGGATTAAAAACACTAGGAATTAGTGCAGAGAGTGTGGGTCAACAATTGTTCGATTACGCAAAAGAAAAAAAACCAACAAGCGTAGCAGCTGCAAAATCATACTGCGTGCAAGCATCAGAGTATAAATCCTTTGCAGGAATAGCTGATGGAGATTTAATGAATACAGCCATCAATATTTGTACAGAAAAAAGCAAAAAGCTTATTTCTAAGTAAGCTCAAATAAGAAATAAGAAATTAGTATAAAATTCTTGTATAATAAATTAAATTAATGAAAGGATAAAGTATGAATAATCAGATTTTAGAAAAATTAAAACAATTAAAACCAAGAATTAAAAATGAAGGTTTTGAACTCATAGGTGTTTTTGGATCTTTCGCAAGAAATGAAGAAAAACCTACAAGTGATATAGACATACTTTATCAAATAAAAGATACTAAAGAGTATTTAAAAAAATACTCGGGATGGAATAGTATCACCCATATAATAGAAATCAAAGAGCTCCTAAAAAAAGAACTAAATAGAAATATTGATTTTGTAGATAAGTCTTCTTTAGACTCTATTGCAAGCAAATATATTAAAAAAGATTTGATATATGTCTAAGGCTAGAATAGAGACTATTTTAAAATATATAGATGATATAGAATACATTGTTTCAAACTATGACGGTGTAGTTAATACCTTAGATGACAGAATTGGTAAACATTCCCTTTTAATGTGTCTTATGCAAATTGGCGAAAACTTAAATAAATTAAACTCTTCAAATAAAATTATACAAGAAGCAACACAAGGTGCTTATGCTGTTAGAAACTTTATTGCACATGATTATGAAGGAATTAATTTGGCACTAATTGAAAATATCGTTAGAAACCTACTTAAACCTCTAAGCGTTGAACTTTTGAAAGAATTTAAATAAAAAGTAAGCTTATATAACAGGATTATTTGAAATAAGCTCTGCCATTAAATTCTCTAAAGATGAAACAGGTTTATTTTTGTGTAAAACATCTTTCAATTCTAAAACAGAGTTTTTAAATTCCCCATGAAAAATATTTTCTTTCTTCTTTTTAAAATGTCCATAAATCGATTCTAGAATATCTTTATTCTTTTTATTAGCAGGGAATAAAGTCTTCATTATTTGAATCTCATTTTAAAACATTCTACTATCTTGTAAAATAAGACCATATTTCTCTATCTTCTCATTATACTTTTCAATAGCTTTTTTATTGACTTCTTTCCAATACTTTATTCTCAATTTTTTATCTTTTACAGAAATTAAAGCAACTTTGTTTTTCAAAGGATTCATTAATAAGTTATACAGAAGTAAGAAATATTATTTCTGCCCCTTTAGCCCTAAATAATGCATTCTTTTTATCTGCTTCAATCATAAAGTCTTCTTTCTCATGAGCCAATAATGCTTCTTTAGAAGACCACTTTTCAAGAATAACAAACTTATTCTCATCGCCTTGAACAGCCTTAAGTTCATACTGTAAACACCCAACTTCTTCTAAAACCAAAGTAGAAATAGCAGAAAATGCATCAATTTGTTCTTGCCTACGCCCAGCTTTTACTTCGATGTTTATGATTAGTGATATTATTTCATTCATAGCGAATCCTTTAAAAAAGTATAATGTTATATATTATTATAGAAAAAAGAAACTTAATCTAAAAGTAGTTTTAGAAAGATAGTTGTTCTTTTTATATTCCCAATGAATATTTATTAAGAAAACTCTAGGTATTTTGCTTATCTAGAATATTTATGTTAAAATTGAAAGAAGAAAAGAGGTTAAGATGCATACAATTACTCTAAATATAGAAGATAATGCTTTTAAAAAATTTATGAATACTATGAAGCAGTTTAGTAAAGATGAAATACATATTGAAGATTTAGATAATGCTATTACTCAATATCCTAATATTTCTTTTGAAGATGCAGAAAAAAAAGTCCTTAATTCAGTAAAAAACATATCAAGAAATGAAGGTCTTTCAGAAGAAGAAGTATTTAACAACATTCTGAGTAAATGAAATATAAAATTTTAATTGAACCAAGTGCAGTCAAAGACTTAAATTCAATTTATAATTTTATAGAAAAAAATGATTCAAAAACAAAAGCTAAAAACTTTCTTTCAAAACTACAAAAACAAATCAAATGCCACAAAGATATAGAGATTCTTATTATTTAAAAGATGGGAAAACAAAAGACCTAATTTATAAGGGTTATACTATTTGTTATCATATAAACAACAATAGTGTACATATTCTTGCAGTATTTAGACAAAAAAATTATTAAGAAAGATTTTAATGTCTAGCTATCTCTTTAATATACTGTGAAAAGTGGAGATGCACTCTCAGGGGTTTTAATTGTATTCATGTAAAATCCTTTAAGAAAAAGTATTGTTATAAATTATTATATACGAAAAAACTTACTATATTATAAAATATTAGATTACCAGTACTTGAAAAACTATTTGGGAAAATGTGTGATGAGAAACTGAACCCATGAAGGAGCATTAACTATTCCACCAATGATAGCTGTATCTATATGTTGTTGTAAACTAGTATAACCTTTCGTATCATTCTTTTTTAGATCAATTAATAACTCTTTCGTATTCTCATTCTCACTATTTATAATTGCTTTTACTAGTTTTTTAATTACTTTATCTTTTTCTATCATTGAAGATAAGATTAATTTAATATTATCATTATTATTTACTGTCAATAAGGAGAATTCTTTTCTTAAATACGAAAGTTCTTCTTTCATTGAAACCAAATTTATATCATAGGTTTTATCTTGTAATGCAAGTAATTTTTTCTGAAAACCAATTTCCATTTGTGCAGCCTGTAGTTTTGTTTCTAATTCTAATAATTGAATAGGATTGGTTGCAAACTCCTCTGGCCTAATTTGATTAGTGACAACCATTCCAAACTTATTTAAATATTCTTCAATTTCTTCTTTTTTCCCATCAGGAGTTTCTACACTCATAGTAACTTTTAAACCTTCTTGATGAATCGAAACACTTACTTTTTCAATTGGATACTTTTCTAATAGGAGTTTCCCAAAATACTGTAGGATTGAACTTCCTGCAGTTAAATGTTCAAATGAGAAATTAATACCTTTTATTATTATGTTTTTGTTAATTATTTTTTCATTTATTATTAATATATCATCTAAGAATTGTTTTTTTGTTTCAAATAATATTTTATCATTAGTGATAGCGTACACAGTTTCTATATAAATTGACCCCTCTTCATATCTAACATCATCAAAATGACTTATTTTCTTAAATGCTTCGCAATACAGGATAGGGGTTATGGGATAAACCCAATTCTCAATTCTTAAGATCTTGCATAAACTAAAGATAACTTCATTTTCCTCTTCATAGAATTCATATATATCATCATCAATAAATGAAAAAAAAGTTACATTTGAGATAATATCTTTTTTACTTAATTGTAAAATATTATTAAGGTCGTTAACTGTATGAATCTCTACCATTTTGTCTGTATTATCAGTTACTGTATTATCTACAATAGGATTAAACCTATTATCATCTAAATATAAAATATTATTTTTATTTTCTAATCTCATACTATTCCTTAAAATTGTAAATTTTGTTAAAGTTCAAGGTCAGAGGAGAAATTGGAATAGGAGAATACTTTAATATGCGACTATTTTAATTTTGACGATAACGAAAAAATTTGGCAGAAGTTCCTATTTTGATATTGCATTTCCTACTGCATAACCACTGGCCCACGCAAACTGCAAATTAAACCCACCCCTATTTCCTACAATATCTAAAACTTCTCCTGCAAAATATAGGCCTTTTACTTTTTTACTCTCATAGGTTTTATTATCTACCTCAGCAGTACGAACTCCACCACCACTAACCTCAGCATGTTTAAAACCTTGAGTATCGGTGATTTTTAATTTCCATGAGTTCAATTGATAAGATAAAGCTTTTATTTGTTTGTTATTAATATCTTTTGCTTTTGCTTCATGGGATATTTTACATATATCTAATAATACACTTGGGATTTTATTGCTTAACATTCCTATTAATAAATCACTTGCTTTTTGTTGGGGCAAGGCTTTAAATAAGTTTTGTATTTGATTGGCTAAATCGTTTCTGTTTATTTTTGGAAAAAAGTTAATTGATATTTTTACATCTTGATATAAACTAAGAGCCTGTGCCGCTAATTGAGAAATATCTAAGATAGCAAAACCAGATACTCCATACTTAGTAAATAATACATCTCCGTATATCTCTTGTTCCATTTGTCCATCTATATACAAAGATACCAAACACTCTTTTTTAACGCCTTGCATTCTATTGTGATAATCTACTTCGCTTTGTAACCCAACTAAAGAAGGATAAGTCATATTACAAGAGTGATCAAAGGAATTTGCAAAGTCTATTCCACTTTCATTGGCTTGTAACTGTGGGGCTGCTCCTAGTCCATTAGATACTAAGACTTTATCGTAGTTCTTATATTCGTTGTTTTCACATTTTAGTGTAAACGTATTATTGTTTTTTTGAATACTTTTTATTAGTGTTGATGTATATACATTAATACCTAAGGATTCAACACTTAGTATGAGTAAATTAACAACAGACTTAGCTTCGTTGGATAAAGGATAGACTTTATTCGTTTCTTTGATATCTAATAATAAACCAATACTCTTACAAAAGTTCTCAAACGCTTTAAAATCAAATACTTTAAGCGCATGTTCAACAAAAGAGGTATCTTCTCCTATATAGTTTGAAGCACTTACTTGTGTATTGGATATATTACAACGCCCATTCCCACTTGCCAAAATCTTTTTGCCTATGGCTTTGTTTGCATCAAATATATCTATATGCAAATCTTTGTTTAATCTCTTAGAAGTAATAGCAGCAACAATACCAGCTGCGCCTCCCCCTACAATAGCTATTCTCAAATATACCCTTTAATCTTTATAAAATACAGCCAAACAAATTGTTGTTTCACTTAGGCTTGTATACTTCACTCTGTGTTTTTCTTTTGTTTTTATATTATAGTAATCACCTGTATTTAATAATACTTCTTTATTCTCAAACTCTAAGACCATATTACCTTCTAAAATAATAATAAATTCATTTTCATCTTGCTCATACCAAAAACCTTCTTCTGACACTTGTCCATTGGAAACAATTCGCTCAATTCGCACAGAATCATGTTTTAGGATGTTGAGAAATTCTTCATTTTTTACATCAATTTTAATATTTGAAAATACATTATTCATTTTATGCCCTTGTACTATAGATATTATAACATTTTACTTTTTAGAAAAAATATTATATACTTTATTCTTTACTGATTTTATGGTTAAAACAATATATTCATATCATACTTAATTACTAAGGTATACAAATTTTGGAATTTAATTCTTCTTATTATTCAACTTATACTAAATACAATAATAATTTACCATGTCCCATAATAAGGTACTTTATAGCTACAGTTGATAAGTGTAAGCATTGAAATATTGAATTATAATATTGAATATTAATGCTTAATTATTCAATCATGATTAAAATACTTGACTTACTTTGAAAAATACTCTATACTTCTTTTACAAAATTAAAAAAAGGAGATACAATATGCAAAAAGAAACGATTGCCTTACATGCTGGATATGACAAAAAAGAAGGCTATGGTTCAATGTCTGTACCTATTGCACAAACTACGGCTTATGCTTTTAGAGATGCAGAACATGCTGCAAATTTATTTGCACTAAAAGAACTGGGACCTATTTATACACGATTAAATAATCCAACAACTGATGTACTAGAGCAACGTTATGCACAACTAGAAGGTGGAGCTGGTGCATTATGTGTTTCATCTGGTCAAAGTGCAATTTTTTATGCCATTATTAATGTGGCTGTTGCTGGTGACAATATTGTTATCTCTGATAAATTATATGGTGGTGCCGTTACTTTATTAACGCATACTATTAAACGTTTTGGAATAGAAGCTAAAATTTTTAACAGTGATGATGCAAGTGACTTAGAAGCATTAATTGATGATAAAACAAAAGCTATCTTTTTTGAATCTTTATCAAATCCTCAAATTGCTATTGCTGATATTGAAAAGATTGTAAGTATTGCACAAAAAAAGGGTGTTCTTTCTATTTGTGATAATACCGTTGCAACGGCTGCTTTATTTAACCCTCTGTCATGGGGAGTAGATGTTGTTGTTCACTCAACTTCTAAATATACTTCAGGTGCTGGAACTGTTATTGGTGGAATTATTATTGAAAGAGACAACTTAGCACAGTTTTTTAAAGACAATGCAAGCAGATATCCTGATTTCACACAACCTGATCCCTCTTATCATGGTTTGGTTTATGTAGATGTTCCTTTACCTAACTTCACGTTAAGAGCAAGATTAGCACTTGCAAGAGATATAGGTGCAGTTCAATCTCCACATAATTCTTGGTTGTTAATTCAAAGTTTAGAAACACTTTTATTAAGAGTAGAGAAACACTCTTCAAATGCACTTGAAGTTGCACAATTTTTAGAAACACATGAAAAAGTTTTAAAAGTATCTTACCCAGGATTAAAATCTAATCCCTATCATGCTAAAGCAAACAAATACTTCAAAGATGGACAATCTTCTGGTTTGATTTCTTTTGAAGTTTCTTCTTTTGAAGAAGCAAAAAGAGTTATTGATGCAGCTAARTTATTYTCAGTAGTWGTRAAYATTGGRGACAGYAAATCSTTAATYGTTCACCCWGCTTCAACAACTCACTCWCAAATGAGYGAAGAAGAATTATTAAAAGCAGGAATCAATCCTGTGACAGTAAGACTTTCTATTGGATTAGAAAATACTATTGATTTAATTGCTGATCTAGATCAAGCATTAAGTTAGGATWATAARATGCCATTAATTTCATCAAAAGGAGTGTATGGWTTAACYGCCATGCATGAATTGTCAAAAAATAARAAAGATACACCTATGCAAATTAGAGAAATATCTGCGAATGCAAGTATTCCTCAAAATTATCTTGAGCAACTTCTAAGTAAATTAAGAAGAGCCGAATTAGTAAACTCAGTTAGAGGCTCAAAAGGTGGTTATCGTTTGGCAAAAAAAGCAAATGAGATTAAAGTATTGGATATTCTGTTAGTATTAGAAGATGACTTAAGAATTGCAGATAATAAATGCACCAATCCCGCGCTTGATATTTTTTTTACAGAAGTAAAAGAAAAAACACAAAGCTTGTTTTCTCTAAGCTTAGATGAGTTAGATCAATATTTAGATAAGTATAATGAAAATCTTCATTATTCAATATAAAAACACACAAAGGTAATAAAATGAAATATGCAAATGATGTTACAGGTTTAATTGGAAATACACCTCTTGTTAAGTTACAAAARGCRAGTACAAATGGTACTACTGTTTTAGGAAAATGTGARTTTATGAATCCTACACATTCTGTTAAAGATAGAATTGGTTTTAATATGATTAAAACRGCTCTTGATAATGGYGATATTMAAAAAGATACYAYTATTATTGAACCAACATCTGGAAATACTGGAATYGCWTTAGCATCAGTTTGTGCMGCATTTGGTCTTAAATTAATTCTTACTATGCCTTCATCAATGAGTWTWGAGAGAAGAAAATTATTAAAAGCCTTAGGTGCTGAACTTGTTTTAACAGAACCTGCAAAAGGAATGAAAGGTGCTGTTGATGCTGCTAAAGAATTAGCAAGCGAAACTCCTAATTCTTTTGTACCACAACAATTTGYRAATCCTGCAAAYCCAGARATTCATAGACTTACAACTGCTAAAGAAATCTTAGCAGATACAGATGGKAAAATTGATATYTTARTTTCTGCAATTGGTACAGGWGGTTCTATTACWGGAATTKCKRMAGTATTAAAAGCACACAATMMARAKATTMAAATTATTGCWRTTGAACCWGAAGCTTCTCCTRTATTATCAGGTGGAAAACCAGGWCCWCATAAAATTCAAGGAATTGGAGCAGGTTTCATTCCAGAAGTWTTARATACWRAWATTTATGAYGAAGTWRTTCAAGTTTCWAATGAAGAWTCAATTKWAACTTCAAGAGCMCTWGCAAAAGAAGAAGGTTTATTAGTWGGTATTTCTTCAGGAGCAAATGCTTTWGTTGCACAACAARTAGCWKCAAGAMSTGAAAATGCTGGAAAAGTWATTGTAACTATTYTWTGTGATACAGGTGAGCGTTAYTTAACTACWGGWTTATAYGRTGTTGATGAGGAATAATCCTTATCAAYATMTAAGAAGGGTAATWAATGCAAGACAAAGCGTATAGATCTGTAGTTAAAACTATCTCTTGGMGAACCGTAGGAACACTTGATACTGTCATCATYTCATATTTTATAACAGGKGATTTAAAAATGGCAGCATCYATTGGTTCTATTGARCTTTTTACMAAAATGATTTTATATTATTACCATGAGAGGTTATGGAATAAAATTTCWTTTGGRAAAAAACCAACAAACAACGATTATCAGATTTAGGAATACTATGAATATTACASAATTAAATAAARAATTTARMACTTCRASTCCACAAGAAGTATTAGAATATTTTTTAAAAGAGTAYGRAMAWGATGCYGCTTTATCYTCWAGTTTTGGAGCAGAAGACCARGTACTTACMCATATGATGTTRWCTATAAATAAAGAAGCCAATATCTTTACTTTAGATACAGGGCGTYTWCATCCAGARACKTATGCMGTTATGGATGCAACRAACYTAAAATATGGAACAAAAGTACATGTRTTTTTTCCAAAACATGAASAAGTWCAAGASYTGTATTCMWMWCAAGGMATTAATGGTTTTTATGAATCCATTGAGAAAAGAAAAAGCTGCTGTTTTACAAGAAAAATTGAACCCTTACAAAGAGCACTTAAACCTCTTAAGGTTTGGATTACGGGATTAAGAGCCTCTCAAAGTGTTACTAGGGAGAGTTTAAACATTATTGAGTTTGATGAAGCAAATGATGTTATAAAAGTAAATCCTTTATTATTATGGGATGAAGAGCAAGTATGGAATTATATTAAAGAAAATAAAGTTCCTTACAACAAATTACACGATCTTGGTTTTCCTTCTATTGGTTGTGCTCCTTGTACAAGAGCTGTAGCAAAAGGCGCAGATGTACGAAGTGGAAGATGGTGGTGGGAAAACCCCGAACACAAAGAGTGTGGTTTACATGTTAAATNAAAATACTACAAGTTAAAAGTTAGGAAAATAAGAATGATAARTACCGAAAGATTAACACATTTAAAACAATTAGAAGCAGAATCTTTACATATTATGAGAGAAGTAGTAGCAGAATTTGATAACCCTGCAATGCTTTACTCWGTKGGAAAAGATTCAGCAGTAATGTTGCATTTAGCWCAAAAAGCATTTTATCCTGCAAAACTTCCTTTTCCATTAGTACATGTTGATACTACATGGAAATTCAAAGAAATGATTGCTTTTAGAGATGAAATGCAAAAAAAACTTGGTTTTGAACTATTGGTCCATAAAAATCAAGATGGAATAGATCAAGGAATTGGCCCTTTCACTCATGGTTCTGCTGTACATACAGATATTATGAAAACAGCCGGTTTAAAACAAGCCTTAAACAAATGGAAGTTTGATGCTGTTTTTGGAGGAGCACGAAGAGACGAAGAAAAATCTCGTGCAAAAGAGAGAATTTATTCTTTCAGAGATGAAAAACACAGATGGGATCCTAAAAACCAAAGACCTGAATTATGGAATATTTATAATTCWCGTGTTAAAAAAGGGGARTCYATTMGAGTTTTTCCATTATCTAACTGGACAGAATTAGATATCTGGCAATATATTTACTTAGAAGGTATTCCTATTGTTCCTTTATATTTTGCRAAAAAACGTCCKGTTGTTATGCGWGAYGGTGTGAAAATAATGGTTGATGATGACAGAYTACCTCTAGAAGAAGGYGARGTTCCAAAAATGGAATCRGTACGATTTAGAACACTTGGATGTTATCCKTTAACAGGWGCTGTTGAKTCAACTGCWKCAACYTTACCAGAGATTATTCAAGAAATGTTATTAACAAAAACGAGCGAGCGCCAAGGAAGAGTTATTGATAATGATTCKGCTGGTTCKATGGAGAAGAAAAAAATAGAGGGGTACTTTTAAGATGTCAATTCAAGAAGATAAAATAGCAAAAGATATAGAAAGTTATTTAAAAGAACACGAAAACAAACAATTATTAAGATTCATTACTTGTGGAAGTGTTGATGATGGAAAATCTACTTTAATTGGAAGATTATTACACGATTCAAAAATGATTTTTGAAGATCAATTAGCAGCTATTAAAAAAGATTCAATTAAATCAGGGACTACTGATGGTGAATTTGATTTGGCTTTATTGGTTGATGGTTTACAGTCTGAGCGTGAGCAAGGTATTACTATTGATGTTGCTTACAGATATTTTGCAACCGATAAAAGAAAATTTATCATAGCAGATACCCCAGGTCATGAACAATATACAAGAAATATGGCAACAGGTGCTTCAACAGCAGATCTTGCTATTATCTTAATAGATGCAAGATATGGGGTTCAAACACAAACAAGACGTCATAGTTTTATTACTAAACTTTTAGGAATCAAACATTTAATTATTGCTATTAATAAAATGGATTTGGTTGATTTTAAAGAAGACAGATACAATGAAATTGTTGCAGATTATGAAGAGTTTGCCGATGAAATTGGATTAACTTCTGATATTACTATGATTCCATTATCTGCTTTAAACGGTGATAATGTTGTAAATGTAAGTKMMAAATCACCTTGGTACAAGGGTGATACTTTAATGCATACGCTTGAACATTTAGAGATTTCAAGTGACAGAGATTTAACACATTTTAGAATGCCTGTTCAATATGTAAACAGACCTAATCTAAACTTTAGAGGTTTTTGTGGAACTATTTCTGCTGGTATTATTTCTGTTGGTGATGCAATTACTGTTTTACCTTCAGGRAAAAGYTCAACCGTTAAAGAAATTGTTACTTATGATGGTAACCTTCCTTATGCTTATGCSCAACAAGCTATTACKATTACATTAAACGATGAAATAGATATTTCACGTGGYGATATTTTAGTAAAAAGTGATGAACAAGCAGATATGGGAACAGACTTTGATGTTAATCTTGTTTGGATGGATGATAAACCTTTAATTAAAGGAACGTCTTATTATATTAAAAGAGCWGCAACAGTAACMACAGGAACTATTGACTCTTTTTATTATAAAACCAATGTTAATACAATGGAGMAAGAACCATGYAATACATTAAATTTAAATGAAATAGCACATGCAAAACTWTCTTTAAATCAAACYATWGCTTATGATGCATACGATCATATYAAAGCAATGGGTTCTTTTATTATYATTGATAGAATTACWAATAATACTGTWGGAGCTGGAATGATTGTTAAAAAATCAGMAGAAACWWCAAAAACAAGTATTAATGARCAYTCAGAATTTGAGATTGAATTTAATGCCCTMGTTCGAAAACACTTTCCTCATTGGGAAGCTAAAGAARTTTTATAATTTCAAAAAATAACTTTTTACTCTYATAASTMNTGAGAGTAAWAAGTCYTTAATAATAAATTCCACTCTTTTCCWATATCTATAAAAACTTTTTATTYTCTTGTATAATATAAYTAAATTAYCTWATCTTTATTGATTAAATATACGGTCATGCGCAATAAAATATTTATCTTATCTTTATATTAAGAAAAAGAAATTTTTACTGAATATTATTTATTTCAAGATAAAATCATAAAGAGAAAGATTATCCAAATACTTTGACAAATAAGTAGAAGTTCATAAGTTCTAGAAGAGATTTATTGTACAATGTCAAAAATACATTTCTAGAAATAAGAAGATTAAATGGAAAAACTTTATCGACCCTTTATACATGAAAATACAAAAACACTTGATTTTGTAAGATACAATACTATTGGGAAACATAAAAAACTGTATTTCGATTACACCGCTTCTGGTTTRGGKTTTAGACAAATTGAAAACAGAATGCAYGATGTACTTGAAACCTATGCAAATACWCAYTCAAAAGAAGCATCCATGGCTTCAAGAACCAATGATTATTATTTAGAAGCCTTAGAATCTTTGCATCGATCWCTTGGSGTATCTAAGGATTTTTCTATTATTCCAACAGGAAATGGRGCAACTGCTGCTATTAAAAAATTTCAAGAATTACTTGGGATTTATATTCCTCCAGCAACAACAAAAAGATTTAAAATCACTGTTAATAAATCTAAACTTCCTTTGGTTCTTGTAGGACCTTATGAACATCATTCAAATGAAGTTACCTACAGAGAAGCCTTATGTGAAGTACAAAGAATACCCCTAAGTAAAGATGGTTTAATCAACTTGGTTTTATTAGAAGATATTTTAAAAGACAATAGAAACAGAGAAGTAATTGGAGCTTTTTGCACCGCTTCTAATGTAACAGGTATTATTACTCCTTACGAAGAAATATCCAAAATTTTAAGAAGATACAATGCCCTTGTAGTTTTTGATGCTGCTGCATCCTCTTCTTATATGAATATCCCTTGTGAACTTTATGATGTGATGTTCTTATCTCCTCATAAATTATTAGGAGGACCTGGTTCTTGTGGTTTGTTAATTGCCCGTAATACGATTATTGACACAGAAATTCCTCCTACTTTTGCAGGMGGAGGAACAGTTACTTATGTTAATAAAAAAAACCAATGGTTTGATCAAGATATTGTCACAAGAGAAACAGCTGGAACACCAGGGATTCTTCAATTAATCAAAGCTTCTTTATCCTATCAACTAAGAAATGAAATTGGTTTTGATTTTATTTCTTCAAAAAAAGACAGCCTATACACGTATTTTATTGCTGAACTTAAAAAAATTCCTATGTGTACTATTTATGGAAACCTAGAGACTAAAAATATTGGGATTGTATCTTTTAATATAGGTATTATTGATCCCTACGAACTCTGCGATGCTTTGTCAACTCACTCGGGAGTACAAACAAGAGCAGGATGTTCTTGTGCAGGGCCATATGGTCATGATTTATTAGGATTACAAGATCAAATTGAATTGGGTGAACGTCCTGGATGGTTAAGAATTTCTCTTCATTATTCGCAAAAAAAAGAAGAGATTGATACCCTACTAGCTTCACTTACAACGTGCATAAAGAATTTTAGAGAATAAATTCTTTTGTTAATCAATGATTAAAGAAGCTAGTTTATAATTACGTATGCATTTTTTAATATTTATAAGCGTTTTTTTAAGCGCACAAGCTTTGTTTTCTTATTATATTCAGAAACGTTTAGTTAATAAACTAGACCTACATTCAAAATACAAAAAAATCTTTCGCTATTTTTTAATACTTAACTTTTTTTCTATAGTTTTTTATATGGGTGCAAGATATTATCCTATGATACCTAACTGGTTATACTTCATTTTAGCACTTAGCATTGGTCTTACTTTTGTTCTGTTTTCATTGACTTTTATTTATGACCTGCTTTCTTTTGCTCTTAAAAAAACACCTATGCAAACAAGCAGAAGAAACTTTTTCAAAAAATCTTTAGATGTTTCTACCATYGTTATAGGAACMAGTCTRACKGCTAAATCCATGTACAATGCAAAACATTATATTGTAGAAGAAATAGATGTAAAAATTAAARAYYTAGAAAAAGAATATACAATAGTACAATTAAGTGATGTACATATTGGRGGTTTAATTGATCAGGCTTTTATTAAAACGCTCGTTAAAAAAGTCAATAGTTTARATGCTGATATTGTTGTTATTACGGGAGATTTAGTTGATACAGCCTTAAAATATGCTCAAAGTTCTTTGGATGAATTRCAATATTTAAAAAGTAAATACGGTGTATATTTTATCTCTGGAAACCATGAGTTTTATCACAATATTGATGCCATCTTATTCTCACTTGAAAATCTAGGAATAAAAGTACTARACAATGAACATGTTTATATTGGAGAAAAAAATCAAGGTTTTAATCTGGCTGGTGTTCATGATGTTTATGGGTATAAATATGGGGCCTATCAACCCGATATCAAAAAAGCTCTACAAGGGCAGAAAAACTCTCCCACTGTTCTTTTGGCACATCAACCCAGATTCATAGAAGAAGTTCCTTCAAGTGTAGCTTTGGTACTCTCAGGCCATACACATGGAGGACAAATAGTTCCTTTTAATTTTTTGGTTTCATTGGCTCAACCTTATGTAAGAGGTCTTCATCAACATAATCTTAGTACTCAAATTTATGTAAACAAAGGTACAGGATTTTGGGGTCCACCTATGCGTTTAGGGGCAAGCTCAGAAATCACACATTTTCATCTTAAAAAAGCCTAAGGTCTTGATTTAACTCAAGGTAAAATATCCTAAAAACTGTAATACTTAATAAAAAGTATAAAGTATGGAAAACGCTAAATTTGACAGTGAAATACAAACCCTAAGTAAATTTGTTCATATGTACTGCCAAGGCAATAAACATAAAAACCGCTTTTTTAGAGAAGTGGAATTAGATTATAAAAACAAAAGCTATTTTTATAAACTTGATTTATGTGAAGACTGTTATAAAACAATCTCTTACTCTTTTGTGAAACTTCAAAAATGCCCTCATGAGATTAAACCACGCTGCAGACACTGTTCCAAACCGTGTTACAATACGCTTAAGTGGAATGAACTTAGCTCGATTATGCGCTATTCTGGAATCAGACTGGGACTTACAAAAATAAAAAATAAAGTTAGGAATTTTTTTARCTCTTAAGTTTTGCTTTGTTCATAAGCAAGAATAATTCTTTTTCTATTCTCTCCCCATTTGTATCCGCCAATAGCTGCACTTTTAGAAAGAACTCTGTGGCAAGGAATTAATAAAGCAATATGATTAGAAGCAATAGCAGAAGCAACCGCACGTACCGCTTTTTCTTTTCCAATTTTAAAAGCAACATCACTATAAGAAAGAACGTTTGCACTTGGGATGCTAAGTATTGCTTTCCAAACATTTATTTGAAAATTAGTTCCTTGAACATAAACATCCATTTTTTCTTTTTTTAAAAAAACTTTCTCTAAATAGACTTGTGCTTCTTCATTATTCAAAATAAGTTTTGCATTTTTCCATGTTTTTTCTAATCTTATTAACAATTCATTCTCATTATTATCACAGAACTCTAAAGCACAGATTCCTTTTTTTGTATATGCTAAAAGAGCTTTTCCATAAGAACAATAAGCATAGCCATAATATACATCTAAGTTTTCACCTGCTTGTTTATATTCATAAGGAGTTACGCCTACAAAATTCACAAAAAGTTCATGTAATCTACTAGAGCTTGATAAACCAAGCTCCAAACTTGTTTCTAATAAAGATTTAGAATTTAGTAATTTCTCTTTTGCATATTCCAGCGTAGTACTTTGTAAAAACTGCTTAGGAGTAATGCCAGCATATTCTTTAAAAAGTCTGGCAAAATGAAACTTACTCAAACCTATATTTGAAGCTACATCTTCTATTAAAGGTTGGTATTTATAATTTTTTTCATAATAATCAATGGCTTTTTTTATTTGCTCGTAATGTTCATAGTTTTTTATTTCACTCTTAGCCATAATCATCCTTGTCTATTGTTACATACAAATTATMTATYWACTTATTTTGATATATTTTAGTRTAAATACCKAATCAAACCAATCCGTTTCTTGCTAAATAARCWTCTAAGATASGTTCMTAARAATTTCTTATAAACTTACTGCGTAAAATGAAGCTAAAACTGTTGTTATTTCTATCATTATTACTATGATGTAATCTTTCATATTTTCTCCTTATTATAGGAGAAAATATTCTCCTATTTATTTTTTATTTTTTTTCTTAAATTAATATTCTTCATCATAAGTCTTTTTTAAAGACTCAAATAATATGAATAATATTCCTCATCTCTCTCATACTCTAAACTCTCATATAAAGCTTGTGCATTTACATTGGACTTAGCTGTTTGTAAAAAGATACCTTTTGAATCATCTTCTTGTACCATCTCTTTTGCTTTTTGCATCAGTGCTTTTGCATATCCCCTTTTCCTATGATTTTCATCTACAAATAAATCATTGAGAATCCAGGACCTTTTTGCTGAAACTGAGGAAAAACTGGGATAAAGTTGGGTAAACGCTACAGCCCTATTATCTTCATCAAAAATACAAAAAATGACAGACTCATTATTTTCTACTCTTTGTTTTAAAAAGTTTTCTGCCAGTTCTAAATCACTCTCTTGTCCATAAAAAACTCTGTATGCATTAAAAACTTTTGTTACTTCTTTAACTTCATTTAAACTTACTTTTTTAATATTAATTGACATTTTAAATCCTAGTTTTTGATTTTTTGGCATAAAAAAAAGGATGTGCTAAGAAGCACATCCTTTTTAAAATTATTATATAATTTTAGTTAGAAAACTTCTTCGTTTTAGCTGTTCTTTTTCTCATATTAGCATCTAATTCTCTTTTTCTAACTCTTACAGAAATAGGAGTAACTTCAACTAATTCATCGTCTTCAATCCACTCTAGTGCATTTTCTAGACCCATAACTTTTGGTGGAACTAACTTAATAGCTTCATCAGCACCTGATGATCTAACATTTGATTGTTGTTTGGCTTTAATAGGGTTAATATCTAAATCATTCCCTTTAGCATGTTGACCAACAACCATTCCTGAGTAAACTTTATCTTGAGGTTTAATAAACATAATCCCTCTGTCTTGTAAGTTAAAGATTGAATACCCAACAGCTTCTCCAGCTTCCATAGAAACTAAAGCACCGTATTTTCTTGATTCAACAAAACCTGAATGAGGTCTAAAATCTAAGAAAGAGTGATTCATTACACCTTCACCTTTAGTATCAGTTAAGAACTCAGTTCTAATACCAATAAGTCCACGTGCAGGAATCTCGAATTCTAATCTTGTATAACCAGATCCCATTGGAACCATGTTTGTCATATTAGCTTTTCTTTTTCCTAATTTTTCAATAATTGTTCCTGTAAACTCATCTGGTGAATCAACAACAAGATGCTCAAATGGTTCCATTTTAACGCCATCTACAACTTTAATAATTACTTCTGGTCGTCCAATACAAAATTCGAAACCTTCTCTTCTCATATTCTCAGCTAAGATACAAATTTGTAACTCACCTCTACCATTTACTTTGAATTTACCCTCACCAATTTGCTCATAATTCATAGCAATATTAGTATTCATTTCAGAAGCTAATCTCTCATCAATTTTATTWGATGTAATAAATTTACCTTCAGTWCCAGCTAGTGGAGAATCATTTACTTGGAAAGTAATAGATAAAGTAGGCTCTTCAATATGCATAGGGTCTAAAGGCATTGGGTTTAAAGGATCACAAAGTGAATCTCCAACATCAATTGTTTCAAAACCAGCAACAGCGATAATATCACCCGTACCAGCTTTTTCAATATCAAATCTCTCAATACCTTTAAATCCRATAAGTTTAGAAACTCTACCTTTAACTTTTTCACCATCAGCTTTAACTAAAGTAACCGTTTCACCCATAGAAATTGTTCCGTTAAAGATTCGTGCAATTCCAATTTTTCCAATAAAGTTATCATAATCAAGTGTAAATACTTGTAATTGAAGACCATTGTCATCAGATCCTGTTGGTTTTGGAACTTCTGTTAAAATCATGTCAAATAAAGGAGTTAAATCTTTATTTTCATCTTCTAAAGCTAGTTTTGCATAACCATCTCTTGCAGCTGCATAAATAACTGGGAATTCTAATTGTTCTTCACTAGCACCCATTTGATCAAACAGGTCAAATACTTCATCAACAACTCTATCAGCATCAGAACCTGGTTTRTCAATTTTATTTACAACTAAAATTGGTCTGTGWCCTAAWKRTAARGCTTTTTTAACAACAAACTTAGTTTGAGGCATAACACCTTCTTGAGCATCTACTAATAAAAGTACACAGTCAACCATTTTAAGAACACGTTCAACTTCTCCACCAAAGTCAGCATGGCCTGGAGTATCAATAATGTTAATTCTTACACCTTTGTAATCAACAGCAGTATTTTTAGAAAGAATAGTAATTCCTCTTTCTTTTTCAATATCATTACTATCCATTACTCTTTCTTCTACTTCTTGGTGAGCAGTAAAAGTTCCTGATTGTTTTAATAATTCATCAACTAATGTAGTTTTACCGTGATCAACATGGGCAATTACAGCAATATTTCTAATATCTCTCATTTAAACTCTTTATGGTAATATTTTGCGCGAGTATACTAAATACAAGCTTAAWTTAAGCATAATTTTATAATTATKCCTATTAATTTGYRATTAATYATGTAAWTTATTATTAATTYTCAAAATAAATTGTATTTCTTAATACAAAATTTAGAAAAATACAATTAAGATATGTTTTTATTTAAACAAATGAGGACAAGATAAAATGAATTATGATTTAATCTTAAAAGAAATACATAAAGAAATACAGCCCTTATATAATGAAGGTAAAGTAGCATCTTATATTCCTGCTCTTAAAAATATAAATCCAAAACAGTTTGCTATGAGTATTCAGCTTTTTGATGGAACAAGTTTTCATATTGGAAACTACAATCAACAATTCTCTATTCAAAGTATCTCAAAAGTTTTTACTTTCACCCTTGCTTTACATTTATATGGAAAAGATTTATATAAGAATGTAGGGCATGAACCTTCAGGGGATCCTTTTAACTCTCTTGTTCAACTGGAATATGAAAATGGAATTCCAAGAAATCCTTTTATTAATGCAGGAGCACTTGTAACTACTGATTTATTAATTAACAAATACAAAGATGAAACTTTTGAAAAAGTCCTAGCTTTTATTCAAGAAATATCAAATAATAAAGATATTGTTTATGATAAAGAAGTAGCAAGTTCTGAAGAACAAACAGGATATATGAATTTTGCACTTCTAAATATGATGAAAAGTTATAAAAACATTTCAAACGATATTAAGGAAGTAGCCCAAACCTATTTTAAACACTGCTCCATTTCAATGAGTACAAATGAATTAAGCCGTGCAATGCTCTTTTTAGCAAATCACGGAACAGACCCTCTTTCAAAAAAAGAGTTCATTACCCAATCCCAAGCCAAAAGAATAAATTCTTTGATGTTAACGTGTGGGCATTATGATGCTTCAGGGGATTTTGCTTTTAAAGTAGGATTACCTGGTAAAAGTGGTGTAGGAGGAGGAATAGTTGCAATCATTCCAAATCTTATGGCTATTTCTGTGTATTCTCCACAGCTTAATAAAAATGGTAACTCCTTAATAGGAACAAAAGCCCTAGAATTATTTACAACAAAAACGGGTTTATCAATTTTTTAAAGGCAAAAAATGAAAACATATATCTGGTCTCTTCCCACAAGAATATTTCACTGCTGTTTGGTTCTTTTTATTGTAATCACTTATATAAGTGGGGATGATGATTATTTAAAAATTCATTCTGTTTTTGGTTATGGTATTGGAGTCTTGATTTTATTTAGATTATTATGGGGGAAAATGGGGCCTAAGTACTCCAACTTTAAAGACTTTAATTTTTCATTCAAAAAAGCCTTTTCTTATTCCTTAGATATTTTCTTAAAAAAAGACAATAAAATTTATGCAGGTCATAACCCAGCAGCTTCTTTTGTTTTGTATTTTTTATTAATAACGATTGGTTTTGTAGTTTTATCAGGTCTGTTAGCCTTAGGAGAAGAACCCAATAAAGGGTATTTCAAATTCTTAAATACTTCAATTTTTGAAGATATACATGAAATAATAGCAAACTTTATGCTTATTATTATAGCTGTTCACATATCAGGCGTATTATTAGACAGATACCTACATAAAGAACATGGCACGTTAAAATCCATTCTTTTTG
This sequence comes from Arcobacter sp., assembly GCA_002733685.1. Taxonomy (GTDB): domain Bacteria; phylum Campylobacterota; class Campylobacteria; order Campylobacterales; family Arcobacteraceae; genus NORP36. The sequence continues at coordinate 200,676 of NVWN01000005.1, read as the reverse complement.
GATATAAAAATGTAGAGGAAGAAAATGTAGTGTTAACTCTAAAACAAAAAATTGTTTCATTTTTATTTTTGTGTTTGATGCTCTTTATTATGTATTTAACCGCTACAGATTTTGATCATTTATTTTGATAGAGTTTTAAGAAGTTTATTAAAGTTTTTAAATCATAAAATAAAGAGCAATAAAAGCTCTTTATTTTAAATTAAAAGTTCTGTTCTTAGAATTTCATTGTAACAGAGGCATGTACTGTTCTTCTATCCCCTAAATATCCTTTATTAACCCAATATTCTTTATCTGCAACGTTATTAATATTTACTCTAAAAGTCAATGGTTTTTTCGTACCTTTTGTAGTATACTTGGCACCTATATTAACTAAAGTATATGATGAAATTTTATCTGTATTAATTTTATCTCCATAAAAACTACCTGTATAATTTATTCCTGTATTTAAAGAAATATTCTTTTTTGTAAAAGGCGTATATTCTAAGTATACTTTTGCAAATTGATTCGCTACATCTGTAGGTCGTTTTCCTTCAAGCTCAGGATTTTCTTTATTTTCTTTTATTTTTGCATTTAACAAAGTAAAGCCACCAACTGCTATTAAGTCGTCATTTACTTTCCCAGTAAAGGTAAACTCTAGACCTTGATGTACTTGTCTTCCATCTTGCACAAAAACAGGAGCATTGGCATTCGTAGAGTCATAATATTCTAAACCTTTATCTATTTGAAACAATGCCAAGGTATAAAACATATTATTATGAGAGTATTTTGCCCCCAGCTCAATTTGATTGCTTTTTAAGGGGTCCATTGCATCTCCCGCATTTACAACTGCTACTGAATTATGAAGCTTTCCTGCAATTCCCCCCAGTTCTACGCTTTCCATATAACTGGTATATAAACTTAAATCTTCAAAAGGTTTATATACCAAAGAAATTGAAGGAGTTAATGTACTCTCTTCATAGTTCTTGCTTTTGTATTGAAGATTTAAATAACTTGCACCTACAAGCATTGACCACTTAGGGTTAAACGTAATACTATCACCAAACGTTAAATTCTTACTTTTCATATGATATTGTTTTGTATCCCTCGTTGTTACAGGTGCAACAACGGGTGCATTTACATTTGTAGGAGAAGACAAAGAAAGACCAGTTAATGTTACTTTAGAGTTTGTCTGATCGTCATTATCCCATGACCAATGACTTTCACTTCCTTGTAAGCCAATTGTTGTTTGGTGATTAACACTTCCCGTATCAAAGCCAAAATCAAGATAAGCATAAGCTCCTGTTCCGTAAAGTTCATCTGTGATAGTACTGTTAGTTACTTTTTGTGAATAAGTTCCATCAACTTCAATTGTATTAGTACCAGAATAGCCACTTGTAGTTGTTTTTTCTTGCATAAAAGCAGCTCTCAATTTAACAGAATCAGAAATATCCCATAATAAATTTGTAGAATAACGCCTTACTGTATTTTCATGATTTTTCCATTCTTGACCCCAAAGTTTATTCGAATCAATAGAAGATGCATCTGGTCTCGTAGCTCCAGTTGCGATATTCCAAGTAGCTTGGTGTCCCTCTCGCTTGTAATAACTATCTGATATTAATCCTTGTAATAAAACATTATCACTTACTTTATAATCTAATGCAAGGTTAAATATATTCTTTTTTAGATTTTGATTTTCTACATGGGTTTCCCCATCTTGAACAACCACATTTAATCTATAAGCAAATTTTCCTTCTTCATCTAAAGGTGAACTTAAATCTGCGTGAAAATAAGGACCTTTTCCTCCAGCATTTCCAAGCTTCACACTATATTTGGCAGTAGCGCTTGGTCTTTTAGATATAAAGTTCCTCATTCCACCTACAGGTGAGGGTCCATATAAAAATCCGGAGGACCCAGAAATAGTTTCTAATCTTTCATACTCTTCTACATTAGTATTGTATGTCCATTGCCATTTTTCTCTTCTCATTCCATCAAATGCAGAAGAAGCTGAAGAAAAACCTCGTAAAAAAACATATCCATTGTTATTTTGTTGTTCACTCCAATTCATCTGCATAACTGGATTTATACTCCATAATTGATCTATTGAAGTAGCATTTAAGTTCTCTATATAATCTTCTGACATAACGTTTAGAGAATAAGGAGTATCTTGTAAACTTTTTCCTCTCCACAAGCCTACATCTGAACTTTTATGTACTAAATACCCATCTTTACTTGTGCCTAAATCAGCACTTTCTATGACTTCTACATCCTCTAAAGCAGAACTAGAAGAATTCTTTATTTTCATCTTTTTAATTACAATAAGATCATTTTTAATTTCTGCTTTTAAATCAAAATCTTTTAGTATTTTATTTAAGGCTTTAATGCCACCTTCTATATTTTGTATACTTTTACTTCTTTTTCCTTCTACAAACTTACTATCAACGACATAAGGTAAGTTCAAATCAGAAGTGATTAGTTTAATCACTTCTTTTAGAGGCATAGCCTCTAGGGTATAGTTTTTCGCAAGAAGATTAGACGAGATGAGCAATACTAAACTTGGTGCTATTAAGAAATTTTTTAATAATTTCATTCTTTCATTTCCTTTTAATAATGATTTTGAGAATTGTTCTCTACACATAGGACGTGAGATTTTTACGAATAGGACTTATAAAGAAAAAGAATTTTACTATTTAATAAATTATTTCTTTTTATTAATACTAATAATATTCTTTTCCTCACTGATAATATTCTTTTCCTCACTGATAATAAGAGGATGAATAGAAGATATTGCTTCAAAAAATTTATTAGGTTTATCTAGAAAAAATTTTCCTGTAATAGCTAAAGAAGCTATTTTATCATCCACTTCTATTTTTTTAGTAATATATTTTGACAGTTCATTTACGGCATCTTTAATACTTGTATTATCAAAGAATATTTTATTATCTTTCCATAAAGCGATATTTGATACATCAACAGAACTAATTAAGACAACTTTTCCTAAAGAATTAACCGTAATTTCATCACCTTTTGTCAAAAGAGAGAGTATGCGTGGCGCTTTATTTTCATTATAAACATAAGAAACTTTTACTTTTCCAGAAGAAACACGAACTCTTGTAAAGTCAGCTGATTTTTTTACTTCAAAACTCGTACCCAATACTTGAATTTGCGTTGATCCTGATGTAATAATAAAGGGTCTCTTTTCATCTCTCTTTATGTCAAAAAGAACTTGACCTTTCAGAAGTTCAACTCTTCGCTCACTCACATAAAAACTAATATTTATTTTACTTTTAGCATCCAGGGAAAGAAGAGAACCATCAGGTAAAAGAAGATCTTTAATAGGTTTTGTTTCACTTATTAAAGTATTAATATAAGAAGGGGAATAATACTCATTTACTTTAAAAATCCCTATACAAACAGCTAGAATAAAAACAGCTGCACTTGCATAATATTTTAAGTTTCCAAATATTCTTGATCTTTTAGCTGTACTTAAAGCCTCTTGCTCTAAGTTATTCAGATATTCATCATCAAAAGAAGAACAAATATCTTCAATTTTTCCAATAGTATCATAGGCTTTTTTATGCTCAATAGTTTCTTCTATCCAAGTAGAAAAAAGTTTTTCTTGGCTTAGACTTAGGCCATCTTTATTACAGGAGTACCAGTATGATGCTTCATTATCTATTCTTTTATTTTTAATCATACAATTCCCATTCATCTAAATCTATTTGTTCTTTCACTTTTGTTATGCCTCTTGTGATGTGTTTTTGAACAGCATTAACACTTATGCCCATGATTACTGATATTTTTTTTCGTGAGTAACCTTTCATTATATGTAAAACAAAAGCTTGTTTACTTCGTAGAGGTAAGTTTTCTATTATGCTTTTGATATCATCTTCTCTTGAATTAATCAAAGCTATTTCTTCGGGTTGTTCTTTTTTGGGAATGAAGTGTTCTGCTTCTTCGAAGATTACTTTTGGAAGTTTTTCTCTTTTTCGTACCTTATCAACAACCAAATTTCTAGCCACCTTATACAAAAAAGCTCGCTCGTTTTTTATCTGCATTGTTTTAGACTTTTCAATTGTCTTCAAATAGGTTTCTTGTATGATGTCTGTTGATTTTTCCTTGTCACCTATCATTCTTTGAACATAGTAAACAAGTTCATTATAGTACTTTGTCATAGCTCCCAATTCTTTTTGATAGATATTATCAAAAAGAAACTTAGAAACATCCATGGTAAAATAATTTTAAAAACAACATATTTTACTCCATATTCCTACTAATAAGTCGTAAGAATATCATGAATAGGACAAAGAAAAAAAAGAATTCTAAAATTTAGCAAAAAAGACTTTTTTTATTTGATATTAGCATTACTTTTTCTTATTTCATTTACAATTCTTTCTGTATTTTTAAAAGAAAAATAAATAGCAAGTAAGAATAACAGCAAGCACATACTAAAAAGAACGACAGTAAGATTATTCCATGTATTTGTATTATTCATGGCCTGTGACAATTGTACAGTTTCAGAAGAAGCATCTGTTTGCATTTCACTTGATTTAATAACAAAACCTTCTTTGGGACTGATTCCCTTCTCTATTATAATATGATCAGGTCCTCCATCCAAAACTATTTGATAAGCTTCATTAGGAATACTTATTGTAAGTTCACTCTCATAAGGCAATCTTTTTTTATATAATATTGCGCCTGTACTAAGAGATTCAAACCTTATCATAGCTCCTGCTGCTTTATCACCTGTATTATAAGCCCCTACAATTGTAAGTGTATTGTCTTCATTATCGAGTACTTCCATTATTAAGTTATGTGAAAAGCCAAGTGTGCAAAATAAACTTAAAACTATTAATATTTTCTTCATTTTTTTCCTTTATAGTATTCTAGTCCAAAATTTTTGTGCTTCTTCTCTCGAGCTTGGTAGTTTTACACTTATATAAAATAAGATAAGAGCAAAAATAAAAAGTCCTATATCCACTCCTAAAATATTCCCCATGTTTTCATTCCATAATCTTACAGGTGAAAAACCACTAGAATAAAAATGAAGAAAAGGAGAAATAACAAAAAACACTGCTGCTATTTTTAAAAACTGTTTAGCTGTTTCATAAGAGTTTATTTTATAACACGCCCAAGTATATGTAGCTATCCAAAAAATTGCAAACATTCCTTTTTGWAAAAGAAACCTRTCTTGCATATCAAAAGGYAARATCCATTGCAARACAAACAATAGYCCAGTTGMRGGGATAACCCCTATCATTACAGCTAAAGATARTTTTCCCATACCTTGGTAAACAGRAATATCTTTAGGAAAAACTTTTGCTTTTTTCTCCAACCATAATAAAACTCCAAAACCCAAAGCAAAAGCAGAAATAAGCATTATAAAAACTACAAAAAACCTTGTAAAAGTATCCACTCCAAATAACTTATGAAGAAACATCATACTGTCATAAATGAGTCCAGACCAGTGTTTATCCATTACTTTWTKYTGAGAKATYAARSTTCCATCWATCCCTTTTAGWGTRACACTAGGATSATTTGATRTTCCGTTTAAAAAAGGCATATAAGGATTATAACCTTCRAGTTTARCTTSRGCACTTGAATCTTTCCAGTTAATYAAAATTATTTTATTAAAATTAATWTCAGGRTTAATYTYTTGTGCTMTTTTTATAAGTTCATTCATTTTTAACATAGGCACGATATCGTTCTTTTTTTCAATTCTAGGYAAAKCAGGAAATAAAACAGGATYMGTTARTTTCCACTCTTGAAAAGTCTCRCCTTTGGAAACAACGTAAGTCATAGGCATAGACATAGTCCAACCTATRTTCATCAAKGCCCCTGTTAAMGTGATRATAATAAAAGGAGGGAAAACCCAAGTAAATATYTTTCTGTGCCATTTTGARAATCTACTTTGRGCATTTTTACCTGTATTATTAAACTTTTTTACAATAACAAGAACMAKCCCWCCTACKACTAAAAATAAWCCAGCAACYGCKACAAAACCAAAAAGCCAATAGCCAAAGTCTTTKAAAGGYCGTCCATARTGCATATGATTTAAAAACATTGCAAGYTGAGACTGTTTGCCTTCGTTTTTYACTTCTTCATTKGTATTWGGATTAAAGATTCTTCTTTTTGTAAAAGGAGCAGATATTGTAAGTGAGGGATTTCCTMWRTAWCCAGGAAGYCTTATTTGAACCCCATTTATWGTAGGATAGTCAGGCTCATCTAAAACAGGGTCAATCATAGCCGAGTAGTTTATATTTCTAATATCTGGCATTGCATAATGTTTTGAAGGTTTTTCCCAAGCTGAAATATATGGAAGTACAATAGCAAATATTCCAAAAAATACAGATATATACATAAATAAAGAGAAAGTAATCCCTACAACTACATGTACTCTTAAAAGTCTTTGATTCCCTTGTCTACTTGCTTCTTTTTGTATTGATTCATTCATTCAAAGGCCTTAAAGATTATAAAAAATAACTAATAATATTGAAAATATAAAAGAGGGAACAAAAACTCTCATCAAAGCAATCCATTTAGTAAGAGCTATGCTTATCCATAAAGAACACATAGCCCAAACAATAGTATGAAAAACTATTGGTACAGTTAAACTTTCCCCAACCGTTCCAGGAAGTATATAAACTAATAAAGTCATAGCCAAATAAGAAAGAAAGCAGCCACCAAAAATAGAACATATTGTTCTAAATAAACCTATTTTTCTGCCATTATCTTCTATTTTTGATAACGCTTTATATAAAGCATAATATTTATTCAAGTTTTTCCTTTAAAAAGTAAGTCGCTTCCATAATATAAGACGGATTAGATAATAAAAACGGACAGGTTTTCAAAAAAACTTTGAGAATCTTTGTTTTTCTAAATAAAAATAAGAATTTTCAAAGTCTTTTTAAATAACGCTCATTTATGTAGCGTTATTTATATTAAATTTTATTAAAATGTATAGTTTAGTTTCATAGTTATATTTCGAGGATCACCATATCGGTATCTTGCGCCATAAAAAATATTAGAATAATATTCTTTATCAAATAAATTGTTTACATTTACTTGAAGTGATAAATCATCTTTTAAGTCATATTTTCCCATGATATTTACTAAGTAATATGATTCTTGATAGATTCTTTCATTTTTACTCGTTGAAGGATTTTTAGCTGTTTCATAAAATTTACTTTGCCAGTTTATTCCAGCACCTAAACTTAATTTATTTAAAGTATATTTAGTAGAAAGTGTAATTTGCGTTTTTGCTTCATTTGTAACTATTACTTTACCTTCTTCATCTTTTGCAGAATAATGTGATAAACCAAAATCTACATTCCAGTTATCATTTATTTCTCCTGATACTTCAATTTCAATACCTTTAGAAACAACCCCCTCAGCTAATTTATAGGCTTGATCACTTGTACTTAAGACAACATTTGAGCCATCTTTAACAGCTAATTTATCTTGCTCAATTCTGAATAAACTTATAGCACTGTTTAATGAGTCATCAAAAAATGAACTTTTTAATCCTACTTCATAAGAATTTCCTTCTTTAGGATCTAAAGCGTCACCATTTATATCCTTGTTCTTTGTTTGCGGTTTAAAAATATTTGTATAACTTGTATAAACAGAGTGCTGTTCATTTAAATCATATACTATGCCTGCAAAAGGAGTTATATTATTTTTGAAAGTAAAATATTCATTATCTTCATTGTATTTCCAAGTAGATACTCTTGTTCCTAAGATTAGCTTTAAATCATCTGCTAAAGAAAATTTAGCAACAGAATAAATACCTAATTGTTCTGTTTCATTAGCATAGGTACCATCAGAAGTGTATGTGGGAGTAGTTGTTGTATTGTTCCAATTGTATACACTGCTAGTTAAAGGATTTCCACCTATATACCACTCTCCTTTAGTTTTATCTCTGCTATACATTAAACCTGCTACAAGTTCATGATTCCTATTTCCTAAAGTAAAGGGAAGGGATGAGTATATATCTACCGCATGTGTTTCTCTTTCTTCTAAGTCATTCCAAGCTTCAGAAAGTGTTAAGTTTCCTGTTGTTATATTAGGAAAGGAAGATCTCTCCCAAAATCTAACTTCATCTATGTCTTTTTTGATATAAGAATAATTTGCTGTTACTTTAGCCTCGTTATTAAAAACATGTTCTAGTTTGGCAGAAGCAGAAATTGTTTCAAAATAGTGATACGCATCATCTCCCCCAAAATTAGAAGACTTATCAAAATTAGCTCTACTTCCATCTGAGAAATATATAGGAAGCCCAGCCCCTGTAAAGTTTTCATTATTAAACTCTTGTTTACTAAAAGTAAGTGATAATAATGTGTTATCCCCTAAATCAGCTTCAAAAGCAGTATAAATTGTATTTTCATCTTCATTATAATTATCTATAAAGGAATCATTTTGTTTATACGAAGCAATAATTCTTCCTCTAATACTTCCTTCTTCATTAAGGCCTGATGATAAATCAACACTTGTTCCATATGCATTCCAAGAACCTACTTCTAATTCAAGAGAGCCTTTAAAGTCCTTACTTGTGGCTCTCTTTTTTACATAATTTATACTTGCCGCTGGATTTCCAGCTCCACTTGTTAAACCATTTGCACCTCTTACAATTTCAACTCTATCATATATTATTAGACTTTCTTGTCCTTGATTATTATACGTCGTAGGAATTCCATCAACTTGATAATAATCTACTTTAAAGCCTCTGCTATAAATTTTGTTATTTGTCATATAATATTTTTGCATATTGATTCCAGCTGTTGCTGCTGCTACATCTTCAAAAGAATTTATATTATTATCTTTAATTTTTTGATTGGTTAGTACTTTAATACTTTGAGGCGTTTCTTTTAGTGATAAGTTAAGTTTTGTAGCTGTACTCATTGAAGCTATTGTATAAGAACTACTATTTTCTGTGTTATTATTTGCATGTTCAATAACTTCAACATCCTCTAAAGTAGAAGAAGAATTATTCGCTTTAATTTTTACAATTACAATCGTATTATTTGAGATTACTGCTTTTAAACCACTACCTTTTAGCAGCGCTTTTAAAGCTTGTTCTAAACCTTCTATATTTTTAATAGGATTTGCTTTTTTTCCTTTTAAAATATTTTTATCTACTGCAAATGGCAGTTTTGCTATTTTTGCTATTTTCATTATAGCTTCACTTAAAGAGTCTGTTTTTATACTGTAGCTCACTTGTGAATATAAACTACTTGATAGGAGCAGTACCAAGCTTGGAGCGACTAAGATTTTACTTAATAGTGTCATTTTTTTCCTTTTGATAATAACGACTTTGATAATTGTTATCTATNAAAGAAGACGAGAGAGATGAATATTYRTGACAGTAAATTCTTAAATCTTTTTTTTGATTATAAATTYATTGCCTRTTTCTTCGATTTTTACGGGGTGCATAATAGTAAGTATTTTTAAGAAGTCTTTAAATTCGTAAGCATCAAAGTTTCCACTAATAGGATAAGAAGCAATTRTTTCATCCTCAATTTKCACATTTATATCAATATATTTTTTAAAYTCYTTGATAATATCTWKCAAAGWAYTTTGATCAAAATTAATTTCTCCACGTTTCCATTTTGCGATATTCTCGCTTTTCATTTTTCCTAAGCTTTTAATTTCACGATATTCATTTAAAATCAAACTTTGTTCTTTTGTAAGTAAWGCMAGMAGTTTATTGTTTTTAAAAGGATTGGATACGCGTACTATYCCTTCACTCACATTAACTGAAAAATCYATCTTTTTATTGATTACTTCAAATTTGGTTCCCAAAACTTCWATATTGACTCTTTGTGTTTTAACAATAAAAGCACGATGCTTGTTTTTAGCAATATTAAATAAAGCCCTTCCTTGTGATAAGGTGACTTCTCTTTTATTTTCATAATATTTAACGCTAATTTTTGTATTTACATCCAATGATATTTTACTATTATCAGGCAAAACGATATCATTAATTATTTTATGTTCAGCCATATAAACCTGTGAAAAACTGGCTTTTTCTGGAGAAAAACTCATATATAAAACAGCCAAGATACAGGCCGCACTTAAAGCTGGGCTTATTTTATAAAAAAGTTTTTTTCGTTTATTTGTACGCTCTCGTTTTTCTTTAACCTCAGCACGTAAGTCATTTAAGAAAGAATTAGGAAGTGCATTTATTTCATCAAATAATTTTTTATCTTCTTGCATTAAATTTCATTCTCCTTTTTTCTCATTTTCTCTTTTAAATCTATGCTTGCTCTTGAAATATGTTTAGCTACTGCACTATTAGAAAGCCCCATAATAGAAGCGATTTTGTCTTTAGAATAACCTTCTATCACATATAATACAAAAGCTTCTTTTCTTTTCTCAGGTAGTTTATTAAGCTCAAGCATCAGGACTTTTTCTCTGTTCTCTGCAAGTACAATATCTTCAACTTCATTTGTAATATTAACAATGTTTTCATTGTATGAGACTTCATTTATAATTTTGTTTTTTCTGGCTTTATCAATGATCAGGTTTTTAGCGACTTTGTATAAAAAGGCTCTTTTATTAGTAATATCATTTTGGTTTGGTAAAGAGATTACTTTAGTATAGGTTTCTTGTACAATATCTTGAGCATAATCTTTRCTAGAAACTTTTTTCATAATATAAAATAATAACTCTTTATAATGCTCTACCATTCCATCCTAGCTCTCAAATAATTTTAATAGTAAGAATTATAATCAATTATTTATTAAAGTTCAAATTATTTGTTCTAATTACTAATGTTTGAGTATACTATTTTAAGTATATTTAAGATTTTTTGTTATAATTCCTAAAAATGAAGGATAAACTAAGATGAGTATATTAGAACTTGCGGATTATATTGGAATTATATCTTTTGCATTAAGTGGATTTTTAATTGCAGTGCATAAAAAGTTTGATATCTTAGGAATCATTGTTATTGCTTCTGTAACTGCCCTTGGGGGTGGAATTTTAAGAGATGTAATATCTAATACTACTCCACATATTTTTACTTCCTATATTCCTATCTTACTTGTCATTTTTACTGTACTTATTGCTATTATTTTTAGACTTCATAAGATTGATAATTTAGAAGGAAAGTCCTTTTTCGTATTAAGTGATACTTTGGGGCTTGTTTCTTTTGCTATTTCTGGAGCTATTGCTGGTTTAGATGTAAACTTTAATTTTTTTGGAGTATTGTTATTGGCTATGTTAACTGCAACTGGAGGAGGAACCATAAGAGATGCTCTTTTAGGAAGAACTCCTACAATTTTTGTAAGTGATTTTTATGCCATCATTGCTTTGATGTGCGCAACAAGTGTTTATGTCTTAGATTATTTTGACCAATTAACAATCTTCCATATTCTAATTTTATTTGCCCTAGGCGTTGTTATTCGCCTAATCGCATATTATAGAAAATGGAAACTTCCAAAACTTTCTTAGTGAGCAGAAACTAAATCTAAAATTGTTTCACTTAACGTTGGATGGGCAAAAATCATTTTTGATAAGTCTTCCATACTTTGATTGGTATTGATAGCTATTAAGAACTGATGAATAAGCTCAGTTGCATCATTTCCAATAATAGCTGCACCTAAAATCTTCCCCGATTCTACTTCATGTATGATTTTTACAAAACCAGARTCATCGCCTTTTATTTTGGCTTTTCCATTTACTTTGAARAATATTTTACTGGCTTTATAARCAATRCCTGCTTCTTTTAATKCTCTCTCACTTTGKCCAATACTTGCAATTTGGGGAGTACAAAATGTAACKGAAGGAAAAATAGCTTTTTCACTCATAACTTYTTGTTCACAAATTATTGCTGCCACTCTTTTAGCTTCATAATAAGCAACATGTGCAAGGGCTGGTGTTTTAATAACATCCCCAATAGCATAAACATTTTTATTTGAAATACTTTGTAARTTTCCATCCACTTCTACAAAACCACGATCGCAAGCAACATTTCCAGCTTCTGCATTAAGACCATTTGTATTTGGATTTCTTCCAATAGATACAAGYACTTTGTCATACACTTTTGTTTGCTCTTTTTTACCAACAGTCATAGTTACTTCTACATCAGAAGAATTAACGCTGTACGAAGTAACATTAGCATTTAAATAAATACTCATACCTTGTTTCTCTAACTCTCGTTTGAGTGTTCTTGCTATGTCATCATCTTCAATAGGAACTAAGCGTGGAGTAAATTCCGCAATATCAACTTCTGTACCAAAAGAGGCGAAAAAAGAAGCAAATTCACAACCAATTGCACCTCCACCTATTACTAAAATAGATTTAGGAATTTCATTTATTGAAAATACTTCTTTTGATGATAGAATTTTTCCATCAACAAGATTCATTAAAGGATGCTCTCTGTGTACTGAACCAGTAGCTATTACGATTTTAGAAGCTTCAATAATCTCTTGTGTATCACCATCTATTTTAATAGAAGTTTCACCTACAAAAGAAGCATTTCCGTATTTGATTTCAACTTTTGCTTTTTTTAATTTAGCTTGTATTCCAGATGTTAAATCTGTAATCAAACACGAGGTATTTTTTTTAAGACCTTCAATATCAAAAGAATCTAAAGTAAAATTAACACCAGTAGTYTTAAAATAAGCGGCTTTTTTAATATAWGAAGATGTTTCTAAAAAGTTTTTAGCTGGAACACAGCCTTCATTTAGACACGTTCCACCAATTCTATTTTCACTTTTATCAATAATACATACACTTTTTCCAGCACTACCTAAGAGTGAAGCCACTTCATAACCAGCAGGTCCTGCTCCAATTACAATAACATCATACATATATTCTTCCTTTTAATTAAATCTTTTTTTATTCTTTACTTGTTTTTTTGCCCTTATATTCATGAGCCATATAAGATGATCTTGCATAAGGCGTAGAATGTACAAACTCAAAACCCATATCCAGTGCTTCTCTTTTATACAAAGCAAATGTTTCAGGGGTAACATATTCTTTCACTTCTTCATAACCACCTGTGGGTTGTAAGTATTGTCCAATACTTAAAAAATCACAGCCAACTTCTCTTAGATCTTTGAATACTTGTGTCATTTCTTCATGTGTTTCACCAAGACCAACCATAATCGCACTTTTCGTTTTAATCTTACCCTCACCTAATTCTTTTAATTGTTTTAGAACATCAATTGAACGTGTATAAGTAGATGCTTTTCTTATTTTGTATAAAGAAGGTACTGTTTCTATATTGTGTCCAATAACACTTGCTCCTGAATCAACAGCAGTTTGTAAAGAAGAAGTTTTTCCTTTAAAATCTGGAATCAAAAGCTCAACATCAGCACCTGGAACTTTTTCCAGAATATCTTGGGTTACTTTATAAAACTGAAGTGAACCCCCATCTTTTAAATCATCTCTGGCTGGACTTGTAATTACAATATATTTAAGTCCTAGTTTTTGAACAGAAGTAGTTACTTGATCTATTTCTTTTTGGTTTACTTCAAAGGGTTTCCCTGTTTTTACATTACAGTAGGTACAGCGTCTGGTACAGATATTTCCTAGAATTAAAAAAGTGGCATTTTTATTAGCAAAACACTCGCTTATATTAGGACATCTTGCTTCTTGACAAATAGTATGAATTCCTGATTCATTTAATAATTGATCCATTTCTTTTTGTGCTTTAAAATCAATCTTTTTTCTTAACCATTCTGGTTTTCTCATAAAGTTTTTAGTTTTCATTGTCATTTCAAATCCTTTTACAAAACGTACGTTTTAATATTCTTTTAAAAAGAGTAATCAATTTTTATTAAAAACTCATTACTTCTTTCAAATAAAGCCGAAGCCTTACTTAAAAACATAAAAGAAGAAATCTTCCTTTATGTAATCATTTATCTAGTGTCGTGATCTTACGTTTAATTCTTTAATAGCCAAAGTATCATCAGGTCGTGATACTCCCCAAGTTTTAGGATAAGCTTTAAAAGCAGCAGGATCTTTTCTTGCTAACTCAACCGCTTTTATCATACGGTCACAAAAAATATCAATTGTTTCTTTATTTTCTGTTTCAGTAGGTTCAATCATAATGGCTTCTTTTACAATTAATGGGAAATAAACAGTAGGAGCATGCATACCAAAATCAATTAAGTATTTTGCAATATCCATAGCTGTTACACCATTTTTAGCAAGCGTTTTAGCAGAGAATACACATTCATGCATACATAAACCATCAAAAGGAACATCAAAATAATCTCTAAGTCTTACTCTTATGTAGTTTGCATTTAACACAGCTTTTGTAGAAGCATTATACATACCATTTCCACCTAAAGATGTCATGTATGTAATGGCTCTTAAAGAGATTCCATATTGTCCAAAGAAAGGAGAAATCTTACCAATTGAAGTACCAGATCTGTGATCAAGTTCATACTTACCATCAACTTTTTTAATCCCTAAATCAGGTAAAAAAGGTTTAAGTTTTTCATTTACTCCAACAGGTCCAGAWCCTGGWCCTCCACCACCATGTGGYGTTGCAAATGTTTTATGAACATTAATATGAATAACATCAAAACCAATTTCWCCTGGTTTTGCAACTCCCATAATAGCATTCATATTYGCACCATCGTAATACATCATTGCATCRTATGAATGAGCAACTGCACAAATATCTTTAATTTTTTTGTTATACATTCCAAGAGTATTTGGAACAGTTAACATAACAGCAGCTACTTCATCAGACATTTTTGCTTTAAATTCATCAAAATCCATAGCACCGTTTGCATCAGATTTAATAGTAATTACTTCATATCCAACCATAGCAGCAGTTGCTGGGTTAGTACCATGTGAGCTATCAGGAACAATAACATATTTTCTTTTATTCCCTTTACTTTTATGATAGGCATCAATCATCATAATACCTAACATTTCACCATGAGCACCTGCTTGTGGAGTAGTTGTAAAAGCATCCATTCCCGTAACTTCACATAAAGTTTTTTCTAACATATCAATAGTTTCTAGCGTACCTTGCATAGAATCTGTCATATTGTTAGTAATTAAATGTGGGTGCATAGAAGTAAAACCTTCAAGCGCCGCTACTCTCTCAGTAATCTTTGGATTATATTTCATAGTACAAGAACCAAGAGGATAAAAGTTTTTATCAATTGACATATTCTTATTAGAAAGATTTGTATAGTGTCTRATTACATCAAATTCWGACATTTGWGGTAATTTWGCTTTTACATTTCTWACCAGWGTTCTATCTAAWGWWACASYWGGAACATCCATAGGAGGYAAAGCTAAWCCAGGTCTACCTTCATGTGATTTATCAAAWATAGTTTSAGTTACACTCATAATATYKCTCCTATTGCWGCWACTAAWGCATCTAGTTCWTCTTTWGATCTTTTTTCAGTWACWGAAATCATAATTTTATTTTCATRATTTTCATATAAATTACCTAAGTTAATTCCTGCATAAAAACCTGCATCTCTTAATTTAAGYAATAAAGWTTCTGCRYTTAWAGGMGTTTCAATYACAAATTCATTAAAAGTAGGWGCTGWATTACAAATWGTAATACCTTTWACTTTTTTTAATTCACTTTTTAAGTATTCACTTTTTGAATGACATAAAGAACTCATATTTGCAAAACCATCACGTCCAATTAAAGACATAAACATAGTAGCTCTTAAAGCCAGTAAGTTTTGGTTTGAACAAATATTTGARGTAGCTCTGTGCCGTCTAATATGTTGTTCTCTTGCTTGCATAGTTAATACAAACATTTCTTTTCCATCTTGATCTTTTGTTTTACCAATGATTCTTCCAGGAAGATTTCTAATATCTTCTTGTTTTGTTGCCATGAAACCAAAAGTAGGACCTCCAAAGTTAAGRTAATTTCCTAAACATTGWCCATCTCCACATACAATATCAACATCAAGAGAACCTGGATCTTTAATCATTCCAAGTGCTATWGGATAAGCAGACATTACAGCTAAAACTTTTGATTCATGTAACTTAGMWATCAAAGAAGTGAAATCTTGTACATTTCCAAAAAAGTTAGGATTTTGAAATAAATAAGCAGCAATAGTATTATCAATTTTAGATTCAACGCTAGCAAAGTCAGTTAAGTCTTTATCCATTTGAATAACTTCTACATCAATATCTCTAAATTTTAAATACGTTTGAACTACTTTGATATAAGTCTTATTTACACCTGCATCAATTAAAATCTTATTTCTTCTTGTAAGTCGTACTGCCATTAATGCAGATTCAGCTAAAGCTGTAGCTCCATCATACATAGAAGCATTAGCTACATCCATACCTGTCATTTCACAGATTAAACTTTGGAATTCATATAAAGACTGTAATGTACCTTGTGAAGCTTCCGCTTGATAAGGTGTATAAGCTGTATAAAACTCACTTCGCCCAGCTAGTGCATCAACACCAGAAGGAACAATATGATCATAATATCCACCACCCATAAACATTACTTTATCACTAATATTTTTTTTAGAAATATTTTTAAATTTATTATAAGTTGAAAATTCATCCAAACCATCGCTTAGGTTTAAATGATCAACTCTTAAATCACTTGGAACAGAAGAAAATAAATCTGTTTCTTTTTCTAATCCAATAACATCCAACATTTCTCTAATGTCAGATTTTGTATGAGGAGTATATGGCATTTATTTTCCTTATAAAGTATTGATGAATTTAGCGTACGAATCGCCATCCATTAAGTTATCAAGATCAGATACATCAGATAATTTCATTTTAAAAATCCAAACATTTTCTGCTTCTTCATTTAATACTTCAGGAGTATCTAATAAAGTTTCATTGATTTCTGTAACCACTCCAGAAGCTGGTGCATAAATATCAGATGCAGCTTTAACTGACTCAACAAAAGCAACAGATGCTCCTGATGTAATTTCAGCATCTACTTCTGGTAATTCTAAAAATGTAATATCACCTAATTGCTCAACTGCATACTTAGAAATTCCAACTTTCGCAATATCACCTTCAACTTCTAACCACTCATGTTCTTCATTAAATATTTTCATTTTATATTCCTTTTAATTTTTATTAGTTTAGCTGTTTCTTTATTTTTTTGTTATAAATGGAAGTGCTGCAATATTTGCATCTATGCTTCCTCTTTTATCTTTTAATTGAAAAGTACTTTCTTTATCAAAAACATCTAGATCAACCATAGCAAAACCGATACCTACATTTAATGTAGGTGAATATGCAGCTGATGTTACAAAACCAACTTTAACATCGTTTTGATAAACCTCAAAATCTTTTCTAGCAGATCTTCTTGAAGTTGTTTTAAAAGGTAACAATAATCTACTTGTTCCTTCTTCTTTTTGTTTTTTAAGTGCATCTCGTCCAATGTAATCTCTTTTTACATTAATAAACATAGAAAGATTTGCTTCAATAGGAGAAATCTCTTCGCTTAAATCGTTTCCATATAATGAATAACCCATTTCAAGTCTTAAGGCATCTCTTGCACCTAAACCAGCTGGTTTAACACCATCAGCTATTAAAGAATCCCATAATTTAACCGCAATATCAGCAGAAACATATAATTCAAAACCAAGCTCTCCTGTATAACCAGTACGAGATAATAAACAATACTCATTCATTACTGTTGTTTGAACAAAAGAAAAGAATTTTAAATCATCTAAATTAATATCAAAGTATTTTTCTAAAGCTTTTTTAGCATTTGGACCCTGCACATCTAATTTTGCAAATTCATTAGATCTGTCTTCAATCGTACCTACAGATATTCTTGAAGCGAATGTTTTATAATCAATTGCAGATCGTGAAGCATTAACTACTATCATTAATTCATCGTGCGCTAATTTATAAACAATTAAATCATCAATTACTCCACCATCAACGTTTAGTAAAAAACCATATTTACATTTTCCAACAGGCAACGCTTCAATATCAATAGTAACAGCAGCATTAATTCCACTTTTAACAATATCACCTTTGAAGAAAAACTCTCCCATGTGTGAAGTATCAAAAATAGCTACATCATTTCTACAATATCCATGCTCTGCAATAATTCCCTCAAATTGTATTGGCATATCCCAACCACAAAAAGGTACATTTTTTGCTTTTAACGTTTTCTGTGTTTCATAAAGCGGTGTTCTTAAAAGTGCTTCCATATTCTGCCTTCAAAAAAAGATTTTTATATTCTTAAAGTATAAAATAAGAAAGAGGCACAATAGTATCAAAAGAAGGAAAAAGAGAAGTATTGTTTAATTTACATGAGTAATGAATAAAATTACCCTTTTTACGTAGAGATAATCTTAAGTTTATAGCCTGCTGCATAGATATTTTGAATAACATTTTTTGGTATTTTTTTTCGTAAGCGTTTAATAATGTCTTTTAGTTTGTTTGTACTCATTTCACAATCATCAAAATCATCCCATAAATGTGAGGTTATTTCATCTATAGTAAATACCCTATCATTTTTTGAACTTAAAATATCAAATAATAAGATTTCATGTTTGGTAAGTTTGATTTCTTCTTTTTTACAAAAAAGTTTATGCGACGTTTTATCCCAAGAAAAATCATCTTCAAGTTTTACAAGGTTTCCTTTTCCACTTAATTCTTTAAACTGTCTTACGGCTTCATTAAGCGCTTCTTTTAATTCAATTCTTGAAATGGGTTTTGGCAAATACTTAGTAAGATTAAGCTCTGCTGCAAAAAGGAGTTTATCTTGTTCTAAGTGGGCGGTTAAAATTATAATACGTGTTGTTTTATCTTTTAAACGTATTTTTTTTGCTAATTCTAGTCCATTTAATTTTGGCATATTAATATCCAAGAGTAAAATATTGGGCTGATGTTCTTCATAAAGTTTAAAAGCTTCCTGCCCATTCGAGACAGAATAAACATTTTTAAAATAACGTTGTAAATAATTGGTATAATTAAGCCTTGTTTGTTCTTCATCTTCTGCATATAAAATACTTGTATTTATCATTGTTTACCTTTCTTTTAAAGAAATGCAAAAGCTTGCACCATCTTTTTCATTTTGCACACTTAAAAAACCATGCATGGATTTTTCAATAATCATCTTGGCCATACATAAACCATGACCAGTTCCTTGTGAATGGGGCTTTGTTGTAAAATAAGCATCAAATATTTTATCAAAAAATTCATTTTCAATCCCCCCTGCATTGTCTGTTATTTTTAAAATTGCATTGTTATTTTCAAGATATATTTCTATAGATATTTTTTTGTTTTTAATATTTCTCTCTTCTAAGACATCTTTTGCATTGTTTAAAAGAACCAACAAAGCTTGCACAAATTCTTTTTTTACGCCTTTAACTAAGGAGTCTTTTTCAATATGCAATTTACATACTATTCGTTTGGATTCAAGCAGTTTATAAATTAATTCAAAAGCATCATCAAATGCATCTTTCATTGAAAATACTTCTTTTTTATCATTGGGTTGAAGATAGTTGTTAAAAGAAGTAATAGTATCTGACATATAAAAGGTTAGTTTTTCAATCTCATTTAAATGATCTTCTAGTTTTTTCTGAGACAGTTTTTTTTCTTCAAAATCTGCTTCTATATTTAAAACAACAGAATTAATTTGAGAAAGGGGTTGTTTCCATTGATGTGCAATATGAGCTAAGGTTTCACCAACCGCTGCTAGTTTAGATTGTGCAATTAATAATTTGTCTTTTTCTCTTAGTTCTAAGAGCTGTTTTTTCACTTCTTCTTCTAGGTTTTTATTATAATATTGTTGATTTTTTCTTTTGTTAAAAACATAAAAAATTAAAAACCCAAGAAAAAAAACAATTAATAACTCATTCATATAAACCTCATAAAATAAAAAAATTATACATCAAAGTGCTTAAATTATACCTAGATGTATATTTTTATTAAATTTTCATTAACCATTAATTAACTTTAAATGCCTATTATTCTACAATTCATAAAAGGAAAATTACATGAAAAAATTACTATTATTATTAACATTAAGTATATTTGCAATAGCAAATCCAATGAAAGTAGGCGATACATTAGCCAACATCACTTTACAAGATCAATTTGAAACAAAACAAACAGTAGCAAATGATACAAAAACTATCTTAGTTGCTTACGATAAAGATATTTCTTCTTTATTAAAAGAATTTTTATTATCTAAAGAAGGTGACTTCTTAAGTGCTAATAATGCTGTTTATATTGGAGATATCAGAGGGATGCCTTCATTAATTGCAAGATTCTTTGCAATTCCAAAAATGAAAAAATATCCTTTCAAAATCTTATTTTTAGATGAAGCAAATGAAAACTTTCTTGATAAAAAAGAAGATATGATTACAGTATATCAATTAACAGATGGTAAAATATCAAACGTTAGTTTTGTAAAAACAACTGAAGAATTAGAAAACTTATTTAACTAGTTTTACAAACGCTTCTACAATAGCTATAGTTTCAAGAGCTTTGACTCTTGATTCTATACTGTCTACACTTTCATTCTTTTCTATATTTAATTCTTTTTGAATCACAAAAGAACCTTCATCATAGTTTTCATTGACATAATGTATTGTTGCCCCACTCTTTGTAGCATGTGATTTAAATACCGCTTCATGTACAAAACGTCCATACATTCCCCTACCTCCAAAATTGGGYAATAAAGCAGGATGAGAATTGATTATTTTATTCGGATATGCAGCTAAGAGATTTTTTTCTATTTTTTTCATAAATCCCGATAAAAAAACAAAATCACATTTATGTTTAAGTAAAAGTTCTGTGATTTTTTCATCAATATTTTCATTKGGATATTTTTTAGTATTAACAASAAAATTAGGAATATTTCTAGCTTGCGCATTTTTKAGTACATTTGCATTRCTATTATTTGAWATTACCACTGTWATYTCTGCTTKTAATACTYCTGYTTGRATKGCTTCATATAAAGCATCAAAACCACTTCCATTGTAMGAAGATAATATACCTATTTTTGTCATTTTWARCCTTGTTTTMTAATTCATTAATTTTGGATTATAKCTTTATAMAAATTAAACATCCCTATTTTAAGTCTTTTTTAACAANTTTTTTTCTTATGTTATAATACGCGTATTAAACAAGAAGGTTTTTGAAAAAAYATGGAAAATCAAGAAAGAAAAACACAAAAATTTATCGTAAAATTCTTCCCRGAAATTATGATTAAAGGYTCWRSTGCYAAAAAACAAATGTCKGGACARCTTTATAATAAYATCTGCAAATTAACGCAAAGAGTTTCWSAGGATATTAATGTAAARAAATTCTCWGATAAACTRGARGTWGTWTGYCCTATTGAAGTRGTAAATGAARYAAGAATGATAYTWTTRRAWACTCCTGGAATTGAGCAAGTWCTTGARGCTTTACAATTTGATAAWACAGGWACRCTTGAATTAATCAAAGAAAAAGTWAATGARCAAATGGCMCAYRMKATWCAAAAYAAATCTTTTGTAGTTCGTGCTAAAAGAWSYGGTWCKCATACCTTTAARTCWCCYYTWTTAGAACAAACTGTAGGGGGTTTTATGTTAAGYAGAAATCCWGGTTCWARAGTTGATTTACACAATCCTGATGTKACTATTAGAATTGARYTAATYAATRMRCAAYTRAATATYATTACMTTRAAACACAAAGGMCTWGCTGGTTTTCCAATAGGAACACAAGGCTCTATYTTGTCTTTAATGTCWGGKGGTTTTGATTCTACTGTAGCCTCTTATTTAACCATGAAAAGAGGTCTTAAAACGCACTTTATTTTCTTTAATTTAGGTGGTTTGGCACATGAAATAGGTGTTAAACAAGTGGCATTTTATTTATGGAAAAAATTTGGTTCTTCTCATCGAGTTTCTTTTATTTCTGTGCCTTTTGATGATGTTTTAACAGAACTTTTTAAATCAACCAATCCGTCTTATATGGGTGTTACTTTAAAAAGACTAATGTTAAAAGCTTCWGAAAAAATAGCAGAYRSAATGGAAATAGATGCWTTAGTAACAGGAGAGAGTGTRGCGCAAGTTTCTTCTCAAACSYTGCGWAACTTAGCGTTAATTGATCAAGCCTGYAATAAATTAATATTACGACCTTTATCTACTATGAAYAAACCAGAAATYATTGATATTGCAAATGATATAGGAACAAGACGTTTTGCAGAACAAATGCCTGAATATTGTGGGGTAATATCTAAAAACCCTATTATTCATGGTTCTTTTAAAAGAATGGCAGAAGAAGACAGAAAATTTGATTATTCTGTTTTAGATAAAGCAGTAGAAGAATCAAAAAGTATTTATGTGGATGAAATAATTGATGATATTAAATCCATAGCTCAAGTTGAAGTAATAAGTGATATTTCAAGTGGAAAATATGTAATCATTGATATTAGAGCAGAAGATACTTGTATAGAAACAGTTTGCGAAACATTAAAAATTCCTTTTTACAATTTAAAAAATGAATTTAAAAAACTTCCAACAAACAAAGAATATTTACTTTATTGTGAAAAAGGTATTATGAGTCAATTACATGCCCAATACTTACAAGATGCGCAAGATTATAAAAATATAAGAGTATATAGACCAAAAGACTAACAAGAGATACAGAAAGAGTCTAAACTCTTTCTGTGCCTATTTATTATAAACCTTTACAATTTGCGTAATACGTAACGGTTGCTGGCCAATCTGAAAACATTCCTTTTATTTTCACATCTTGTGCTAAAACATCTAAAACTTCATACATATCACCATCGTTATTGATAAGATCTTTAGTACTTTGATAATACCAGCCTCCTCCATCTTTTAAGAAACCAGAACGTTCTAGCGTCCATGTAATAATATTCATATTATATTTTTGTGCTTCTTTTGCATATAAAGAAGGAACAATATTTTTATCTTTATCAAGTGTAATTAAAGCCCACATTGGAGGCGCTATATAATTAATACCTAAGTCCTTAAAATATTTCATATTTTTTATTTGTTTTTTTGTACCACCTTCTTCTTTATAAACAACATCATCTAAATAAACCGCTTGTTTACCAAAGTTAGATTCATTCTTAATCCAATATTTAATATCTTCCAAATTAAAAGATTGAGCAAAAACATCAGAAGCTTTAACCTTGGCTTCTTTGTACTCATTAATCATTTGTTGTGCATAATCTTTTTGAGTATAACCTTCATAAGGCATAGGAACAGAAGCTTTTTTTAATTCTGGTGTCATTTTTACACCCAGTTCTTTAAATAAAACAATACTCTCTTTATGAGTCATTAAAGTACCTTCTTGCGTATATAAATCAGTTCTCCAAGAAGCAGTTGCATTTACATATTCTTCTACACTTAAGGCATTTTTATCAGAAGCATCCATTTTCCCTTTTAAGGTTTTAAACTCTGCAAGTGTAATATCAGTAGTTTTACACAAAGCATTGGCATCTTTTATACGTTTTCCTTCTTTACTAAAAACAGCTGGGCTAAAAGGAACAGAACATTTTGAGGCTAAAGGGCTTAATAAAATATTTGTAGTTGTATGTAAATCACTTTGAGAATGCCGGCATACTAATTGTTTATCTTTTGTAAAAGTAACATCACACTCTATAATTCCAGCACCCATTTTAGCAGCGGCAAGATAAGACTCTTTTGTATGTTCAGGAAACTGCAAAGCTGCACCTCTGTGTCCAATAGAAAATTCAGATTTTTTTGGAATTTCATTTTTGCACATCAATAATTCATCTTTTAGTTTACTGTCTTTCATCGTATTTACTAAATAATAAGGTCTTACTCCCAATTGGACATTTTCAATTGCTAAAAGATTTAAAGGAAGAAAAAAACTTCCTATAAAAACAAGAATCGCTGTTTTTGTATTTTTTGTCATACTATTTCCTTACAAAAATACCAGTATATTTAACTAAATAAAAAGTATTTACACCAGTAAACATTGAAATTGTTTAGATATATTTTAGAAACAATTCCTACAAATAAACATAATAATAACATAACGTTATAACATAATGATTATATTACATAAATAATGCTATTTTGTCAATGATAATAATATATTACTTTATTAATATTTTTTTTTCTTTAATGCTAAAAACCAGATTTTTGAAAATATTTCTATTGCTTTTTCTAAATCTTCTTCTTTTAAACCACCAAAACCCATACGAATTCCATCGTATGTTCCAATAGCTACGTCGTGCACAAAATATATCTTGATCTTTTCTTTTAAAGCTAAAGAATGTAAAAGATTAAAGTCCATTTTATCTTTTGAATCAATGACTAAAGATAAACCAATACCTTCGCTTTTTATTATTACTGTGTCTTTTAATTTATCTAATAATAATTCTTTCATCAACTTATGTTTTCTTTTATTAAGGGTTCGTACTTTTCTTTGATGTTTATCCCAAAATCCTTCTTTCATAAATAAATAAAGGGTATTTTGAAGCATTAATGAAACACGTGCATGTTTAGAATCACTTAAATTATCATAGGCCACTAGAAGTTGCTTAGGTAAAACCATGTACGATATTCTTAAACTAGGAGACAAAGACTTAGAAAATGTTCCTAAATAAATAACAGAATCATTCTCATTTAAACCTTGCAAACTTGGTATTGGTCTGTTGTAATAAGAAAGTTCACTGTCGTAATCATCTTCTATAATAAAAGCTTTGTTCTTTTTTGCCCATGCAAGTATTTGTAACCTGTTTGATATAGGAATACTTACCCCTGTTGGAAATTGATGAGAGGGTGTTAAATAAAGGACTTTGCTTTTTGTTTTTTCTAAGTCTTTTACAATAATTCCCTGTTTATTTAAAGCTATTTTATCAATGCTATAACCTTGTTCAAGAAAAATATCTTGTGCTAATTTATACCCAGGACACTCAAGAGCTAAAGATTTATGCGTTTTTTTTAAAATTTTACTTAATAAGAACATAGAATCGTCAAAACCATGACATACTATTATCTGTGAAGGCTCACACTTAACTTTCCTAGATAACCTTAAGTATTTACTTATTTCTTCTATTAAACCCCTCTCCCCTTTTGCTTGTGAGTTATCACAATAATCAAAATTGGCATCCAGACTTTTATTGCTTAGGCGTTTCCATATTTTAATTGGAAAAGAATCTTTTTCTTGTCTTGCAGGGTAAAAATCGTAATCATAGTTTGGTTTTCTAATTTTTATTTCATTCATTTCATTAAAACAAGAAGCATCAATATCTTTATAATTATTCTCAATAACAAAATAAGAAGATCTGTTTTTGCTATCAATATAACCTTCAATCACTAATTGTGAGTAAGCATTTGAAACGGTCGTTTTGCTAAGATTATACCTATTACACATTTTTCTTATAGAGAAAAGTTTATCTCCTATTTTATAAGAACTTATTATGTCTTTTTTAATTGCTTGATACAATTGAATATGCAAGGGTATTTTATTATTTGAATCTAATACATACATCATCTGTCCTTATATTATTTGTATCTTTTAAAGAAGTCAGTTTTTTGATATATTATCACAATCAAAACAAAAGGACAAGCATGAAAAAAGCATTTACTATTGAAAATCAACAAATTGTTAAGCGTTTAATAAGTGAAAATGAATATGGAACACTGGCACTTTGTGTAGACAATAAACCTTATAGTGTACCCATTAATTATGTAGAATATAAAGGTGAAATATATTTTCATGGAGCAAAAAAAGGAAAAAAGATAGAAATGATTAAAGAAAATGCATTTGCTTCTTTTTCAATGGTTGAAGCCTATTCTTTATTGCCTTCTTATTTTTCAACTGAAGATGGAAAAGCTAGCCCTGCCACACATCTATATAAATCCGTAATAATAGATGGAGAAATTGAGTTTGTGGAAGATTTTGATGAAAAAGTGAGAGGCTTTACCGCTTTAATGCAAAAATATCAAAAAGAGGGACAATATCTTCCCTTAAGTGATGAAATACATAAAAAAATAATCAAAGCTACTGCCATGTATAAACTCGTACCTACTGAAACATCTGCTAAAATTAAATTTGGACAAAATTATAATAAAAAAAGATATGCAAGAGTAACAGAACATTTAGAAAAAAGAGGCACAAAAAAAGATTTAGAGACTCTAGAATTAATGAGAATGTATCACGAAGAAAAATAAAATACATGAAGGACAAAAATGTTATACAATATTGTTGGAAGTTTAAGCACTTTATTATTTATTGGCTGCCTTTGGGGATTATATGAACAAATAAAAAAAATAAAAAAGCGTGAATTAGAATATGACTACACTTCAAAAAACTTAGCTTACGCTACACAATCAATATCTGTCAATGGTTTTTTTAGTAGTTTTATTGCATTTTATGCATTTTATATTTATTCTATTTTTTTAGACAATATTGATTATTTCATCTTTGGAACTAGACTTTTAGCTTCTTTAGTTACCTTATATATATTATTTTTGATATATAAAGATCGGACTGCCCTAAAAGAAAAACTGCCCTTTACAATAGCATTCATTGCAATGATATTATCTATTGGAATTTTATTTTTTCGAGAAGAAAGTATGATTATAGGAAAAAATACTTCTATAACCATTATTATTACTTCTACTATTATCATGTTTCAAGGTGGCATATCACAAATAATAACCATTTTTAAACATAAATGTACAGGAGCACTATCTTTAAAAATGAATATCATTTTTTGTTTAAAAGATGTGATGAATATCATCTTTGGTTTTGTCATTGGAATAGCCGACGGCTGGCCATTAATTTTAATGGGCACAATTAGTGCATTCTTAAAAATTTCGGTGATTTTTCAATTTTATATTTATCAAATTAATTATATAAAAACAAGTAACATAAAATAATTATTTCAAATAATATTGTCGTTTTATAAAAATCATCTTATTCTTTGAGAATGTGTTATTGCAATTGCAATGGCATCCGTAATATCAAGCGGTTTTATCTCTTTTTTAATACCCAAAAGTCTTTTAACCATGAATGCCACCTGCTCTTTTGTCGCTTTTCCATTCCCTGTCACTGCTTTTTTAACCTGTAAAGGCGTATATTCAGCAAAATTACCAAATTCTTGTAAAACTTTTAATGAAATTGCCCCTCTAAATTGAGCCAATTTTATAACTGTTTTTGGATTAAATGCATAAAACATATCTTCAATAGAAACTTCATCGATTTTGTGCTTAGAAAAAATCAACTCCAAACCTTCAACCATTTCCAGAATTTGTTCTTGCAGAACTCTTGATTTCATTTTAATTAATCCAGCTTCAATAAGTTTAATACTACTGCCATTTTTAGCAACAATTGCATATCCACAGTTGATAGTACCTGGATCTATTCCCAATATATTCACGTCTTAACCCTTTTTATTCACTTTATTCACATTACAATAATGAGAACTATTCACATCTTCTTTGCCTATATAGCGTCTATTATACATTAATATTCACTTAATTAATAAGTTATTCACAAGTTATTAACGTATTATTCACGTCGTGAATAAGTTTTTATATAAAATTAGATATAATATTTGACATCTAAACAAAGAGTTAATAATTAATGACAAATAAAGATATKWWAACAATTTTAAAAGAAGAAAATTCTTCTATTGACTATGATAGGTACCTAAAACAGTTAATATATAAAAAAACATCTTCTGATGAAAAAATAGCTATTTTTGAAGTGCCMAATAAATTYATTGCTATGTATATTAAAAGYAAATATACAACAGTAATACAAAACTGCTTTGAAAAAATGGAAAACTATACACCCGCAATTGAAATAAAAATAGCAGGCGAGAGAAAAACAAAAAAAGCAATATTATCTCAAAATGAAAAAGAAAAAACCACTGAAAGTACTATTYTAAATCCTTCTTATACCTTTGATTCATTTATTGTAGGTTCTTCTAATCAAATGGCTTATAATGCTTCTTTAGCCGTTTCTAAAAAACCAGGAATTCAATACAATCCTTTATTTATTTATGGGGGAACGGGTTTAGGAAAAACACATTTACTTCAAAGTATTGGAAATTCTGCAATTGAAGAAGGAAAAACAATTATTTATGTAACTATTGAACAGTTCATGAATGATTTTACTTTCTCAATTAAAAATAAAAACATGGATCACTTCCGTGCAAAGTACCGAAAATGCGATGTTTTACTCATTGATGATATTCAGTTTTTATCAGGAAAAGAACAAACGCAAGAAGAATTTTTTCATACCTTTAATGAATTACACAATGCTAAAAAACAAATAATAATGACCTCAGATAGACTACCTTCACAAATTGCAGGTTTAGTTGATAGATTAAAATCTCGTTTTGAGTGGGGATTAACAGCAGATATTCARATTCCAGGTTTAGAAACAAAAATTGCAATTATTGAAAAAAAATCTGAATTAAATGGAATTGWWTTAACCAAAGAYATTGTAAATTATATTGCTACCAATCTTGATTCMTCTATTAGAGAAATTGAAGGCGTAYTAATTCGTATTAATGCYTCAGCATCYCTATTAAAYCAAGAAATAAATCTTGAAATGGTACAAGCMTTATTAAAAGATACWATTAAAGAAACAAAAGARAATATTAAATTACCTGATATAATWAATGTAGTAGCAAGTGAGCTTAATATTAAACCAAGYGAYATYAAATCTAAAAAAAGAACRGCAACAGTTGCWAATGCMAGAAGAGTWGTGATTTAYYTAGCAMGAGAYCTWACWCAYAACTCTATGCCWGAYATTGCTAAGTTTTTAGGAATGAARGATCACTCTTCAATTTCTCATAATATTAAAAAAGCAAATGAATTAATAGAAAAAGATCAAAATTTTAAATTAATTATTSAAAATTTGAAGAATAAAATCATAAATAAGGACTGGTAAAAAATAAGTAGAATAAAAGTTAAATGCTTTTGTGTGAAAAGATGTGAATATAAAATCAAAGTTAATAACAGGCTTTCATTACGTTAAGCTCATTGATACAGCTATGTTTTCATCTTTTCACATGTACTACTACTACCACTACTTAAAATATATAATAAGGGAGTAAAAATGAGATTCATAATTACTAAATCAATATTCGAAAATATCATTTCGTCTATGCAACCATTTTTAGAAAAAAAAGATGCAAGTTCAATAACATCACATATTTATTTGGAAACAATAAATGCTAAATTAATAATCAAAGCTACTGATTATGAAGTTGGATTAACATCTCTAGTAACTGATATAAGAGATATTACTGATGGTAAAGCTACTGTTAATGGTAATAATTTATTAGGAATAATTAAAAGACTAAAAGATGAAGATATAATTTTAGATACAGATTCAAATAATAATCTGATTATTAAACAAAATAAATCTACTTTTAAATTACCAATGTATGATGCAAATGAATATCCTTCATTTCCTACAAGTGATAATTTAAAGAAATTAGATATATCAACCATTAATTTAATTAATTCTATTAAAAAGATTACTCCTGCAATTGATAATAATAATCCAAAGTTTGAATTAAATGGATCTTTAATTGATATTAAAAACTCTATTATAAATTTTGTAGCTACAGATACAAGACGACTAGCAATATCACATCTTCAAAATATTAGTAATGATGAAACACAAATTATAATTCCTAAAAAAGCAATTATAGAAATTCAAAAACTTTTTTTAGATGAAGCAAGTATTTTATATGATGATACCAATATTATAATTTCAAATGAAAGAATAACCTTCTTCTCTAAATTAATTAATGGTAAGTTTCCTGATTACGAAAGAATTATTCCTAAAAATTTAAAACATACTTTATCAATTCCTAAAGCTATGTTAGTAGATTCTATTAAATTAGTAACATCATTATTTTCAAATATAAAAATTACATTTACTCCCAATTCTATTTTATTTGAATCTTTAGATGAAGACAGTGAAGCAAAAACACAAGTAGATATCAATTTAAATATTGAAGATGAATTTTATTTAGCAGTAAATGCTAAATAYTTATTGGATTTTTTAAGTATGAGTAATAATGAAAATATWAAAGTTGGATTTAATGAATCTAATTTACCTTTTTATTTAGAAGACGAAAAATTTTATACAATTGTAATGCCAATTGTATTAGAAAAATAAGGAAGTAAAATGAGTGAACAAGAATACGGCGCAAGTAATATAAAAGTCTTAAAAGGTTTAGAAGCTGTAAGAAAAAGACCTGGTATGTATATTGGAGATACYAATRTTAATGGTCTACATCATTTAGTTTACGAAGTAGTAGATAACTCTATTGATGAAGCAATGGCWGGAYATTGTAAGAATATTAAAGTTACTATGACAAAAGATCATTACATTAGAGTTGAAGATGATGGGCGGGGAATTCCTACTGCTATTCATCCAACTGAAAATATATCTGCTGCAACTGTTGTTTTAACAGTATTACATGCAGGTGGAAAATTTGATAAAGATACGTATAAAGTTTCTGGTGGATTACATGGGGTTGGTGTATCTGTTGTAAATGCATTATCAAAAGATTTAAAAATGACTATTTATCGAGAAGGAAAAATCTTTTATCAAGAGTTTTCTTGTGGTATTCCTAAAAGTCCTTTAGAAACAATAGGAGAAAGCCCAAGAAAAACAGGAACTACTATTGAATTTTTAGCAGATGATAGTATTTTTGAAGTAAATTCTTACAGTTTTGATACYTTGTCAAAACGATTTAGAGAAGTAGCTTATTTAAATTCATTTATTACTATTACWTTGATAAATGAAATAACCAATACAAAAGAAGTTTATCATTTTGAAGGTGGAATTAAACAATTTGTTGAAGATATAAATAAAGATACTGCAATTTGTGATTCTATGGCATTTAATGCCAGAATCGATGATGTAGAAGTAGATATTGCTTTAATATACAATACTACTTATACAGAAAGAACCATTTCATTTGTAAATAATATTAGAACAATTGATGGGGGAACTCACGAAACAGGTTTTAAAGCAGGACTTACACGATCAATTGTTAAATATTTAAAAGCGAATGCAAATGCCAGAGATAAAGATGCAAAAATTACTGGGGATGATGTAAGAGAAGGATTAATTGCAATTATTTCTATTAAAATTGCAGAACCTCAATTTGAAGGGCAAACCAAAGGTAAACTAGGAAATTCTTATGTTAAACCTATTTGTCAGCAATTAACATCTGAACAACTAGATAAATATTTTGAAGAAAATCCACAACAAGCAAAAGCTATTATGGAAAAAGCTATGATGGCTGCACGTGGACGAGAAGCTGCCAAAAAAGCCAGAGATTTAACAAGAAAAAAAGATTCTTTATCTGTAGGAACACTTCCAGGTAAATTAGCTGAGTGTCAAAGTAAAGATCCAGCTATTAGAGAATTATACCTAGTAGAAGGGGATTCTGCTGGTGGTTCTGCTAAACAAGGACGGGATCGAGTTTATCAAGCAATTTTACCTCTAAAAGGTAAGATTTTAAATGTTGAAAAATCACGTTTAGATAAAATTCTAAAATCAGATGAAATTAGAAATATGATTACTGCAATTGGGTGTGGAATTGGTGAAGAATTTAATGCAGAAAAAGTAAGATACCATAAAATCATTATTATGACAGATGCGGATGTTGATGGATTACATATCCAGACTCTTTTATTAACATTCTTTTTTAGATTTTTACGACCAGTTATTGATTTAGGTTATTTATATATTGCTCAGCCTCCATTGTACAAATACAAAAAAGGTAAAAATGAGACTTACTTAAAAGACAATACGGCTTTATCAAACTTCTTAATTGAAAACGGTTTAGAAAGTTTTGAATTTGAAGGTCTTGGATACAATGATTTAGTTGATATGTTTAAAACAGTTGCTAGATATAGAATGATGTTAGAATCTTTAGAAAAACGTTATGCGCTTCTTGAAGTATTAAAATATTTAATTGAAAATTCAGATCTAGTGAAATTAGAGCAAAGTGAATTATACAATGAAATTAAAAAATTCTTAGATGATAAGGGTTATAATATTTTATCTGAGAAAATTACTGAAGATAAAATTCAATTATTTGTACAAACAAATGAAGGTTTAGAAGAATTAGTTATTGATGATGAATTATTTTCATCTCCATTTTTCTCTGAAGCTACGTTTATTTATCACAAATTAGTTGAAAGAGATATTTCAATGTTTAATGGTCGAGATTTAGTTGAAATTCTTAATGAAATTGAAGGTATAGCTAAAAAAGGTGCTTATATTCAACGATATAAAGGTTTAGGAGAAATGAATCCTGAACAATTATGGGAAACAACTATGACTCCTGATGCAAGACGACTTCTAAGAGTTAAAGTAGAAGATGCAGCAGTAGCTTCTGATACTTTTACATTGTTTATGGGTGATGAAGTTGAACCAAGAAGAAACTATATCGAGTCTCATGCTAAAGATGTTGAACACTTAGACGTTTAGAAATTGATTCTTTTCATCAATTTCTACGTTAAGGGATAATCTTAAAATACTCATGTACTAACGTACACTCCGTTTTTAAGATTATCCCTTGCCTTGAACTTAATAAAAATAATCAATTTCTAATTACTTTATGTCTTTATTTAAATTATAATTTTTATTAAGGAAAATATATTTCATGATTAAATCTTATTTAAAAAATCTTGTTGATTCCAATGATAACTTTGCAAGTAAAACTTATGATATCTGTAATCAAGCCCTAATTATATTATCCATTATTGCTTTTTCAATTGAAACTATTCCTGATATTAGTCCTTCAACTATAAACTATTTAGAAAACTTTGAAGTTTTTGTTATTACTGTTTTTACTTTTGAATATTTTGTTCGAATATATACAGCTGATAAAAAACTCTCTTATATATTTTCATTTTATGGACTTATTGATTTATTGGTAATTCTTCCTTTTTATCTTTCTATGTTTGTTGATTTACGAGCAGTTAAAGCCTTTAGGCTCTTACGATTGTTTTCTTTGTTAAAACTTGTACGATACAGTGCTACTTTGAATAAATTCGAAAAAGCCTTACATCATTCAAAAGAAGAATTTATTGTTTTTTTTATTTTTACGATTATTTTATTTTATTTGGCGTCTATTGGAATTTATTATTTTGAGAATACGGCTCAACCTGAAATTTTTAGAAGTGTTTTTGATTCTATGTGGTGGGCCGTTGCTACTTTAACTACTGTAGGATACGGAGATGTTTATCCAATTACAGTGGGAGGTAAAATATTTACTACTATTATTTTACTTCTAGGACTTGGTATTGTTGGAATTCCTGCTGGTATTGTGGCTTCTGCTTTATCTGAAGTTAATAAAGAAGAAAGACTTAGAAAAAAGAAGAAAAAAGAAGATCAATCCAATAAATAAATAAATCTTTCATATTGACATATATTTTATAATTCTTTAAAATGTTTTATATACTTCTTTTGAAAACTCACATCATAAGTGATTCAAAAAGGGTATCGAAATGAAAGTATGTGGAATTGATTTAAAAGCCTCTAACGCAATTTTAGCTGTTATTGAGAAAAAGGATGAAGAAAGTGTTTTTATTCCTTTAGAGATAAAGAAAATAGCTTTAGATGCAAATGATGAACAAAAAGAGATGATTCAATTTTATGATAATATTTCTGGTTTTTTAAAAGTAAATCTTATTAACAAAGTGGTGATAAAAAAAAGAGCTAAAAAAGGAAATTTTAGTGGTGGTGCAAATACGTTTAAAATGGAAGCAGCCATTCAATTAAACACTGTTTGTGATGTTTCTTTACTTTCTTCTCAAGCAATAAGTTCTTATGAAAAGAAAAATGATATTATTTTTCCTAAAGAAATTAAAAAATATCAAGAAGCAGCTTATTTGACCGCAATTTGTTCTTAAGTTATACTCAAAAGCTTTTGTTATAAATTAATCTAACCTTAAAAAATAAATATAATTTTAGAATAAGGATATTTCAATATAATATAGACATTAGAATTAAATAATTTCTAATTAACCAATATATAAGCTGTAAATAAATAAATAATTTTTTATTATACTATTAAACAGTTTAGATTTAATATATTGTTATTCTTAAAGGCCTAGAATGTTATATTTTAAGAAAAACTTATGGATACTTTTTTACCTTATTGTATTTATAGGTTTTTTAGTTGTTTCACTTGTATCGTTTAATCTTTGGACACAGATATATGATACTAATAAACTTAAACAAGAAAGTATTACAAAAATCTCTTCAAGTTCTTTGCACTCCTTTTTTTTACAATACGAAATGATATTAGATATTTTATCCAGTGATATTAAAAAAAATAATGATGATATTTCGCAAATATATAATCAAGAAAAATTTGATCGATTAATGGAATTAAATAAAAACTTAGCTGGTCTTGCTTTAATTAATGTAGACGGGGATGTTTTAGTAACAAACAGTAAAATAGCCGATCAAATAATACCAAATTTTAAAGAAAATATTTTTACAAAAGACACTTTTAACCAAACCTTACTTGAGGATAAAATGGTAATTGGTCGTACGTATTATCAAAAAAACTTTAAAAGTTTAGTCATTCCTATTCGTAAAAGTATTAGAGACAAAGATGGGAAAGTTTTTTTGGTACTAGCTGCATCTATCAAAGTTAATAATGGTAAAAATTTTCTAAACAAACAACTTAAAGATAAATCTTCTTATATCATCTCTTTGTTTAGAAACTTTGATCATTATTTTCAATTATTACCGCAAAATAATGCCGATAATCTTCATATTTACAATGAAGCATTTCCCACTTTACGTTTTAATAATTACACTTTGGACTTAGAGCAAGATAAAGACATTGATTATTATAAAAATAGTGAAGATATTTTTACCATTAATAAAAACAATTTTTATAAAAATAACGGATATATAGTTTCTGTGGGTTATATTAAACGTTATGATTTATGGATGGTTGTAAAAAATCCTGCGGTAAAATTACAGAATTTATTTTTTGAAACATTTTATATTATTTTATTTATATATTTGATTTTGATTTTGATTGCATTTTTTGTTTTTAAATATATTCTAAAATTTGAAAATAAAAAACGAAATGAGTTACATTATCAAGTAACCCATGATTATTTAACCAATTTAAATAATAGAATGTTTTTATCTGGCATTGAGAACTCACTTATAGTAGATAGTACTCAACCTTTTTCTCTGTTTTTTATTGATATGGATAACTTTAAAAGTATTAATGATAACTACGGGCATGTTGTTGGTGATAAGGTATTACAAGAAATTGCGCTTAGAC
This sequence comes from Arcobacter sp., assembly GCA_002733685.1. Lineage (GTDB taxonomy): Bacteria > Campylobacterota > Campylobacteria > Campylobacterales > Arcobacteraceae > NORP36. The sequence continues at coordinate 165,473 of NVWN01000005.1, read as the reverse complement.
TGAAAAAAGTAATTAGTAAAGAAGATATTCTTATTCGTTACAGTGGGGATGAATTCATACTTATAAGTAAAATTATAAACAAAACAGAAGTCTCTATCTTGGCTCAAAAAATTCTTACTTCTTTATCAAATAGTTTTCGTATTGATACGTTAGAGTTTATCTTAGGCTCAAGTATTGGTATTTCCCAATTCCCAAAAGATGCATCTAATTTGGATAAAATTAAAGCTTATGCTGATTTATCAATGTATGAAGCAAAAAAAACGAGAAATACATTTAGAATTTTTGAAGACAGTATTAAAAACAAGTATATTAAAGATACAAAGATCGAAAAACAATTAAAAACATCTTTTGATAATAAAGAATTTTCTATGGTTTATCAACCTCAAATGAATTGTAATGGTAGTTTGCGTGGAGTGGAAGCTTTAGTAAGATGGAATAATAAGGAATTGGGTTTTGTAAGTCCTGTTGATTTTATTAAGGTGGTTGAAGACATAGGTTTCATGCCAAAATTGGGGCGTTTTATTATTGATACTTCTATTAAAGATATGAAAGACATACAAAAGGAACTAAATATATCTTTTCATTTATCTATTAATATTTCAGTAAAACAATTTCTAAGAGAAAATTTTTATCTGCAATTTATGGCTTTTATAGAAAAACATGATTTTGATAAAAATTATCTGACTATAGAAATTACAGAAAGTGTTTTTATTGAAGATATTGGTTTTATTTTAGATGTATTAAATAAATTTAAGAAACAAAATATTAAAGTATCTCTTGATGATTTTGGTACTGGCTATTCTTCTTTAAGTTTGTTAAAAAAGCTTCCCATTGATGAGTTAAAAATAGATAAAAGTTTTGTTGATGATATTTTGGTTAATAAAGCGTCTAAAAACATGATTGAAAGTATAATATCAATTGCAAATAATTTGGGCTTTTATACTGTTGCAGAGGGTGTTGAAACAAAAGATCAAAGAGATTTATTAGCAGCAATGCACTGTGATATTATTCAGGGATATTATTATTCTAAACCTTTAAAGATTGATGAGTTAAAAGCGTATATAAAGAACTTAGCCTAAGCTAAGTTTTTTGTTCTTCCCTTATATTATTGATTGTTTTTCCACCCATGCCATAGTTATGTGTTGAAACTTCATCAATTATTACTACAGCTGTTTTAGCACCTCGTCCTATTACTTTGTCAAATACTTCTGTCATGCCTTTAATTAAGGCTTCTTTTTGCTCAACGCTTGCACCACCATCTTCATGTGTCATTTTAATATTTATATAGGGCATTTTTTTCCTTTAATAAGTTATATTCATATATTTTTTGCTAGTGTATAAGAGTAACACGCCTAAACTAACAATAAATGCTGTTAGATATAGCGCGTAATCATAGGAATGAAAGTAGTCAATAATTGCAACAGAGTACAAAGGTGCAGCAACTTGTCCTATTCCGTAAGCTGTTGTGATTGCACCCATTAACATAACAGGATTAGACCCTGCTAGTTTTCCTCCAAGATTCATAAATAAAGCTACAAGTGCAACAAATGTACCTCCATATAATAAACCGGAAAGAAGATTTAAATATATATTATTAGAAAAAGCTGGAATAAGAATTCCTATAACCTGTAATAACATTACTATCATAATAATATTTACACTTCCATACTTATGTGCTAGTCTCATCCATATAATACAAGAGGGTACTCCTGCAAGACCTACAAGCGTCCAGGCATAACTCCCGTATCCCTCAAGTCCTTCTAGTGAGTTTATAATATCTGGTAGAAAAGTAGCTTGAACTACCATTCCAATACCTTCTGTAAAATAAGCAAAAATTAAAACAATTACAAAACCCTTGAAGAGCTTTTTATCAAAAGGATGTTTTATTGTATTTTGTTTCACTTCTTTTTCAATGGATAAAATATACATAGAATATATGGATGCAAAAAATGCAAAAATGCTTAATACCATCCAGGCATCACTCCAGGTTCCACCATAAGCAAAAACACCTCGAGAAATTAAATCAGTAATTAAAATTGAGAAACCAATTCCGGAGAAGTGTATTCCCATCGCTTTTGTTTTATCTTGCATCTTTAGTTTATTAAATACTATTGCTGAACCTACTATAAGAGCCATTGCTGCACCAAAACCAGCGACTACTCTTGAGACTAACCAAAGAGTGTCATTTTGTGTGGTGGCTAAAATTAGAGTAGTGACAACGCATAAAAACATACCAAGTCTAAAATATTTTATTTTGCTGTTCATATCTTTTATAAAAACTGAAAAGATAGAACCAGCAAGGTAGCCAATATAATTAAAGGAAGCCAAAATTCCAGCAAAAGTAATACTCAAACGATCTTCTAACATAAATGGTAATAAAGAGGTGAATACAAAACGAGCAACGCCTACTCCAATTATAAGTGCCAGAATTCCAGCTAATAATATGGATGCATTTTGATTTTTATCAAGTAAATTTATTCTCAAGCCTATCTCCTGTTAAATTATAGGGTATAATATCACTAATAGTTATGTAATGTCAAATAAGCAATCATGATACATGATATAACCTTTGCTTATATAAAGGAAAAATATGGATTCAAATTTATTAAAAATTTTTGTTGAAGTGGCCAAATTCAAAAGCATTTCTTTAGCAGCAAAAGAGTTAGAGTTTGCTCAATCTAATGTAACTGCAAGAATTAAACAGTTAGAGAAAAATATTGGTCATGAGCTCTTTCACCGTATTTCAAAGGGTGTTATTTTAACAAAAGCAGGTGAGAAACTTTTTGACTCTGCTTTAGAGATTGTGCGTAAGATTGAAGAAACTACCTTTAGTATGAAAAACTTACAAAAACAAGAATCTCTAAAAGTGGGTTCTACTGAGTCTAATGCTGTTTTGAGAATTGTTCCTTTTTTAGTAAATTTACACAAAGACTTTCCCAAAATGCAGCTAGAACTTTTTACAGGAACTACGGATGAAATGATTAAAGATTTACTTGAATATAAGGTTGATATTGCGTTTGTATCTGGAATTCCTTTAAATAAAGAACTCAAAGTTCTTAATCATTTTGATGAGCATACTGCATTGTTTGAATCAAAAATAGGAAATGTTCCTAATGTATTGTTGATTTTACGAAAAGGATGCAGGTATTCTACCTTATTGCAAGACCATTATAAAAAAATGGGGAATTCCAATTATAAAGTTTTAGAGTTTGGCTCTTACAATACTATTTTAGGCTGTGTAAAAGCAGGTATGGGAAAAACACTTTTACCCATTCATATAGTAAAAAAGCTGGGTTATGAAAAGGATTTAAAACGCATTGATTTAAATGAAGACTTATCCAATATTCCTACGTGTTTAATATGCAGAAAGAATTATGTTCCTAGTATTAGTGAATACTTGATAAATATGGAGTTGAAAAATGAAGATTAAAAGTTTAGATCATTTAGTTTTAACTGTCAAAGATGTAAAAATAAGCAGTGATTTTTATGTCAATGTTTTAGGCATGGAAAAAATAGTTTTTAAAGAAAATAGAATTGCTTTAAAATATGGAAATCAAAAAATAAATTTGCATGAATTTAAAAATGAATTTGAACCAAAAGCGCATAAAGTAATGCCAGGCAGTGCAGATTTATGTTTTATTGCTGATGATGATATCACGAAAGTGATTCATCATCTAAAAAGTTTAAATATTACAATATTAGAAGGCCCCATCAAAAGAACAGGTGCTTGTGGAGAAATAATCTCACTTTATATCAGAGATCCTGATTTAAATTTAATTGAGATTTCTAATTACTTATAATTACAAAACGTACGTTTTATTATTTATTATTTCATATAAAATTAACAGAGATATGAATATTAAAATATAAGCAGAAATTTTTTCAATACTATTGGAATATTTCTGCATAAACAATTTGGATTTTTTATTTGATAATAAACTTACTATAAATATATCCCAAAAAAGAACCGCAAAAAACATCCATAGACCATAAAAATATTGTGTATACATACTGGTATTGTTTTTAATAGATAAAGAAAAAAGTGTAAAATAAAAGATAGAATTTTTTGGGTTTAATAAAGCAGAGAAAAAACCCATAAAAAAATGTTTTAATAGTCCTTTTTTTAAAGGAACACTTCTTGTTGCGCTGTTTTCAAATAAGTCTCTTTGTTTTGCTTGCAAAAGGGATTTTGCTATATACAATAAATACAAAGCTCCAATAATTTTGATAAAAAGAAAAACATTTGGATTATCTTGAATCAAAGATATACCAAATAATGCCAAAATTATATAAAACAGATTAGCAAAAGCTATTCCAAAAGAAGTTAAAATCCCTGATATCTTTCCATACTTACTGGTATTAGAAATGATTACAAAAAAATCAACACCTGGGCTTAATAATGCCAAAAAATGTGCCAAAGCCAATGTAAAAAACGCTAATAAATTAAATTCCATATCTTTCCTTTAAAAAAGAAGTATATAGAATATGAAAATTAATTTATTGAATAAAATTGACTAGTTAAGAAAAAAAGCAAAACAAAGAATAAATACTAAAGATATGATGGTATTAAAAGGAATCATAATAGCCATTATTTATTTTCTTTTTGATAGTCTTTTGGTGTTGCAGCTATTCGCTTTAAAAAATGCCTATGAAAATGGCTTTGGTCATTAAATCCTAATTCTAAAGCAGTATCTACAATGCTTTTTCCTTCTTTTAACAAAATTTTTGCGTGATTTATTTTAAGATTTATAAAATAAGAATGTACACTTAAACCGTATTTTTTATTAAAACTTCGAATTAAAACAAATTTATTAATATTGAATTTTTCTGCTAGTTCATCCAAAGAGATTGAATAAGATAAGTTTTCTTTTAAATAAAGGGCCACTTCCTCTAAGCTGTCATATTCATAAGGTTTATTATCAAGTTTAAGATATTTTTTGTAAAGTTTATACATAAAATTAATAAGGACTTCTTCTTTTTTTAAATAAAACTCTTGGGAAAAAAGTAAAGCACACAAATCAACAAATTCTAAGAATAATTCTTCATCCTCGAATAAATACTTGGAAAAATTTTGAAGTGTAGAAAGTGAAGAAAATAAGGATTTTTGTAAATTAAAGCACCAAGTATTATCTAAGTACAAAACATAATATTCACTTTGGGTATTATTTTTGTCTGTATTACAAGAGTGGGCTTGATTTGAATTTATAATAGCTAGACACTTGGGTTTGACTTGAAAGTTTTTGTTGTTTACATGAAATTCTCTTTGACCTTTAAAGATAGCGCCAATAGAGAAAGTATCATGCATATGCTCTTTGTAGTTTTTAGAAGAATTTGAATACCTACATTCTAAATAAGGCATCTTTTTATCTAAGAAAAATGTATTTATATCTTGCATATAAGTCTTTTTGTTAATTATATCATTCTTCTAATTAAAGAAGATATCTTAAATTTCTCCTTCTAAAGGAGCTGCTTTTTGATTTCGCACTATTGCTTTTTGAATAATATAAATACCTAAAAATATAGAAATACCAATGGTATATGATACGTATTGACTTTCTAAATAACACAGTTCTTTCATTATTTTTGGTAAAAACATAAAAGGTACAATAATTAAAAATAACAGTCGTTCAAGTAAACTAAGTCGTGCTAAAAAATAGCCTTGGGTAAAACAAGAAAATGCCATCATTCCAATAAAAGCAGTAAGGAAAATAGTTAATATTTGATAAGGATCTGTAATCCAAACCCAAGCAGCTACATTAGAGGTATTGCTTTTATCAACAGAAGAAATTAACAATAATTCAGGGTTAAAGAAAAACATAAAAGGTAAGATTGCTGTTCTAATATCATAAATAAAACCTTGTATTCCTGTTTTTATAGGATCAGATTTTGCAATTCCAGCGGCTGCATACGCTGCAAGTCCGACAGGAGGTGTATCATCTGCTAGAATCCCAAAATAAAATACAAACAAATGTGCTGCAATTGTAGGAATAAAATAACCATTATCTTGGGCTAATATCATAATAACAGGTGCAGTTAATGAAGCCATTACAATATAATTAGCAGTAGTAGGTAAACCCATTCCAAGAATCAAAGATACTAAAGCAGTTAAAATAAGAATAATAAAAATATTACCGCCAGAAACACTTTCAATTACTTCTAATAATACTTGCCCAAGTCCTGTTAACGTAATAGAACCAATAATAATACCTGCTAATGCTGTAGCAACTGCAATAGGAATCATATTTTTAGCCCCTGCAATCATTCCATTTAAAATATCAACAAAACCACTTAAAAGGATTTTTTGAGTGATTTTCTTTTTTGTTATATAGGCTTTAAATGGATTTTGACAAACCATAATTAACATTAATAACATAATCGCATTAAAAGCAGCACTCATAGCAGATTCTCTTAAAACCATAAGTGTGTACATTAAAAATGCAATGGGAATTAAAAAATGTGCTCCATTAATAAAGGTTTTAAATTTGGGAGGTAATTCACTTGCTTTCATCCCTATTAAGCCTAATTTTAAAGACTCCAAATGAACAATATAAAACAAGGCAAAATAAGATACAAAAGCAGGAATAAACGCAGCATAAATAACTTGGGTGTAAGACATTCCTAAAAATTCTGCAATAATAAAAGCCGCAGCTCCCATAACAGGAGGCATTAATTGACCATTTGTAGAAGCAGCAACTTCAATAGCCCCTGCTTTTTCAGGCGTAAATCCTGTTCTTTTCATTAAAGGAATAGTAAATGTCCCAGTTGTAACTGTATTTGCTATGGAAGAACCTGACATAATACCCGTAAATCCAGATGCTACAACAGAAGCTTTAGCTGGGCCTCCTCTGTATTTTCCTAGCATAGAATAAGCCAAAGTAATAAAATACTGACCTGCCCCTGCTTTTTCAAGTAAAGAACCAAATAAAACAAATAGAAATACAAAAGAAGTAGATACTCCTAAGGGAACTCCAAAAATTCCTTCTGTTGTTAAAAACATATGACCCGCTAGTTTATTAAAAGAAGCCCCTTTATGCTGAATGATTTCAGGCATAAAAGGCCCTAAAACATCATAAGATAAAAAAACCAATGCAATAATAGTTAAAGCAATTCCAAGAACTCTTCTTCCTGCTTCTAATAAAATAACCATAGCCAATAAAGCAACAAATATATCTGTTGGAATATAATCTCCTGGTCTTTGCGAAAGTTCTTCGTAAAAAATGGTTATATATGCAGTTGCTGATACAGCAATTATTGTAAAAAGATAACCAAACCATCTAATTTTGGCAAAAAAGTAAGCTTTTTGTATCATTGGGTACATTAAAAAAGCAAGCGCTAAAGCAAAAGAGAGATGAAGTGATCTTGAAATAGTTGAGTTAATAGGTTCTACTACTATATATAATTGAAATAACGACCATAAAAGTGCAATTCCCGAAATTAGCCAGAATTCATAATTCTTTTTTGTAAAAACTCTTTGTCCACTAAATTCATTTAAAACACATTGTTCGTGTTCATTATTACTTTCTAAACTCTTTAACTTTTGATCATAAATATTCATGATGTACCTTTATATTTTAACAATGATTCTTTGATTTATTATTTGGAAATATTGCCATAGATTTTTGTTTATCGTTTTATAACAATATATAGTGTTATTAAAGGCAAAGCCTTTAATAAATTAACGTATTCCAGCCTCTTTGAAATACTTTTTTGCCCCTTTATGTAAGGGAGCTGATAAACCATCAAGTAATGATTCTTTTGTAATATGAGAATAAGCAGGATGTAATTTTTTGAAAGCTTCAAAGTTTTCAAGTACTGCTTTTACTACCGTGTATACTGCTTTTTCACTTACATCTGTAGAAGTAACAAGCACGGCTTTAACACCAAAGGTTTTTATGTCTTTTTCATTTCCTTTATACATTCCACCTTGTATATTTGCTCTTGCGAAATAAGGATATTTTTTTAGTAGATCATCCACATTAGAGCCATCAAGAGGTACAATTCTGGTATCAACTGAGTTAGAAGCATCTTTTATATTAGCTGTTGGATGTCCTATCATGTAAAAATAACCATCAATTTTATTGTCTCTTAAGGCATCTGGCATTTCTGCTGCTTTTAATGCTCCTGCGAATTTTAAACTGGTTTTTTTAATATCACTTAGGTCAAAAAGGGTTAATGCTGTTGCTTCATTTCCAGAACCTGGGTTCCCTAAATTAATTCTTTTTCCCTTAATGTCACTTAATTTATAGATATTAGAATCTTTTCGTGTAACAAGTGCCAATAATTCAGGGTAAATTGCCATAACAGATCTAAGTTTGCTTACTTTTTTACCCTTAAATTTACCATTTCCTCTTGACGCTTGGTAAACAACATCACTTTGTGCAATACCAAAATCCAATTCTTTGTTTTTAATMGTATTWATATTATAAACAGAACCMCCTGTTGATTCTACAGAACATCTGATTTTGGTYTCTTTTTTCATTTTGTTTACTAATCTACAAATAGCTCCACCTGTAGGGTAATATGTACCTGTAACTCCGCCTGTACCAATAGTAATAAATTCCGTTGCAAAAATAGGCAAACTCAATGTTGCAATGAGTGAAAGTGATGCTAGATTTTTCATTTTATTTCCTCTAAAATATATAGTGAGATTATAAGTAATAAAGATGAACTAAAAATGACTTTTTTACTTGAATTTAGCTAAAAAAGTAATATTAATTTAATAATTTATATCCATAGAAGATTCTGATTCTCAAGATGTCAAGGGAGATAAATCAAATAATACTTRTTAATTTTATTATATAATAATTTATATAAGTAATACAAATTATTTATAACATTTATAAACTCTTAATTCAAAAGTATGTAAATAAAAAAATATTCAAAAATAGAACAATTTTATTTTAACAATTTTTTTGGTATAAATATTAAGTCTTAAAAAAGGTTTATAATGAAATTTTTCTTTGTATGTCTTTTGTGTCTTTTAACAAATCTAGCTGCAAAAACACAAAATATATTAATCTTAAGCTCCTATCATAAGGGTTTTGAAGTCTCTGATACTATGATCAAGAATATTGAAGAAGTATTGTATTTTTCTATTGATGTTAAAATAAATGTTTTGTATATGGATTCAAAAGAGATTCATTCAAGAGATTATATAAAAGAGCTTAGTAATCTTTATTCTTTACAATTAAAAAACAGATCYTTTGATTTAATTATAACAATTGATAAATTYGCWTATTTATTTGCTTTAAAAAATTATCATATTTTATTTAACAATGAGCCTATTTTATTTACAGGAATAGAAAATTATTCAAAAGAACTTATTGAAATTTATAATATGCAAGATAAAATCCATGGACTTGTAAAAAAACTGCATATTAAAGACAATATAGAACTCATGCTAAAAAGCATGCCTAAATTAAAAAAGATATATATTATTAATGACAGAAGTATTAATGCAGAAGTAACAAGTCCTTTTATTATACGAGCAAAAAGAGATTTTATTCATCGCATAAAAATTGATTATTTACGCGATGATACTTTGGCAGAGTTAAAAGAAAATTTTTCTAAAAAAAGAAAAGATGAAGCCATACTCTTTGTTCGTTTTACCAATGATATTAATGGACGTTTTTATACAAGTAAAGAAGTAAAAGCAGCTATAAAGTACTTCAAATTACCTGTTTTTGTTACAGATTCTTTGTTCTTAAACGAAGGTGTAATAGGTGGTAAAACAGTTTCTTATATGGACTTAGGAAAAAGAACTGCGAATAAAACACTTATTATTTTAAACAATGCAAGTGCAAAACCAATGATAAATGAATACAAAGATTTTTTCCATTATTTTGATGCGAATGAAGTTAAAAAGTATGCCTTGCAACTTCCTTTAAATTTAAAAAACTTAAAAATGATTAATGTACCTCAGAACTTTTTTGATAAACATCGTTCTTTGATTAACTGGGTTTTCCTTTTTACTCCTTTTTTACTTATGATTATTTTTGCTTTATTAAATGCATTAAAAGAGAAACAAATAGCTGCACGAAAACTAAAACAACGTGTTGAATTTGATAAACTTTTATTGAATGCCATTGAATCTCCCATATTTTGGCAAGATGAAAATGGAATAATATTAGATGCAAACGCTCGTTTTTGTGAACTGGTAGATATTACCTATTTTAATTTAAAGGGTGAGCGCTTGGATAGTTTTATCAGCCATTATCCAAGAGCCTATGAAATTTCAAGCTTTTTAAATAAAAACAAACTTTTAATTTCTAAGGGTGAAAAAATATATGCAAAAGATTTGATTTCAAAGAAAAATATTTATTTGATTTCTCAGACTTCTTACGAGAGTGTTGATAATGGAAGTGGAACGGTTACTATTTTTACGGATGTAACAAAAGAAAAAGAAAGAGAAGAAGAAAAAATAAAACATATACAATATATGATTCAACAATCTAAACTTGCAGAAATTGGGGAAGTTTTTTCTTCTATTGCTCACCAATGGAAGTCTCCTTTAGTAGAGATTACTGCTTTGGCTCAAGATATGTTTTACAGCGGAAACCATGGAGATAAAGAGGAAGATTCTTATCATATTAATAATATTATGATTCAAGCAAAATATATGACAGATACTATTAATGATTTTCAAGATTTTATTATTCCTTCAAAAGAAAAAACAAGTTTTAATGTGTTTACTACGATTGAGTCAATGTTGAATATTGTTAAACATAATATGAAGTATAATTATATAAACATCAAATTAGATGTTAATCCTTCCTCTAATTTATTCGTATATGGATACGAGAATGAATTTATGCAAGCCATTTTAAACATTGTTAATAATGCCAAAGAAGCTTTATTATATAATGAAAAAAAGAACAGAGAGTTAAAGATTGTTTTTAAAAACCAAAACGCTCAAATCTTAATCTATATCAGTGACAATGGCCCTGGAATTGCTAGTGAAGATCATAAAAATATTTTCCGACAATATTTTTCAACCAAAGAAAAAGGAAATGGAATTGGTTTGTATATGACACGATTGATTATAGAAGATAAACTCTTAGGCGAAATAAGCTGTCTTCCTTGTGAAACAGGAAGTAAATTTTTAATTAAACTAAAGGCGTATAATGAAACTATTAGTGCTTGAGGATAATATGACATTATCCAATGTAATGAAAAAAGGTCTTGAAAAAGAAGGTTATCAAGTAGATTGTTTTGATGATGGAGAAAGTGCATTGGATGCTATTAATAATGGTTATTCTTGTTTTATTCTAGATATTAATGTACCTTCTTTAGATGGAATTTCTTTACTTAAACATATTCGTTCTTATAATAAAGATACAACAGTACTTATTATTAGCTCTAATCATGAATTAGACAAAATTAAAAGTTCTTATGAGTTTGGATGCAATGATTATATTAAAAAACCTTTTTTTATATATGAATTGGTGCAAAAAGTAAAACACTTATGTATCGTACCTAGTAAATTCATTCAGTTCTCACCTTTATGTAAATATTCTTTTGTTGAGCATATTTTGTATGAAAACGATGAAAAAATAATTCTAACAAAAAAAGAGATTTTATTTTTAGAATTGTATATTGTAAATTTGAATAAAGTTGTATCTTATGAAGAACTTGAAACGTACGTTTGGGAAGGTGAAATAACCAATCTTGATAATATACGTGCGCTGGTGAAACGCTTAAGAAAAAAGCTCCCAGAAGGTTCTATTAAGATAGTTACAGGACTTGGATATACCTTAGGAAATACTGTTAAACTAAGCTAATAGCAATTCCTAATAATATAACAGCAGAGGATAAAATCAATTTAAGACTTAAACTCTCCCCTAAAAATAAGATAGAAATAAAAATTGCAATAATGGGAACGGCCAATTGTATGATACTGGCTGTTGTAATCTTAATGCGCTGTAAAACAAAATACCATAAAACATAAGCAAGCGCAGAGGTTAATGTTCCAGAAAGTAATGCCAATATAATACCTGTTTGGCTTATATGTATCTCACTTTGAAAAAATATATAAAATATAAGAAGAAAAATACTGGCCAAAGTGAAATTTTGAGTAGTACTTTTTAGAATATTCTTTTTTGTTTTTCCTAAAACACTGTAGAAGGCCCAGGATATACCAGCTATTATGATTAAAAAAACATGAAAATACGATAATTCGAAGTCTTGGTTTGGATAAAGTAAATACATTAACCCAGATAAAGCCAGTAAAATTCCAAAACCTTGTTTTATATTAAGTTTCTCTTTTTTTCTTAGTGCCAAAAAAATCATGGATAATTGTACGGAAGAAAACAATATTAACGTTCCTAAACCAGCATCTAGTCCTATATAAGCATAAGAAAAACAAATCGCATAAGAAAATAAAACAAAAGAAGACGACAAATTCTCTTTGAAAGAAAAGCTTAATTTTTTTTCTTTATACACAAGATAGAGATTTAAAACAAGCGCTCCAGAAAGAAGACGTACTAAAGTAAAAGAGTAAGGATCTATGCTGTTTTGCAACAAAGCCCACTTTACCAGTAAGGAGTTTGAGGCTAAAAAAAACAAAGAAAGAATAATCAAAAAAAGTAATTTCTTATTGATAAAGAGGCCTTAAATTTTTTTGATTTATTATAGTATAAACTCCCTCAATATTTTAAATTTATCAGCTATAAGTATAGTTTTGATAAAATTGCTTAATAATAGAATAAAAAGGCAGATATATGAAATATGGCGAAGAAGAAATAGTTAACTTTGATATTAACAAAGATGAGAACTATTGGCCAAACAATAACGACAAGAATTATACTATAAAAATTGAATTGCCAGAATTTATGTGTAAATGCCCAAGAAGCGGTTACCCAGATTTTGCAACAATTTATATTGAGTATACACCTGATAAATTAGTAGTTGAATTAAAAGCTATTAAAATATACATTAACTCTTTCATGATCAGAGAAGTTTCTCATGAAAACTCTGCAAATGAAATCTTTGATACTTTATTCTCTAAGTTAAAACCAAGATGGTTAAAAGTTATTGCAGATTTTAAACCAAGAGGAAATGTACACACTGTAATTGAAATAGATTCAGCAAAAATGTAAGGCCTACTTTGGAGAGATTAGTTACAACAGCACAAGCAGCAGAACTTCTTAATATCTCTCTTCAAGGGGTACACTATCGTATTAAAAGTAAAAAACTAAAATCTATTAAACAAGGGAATAAAACCTTTGTTTATATAGAAGATATTCCTGCTTTACCCCTAAAAGAAATAAAAGAAACAATTCAAGAAAATAAAGAACTTCCTTTAATTCTGGAAATAAAAGATGAGCAAATTCTTTTATTAAAAAAGTCTTTAAAATGGATGAAAAAACAATATATAAGTGAAATATCACGCTTAGAAAAAAATCAAGACAAAATTATTAATGTATTTAATAGAGAAATTGAGCTTTTGCAAAGTGCTTTTAATGAAATGCGTTTGGTTTATAAAAAACCTCTCTTAGAACAAAAAAACAAATATATCTCAGTTTTGGATTTTTCTTCTTATTTAAAACAAAATGGTAAAAATTCGCAAGAAATAAAAATGATTGTGCTAGATGCCTTAAAAAGAAAGGACAGACGTTTTATGTTTAATAAAAAAAGTAAAAAAGTGTTGATTTTAAATGAAGATTATTCGGATTTGTTATAAATAGCTAAAAATTAGACAAAAAAAAAGAGTACTTAAAGTACTCTTCTCCAGATACCTAAACACACCAATGAAAAAGGTGCCTTGCTATGTTCCCATCCTGGGGCATTGTCTTAGACAATGATTGCAAAGGTCTAAAGAAGAGCATAAAAAATACCGTAATATTCTTTGTGCTTTTCTTTTGGACTGCAATATTAGCAAAAAAAAACTTAAATTAAAGATAAATATATATAATATGAAAAAAATTTCTTAAATAAAGAGTTTAGATGAAAAAAGATTTTTCTATGGTGGCTTATGCCGCACTAATTTTTGCGATGTTTATTTGGGCCAGTTCTTTTATTGCACTTAAGTCTGCAATGGTTGATATTGGGCCTTTTACTGTAATATTTTTACGCATGTTTTTTGCTTCTGTGTGTTTTATATATTTTATTAAATCTTTTTTTTCTTATACGTTTACGAAAAAAGATATTTATTATATTCTTGCTTTGGGTTTTTTTGAACCTTGTTTGTATTTTATCTTTGAAGCACAAGCTTTACTTTATACTTCTGCATCACAAGCAGGAATGATTACTTCTTTGATGCCTTTAATAACGGCTCTTTTAGCAGGTGCTATTTTAAAAGAAATAATTACTCAAAAACTAATATTTGGTTCTTTAGTTGCAATGATAGGCGTTATTTGGTTAAGTGTTAATGCAACCAGCACGGAAACTGCTCCAAACCCTATGCTTGGAAATTTTCTAGAATTTTGTGCTATGGTTTGTGGGGCTGGTTATACCATTGTTGGAAAACATTTAATGAATAAATTTTCTGCTTTATTTATAACAGCCATTCAATCTTTTATGGGACTTATTTTCTTTTTTCCACTTTTTATTTATGAGATTAATACAACGGAGATGACATTTTCTCTTGAAGCATTAGCATGGATTGCTTATTTAGGTGTAATTGTAACTCTTGGCGGTTATGGTTTGTATAATTACGCCCTAAGTAAAATTGATGCTTCTAAAGCGGCGGCTTTTATTAATTTGATTCCTTTGTTTACCCTACTTTTGGCATTTCTAATTTTAGGGGAAAATTTGAGTTCTACCCAGTTAGTGGCTTGTGCGATTATATTGTTGGGTGTGTTCATTACGCAAATGAAATACAAAAAAAGAAAAAGCAGAACGTAGTGATCTACGCTACTTTGGCTTTTGTTGCATTTTTATCAGCAACACTTCTACCTATGGGCAGTGAAGCTTTATTGCTTTATGATGTAAAAGAAGGTCATAATGTTTATCTCTTAATTTTTCTAGCTTCTTTTGGAAATATTTTGGGCTCTTGTTTGAATTATTATTTGGGTTTAAAAGGCGAGAGTTATTTAGAAGACAAAAAATATTTAAAAAAAGAAAGTATTCTTAAGTACAAAAAGTTTTTTGATAAATATGGGGCTTACTCTCTTCTTTTGGCTTGGCTTCCTATAGTTGGGGATCCTTTGACTTTTGTAGCAGGAGTATTAAAATACGATTTTAAAATCTTTTTAGCTGCTGTTAGTCTTGCAAAAGCCTTGCGTTATATACTCTTGGTTTATCTGGTATTTTAAGACAAAATAGGAGAAAAAGCTTTTGTTCCAACTCTTATTTTTTGACCAATACTTAAAACGTCTTTTTGTTTTTTGCTAATTACTATTTCTACTAGTTGTTGCGCAATACACAAGGTAGCTATGTAAATTACATCTACTTGTTTTATATCTAAAACTTCTGCTTCAAAAGAAAATTTTTGTGAACCTTGTTGTTTTAATAAAACCTCTAAGGCTTTGCCTTCTTTTATGATTTTCCCATTTTCTAAGATAATTACTTTTGAGGCTAATTTATATATTTCACTGACATCATGACTTACCATAATAGTAGTAGTTCCAAATTCTTTATGAAGAAGTAGAATCTCATTTTGTAAGTTTTGTCTCATAACATTATCAAGTGCAGATAAGGGTTCATCTAAGAGCAGGAGTTTTGGTTTTTTCATTAGGGCTCTACAAATAGCCACTCTTTGTTTCTGCCCTCCGCTTAAAGTAGATGTATGCCGTTTTCTAAGTGCATACATTTGCGTTAATTCTAAAAGTTTTTTAGCCAAACTTAAATCTTTTTTTACATAAAGTAAATTTTCTTCTACACTCATATTATCAAACAAAGCATAATCTTGAAAAACAAAAGATATCTCTCTTTTTTGTATTTTTAAAAAATGTTTGTTATTTAACCAGAATTTATTATCTACTTCAATTGTACCTTGTGCTGTTTCCAGCCCTGCAATTATACGTAAGAGCGTTGTTTTTCCTGCTCCACTTTTTCCACTTATACATAAAAAATCACCTTGTTTAAGTGTGAAATTTACATCTAAAGACATTTCTCCTAGATTTCCATGAAGGCTTTTGTTTATATCAATATGTATCATATAAATTCACCAAATCTTTTTTTACTTTTTGCATTAAAAATATATACTCCTAAAAGAACTATAAAACTTAAGGCTAACATGATAAAAGAATAAATATGTGCACTTTGATAATCCAATACTTCTACAAATTCATAAATGGCCAAAGAAGCAACTTTTGTTTCTCCTTCTATTGAACCCCCAATCATTAAAACAACTCCAAACTCTCCTACGGTGTGAGCAAAAGTAATAACAAAAGCGCTTAATACAGCAGGTTTCATATTAGGTAAAGCCACTCTTATTATAGTTTCTAAGGTGGATTTTCCTGCTAAATACGATGCATCAAGCATGTTTTGATTGAGTTTTTCAAAAGCTGACTGCAGAGGTTGTACCATAAAAGGCAAAGAATAAAAACAAGAAGCAATGACAAGGGAGCTAAAATTAAATACCAAAGAAATACCAAAAACATCGTTAAAAAAGCCTCCAATAGCTGATGTAGGGGAGAGAGAAATTAATATATAAAAACCTATGACTGAAGGAGGAAGTACAATAGGTAAAGCACTTATAGCCTCTAAATAAGGTTTAATTTTAGATTTTGTTTGGGAAAGATACCAAGCAAGAGGCAAACATAAAGAAAACAAAATGATACTTGTAAGCGCTGCTAATTTAAACGATAAAATAAAGGGTTGGTAATTTAACTCACTTATTAAAAAAAACAATTCTTTCATAAAATTTCTTTGATGCTTATATCACTTGCATTTATGTACATAAATACATCATCCTTGATTTTTAGTTTTAGATCATTCATTTTTTTAGTACTAATCAAACTTTGAAGTTCTTGCTCTTTAAAACACAGACTTATATAAGATAAAAGTTTGCCTTCTTCAATATGTGATATTTTTGCTTTAATTTTATTTTCACAAGAAATTTGTATATTATCTTCTTTAGAAATATTTACATGGGTGGGATTAATACTCAATAAAACGTTTGAGTTCACTTTTATATTTTCTAAGTCCAAAGAAATCATAGAAAATATTTCTTCTTTTTGTTCAAAATGCACAATATTTAAGTTCTGCATATTTTGAATCTCTGTGACTTTTGCWTTTAATRTATTMCMTGAATAATCAATCATTAAYGTTATATCCGTATTKTTTTAAAATTWTTTTTGCTTCTTTMTCTAACATAAAGTYATAAAACTTTTTGGCTGCTTCATTATTATTGGCTCTTTTTAATAATATTATACCTTGATTTAATGCTGGATATAAAGAATCATCAASTTCTATCCAATGAATATCTTTTTTATACTTACGTAACTTTTTTGAATACAAAGAAGCTTTTGCAATAAAAGCAAGATCACTTGCACTTAAAGCATAAGTAATGGTTTGTGAAATATTTGAAGCATAAATAAATTTATGTTTATTTTTTATAAATAAATTTTCTTTTTTTAATGCGCTCAAAGAAGCTTTTCCATAAGGAGCTGTTTTGGTATTAGCAAGTGCTATTTTTTTTATATTGTCATTTGAAATAAGAGCAAGACCTTTTTTGAAGTTTTGTTGTTTTGTAGAAAACAAGACTAAAGATCCACGTGCATAAATTTTAGGTTTAAATAAAGCCAATTTTTTTTCATATAAATATTGTGGATAATACATGTCTGCTGAAATAAATATGTCATAAGGYGCKCCATGAAGTATTAAAGAGCTGTGTTTACCACTTGAAGCAAGGGAAGAGGAAATCTTTATTTTTGGGTATTTTTTATTAAAGGCTTTTTTTAAATCWWMAAAAGCATAAGAAACGTTTGAGGACAGTGCTATATTTATTGTTTGTGCATAAAGATAATTAKTTAACAAGACAAAAATAACAAATAAACGAAGCATTTAGGGCCTTTATCTTTTTACTTTTAATATAACCAAAATCTTTACCAAGTGTCAATGCGTAATTTCAAGATTCCTTATAAATATCTTTGATTTCTTTATTTTCTTTGGCTTGAGTTTGCTATAATTTACAAAAGGAAATTCATGGAAGAATACAGCATTGTATCATTTATGCCTGATTGGGCTTTTGTTACCTTAAGTATTATATTTTTAGCTGCCCTACTTTATTTATTTATTAAAATTTTTATTATTAAACCTGCTTTTTTTTATTATATAGAAGATAATCTGTATAAAATAAAATGGAAATGGAGATGGAAAAAAGATAAAATTATTGAACTGTATTGTTTTTGTCCTAAGTGTGAAGACMGSTTGGTTTATGATGATACTTCTTGTAAAGACAGTTATTCCCTTAATAAAGAAACAAAATTTATTTGTGAAAAATGTCATTTCTCCAGTTCTTTAAGTGGTGGGGATATTTCTTATTCTTTAAATATAATTGAGAGAGAGATTAACAGAAAAGTGAGATTAGATATATATGAAAAATGATGACGTTAAACTAGAACGCTCTTACGAAAAAAATATTAAGATTATGGGAAAATCTCTTAGAACCTCTCGTATTATGCTTATTGCTTCTTTGGGAATTGTTTATACTGTAATGTTATTTATGGAAAATAACTCTTGGATTGCTTTGGCTTTTACAGGTTTTTTTACTGCATTATTGGCTTTTACTTTTTATGCAAAACAAATAGGAATCATATATTTTGGTGAGTATTCCCTAGAAGTTTCTGCATCTGGAGATATTTTCATTACAATCTTACATGGACATTGTCCTAAGTGTGAGGGACATTTAAAACTGCATAAAAAAAGAAAAACATTTAACAGTTTTGTTGTTTTTATTAAATGCGATCTTAATGATTCTCATATCTGGAATGCAGATGCTTTTGAAAAAAAAACATAAAGATGCAGTTTAATAAACTAAGCTTCAAACTTTTTATAAATGTCTTTATTTTTTGAAAATATTTTATACAGTACTTTTTTGTAAGTAAATTCTAAATAATTGGCATGCAACCATAATCTTGAAGCACCTGTTTCTTTTATTCGTAAGTCTTTATCTAAAGACTTACTCAAATATTCTTCCACAATATCATCATTGACTCCATATATTGGATCTCCAACAATTCTGTATCCTATTGAATATAAATGCACGCGTATTTGGTGCTGTCTTCCTGTGTGTGGAATTGCTTCTACTAATGTGATGTTTTTTTCTTTTGAATATTTAATGGGTTTGATATAGGTTAAAGAGCTTTTTCCCTCTTCTTCTTCACATACTTTCATTCTTACGCCAATTTTTTTACCTTCTTTTGTGATGCTTTTATCAATTTTTATTTCTTCTTTTAACTCACCTTCTACAAGGGCTAGGTAGGATTTTTTATAGGCTTTTTGCTCGAACATTTCGGCAAGTGCTTTGACTGCTTTTTCCTCTAGCCCTAAAAGTAATAAACCAGACGTTTCAGCATCAATTCTATGGGCCTGATTGGCTTTTTCTCCAAAATGAAATCGTATTTCATCTAAGAGAGAATATTTTGTATTTTTTGAGTTTGGATGTATCATTAAATGAGAGGGTTTATCAAATAATGCAAATTCTTTAAACGTAAGTAAGGGCTGTAATCCTCTTGTATGTCCCTCAAATTCGGCAATATAAATATGATCATCACGAACAAGCTCTGAATTGTTGTAGGCTATTTTTTGTGCATCAAAAACTCTATGTCTACTCATCATTCTTTGAGAGAAACTAGGCGTAAGCCCTAGTTCTTGTAGTAAGAATATTTGTATTTTTTTTCCTATAACGGCATTATATTTTTTTAGTATAAAGGGCAAAACTATTTCCTAATTTTAAGTGAAATTTTATCTAAAATTAAACAAAATCTATGTCTACTTTAGATAAAGTATCATACTTAAAAAATGACTAAAATTTAATAAAATGAAGAAGGCTGATTAATGGTTGAAAGATACGCTAGAGAAGAGATGACAAAAAACTGGACACAAGAAGCAAGATATGCAGCATGGCTTAAAGTTGAAAAAGCGGCTGTTAAAGCTTGGAATAAAATAGGTCTTATTCCTGATGCTGATTGTGAAAAGATTGTTAACAATGCTACTTTTTCTGTTGAGCGAATTGAAGAAATTGAAGCTATTACACGACATGATTTAATTGCTTTTACTACTAGCGTATCAGAAAGCCTTGGAGATGAGTCAAGATGGTTTCATTACGGTATGACTTCTTCAGATGCTGTTGATACAGGGGTAGCACTTCAAATGAAGGATTCATTAGAAATCATTATTAAAGATGTAGAAATGTTAATGGAATCTATTAAAAAAAGAGCGATTGAACATAAAATGACTTTAATGGTAGGAAGAAGCCACGGTATTCATGGAGAGCCTATTACTTTTGGTTTAACTTTGGCTGTTTGGTATGATGAAATGGCAAGACATTTAAAGAATTTAGAACAAACTATGGAAGTTATTTGTGTGGGTCAAATTTCTGGGGCTATGGGTAACTTTGCTCATGCACCGCTGGAACTTGAAGATTACGCAATGGCTGAATTAGGTTTAAAATCTGAGCCTTGTTCAAATCAAGTAATTCACAGAGACAGATATGCAAGACTTGCAACTACTTTAGCGTTAATTGCATCTTCAATTGAGAAATTTGCAGTACAAGTGCGACACTTACAAAGAACAGAAGTTTATGAATGTGAAGAATTTTTTGCAAAAGGTCAAAAAGGATCTTCTGCTATGCCTCATAAAAGAAATCCAATTCTAACTGAGAACATTACAGGTCTTGCAAGAGTTATTAGAACTTGTGTAACTCCCGCTATGGAAAACGTTGCTTTATGGCACGAAAGAGATATTTCACATTCTTCAACGGAAAGATTTTGGTTGCCAGATGCATTTATTACTAGTGATTTTATGTTACACAGAATGAACAATGTAATATCAAACTTAACGGTAATGCCTAAAAACATGATGAAAAACTTGAATCTTACAGGTGGATTAGTATTTTCTCAAAGAGTATTATTAGAGCTTCCAATTAAAGGCGTAAGCAGAGAAGATGCTTATAGAATAGTTCAAAGAAATGCAATGAAAGTTTGGGAAAAGATTCAAGATGGGGCTGCTAGTACGGATGAAAATGGTGAGTCTTTATACTTAGGGCATTTATTAGCAGATGAAGAATTAAGAAAAAGTTTAAGCGAAGAAGAAATCAGAGAGTGTTTTAATTATGATTATTATACGAAAAACGTGGATGCRATTTTTAAGAGAGTATTCAAATAGAGCCKGAGCTARATATAAACAAAAAAAAATATTTAAGGTAATAATATGGGAATAATGATACAAAAACGAAATGGAAGAAAAGAAGTTTTAGATATTACTAAAATTCAAAAAATGACTATTGAATCAACTGTAAATTTATCTGGTGTCTCACAAAGTGAGTTAGAACTTGATTCTCAAATCAAATTTATTGATGGTATGAGTTCTGCTGATATTCAAGATGCATTAATTAAAACAGCTGTTGAAAAAATTGATATTGATGTTCCTAATTGGACTTTTGTAGCAGCACGATTATTTATTTTTGATTTATATCATAAAGTAGGACGTGCTACTGGTGGAATTAAAGGGCAAGCATACGCTCATTTTAAAGATTATGTAAAAACATCTCAAGCTTCAGGGAAAATGATTCCTGGTTTAGAGATTGGTTTTGATTTAGAAGATTTAAATTCKCATATCGTTCCTGAGCGTGATTTYCAATTTAATTATCTTGGAATTAAAACRCTKTAYGACAGATATTTAATCAAAGACAAAGAYGCAGAACCTATTGAATTRCCACARCAAATGTTTATGGGTATTGCAATGTTTTTAGCACAACATGAAGARSACAGACAARSAAGAGCAAAAGAATTTTACGATGTAATTTCTAARTTTGAAGTTATGTTRGCAACACCTACTTTATCAAATGCAAGAACAAACAGACATCAATTGTCTTCATGTTATATTGGATCTACTGCTGATAAAATTGAAGGTATTTTTGATACTTACCATGAAATGGCGTTATTGTCTAAATATGGTGGAGGAATTGGTTGGGATTGGAATCAAGTTAGAGCTTTAGGTGGTGTTATTGATGGYCATAAAAGTGCTGCTGGTGGAACTGTTCCTTTCTTAAAAATCACTAATGATGTTGCAATTGCAGTGGATCAATTAGGTACAMGAAAAGGTGCRATTGCTGTTTATKTAGAGCCTTGGCAYATGGATATTGTWGATTTCATTGATTTAAAAAAGAATTCAGGAGAAGAGMGACGWAGAGCGCATGATTTATTYCCTTCTTTATGGATTACTGATTTATTTATGGAAAGAATTTTAGAAGAYTCTCAYTGGACTTTATTTGATCCTTATGAAGTAAAAGATTTATGTGAATGTTTTGGAGATGAATTTAAAGAAAAATATATTGCTTATGAAAACGATCCAAGTATTACTAAGAATCAAATGAAAGCAAAAGATTTATGGAAAAAGATTTTAACCTCTTATTTTGAATCAGGWAGYCCWTTTTTATGTTTCAAAGATAATGCAAAYAGAGCWAATCCAAATGGTCATGTWGGACACATTAGAAGCTCAAATTTATGTACAGAGATTTTCCAAAATACAAGTCCAAATATCTATAAAATMAAATTAGAATATAACGATGGTTCGTTTGATRTATTTGAAGAAGAAGAGTTAGTTACTGTTGATTCTGGAATTACAAAAAAAGCCAATAAAGTGACTGCTTTDGATTCWATTGGYGGAAAACAAATCTTTATWGTTGAAAAAGARAAAATTGATGGGGATACRGCTGTTTGTAACTTAGCTTCTGTAAACTTAAGTAAGATTTCTTCTAAAGAAGATATTGAGCGAGTGGTACCTATTGCTGTTMGAATGTTAGACAATGTAATTGATTTAAACTTTTATCCCTTACGAAAAGTTAAAGCTACGAATTTAAAATCACGTTCTATTGGACTTGGTGTTATGGGTGAAGCTCAAATGTTAGCTGAGCAACAAATACACTGGGGAACACAAGAGCATTTTAAAAAGATAGATTCTGTAATGGAAAGTATTTCTTACAATGCTATTAAAGCCTCGTCTGCTATTGCTAAAGAAAAAGGTGCTTATCCTACGTTTGAAGGTTCAAACTGGTCTAAGGGTATTATGCCTCATGATCATACGCCACAAGCTGTAAATGCTTTATTGAATAAAGATTTATTTGACAGTGGATATGACTGGGATGCATTAAGAGAAGATGTAAAAACAAATGGAATGAGAAATGGATATTTAATGGCAGTTGCTCCTACTTCATCTATTTCTATTTTAGTTGGAACTACTCAAACAATTGAACCTGTATTTAAAAGAAAATGGTTTGAAGAGAATTTATCAGGATTAATTCCTGTAGTTGTTCCAAAACTAAGTCCTGAAACATGGGCATATTATACACCTGCTTTTGAAATAGATCAATTGGATTTAATAAGAGCAGCAGCTGTTAGACAAAAATGGATAGATCAAGGTCAAAGTACGAATGTATTTATGTCTTTGGATAAAGCAAGTGGAAAATACTTACATGAAATTTACATGTTAGCATGGAAACTTGGACTAAAATCAACATATTATCTAAGAAGCCAATCTCCTGAAGCTGCAAATGATGTAGAAGACAGAAGTATGGAATGTTCAGGTTGTCAATAAAAAGACGAAACAGTAGAAAAAATAAAATTGATAACAGGAAAACAAATGAACGGTAAATTTGAAAAGAAAGTAATTTATAACCCTCACAGTACTGAGAGTTTAAGCGAGAGAAAAACCTTTGGAGGAAATCCAGATGGTATGCTTAACTTTACAAAAGCAAAGTACCAATGGGCTTTAAATTTATGGGATGTAATGGAAGCCAATACTTGGTTTCCAAAAGAAGTACAAATGACAGGAGATGCTAAAGATTATAAGTTTTTATCACCTGCTGAAAAAAGAATGTACGATCTTGTATTAGCACAACTTATTTTCATGGATTCCTTGCAAACCAATAATATTATGGACAATATGAATCCTTATATTACTGCACCTGAAATCAATGCTATTTTATCACGTCAAGCCTATGAAGAAGCGAATCATTCAAAATCATACGCTGTTATGGTTGAATCAGTATCTGATAATACAGATGATATTTATGATATGTGGAAAACCGATCCTATGCTTCAAAAAAAGAATGATTTTATTGCAAAAATCTTTTCTACTTTAGGAGAAGATTTAACGGATGAAAGTATTGTTCTTTCAATGTTTGGAAATCAAATTTTAGAAGGTATGTATTTTTATGCTGGTTTTGCAGCTATGTATGCCCTTGGAAAATCAGGAAAAATGTTAGGTTCTTCTCAAATGATTAGATTCATCCAGCGTGATGAAGTAACACATTTATTATTGTTCCAAAATATGATTAATTCTACAAGACTTGAGCGACCTGAGCTTTTTACTGCTGAGTTAGAAGAAAAAGTTAGAGTGATGGTGCGAGAAGCGGTTGAAATTGAATCTGAATGGGGTTCTTATATAACGCAAGGGCAAATTTTAGGGTTTACGGATGCTATTATTAAACAATATATTCAATATCTTGGTGATAAGCGTCTTGAAGCTGTTGGATATAAAGCTGAATACAATGTAAAACATCCTATTCCATGGGTTGATGGATATGCAAGTTTTAATGATCAAAGAACGAACTTCTTTGAAGGAAATGTAGTTAATTATTCAAAAGGTTCAATAGACTTCGACGATTTTTAACAGGTCTTTTGACAATCTACGCGTTGGGAGAGTTATTTTTACTCTCTCTCTCCTACTCCTTTACAAAAATACTCCAACTTTTACTTTTACAAAAACACCTTTTAAAATAAATATCATATAATCTCTTTTACTAGTATTGTGAGATATAATTTAAAAAATTACATCTGGTGAAAAATATGCAAAATCAACCTAAATTGAAAACTTTTATTTACATTGCAATTCTATATTTAATGTATGAAATCTTTAAATTCTTTTATTCAGGGTATATTGCCGAGAAAGAAATTAATCAAGTTGAATATATAAAAGTAATTAAAAAGTACGATAATAAGCTATATCAAAACTTACTGCAATCATCCAAAGATTTGAACCGAAATGTAATAACAGAAGAAACTTATCGTCTAGAATTACAGTATAAAATGAATGATACATTCTCATTAGTACAAAATGAAGTAGAGTCTTATATCAGTAATGAAGGCTTATTGGAGTATTACACTTTTGTATTACAAGAACAAAAAAATTTAAGTAAAGTGGATTGTTATGAAGCTTTATATCATGATAATGAAGAATACAATAAAACAATTAGGCTTAAATATGGAACATTGTTATTAAAAGAATACTATACAAGAGATAAGAAATACAAATTAATTAGCAAGAGTGAGTTTTCAAAGAGAATTTTAATTTATTTTGATGATTCTTTTACTAAACTTTTAAAGAAAAAAAAGTTAACATTATCTGAAAAAGAAGAAATGTGTACCAACAATTTGTCTCTGAGTGATACATTATTAAAGAATAATGAAACTGACCTATTGAGATATTTCCTATTTCATAATAATAGAAAATTACAGCCCTGAGAATGAATCTCCACTTTTGTGATAATTATAGGTATAGATTATTGTTATTTAAGAGCTCATACAAAGTGACCTTTGCGCTTTTTTCTTTTTCTTAATTGTAAGAAAAAGAAACAAAAAGAAGCAACTGACACATTGATAAAGCCCTTCGGGTTCCTAAATATTCTTATTCTTTAACTAGCCTGCGGAACTCGTTAAAATGTGCTAAAGAGCACATTTCTTTACACTCAAACAGTCCTCGCCTTTTTCCGTTAAAAAATAAAAATATTTAGCTTTCTCAAAGTCAGGGGAAGAGCCCAATGAAAAGTTATTTTACTTAATATATGTTCTGTGCTCTTTTATCTTTTAAAAGAAGAAGTTATTTTTAGTATACGAGGAGCGTGAGTCCTGCCTTTGTTGAAGCCGAGCGTTTATTTTTTGTTTCGAAACAGCCTGAGGACTGTTTGACCGTTAAGAAAGGTGCTTTAATGCACGTTTTAGGGAGTTCCGCAAGGCAGAAACCATAAATAACAAGCGAGGGAAGCTGTAAGCCTTCAACAATATGGCAGTTGCTTCTTTTGTTACGTTTCTTTCAATAAAGAAAAGTAAGGAGCGTATAGCTTTAGCTTTACAAGAGCTCTAAAACCAGACACATAAAACAATATGAAAATTACTTCTAAACTATCACCATAAATAAATATATTTTTAAAAAGTAAATTATATTTTAGAGTCTATTTTTTGATTCTAAAGATAGTGAAATGTATTTTGTTGGATTGAAATGTTTATAAGTTAATAAAAAATGGATTTTGTATTTTAAGTAATATATTAACACATATTTAAAAATTAATCTAAATATGCATTAACGCATCTAAGACTCGAATTATAACAGATATTTCTTATAGTCATCTTAATACTTGTACTTATTGTAAATAAAGTTTTTATATATTTTGATATGCTCAAAATATTCCTTAGTGATTTTTTTCTATTTCAATAGACTTTAAAACTCTTCTAATATAATCTTTAATAATAAAAGGAATACAGTGGAACTAATTATAAGTATTTTTATCTTTGCCCTAAGCTCTAGCATAACCCCAGGACCAAATACCGTCATGATAATGGCATCAGGCCTTAACCATGGAATTAAAAACAGCCTACCCCATGTTTTTGGTATCTGTTTTGGTTTTCCTATTATGGTAATTCTTTTAGGCTTAGGTCTTGGTTTCATTTTTGAGAAATACACTTTTTTACATGAAATAATAAAAATAGCAGGTGTTTTGTATTTGCTTTTTTTGGCCTATAAAATATCCACATCCGCAAAAGCTTCTTTTAAAAGCAAAAAAGCAAAAGCAATGACGTTTGTACAGGCTTTTATTTTTCAATGGCTTAATCCCAAAGCATGGGTTGTAGCAGCTGGTGCAATTTCAGCTTATACGAACAGTGCGGAGAATATTTATGCGCAAGTTTTTTTAATAGCTTTTATCTTTTTTATAGTGGCTTTTCCCAGCGTATTTGTATGGTTGATTTTTGGAAGTAAATTAAAGAAAGTCCTTAAAAATACCAAACATCACAGAATATTTAATTATACAATGGGATTTTTATTGTTTTTATCTATTCTTCCAATAATCAATGAACTTTTATTGAAATATATTATTTAAGAGTTCATACAAAGGTATTTTTCACTTTGATAGCCGAATTTACTTATCTCCCTTTTATCTTTTAATTTAGAAAAATAAAACTACAAAAAATATAATATTATTATTACAAAACGGTGGTTTTGTAATATTCTAGAACCTCTATTTTAATACAGCCAAAATCTGAAATAATTTATTACATTCAAATATTAATTAATTGGTTAATAAAATACCCACACATAAGAAAAAAATCAATGTCTTTGATCAATTTTTTTATTCATGAAGAAGAGTATAATTTAATCAGATACAAATACAAACCCTCCCCACAGATATAAGGATTAATTATGAACATCAACAAAATATTTCTTAGTTTTGCAATGATCTTTCTTTTTGCACTGGCAAGTGCTTTTTTTACTATATCAACTATTAAAAAGTTAAGTGTTCATACGCAAAAGATGTATACCCACCCCTTTAGTGTAAGCAATGCTATTGCAAATATTCAAACCTCTGTTATTACGATGCACAGGAATATGAAAGATGTGGTTCTTACCAAATATTCTTTTCATCAAAGTAAAGAAATAAGTGTTGTAATTAAAAATCCCTTAGAACTGTTAAAAATTATTGAAGCTATTCAGGATGAAGAAAAAAAAGTTTACAAAGAGTTTGATTTGGTTTATTTGAGATACTTAGGGAAAAAAGAAGACATTGATGCTTCTTTAAAAGCTTTTAAAGAGTGGAAACGTATACGACAAGAAGTAATCTCACTTATTTATCAACACAAGTTAGAAGAAGCCATAGATATTACTAAAGGCAAAGGTGCTAAACATATAAATGATTTGTATAAACAAATT
Source organism: Arcobacter sp. (assembly GCA_002733685.1). Classification (GTDB taxonomy): domain Bacteria; phylum Campylobacterota; class Campylobacteria; order Campylobacterales; family Arcobacteraceae; genus NORP36. Next base: position 137,384 of record NVWN01000005.1, on the reverse strand, counting down.
GATGTACTTAAACATTTTGCTTTTAGTAAAGCCAATGAATATTATGAATTGTCTTTAAAAGATGAACCCTTAGAGCAAATAATTATGGTTTTTGTGGCAACTTTTTTCTTAGCAACTTTAATTGCGTTGTACGTAGTAAGTACACTTTTAAAAAACAATAAAAACAATCAAAAACAGCTAAATCTAATTGATCAAAATATTTTGACATCTAACATGTCCTTTGATAAAAAAATACTTTCAATTAGCAGTGCTTTATGTTATGTATTGCATACGAAAAAAGAAAAAATACTTAATAGTGAAAACAAGTATTTTTTTACCAATGAAGCATATTTCAGAAATTTTGAAAATACTATATATTCAGGAAAAAACTATAAAGGCGAAATACCAATTAGAATTGATGAAGAAGATGATTGGTATGAAATTGAAGTTCTTCCAGAGTTTAACGACAAATTTATTTTAGAAAAGTTTACTATTTTATTAACAGATATTTCAGATAAAAAACAAATAGAAAAAGTATCTATTACGGATACTTTAACCTCTTTATATAATAGAAACTATTTTGAAATGATTTTTTCAAAAGAGATTAATAGAGCAAAAAGAGAACATAAAGAGTTAAGTATAATCATGTTGGATATTGATTATTTTAAAAAATATAATGATACTTATGGGCACCAAGAAGGTGACCATGCACTAAAAAAAGTGGCAAGTGTAATTCTCTCTCATAGCAAACGCTCAAATGATTATGCTTTTAGAATTGGGGGAGAAGAGTTTATTGTTCTAAGTTATCAAGAAGATATGACTGCTTTAAATAGTTTTGCCAAGAGTTTTATTAAGGATATTGAAGCTTTGCACATTCCACATAAAAAAAATAATATATCTAAGTATGTTACGATATCAGCAGGTGCCATTCTTTTTGGTACAAATAACGTATTATCAGCAGATGAAATGTACAAAAAAGTTGATGAGTTATTGTATAAAGCAAAAAATGCAGGTAGAAACAAAGTTGAAAGTATTTATTTAAAATAATAAGTTCGTAGGTGCATGTTTTATTTAATGTATACATAAAACTTTTTAGTTACACTATGCAAAATAATATTGGAGAAACATGTTCACAGATATAATAAACCCAAGATTTTCTGAAACAGATGCTTTAGGGCATATAAACAATAATACTTATGGAATTTGGTTTGAAGCAGCCAGAGATTCGATTTACAAAATATTCATTCCTTCTTTAAATGCAAAAAAATGGAATTTAATTATGGCTCACAGTTCGTATGATTTTTTAGCAGAAGTACATTATGGAAAAGAAGTTATTATAAAAACAGCGCTTGAAAAAATAGGAAATTCTTCTTTTCATTTAAATCATGCTGTGTATCAAAACAAACATTTATGTACAACAAGTAAGGGTATTTTGATTCATTTTGACCATGACAAAAAGAAGTCCGTTATTATTCCTGATCATATTAAAGTTGAGTTAAATAAACATCTTTTTAATAAAGCTTGGCCTGTCAAACTAGCTGATTTGGATGAACTTTAGATAAATAAGTTTTTTTTATTGTAAAACTAAAACAAGTCCCAAAGCAATAAAAAAGAAACGTGCAAATTTCATTAGCATTTTCATTGTATATCCTTTAATCTTCTAGTTTATCACAGGATCTTTTTTTCTCTAATTAAGAATTAGAGTTAAAGGCTTTTTTTAAGCCTAAACGTTTTAGTTAAATGAGCTTTGATAAGTAAGTTCATACTGTGTCTCTAGGTTAAACGTACTCTTTTTAGGTAATTCTATAGTATAAATATAAGAATACAAAGCATCTTTTTTAAAAGAACAATTATTTTTACAATTATGTTCTATTTCAATGTCTTTGATATTTGAAGAGTTATACTGTTCTCTTATTTCTATTGATCTTTTTGTATTGCTTTTATTTTCAATTTTTCTTATATAAGAGCTTTTAATATAACGTTTTGTTCGTTTGAACGCTGTTTGTTTAATTTCTTGTGAAATATCAAAAAACTTACCAATATTAATGGAAATTTTTTCATCAAGAGAAGTGTGTTTTATCGTACTTTGACCAATAAAATGGGACAATGTCTCATCTTTTTTGTACACCCTAATTGTTCCTTTTGGCAAAGGTATTCCCAAACCATCGTTTTTAGTATTATTAAGTTCAATTATGTGAGAGAGTTTTTTACTAGGAATTTTATTAAAAGCATGAAAATAAATTGAATTTTTACTTTGTGCTTTTGTTTTTATTTTTAAATTGTCTTTATTAATAAAATTGATTTGTTTTTTTTCTTTATTGTTTATGCTTTCTTTAAAAGGTATTTTATACAAATGATATCCCGCAAACTCTTTTTGTGAAACTACAGGGGAACTTTCCATGAGTGCCATGGATTTGTATCTTCTTTGTAAGTTTACTTTTGGTGCGTTTGTTTGTACTTCTCCCGCTATTACGTAAATATTTGCATTCTTGTACGATTTTCCTGAATTATTGTTAATAGTAATCCAAGCAGAGAGCGAATTTGTTTTATCCAGTTTTAAAATATAATCACTTTTCCACGAAATATTACGTGTAAGATAATTTAATTCTATGTTTTGCAGACCTTTTTTTGAGTTTGTATTCCAAATAAGAGAGGGTTTAGTAAGCAAATCTTTTGGAAGTGAATCAAAAATAATATCACTGTTTTTAATACCTGAAATAATTTCATTGTTTTTTTGAAGTAAGATTGGGTTTAACGAAAGTAAAACAGCTTTTTCTTTTTTATAGGTATACGCACTTGAATATACTTTATAGGTAATTTCTTTATTGATGTGTTTTTGAAGTAATTTGTTCAAAGATAGAATATCATAATGATAATTCTGGGAATATAAAATAGTTTTTTTTGAAAATCTAGGAATAATGGATTCAAAAATTACAGAAGAAGGTATGCCTTCATATATAAGTGTTTGTTTTCCCTCTTTTTCTAAGTTTATGCTTCTGTGTTCATTTATCATGGCAAGGTTATTGTTATAGATACTTATTGAGATATCTTTGCTATGCAGTATTTTACTTGTTTCTTGTGAAAATAAATTACTTGTAAGTAATAATAAAACGATACTTTTTTTGAAATGATTAGCGTTCATACTAGCCCTTTGTTATTGTTTATTTTAAGTATACAATAGAATTTGAAATAAAATATACTTATAAATAGTGTACTTATTGTTAAGCTTTTTTGATATACACTTATAGATATATTATTATTTGAGGATATAAGATGATAGAAAAAAGAGTAAAAGATTTTTTACAAGAATCTTTCCTAGACTTAGGAGATTTTACTTATACTTTTGAAGAAGAAAATAAAGAATTGATTGTTATTTTTACAGAAATATTTACTAAACCTTTTGAAAAAGAACTTTTGTTTAAAGAAATAGAGGGAGTTTTGTATTTTCATTCTATTTCTTATGGACATAAAAACATAGAAAAAGGGCAAAATACAAAATATTTTTGGATTGAGCTATTAAGTGAGTATTAAATAAATTTTTTAATTATATTGTTTTTAAGCAAAAAAACTTTAAAATGATATAAAAAACAAAGGAACTTCTGATGAGTAAAGAGGAACGAAGAAATAAAATCAATGTAGACTCTGTTTTGTTAAAAGAACTTCGTATCTTGGGATATAATATTACAAATAGTAAACTTGAAATTATGATAGAAAAATGTTTTATTTATAAAGAAAGTATTTATTTAGCTTTAAGAAATAAAAACAATAAGTCCCAACTTGCTTTTATTTATTTTGATCATTTTTCAAAAAAGGAAGCTAGGTGTCGTTTAAAAGCAATGATAGTTGATAATAAAAACCTAGAGGAAGATGCTGCTTTGATTTTTGTTGAATACAGCAAACGAATAAAATATAAAAATTCAAGAGAAGGAAATGAACAAAACTTAGATGGTGAATATAATAAATATGAATACATAGAATTCAAAGAAAGTAAATTTACTTATGATGGAAAACTTCATTTAAGTCTCAAATCAGAAGTAACTATATAATAATTATTATATAGTTTCAATATAGTTGCAATATAGGTGATGTAAGAGTTAATTATATAATTTACTTTTAAAAATAATCTCATTATAATGAAGGAATTTTATATTGGAGTATTATGAATTATAAGAAGTATGTTGATGAATTATTGTTATTTGTTTTTATAAGTTCCTTTTTTATTTATTTTATTTTTACTCAATCCCATGAATTGTTATTGAATTTTGTTATTGAATATGAATCTCATGGCTCAAAAATTCTTATTTTTCTTCCCATTCTTCTTGCTTTTGTTTGTATCGTATATGCTTTAAAAAAATATTTTGATTTAGCTAAAAATAATAAATTATTACTGACTGCTTATATGATTGATAATTTAACGGGTCTTAATAATAGAGAAGCTTTTTTACATCGTCTAAAAAACAGTGAAAAACATTCTGTTATTCTTTTAAATATTATTGATTTTAAATCTATTAATAAAACCTTTGGTTTTAGAGAAGCCGATGTTTTATTAATTAAAGTAGCTAAAAAACTTGAAAGAGTTGTAAAAAAGATTTCTGGATTAAAACTGTACAGAGTTTTTGGAGATGAGTTTGGACTTATGTGTGAACCTGGGATCAATTTAAAAGAATTGTCCCAAAATATTAGAAATTCTTTTGAAGATGAATGTTTATTTTTTCAAGAAAATGCGCTTCATCTTAGTTTAAATATTACATATTCTCAAACAAGTCCAGAATTGTTAACTGCCTCTATTGCGATGCAAGAATGTAAAGAAAATCTTGAAAAATATATTCTTTCTTTTGAAAGTATCTCCGATCATGTGAAAGAAAACAGTAATAACCTAGAAATGTTAAAAGTAATTAAAGATGCTATTTCTAATAATACTATTATTCCTGTTTATCACTCTATTGTTAATAATAAAACACAAGAAGTCTTTAAGTATGAAACCTTGGCAAGAATTAGGAAAAAAAATAAAGAGCTTATCTCTCCTTTTTATTTTATTGAACTTTCTAAAAAATTTAAGCTCTATCCTGAAATTACAAAATCTATTATTCAAAAAGCCTTTAATGATTTTTCTAGAACTAGTTTTAATTTCTCTGTGAATTTTTCTTATATTGACATTCATAACCCAGAAATTTTAAGCTTTTTTTATTCACTTCTTGAGAATAACAAAGAAACAGCTAAACGTTTAACCATAGAAATACTAGAAACAGAAAATATAGGTTCTTATGAAGAGTTATTAAGTTTTAGAGAAAGAATTAAAGAATATGGATGTAAACTAGCTATTGATGACTTTGGTTCTGGCTATTCAAATTGGGTTTATATTTTAAAATTGCAGCCTGATTATATTAAACTCGATGGTAGTTTAATTGAAAACTTATTGGATTCAAATAATAATAAAGCACTTGTAAAAACCATTGTTCGTTTTGCAAAAGAGAATAATATTAAAACAATTGCAGAATTTGTTTCTTCAAAAGAGCTGGCAGAAATTGTAATTGAGTTGGGAATTGATTTCTCTCAAGGTTATTTTTATTCCACACCTCAAGAGTTAAATAAATTAGAGCATGTAATTAAATAATGTTATTGGCTTCATTACTTTCCTATAATAGAGGTATAATTTACAGATATATTTTATTAAATAATTATATATTCCAATAATGAGTATTATTTTTGTAAGAAATATTAGAAAATAAGATATAATAATTAAAGTTTAAAAAAGGCTAATCATGTCCTCTCCTTCTAAAATATTTTTACTCATTATTGTTTGGTTTTTTGTTGCAGTATTTTGCATATATAATGAACTTAAATATCATGTACTTGAAGATGAAATAACACTTCAAGACAGAATATCAAATGTAATTAAAGAAGTAAGTGAAACTTCTTTTATATCTACGTTTAGCTCTGATAAAGACGAGCCCGAAGCAGTAGAAAAAATAGTAGTAATTGAAGAAAAAACTATAATTTTAGAAGATAAAGTAGAGCTTGAAAAGGAACTTAAAGAAGAAGTTCTTGACGAAAAACAAAATGATATTATTGAAATAGAAAAAGAAGAAGAAATTCTTTCTTCTCCTTTAGAAAAACCCCTTGCTCTAAATACAGAAATCAAAAAAAATGAAGAAATACAAATTTCAGCAGAAGAAATTCAAGAAAAAATTAATTTAATTATTAAAAATAATAAAATTATTTTTAAAAGACTAAGTATTGATGTAACACTCAAGAGTGAAAAAACGATTAAAATAATCGCAAGTTTGTTAAATGAATATAAGAATATTACAATAGAAGTTGCTGGGCATACAGATGCAAAAGGAGAAGAAGCTTTTAATTTAGCTATTTCTAAAAAAAGAGCATCTTCTGTTAAAAATAAATTAGTAGAGTATGGTTTAGATGAAAACAGAGTAAGCGCAAAAGGGTATGGCGAGAGCAAACCCATTGTTAAAAACGATGAGAACGGGTATTCGGTTGTTAACCGAAGAGTTGAATTTAATATCATAAAGGAATAACTGTGGCGTATACAATTATAAATATCTTACTGTCTTTGTTTATATGTTCAAGTATAACTTTTTATTTTGGTTATTTGTTTGGTAGATCCCGTGCTCCTTTAAGAGGTTCAAGGCTTAACCCTATTTTCAAGCAGCAAGGTAATATCTACAATAAACCTCAAATTTTAGGAGTTCCTAGACCTAAAGGAAAAGATGACCTAAAAGAAATTCAAGGAATTGATTCGGACCTAGAGAAAGAATTGAATGATTTGGGTATTTTCCATTTTGATCAAATTTCTAAATGGTCTTCTAGAAATCAAGAATGGGTGGAAGTTTTTTTAAATATAAGTGGACAAATTGAAAGTGATAAATGGGTTTCTCAATCGGTTCGTTTAGTAGATCATAAAAGAAAATAAAAACACTGTTTTTATYTTCTTTTMTTTAVANTTTATTTTTTTCTGATACTTTCTTTTGCARAACTTATGATTTTCATTAATTCTTTTTCATAAAGTTTTGAGGCTTCAATACTTGAAGCTTCGAATCTGGTTACTAATACAGGTGTGGTGTTAGAAGCTCGCACTAAACCCCATCCATTTTCAAAGTTTACTCTTACCCCATCAATATCAATAATATCTAATATTTTAGGCAAAGATGAAGGAGGATTTTTCAATAATTCTTTAATTTTATCCATTAAAAGAAACTTTTCTTCATCACTTGTTTCTACTTTCATTTCTTCCGTTGAATAAACAGTGGGAAGTTTTGCTATTTCTTCATCAATATTCATACCATTTAAAATAAGTTCTAAGATACGTAAAGTAGCATAAATTGCATCATCAAAACCGTAATATCTGTCATTAAAGAAAATATGTCCAGATACTTCTGCTGCCATATCTGCATTCAGTTCTTTTAGTTTTACTTTTAAATTGGAATGCCCTGTTTTGTACATATGAGCACTTCCTTTTTTATTAATGATGTCATACATTATTTGTGTACATTTAACTTCACCTACAATTACAGGGTTTTCCATAGTTGTTGCAAATAATAAAGCAAGAATATCACCTTTAACATTGTTAGAAGGGGTCAAAAAGGCAATTCTGTCTGCATCTCCATCATAAGCAAAACCATATTCAAATTCACCTTCAAGGGCTTTATATACTTCTAGAATATTTTTCTTTTCACTTGGATCTGGGTGATGATTGGGAAAGGTTCCATCAGGCGTGGTATAAATTGCTTTGTAATTTAATTCTAATTTGTCTAAGATTTCAGTTAAAACTGTATCTGCTACGCCATTACCACAATCAAAGAAAAGTCTGTTTTTCATCTTTTTTAAATGAGGGAATTGATTTAACATATAAGCAACATAAATAGATATAACATCAATYTTTTTGAARGATGTATTRTCTTTTAYTTCCATATTCTCATTTTCTATCATTAAGTTACCCAAGSTYGTGATATCTTTTCCAAAGAAAGGTGCATTGTTAATAGTGATTTTAAAACCGTTATAAGGACTTGGATTATGRCTTCCTGTAATCATTACTGAGGCATCRGGTTTTTTGCCATCAAATTCTTGATAACAGGCAAAATAATTAACCCCAGTTGCAACCATTCCCATACCTAAAACTTGACATCCTGCTTTATTAAAACCAGAAGTAAGATAAGCAAATAAAGAAGGTGAGTGAGTTCTTGCATCATAACCTATTGCAATAGTTGGGTTTTTACTTTTACATTGTTTAATCGCTTCTAAACCTAAAAAATATCCAATGAGTTTTACACTTTGTTCATTTAAATCATCTCCAACAATTCCTCTAATATCGTATTCTCTAAATATTGATTTATTGATCATATTGTCCCTTGTATTTTTCTTACAAATTATATCAAAAGATGAATGTAAATGTGATTAGAGTTTTAGGAATTTTTTATAATTTTAATTCAATCTTCAAAATTGTATAATGATTTTTTTAAAAGGATTTATGTGGAAATTATTAATTTACTTGTTTTTGGTGGAATTTGTATTCTTTTAGCATTTTCTCCTGGACCTGATAATGTTTATGTTATGACAATTGGTATTACAAAAGGGAAAAAAGCAGCTTTTGTTACTACTTTAGGATTAGCTTCTGGGGTTGTATTTCATACTCTTGCTGCTGCTTTAGGAGTAGCTGTAATCTTTCAAAGCTCACCTATGGCTTTTGATATTTTAAAATATTTAGGTGCAGGATATTTATTCTATATTGCAACACAGGCTTTTATTCATAGAAATGATGTTTTAGAATTATCTTCTTTAAATGAAGACAAAGAATTAAGAAGCTTGTATTTCAAGGGTTTTATAATGAATATATTAAACCCAAAAGTTTCTATTTTCTTTTTGGCTTTTTTACCTCAATTTGTAAATGCAAATCTTGCTTTAAGCATAACGAATCAAATGATACTTTTGGGCTTTATTTTTTTATGTGTTACTGTGCTTGTTTTTTCATCCATAGGTTTTATCTCACATATTTTTGGAAAAAAACTCTTAGAGAAAAAGAGTTTTTCTAAGGTATTAAATTATCTTACGTCTTTTGTTTTGTATTCTATTGCGCTTAAATTAGCATTTTCGCAACAATAAGAAATTTTCTTATCTTCTTATTGTCGTATTTGGCCATTTCCATAAATTTTGTATTTAAACGTAGTTAAATCATTGATTCCCATTGGGCCTCTTGAGTGAAGTTTGGAAGTAGAAATACCTACTTCTGCACCTAATCCAAAAGCGGCACCATCTGTAAAACGTGTACTTGCATTAGCATATACACACGCTGCATCTACTTCATCTAAAAATTTATTTACTGTATTGTAATTTTCACTTAAAATGGCTTCTGAATGTCCTGAACCGTATTTATTGATATGAAAAATAGCTTCAGCTAAATTGTTTACTACTTTTATATTTAAAATATTGGCTAAGTACTCTGTATCGTAATCTTCATGTTCTGCACATTGAATATCTATATGTCTTCTGGTTTCAACACAACCTTTGAGTTCTGTACCTTCTCTTACAAAAGCTTCATATAAAGGAGGCAAAATATAAGGAGCTACATCTGTATGTACCAAGAGTGTTTCCATTGCATTACAAACACCAGGTCTTTGGCATTTGGCATTTAGAGCTATGTCAATTGCTTTTTCATGATTGGAGTCTTTGTCAATATAGGTATGGCACAAGCCTTTATCATGTTTTATAACTGGAACAGTAGCATTTTGAGAAATGAATTTAATTAATGCTGCTCCCCCTCTTGGAATAACCAAATCAACATATTTATCTTCTTTAATAAGTTCTGCTACGCTTTCTCTTGAATAATCAGGAATTAAAGAAATGGCATTTTCACTTATTTTATTTTTAGCTAATACTGATCTTAAGATATTTGCTATGGCTTTATTAGAATGAATAGCTTCTTTCCCCCCTTTYAAAACACACACATTTCCTGCTTTAAAACATAAAGCTGCTGCATCTGAAGTTACATTGGGTCTGCTTTCATAAATAATAGCAATTACACCAATAGGAATAGATACTTTTTGAATGTTTAAATCATCTTTTGTTTTCCAACCATCTAAGAGTCTTCCTACAGGTTCTTTTTGTGCGGCTATTTCTTTTATAGCTTCTGCCATACCTTGTACTCTCTCGCCTGTTAACAAGAGCCTATCAAGAATATCTTTACTTAAATTATTTGCATTTGCTTCTTCCATGTCCATTACATTGTGATTAACAATATAATCACAGTGTTCAATAAGGGCAGCTGCCATTTCAAGTAAAACTTTGTTTTTGATTTCACTACTTAATGTAGCTATGTGATGAGAAGTTTTTTTTGCTTCTTCTAAAAATTGTTTCATACTTTTTCCTATGTATTCTTATGTTAAAGATATTTTAACAAATTTATTATTAGAACTCTTAATGAATGTGATAAATTTACTGTTGTTTTTTGTTTAAAGTAGTAGTACTAGAAGTAGTATTATTAGTAGTCTTTTTTTAATAAAAAGGGACAAGGCCCTTTTTATAAAATATTATAATAAAGAATTAAGTTTTTCGCTTAATGCTTGTTTAGAAGTTGCACCAATAATAGTATCAACTACTTCTCCGTCTTTCATAAATAAAATAGTAGGAATTGATCTGATTCCATGTTTAACAGATAAATCTTGTTCTTCATCAGTATTTACTTTACAAATGTTTGCTTTACCTTCAAATTCTTCMGCTAATTCTTCAATTACTGGAGCAATCATTCTACAAGGCCCACACCATGGTGCCCAAAAGTCAACTAAAGAAACTCCTTCTTTTGTTGTATCTTCAAAATTACCTGTTGTTAATTCTATATATTTACCCATTTTTTAGTCCTTTTTTTTATATATTAATTTATTGACGCAATTCTAGCATTAAAGAAACTTTTTGTCAAGTACGAACGATTAAGTATTATAGATACCAAAAGGTTCCTATAAGTTAAATAGCTGTATTATATGCCAAAGGATAGACATGGAGAAAAAACATTACAGCTGTTATTTCCAATTTTCAACTGATATTATTGGCGGAAAGTGGAAAAGTATGGTTCTTTGGGCTCTTAAAAATGGAATCAAAAGAAGTGGTGAATTAAAAAAATCTATTCCAAAGATATCTCAAAAGATGTTAACCCAACAGTTAAGAGAACTAGAAGATGTAGGAATAGTTGAGCGTATTGTACATCCAGTAATCCCTCCAAAAGTTGAATACCAACTAACAAAACATGGGGAGAAATTAATTCCAATCTTAGAAGACCTCCATGATTGGGGTAAGGACTACGCTTTAAATGCAGATGTAAGTATTAATTTAAGTCCTAATGCAAACTGTGTAGTGAGCTAAAAATACTATATGCAAAATTAAAACTTTGGGTAAAAAAGTTCTTTTTTACCCAAAATACTCTTTATTAAGATATTTTAACTAAATATCTCCCTACGGCTTTTGAGCTTAAAATATTTTCATAAGCATCTTTGATTTCTTCTAAAGAAATTTCATTTACCAATTCTTCTAATTCAATTTTAAAAGAATTTGATATTTTTTCCCAAGCCTGTATTTTTTTATCTATATTTGCTTCTACTGAATCAATTCCAATAAGTCTTACACCTCTTAAGATAAAAGGAAAAACGTTGGTATTTAATTTAAAAGAAGATGTTAATCCACAACACGTAGCAATACCATCATATTTTATTTGTTTTAACGCTTCTGCTAGAATATTTCCTCCAACAGTATCTACAACGGCAATATACGTTTCTCTCATCATTGGTTTTTTATTTTCAATGTCAAAATCTTTTCGTAAGATGACTTCTTTTGCTCCTAATTTTTTCAAATAAGGAATTTTGTCTTCTTTTCCTGATATTGCAGTTACTTCAAAACCAAGTTTTGCCAAAATTGATACAGCAATGCTTCCAACACCACCTGTTGCTCCTGTAACAATTACTTTACCTTGTGTAACTCCATGCTTTAGAATTTCATTTACACTTAAAGCAGCTGTTAATCCTGCTGTTCCATAAATCATTAAGTCTCTTAAAGAAATATTTTTAGGTTTAGGCACAACCCAAGAAGCAGGAACACTTACAAATTCACAATGTCCCCCATTAGAATTCATTCCTAAATCATAACCTGTTACTATAACTTCATCCCCTATTTGAAACGTAGAACTATTTGATTCTTCTACAATTCCAGCTACGTCAATTCCTGTAACATGAGGAAAAACTCTTGTTACTCCTGGATTACCTTGTGAGCTTAATGCATCTTTATAATTTAAAGAACTATAAGTGGTTTTAATTAGTATTTCTTCTTCTTTAATCTTTGGTTTATCTATTTCTGTTAAATCAGCCGAATATTTTCGCTCACCGATTTCTTTTACTACAAATGCTTTCATGTCTGTCCTTTGTTATCTCTCTCTTTACACTTTAGCCTAAATAGACTATAATAACAAGAACATACTTTTAAGTAAGGTACTATCTTTTTAGATACCATACGTATTTTAGGACTATTATGAATAAAAAAATGATTAATGATGAAATAATTGAAAAATGTCCTGTTGAAACAGCCCTTGATGTTTTAGCAGGAAAGTGGAAAATATTAATTTTGTGGTATTTACGCGCAGAAACAAAACGTTTCAATGAATTGCAAAAATTAATGCCAAGAACAACACAAAAAATGTTAATTCAAAAACTAAGAGAATTAGAAAGCGATGGTTTGGTAAATAGGAAAGTTTACCCAGTAGTTCCTCCCAAAGTTGAGTATTCTTTGACTACTTATGGAGAAAGTTTAAAACCTATTTTAAAAAGCCTTTATTTATGGGGAGAAATACATAAAAAAAACAAGGCCTAAGAAGAGTCTACTCTTCTTTAAATAGCATTAGTTGCAAGTTTCATAAATTTCCTAAAAATATTTAGTACGTCATTATTCGTTTTATTGTTTTTTGCCCAAACTATGCCTACATCAATACTTGGTATTTCTTCTATAACATTTAATTTTTCCACTTTCCTACTTTCTAGTGACCAAGGACGGTAAACCAAATCAGCTAAAATTGCCACACCACTTCCATTTGCAACCATACTTCTAATAGCTTCAATTGAATTTGTTTCATAAATAACATTTGGAATTAAATTGTTGTTATCCCAATAGTCTTTTGAAATTTTACTTGCTTCATCAACAGTTATCATTAGATAATTCTCTTTTGATATTTCTTTTAAAGAAATTGATTGTTGTTTTAAGAACTTATGATTGCTACATACCCACAATTTTCTACTTGATTTTAATATTGTTTCGTATTTTAAAGTAAGTTTATTTTCTAATAATGCTACATTAAATAAGCCAATATCAAATGTACCATTAAGTAAACCTTTCTCAATATCACTTCTTGAAGCTTCTTTTATATTAATTTTAATATTAGGAAAACTTTTTATGAATTCAGCATAATAATTTGCAAAAAAGTATCCAGATATCGTAAAAGACAGAGCAATATTTATTTCTCCCTTGGTAGAAATATTATTTTCTTCAGATATATTTAACATTTCGTTCATTGAAAATACAATTCTTTTTGCATGTGCTAAAAAAAGAAAACCTTCATAGGTTAATTCAATACCTTTTGAGTTTCTTATTAATAATTTTGAGTTAATTTTATCTTCTATTGTTTTCATTGCCATTGTAATTGTAGATTGTGAGACATTAAGATTTTCAGAGGCTTTTAGTATTTGTTTTGTTGCGGAAACTTCAATAAAATATTCCATATGTTTGTACGATATCATCATCTTTCCTTATTCTATTTAAAGAATAGTAGCAGAATTATTTAGAATAGTATTATCAATTAAATTGATAATACTTGACATATATTATAATATGTGATAACATTCCTTTGTATTTGTTTATTTATAGGTCTTTAGTTAATATCAATAATATTGATATAATAGTTCTAATAAATTAATATTTAATTAAAAGGAGTCATTATGAAAAAATCTTGTTTTAGGTTTTTATCGAAAACATTCGTTATAGGTGCCTTAATTACTGTGTCAACGTTAGAAGCAAAAGAGATAAAAATTGGTGCAATTTTTGATCTTAGTGGAGGATTAAATGTTTATGGGGTTCAACAAAGTAAAGCTTTGCATTTAGCAGTTGAAGACATTAATAGGAAAGGTGGGTTATATGGTAATAAGGTAAAGGTTATTGAATATGATTCTCAATCTGAATTATCTAAATATACTCAATATGCTAATACTCTAATTAGAAAAGATAAAATTACAGCCTTATTTGCAGGTTTAACCAGTTCATCAAGGGAAGCCTTAAGACCACTTGCAAGAAGAGCTAAACTTCCTTATTTTTATGGTTCCTTGTATGAAGGAGGAGCTTGTGATAAATATACTTTTGTTACGGGATCTTCTGCTTCTCAAGGAATGAAAAATTTAATTGAGTGGGGAATTAAAGAGTATGGTAAACGTATATTCATTATGGCTCCTAGTTACAATTTTGGTACTATTTCTGGACATTGGGTTAAAGAGTATGCGAAGCAGTTTGGAGCCCAAGTTGTTGGCGAAGATTATTTATCTTTAACACTAAGTGATTTTTCTCCAACCATTCAAAAAATTCAACGTGCAAAACCTGATTTTGTTGTTGCTCTTCCTGTTGGAACTAATCAAAATGGATTCTTAGAGCAATTTACAGCTGCTGGTCTAAAAGGTAAAATTGGTGTAGTTTCAACAAATCATGGCTCAGGAAATCAACAAATTGTATTATCTCCAAAAGCAGGGAACGGTGTTGTTGCAACAAGCATGTACTTTGATGGTGTAAAAAATCCAGATAATGATGCTTTTAAAGCTGCTTGGCTTAAAAAATATGGAAATAATGACACAATTATTCAAGGTGCTGTTAATATTTGGACTGCAGCTCAAATGTGGGCAAAAGCAGCTAATAATGTAAAATCAGTTGCTTCAAGTGATGTTATTGCAGAGTTAGAAAGTGGACTTAGTTTTAATGCTCCAAATGGACAAGTAACAATGTTAGCTTCTCATCATTTAAAACAAGATATCTACTTAATAAAAGGAAATATGAATCAAAAATTTGACTTAATTACTGAATTTAAAGGTGTATTACCAGAATTTGAAGAGGCTAAATGTAATTTAGTTAAATATCCAAAACTAGTAAAACATTTTGAACCACAATAAAATACACAAGCAAAGAGAAAGTCTCTTTGCTTTAATCTTTAGGAGAAATTATGGATTTTAATTATTTGCTTGTTGTGATACTTTCATCGCTTTCTAGCGCAGCTATTTTAATTATAGTTACCCTAGGTTTATCAGTAATATTTGGTTTAATGGGAGTGATAAACTTAGCTCATGGAGAATTTATTATGTTTGGTGCTTATGCTGCATTGACATGTGTTAGCATGGGCCTGCCCTATCCTCTTGCAATTGTTTTAGCAACTATATTTACTGCTTTGTTTGGGATGATAGTGGAAAGGTTAATTATTCAAAGGTTATATGGAAAACTTATATACACAATGTTAGCTACTTGGGGTTTAAGCATGGTAATGTATCAAAGTGTTGTACTCATCTTTGGAACAGTAACACCTGGAATTGACATTCCCCAAAGTAATGTTGCAATTGGAACGTATACTATTTCAACATATTTATTAATGATGATTCCAATTTCAATATTTTTGTTACTTAGTATCTATTATATATTAACAAAAACGAAATATGGACTTATGGCAAGAGCGAGTATTTCTGATTCTAAAACAGCACTGGCAATGGGTATTAAAACGAAAAAACTTAATATGATAACTTTTGCTTTTGGTTCTGGTCTTGCTGGTCTCTCTGGGGCTATCTTACTACCTATTGTATCCGCAACTCCTAATATGGGTTTTGCTTTTGTAATAAAGTCTTTTTTAACAGTCGTTGTAGCTGGCCCTTTAGCAATTAGTGGTACTGCTGTAACTGGTTTATCTCTTGGAGTTATTTCAAGTGCTACTGCCAGTTATTTTAGTTCAATTATTGGAGATGTACTTTTCTTTATAATAACTATTATGCTTTTAAGATTTTATCCTAATGGGATTTCTAATACATGGAAGACAAAACTATGATATACAATTTATTAAATAAGGATAATAAAGTATTAGTGATTTTTATTTTATTAGGATTACTTACAACTTTTTTTGCAGATGATTATCTTTTATATATAGCCTCTTCCTGGTTGATTTTTGGAATACTTGGTTTGAGCCTTGATATTTTATGGGGTAAAGTAGGAGTATTAAGTTTAGGACAAACTATATTTTATGGTCTTGGTGGTTACGCCGGCTCTATTCTTGCAATTAACCTTGCTCCTGCTTTTGGAAATACATTTTTACTTGTCTTACCTCTATCTGCTCTTGTAGGCGCGTTAACAGCAGCTATTGTAGGATATTTTATTTTTTACGGGAGAATGGGAGAACTTCAAGTTACCATTTTAACGTATACTTTGGTTTTACTCGTATGGACACTTTCTATAAGTTACTCCTTTACAATAGGTGAAGCAGTAGTAGGTGGAGATAATGGGCTCTCAAATATACCTTATTTTTCTTTTAGTAAGGGCTGGGAATTAAATGAAACGGAGATGTTTTTAAGTGTCTTATTCATTTCTTCTCTTTTATTGTTTTTTTGTCAAAAAATGATGAAAACACCCTTCGGGAAAATAATTGAATGCATCAGACAAGACGCAGTAAAAACCGAATTATTGGGTTATGATATACGAAAATATAATACAATTATTTTTGTTATCTCAGGTGGAATTGCAGGTATAGGAGGCGGTCTTTTTGCATTGTGGGGAAATTATTTAAATCCAAGTATGTTTTCGGTTGCAGAAGCACTGTTGGTCCCTATTTACGTTCTTCTGGGGGGACTTGGGACTTTAGTAGGCCCTTTTATAGGTGCAATTGTAATAGGTGCTTTGTCCTTTTTTCTGGGCAGCTTTTCAGGTGGACAAGCAACTTTAGTAATTGGAATTATTTTAATTTTAATGGTTTTGTTTTTTGATAAAGGAATTGTAGGAATTATTATAAGCATAAAAGAAAAATTTTATAGTGAAGAAACAAAGGATGATTTGATTGACATAGATATTACACATTACAAAAATATAGATAAATTTTCTTCAAAGAGTTTTGAAACAAAAGATGTTTATAAATCTTTTGGAGGAGTTGTCCCTGTAAACAATGTTAGTTTAAAATTTAACCCTGGACATATAACCTGTGTTATTGGTCCAAATGGAGCAGGGAAGAGTTCTTATTTAAAAGTGTGTACAGGACTTTATTCAATAAAAGAAGGAGAAATATTATTAGATAATAAGGATATTTCTAAGTATGAACTTCACAATAGGGTTCAAGCTGGACTTGGAATTAAAATGCAAAAACCTCAAATTTTTAAATCTTTTTCTATCAAAGATAATATTTGGATATCAGCATACAGTAAAACAAAGAATATAAGCGAGGCAGATGAGATATGTGCGAATATGCTCCAAATAATTGGAGGAGTAGAACATGGGAGTAGAACTGCGGATATTTTATCTCACGGAGAACAGCAATGGTTAGACATTATTATGGTATTAAGTTTAAATCCTTCTGTTCTTTTGCTTGATGAACCAGCAGCGGGAATGACAAAAAATGAAAGAACAAAACTTTCGTCCTTAATTAATAAAATTGCACTTGATAAAACTATTATTTTAGTTGAGCATGATATGGATTTTGTAAAAAGTTTAAATGCGAAGGTAGTCGTTCTTCATCAAGGAAAAGTATTTGACACAGGAACGTTTGAAGAAATAACAAAAAATGAAGAAGTATTAGATATTTATCTGGGAAGGAAGTAGTATGTTTGAAATTAAAGATGCTAGTGGCGGTTATGATCGAACAACAATTATAAAGAATATTAATTTCACCATTAAAGAAGGAGAACGTGTCGCTTTACTTGGTCGTAATGGCGTTGGAAAAACAACATTGCTTAAATATATTATGCAGCAGTTAAATCTTTTTAGTGGAACAATTAGAATGAACGGAAAAGATTTAGGTGTTGATCCTACGGCTCGGGCAAAAAATTCTATAGCTTACGTGCCTCAAGGAAGATTTGTTTTTGAAAAACTGACAGTAAAAGAAAACATTGCAGTAGTGGCTTATGCCAATAATTTTGATGCAAATGAAGCGATTGATTTTGCTTTTGAGATATTTCCAATCTTAAAAGCTCATCAAAATAGAAATGCAGGTGCTTTAAGTGGAGGGCAGCAACAAATTGTTTCTATTTCAAGAGCACTGGCCGTAAAACCAAAAATACTATTATTAGATGAACCAAGTGAAGGTATTCAACCATCAATTATACACGATATTGCAGAAGCTTTAAATAAATTAAGTAATACAAAATCCATGGCTTTAATAATCGCAGAACAAAACTTAGATTTTTGTATGTCAATAGCTCAAAAAGCCTTTATAATGGGTCAAGGAACAATTTTAAAAGAACTTAGCAAAGAAGAATTAAATTCAGATAAACAAATTATTAAAGAATTGCTTGGGGTTTAAAAGGATATGAATGTGGAATATTAAAAAATTAAAGAAATACAGAGTAATGAATTCCTTGTTGTCTTTAGAAGATGATGAAGTAAAAGAAATTGTTGATGTATTAAATGATATGAAAAAAGGATTAGATGAAATCAAGGGGCTTACAAACGAACCATTTCTTGATTTCTTTTTATTCACTCAAAGGAATAACAATGACAAGAATTGATGAACTGTCTCTTTTTGAGTTAATAAGAGTTATTAAAGAAAGAAAAGTTTCTTGTCTTGAGCTTATGAATGTTTTCTTAGAGAATGTTAAAGAATATAATAAAATATCAAATGTAATTGTAAGTATTGATTTTCAACAATGCCTAAAAGAAGCAGTAAATGCAGATAATGATTTGGCTAATAATATTTATAGAGGTCCTTTACATGGTATACCTCTTGGAGTTAAGGATAATTATTTAACTTCAAATTATCCAACAACAGCATGTTCAGATGTTTTAAAAGAGGAAGATAATAAATCTATAGATGCACCAGTTCTTAAATTATTAAAAAAACAAGGTGCAATAATAATGGCCAAAACAAATATGCATGAATGGGCCTTTGGCGCTACTAATCTTTTATCTAATATAGGAAATACAAAAAATCCTTGGAATAAAATGTTTATAACAGGAGGCTCTAGTGGGGGATCTGCTGCTGGTTTAGCACAGAGAATGTTTCCCCTTGCTTTAGGAAGTGATACAGGTGGTTCAATTCGAATACCAGCTGCGTGTTGTGGTATTTCAGGACTAAAACCCAGTTACTCTTTAATAAATAAAGAAGGAGTATATCCCTTGTCTTTTTCTTTGGATGTAGTTGGACCTATGGCAAAAACCGC
This sequence comes from Arcobacter sp., assembly GCA_002733685.1. Taxonomy (GTDB): domain Bacteria; phylum Campylobacterota; class Campylobacteria; order Campylobacterales; family Arcobacteraceae; genus NORP36. The sequence goes on along the minus strand of NVWN01000005.1, from coordinate 117,987 downwards.
AGAAGATTTAGAGATAATATTTGAGCTGATGCTTGACGAAAAAATAAAAAAAGAAATTAATTATTATAAGGATTATCAAGACTTAAAAGGAATGACTTTTGCTATTCCCGTAGGTTCAAATTTTGAAAGAACTAAAGATGTAGAAAGTGTTTTTGTAAAAGCAATCGAAAAGATTAAAAGTCTTGGTGCAAAAGTAGAAGAAGTTGAATTGCCATTTATGAAAGAAGCACTTGGAGCATGGAAAGCTATATTATACTCAGAAGCAACAGCTTATCATCAAAATAATTTAAAATCTAAACCTAATGCTTTTAGTAAAAATGTTAAATTAATGATTGAATGTGGAGAATCTATATCTGCTGTTGATTATATTAAAGCCAATCAATTTAGATCAATTTTTATAAAAGAAATAGATAGTATTCTAAAAAAATATGATGGATTCTTGTTTACTACACTTCCTGTTTCTGTTCCTCTTATTGATGAAGATGAACTTGTTATAGGAAATAATAAGGTTTCCTGCCAAAATTCAATGACCTACTTAGCCTGGTTTGCAAATTATTTAGGAACACCCCAAGTTTCTATCCCTTGTGGTGTTTGTGCGAATGAACTACCAATAGGATTAGCAATTATGTGCAACATAAAGGAAGATTTTAAACTTCTTAAAATTAGTAAATGTTTTCAGACTCATACAGATTTTCACAAGAGGGTATACAAAAAAATCAAGGTTACTTAGTATAAACTAATTTTTCACAAAGAAGAATTTTTTTAGGAAGATGCTTGAATCAATTCTTTGGTATACACATGCTGTGGATTTGTAAATAAAGAAGTAGTTTCGTTTATTTCAACAAATTTACTTTCTTTCATAACCGCAACTTGATTACAAATACTTTGAATTACTTCTAAATCATGAGAAATGAAAATATAAGTAAGTTTGTATTTTTTTTGCAAAAACTTTAAAAGCTCAAGTAGTTGAAACTGTACCTGTCTATCAAGTGCTGATGTAGGTTCATCTAAAATTAATAGTTTGGGTTCTAATATGAGCGCTCTTGCTACTGCAATTCGTTGGCGCTGTCCTCCTGAGAACTCATGAGGATATTTATTCATAGACTCTTTTTCTAGGGAAACTTCTTTTAAAATATTGATTACTTTTTGCTCTTTTTCTGCTTTATTTAATTTTGTATGAATATCTAAACCCTCAGATATTATTTCATATACACTCATTCTTGGATTTAAAGAATTAAAAGGGTCTTGAAAAACTATTTGCATATCTGCTCTCATGTTTCTTAAGTCATTTTTGTTTAAGTCTTTAATATTTTTATTTAAAAAATAAATGTCACCTTTTGAATCTTGAAGAGATAAAATAGCCTGAGCCAGCGTAGATTTTCCAGAACCACTCTCTCCTATTATTCCAAAACTTTCGCCTTTTAAAAGCGAAAAACTAATATTATCTACGGCTACAAAATTATCAACCACACGTTTGAATATTCCTTTTTTAATAGGAAAGTTTACAGATAAATTTTTAATACTAAGAATGGTTTTTTGGTCTTTTTTTATATAAGGGTTGGGACTTAAGGTACTTTCTAAAAGCATTTTTGTATAAGCATGTTTGGGTTCTAAAAATAATTCTTTATTGTTATTGTGCTCAAGTATTTCACCTTCATTAATCACATAAATATAATCGGCATATTTTTTCACCACATTTAAATCATGAGTGATTAATAAAATACTCATATTTTCTTCTTCTTGTAGTTTTTTAAGAAGATTTAGAATTTGATACTGTATGGTTAAGTCTAGCGCAGTTGTTGGTTCATCTGCAATTAGTAGCTTGGGTTTATTAGCTATTGCCATGGCTATCATTACTCTTTGACGCTGCCCACCACTAAGTTCATGAGGATAAGAAGAAGCAATTTTTTCTAAATTTCCATATTTATGTAATTCTACTTTTTTTAATAAAGAAACAGCTCTTTGTGAGAGTTCGCTTTTAGAAATTAAATTGTGGGTATAAATGATTTCTTCTATTTGCGCTTTTATTTTGTGCAAAGGATTTAAAGCTGTCATGGGTTCTTGAAAAATCATGGAAATATCTTTTCCTCTTAATTTTTCAAGCTCACTTTTCTTTAAACTCAAAATATCTTTATCTTGAAAAAGAATGTCTCCTTGCAGTTTAAAATTAGCTCCTCTTGGAAGTAAATTTAAAATTGCATGTGCAAGCATGGATTTACCAGAGCCACTTTGCCCTACTAAAGCAAGGGTTTGGGCTTTTTTAATCTTGATGTTAACATTTTTTAAAATATCAATATCACTTTGCATGCTTAAATTTTTGATTTCCAGAATATTTTCCATTATGTACCTTGTGCAATTCTAGGGTCTAGGGCATCTCTAAATGCTTCGCCTATGAAGACCAATAAAGATAAAAGTAGTGATAAAACAATAAAAGCAGAAATCCCTAACCAAGGCGCATGCATATTTGCTTTACCTTGAGCTAATAATTCTCCTAAACTTGGGCTTCCAGCTGGTAGTCCAAAACCTAAAAAATCCAAAGAAGTAAGAGTGGTAATACTTCCTGATAAAATAAAAGGCATAAAAGTAAGTGTTGCAATAAGAGCATTGGGCAAAATATGTTTTTTCATAATATTAAAATCACTTTGACCAAGCGCTCTGGCTGCTTTTACATACTCAAAATTACGTGCGCGTAAAAACTCTGCACGAACTACACCTACCAGTGCTGTCCAAGAAAAAAGAAGCAATAAACCTAATAACCACCAAAAAGAAGGTTGAATATAATTGGCTAAAATCATTAATAAATAAAGTGTGGGAAGACCTGCCCATATTTCTATAAAGCGTTGACCTAATAAATCTACCTTTCCCCCATAATATCCTTGCACAGCTCCTACCATTACTCCAATAATAGATGAAAAAATAGTTAAGAGTAAACCAAATAAAATGGATATCCTAAAACCATAAATAACACGGCTTAAGACATCTCTTCCTTGATCATCTGTTCCTAAATAGTTCTCTAAACTAGGAGCAGAAGGAAAAGCCTCTGTAGAGTCCAGTTTAATACTGTGATAAGAGTAAGGAATTAAAGGCCATACTAAGTAACCATTTTGTTTTATTAAGTCTTGTACATACTCATCTTTATAATCTGCTTCACTCTCAAACTCTCCACCAAAAACGGTTTCTGCGTATTCATTAAAAACAGGCATATAATAATCATTGTTGTATTTTACAAGTAAGGGTTTGTCATTGGCTATAAATTCAGCAAACAAAGTAATAATAAAGATTATAGAAAAAATCCATAAAGAATAATAGCCTCTTTTATTACTTTTAAATACGGCTATTCTTTTATCTCTTATACTTTGCATTTAATTCTTCTCAAAATTGATTCTTGGATCTACATAGGTATAAACAAGATCTGATATTAGTGAAACTACTAAACCCATAAGCGTAAAAATATATAAAGTAGCAAACATTACAGGATAGTCTCTATATAAAGCAGCTTCAAAACCTAACAGTCCAATACCATCTAAAGAAAAGATAATTTCAATTAAGAGTGAGCCTGTAAAAAACATAGAAATAAAAGCGGCTGGAAAACCTGAAATAATAATTAACATTGCATTTCTAAATACATGTTTGTATAAAACAGCAGATTCTTTTAAACCTTTGGCTTGTGCTGTTAATACATATTGTTTTCCAATTTCATCTAAAAAGGAGTTTTTTGTAAGCATGGTTAGGGTTGCAAAACCTCCAATAACCATAGCCATAATGGGTAAAAACATATGCCAAATATAATCTTTGATTTGTGCAAAAAATCCCAAAGAATCAAAATTRTCACTGGTAATTCCTCKTAAAGGAAAAAGGTCCAAATAATTGCCWCCAGCAAAAAGWATAATCAATAAAATGGCGAATAAAAAACCAGGAATKGCAGARCCTAAAATGACTATAGTTGAGCTGTAAATATCAAAYTTAGASCCATGTTTTAAGGCTTTTTTTATACCCAAAGGAATTGAWATTAAATAAATGATRAGGGTWGACCAAATACCTAARGAKATGGAGACRGGWAGTTTTTCTTTTACAAGTTCTAWTACAGAGGCATTTTTAAAAAAACTCTCTCCAAAATCAAAAAGAGCATANKTYTTTAANCATCATTAAATATCGCTCCCAYAAGGGTTTATCRAAACCATAGAGTTTTTCAATGTCTTTTATGAGTTCAGGATCCARWCCWGATGCRCCTTGATACAGAGAGTTTTTYCCTTCATTTGAATTTGCATTTACYAAATCCCCTTGAGAAGAWCCMGCAATTCTRCTTAAAGCAGTATCTTCAGCRCCTTGTATTTGTAAAATCATTTTTTCAACAGGACCYCCTGGSGAAGTTTGAACAATRAAAAAATTAATAGTCATRATTCCAAGYAGKGTAGGAATAATAAATAAAAGACGYCTTAGWATRTAMGCACTCATTATTTATCTTTTAAATATTCATCTTTAAACCACCAGGTCATTATTCCAATACTGTATTTTGGATGAATTTTTGGTTGATTGAATTTATTCCAATACGCAATTCTATAAGAAGAACTGTGCCATTGTGGAATAACATAATAATTGTTTAACATCACTCTATCAAGTGCTTTAACGCTAGTTAGCAGCTCTTTTCTGTTTTTTGCAGTAATAACATGATTAATTAGTTTATCTATTGAAGGATTTTTAATACCCATATAGTTTTGACTTCCTCTGATATCAGCACTCGAAGAGCCCCAAAAATACTTTAATTCATTGCCTGGACTTAAAGAAACAGGATAAGAAATAACCATCATATCAAAATCATAGTTTTTCACTTTATTACTGTATGAAACRGCATCAAGTACTTTYAAAGAAGCTATTATCCCTATTTTCTTAAGATTTTTTATAAAAGGCTGAACYACTCTTTCAAAATTGGGCTGGTAAAGTAAGATTTCRAAAACRAATTCTTTTCCATCTTTTACCAAAACTTTATTTTTAAAACTCCAGCCTTCTTTTTTAAGRATTTTAAGTGCAGCTCTTAAYTCTTTTCTTATTTTTCCACTGCCTTTWGTRATATTGKTTTTAAATWCTTCTTSAAATACACTTGAAGGAATTTGATTTTTTAGWGGAKTTAATAAAAGAAGCTCTTCTTTTGAWGGWARWCCMGATGAGCTTAATTCACTGTTATCAAAATAGGATTGACTTCTTTTATATTGKGAAAAAAAGAGTTGTTTATTGGTCCATTCAAAATCAAAAGCCAAATTAATWGCTTTTCKTAYTTCTTTATTTTTAAATAAWGGATTTCGTAAATTAAAACCAAAMGCTTGCATTCCTTGTGGGTTTTCATGCATTCTRTTTTCTGTTTTAATTAAGCCATTATCAAAGTTTTTACCYTTATACATAGTTGCCCATGTTTTTGCTGTGTATTCTTCTCTGTAATCAAATTCACCTGCTTTAAAAGCTTCTAGGGTTACACTTTGATCTTTATAATAATCGTATTGAATTTTATTAAAATTATAAGAGCCWAGATTAACATTTAAATCTTTTGCCCAGTAGTTTTTGTTGCGTTTATATTTTATGTATTTACCAAATTTRTAGGAGTCAATTAAATAAGGGCCTGAGCCTAAAGGAACAATATGGTCTGCTTTAATAAAGTCTTTACCCTGCCAAAACTTTTTAGACATGATGTTCAAAGAAACTAAAATAACAGGGAGTTCTTTATTGCTATTGTTTTTGAAATTAAATCTAACACTTAAATCGTTTAATACTTCAACGTCTTTAATATCAGAATAATATCTTTTGTATTGTGGACTGCCTTTTTGTATTAAAATATCAAAAGAGAATTTTACATCTTCTGCCTTAACGTGCGAACCATCAGAAAAACGAGCGTTTTCATTAATATAAAATATTACCCAGTTATTATTTTGATCAATTTCAACTTCTTTAGCAATTAAAGGATAATACACAGATGATTCATCTGCACTTGSRCTCATTAAGGTATCGTATAACAAKCCAATTCCAGAGGCACTYAAACCTTTAAGAATAAAAGGATTAAAAGAATCGTAAGTGCCTCKGGCAGCTTGTTTATAYGTTCCGCCYTTTTTAGCTTTTGGATTAACATAATCAAAATRTGTRAAGTTTTTTTGATATTTAGGAGTAGAGCCTAAACTCATATAACTTTCTTTTTTAGCATAAATATTKGCRGATAAAATTAAAACAATGAAAAGTATTTTGTTAATCATATTTTTCCTTTTTAGTATAANTAAGAGTCTAGCTTAATTTGATTAATGTAAAGTATATCAAAGACTATATCTTTGCAGGCTTTTTGGCATACATTTTATATCTTTTAATCAAAGMAAAATAGATAATTACAGACAATCCAGCTGTACTTAAYAACATAATCATAATCATGATTTGATAACGAACAGCTATTAASGGATCTATTCCTGCTAAAATTTGTCCKGTCATCATWCCTGGTAAAGATACCAAACCAACAGCTAAAAGTGAGTTTATTTGTGGAATTAAAGAMGCTTTAAATGCRTAYTCTCKTGCTTTWWYAAAWGAATTTAATTCTATTTCTTTTTCAAAACGTTCAATACAAATAGATACTGAGTTCATAGTATTTGCAAAAATCATACCAGCAATAGGAATAATTATACTTGGTTCATAGTATTTTATTTCTAAAACGAAAACAAGAACAATAAACAGATTACTTAAAGAAGATAAAGAAGAAGCTGCAAATATAGTGAAATAATGTTCTTTRCTTTTATTTTTAGTGTTTCTTAAAATTATCATACACGATACCACTAACATAAAAAATACAATTAAAAGGCCAATGCCTAYATTTTTGTTATCAAAAATATACAATAAAGCATAACCAATTAAAAGCAATTGAAGAATCATTCTAAGTGTTGAATAAAAAATTTCGTATTTATCATTCGTATATTTATAATAAAAATACCCTACAATTAAAAGTGGAAAYAAKGARTAGAATARATTTATTAAAGGAATATTTTCCATTTAACTTCCCAATAAGTCTTGCAAAGATTTTTTAGGATTCTTTCCTTCTAGCGCTAATTTTACTTCATTAGCAATGGGAGTATAAATATTTTTTTCTTCTGACAGTTTTTGAATTGCTACCGAGGTTTTAACCCCCTCTGCCACTTCTCCTAATTCTTCTAAGATATTATCGAGGCTTTTGTTTTGTGCCAAACCTAAACCAACTCTGTAGTTTCTACTCAAGGTTGAACTTGCTGTTAAAAATAAATCTCCAGCCCCGCTTAAACCTAAAAATGTTTCTTCTTTGGCTCCAAAAGCCAGACCAAAACGCGTCATTTCTACTAAACCTCTTGATATTAAAGAGGCTCTTGCATTATTACCTAGTTTTAAACCATCACAAACACCTGAAGCAATAGCAAGTACATTTTTATAAGCCCCTGCAATTTCTGCACCTATTACATCTGAAGAGTAATAGGTTTTTATAAAACTTGGAAAAAAAGTTGAAAATTCATTGTAAATATCTTTTTGTTCAGCGTTAATTACTAAAGCAGTAGGTAAATTTTGCATTACTTCTGATGCAAAAGAAGGCCCTGAGATATAKGCTACATGAGAACTTGGAACAAATTCATCGTAAATTTCATTTAAAAATTTRCCCGTATTTGCTTCAATACCTTTAGAGGCTACTAGAATTTTTTGATTATTAAAAACAAAATTCTTTTTTAACCAGCTGGATATTTCTTGTGCGGGAATGGCAATAATTAAATATTCACATTCTAAAGCTCTTTGAAGGTTTGTAAARTTTTTAATATCTCTRGRAGTTCTWGAAGTGATTAAAACTTCTTGTTTATGACTTAAAGCACAATGTAGAGCTTGTCCCCATTTTCCTGCGCCTATTACAGCTATTTTTGCTTGAGTACTAAGCATTGTTTTCCTTCTTAATAAAACCCKAGTGGGTTTTATTTTTTTTATGCAAGTCTTTGTTTTAAAAGTTCGTTTACTTTTGCAGGATTTGCACTTCCTTTAGAAGCTTTCATTGTTTGRCCTACRAAAAARCCAAATAATTTYTCTTTTCCACTTTTGTATTCTTCMACTTTATTASTATTYGCAGCTAAAATTSCRTCAATAATTTCTAAWATAGCMCCATCATCAGAAACTTGTTTTAAWCCAAGAGTCTCAATAACTTCTTCWAYTTCTACATCATTTTCCATTAAATAATCAAGAACTTCTTTTGCTGCTTTTCCTGARATTGTTCCATTYTCAATATTTTKMACAASTTKTGCAAGTTTTKTTGCATTTACAGGWGAATTAGTAAGGGTAACCCCTTCTTTTAAYCTGGCTTTTAATTCAACGCTTAACCAAGTMGTTGCATTTTTTGCTTTAATKTTKKCMYTCATCATTTCTTCAAAAAATCGTGCCATATCTAAAGATGAWGTAAGAAGRGAAGCATCGTATTCTTTCATTCCATAATCTTTTACATAACGTGCTTTTTTCTCATCTGGAAGTTCCGGAATTTTTGAATACTCTTCAATCATTTCATCACTTATAATTAAAGGCAATAAATCTGGGTCTGGGAAATACCTATATTCTGCCGCATCTTCTTTMCCTCTCATWGATCTGGTTTCACCTGTTGCTTCATCATATAATCTKGTTTCTTGAACAATYTCAGTTGAATGAACTCCATCTTCCCATGCTTCAATATGWCKTGCKACTTCAAATCTGATTGCTTTTTCAATRAATTTAAAWGAGTTCATATTTTTAATTTCACAACGGGTATAMAGTTTTGTTTCACCCTTTGGTCTAATAGAAATATTYACATCACATCTGAAAGATCCTTCTTGCATATTTGCATCAGAAATTTCTAAATAACGTACAATTGAATGAAGTTTTTTAAGATATAAAATAGCTTCTTCACTWGATCTCATATCRGGTTCTGAAACTATTTCTAARAGMGGTGTMCCTGCTCTGTTTAAATCTACTTTTGAATAATTRKYTTCRTGAATATTTTTTCCWGCATCATTTTCTAGGTGAGCTCTTGTAATYCCAATTGTTTTACTTCTTCCATCAGGAAAATCAATTACTAATTCTCCTAAATCAACAACAGGTACTTCAAATTGTGAAATTTGATAACCAGAAGGTAAATCTGGATAAAAGTAATTTTTTCTATTAAAAACAGATGTTTGATTTATTTTTGAYTTAATTGCYGTACCTAATTGTATKGCTTTTTGAACCGCTTCTTTATTAATAACAGGAAGCGCTCCTGGTAATCCTAAACATGTAGGACATACATTTGTATTTGGTTTTGCTCCAAAACTGGTTGCACAAGAACAAAATAGTTTTGTTTTTGTATTTAATTGAGCATGAACTTCTAGTCCTATTACTACTTCAAACATTTATTTCCTTTTATCTTATTACTTCTATATTMGCTGTTATTCTTGCTTTCTTAAARTGTTCATCTAAGAATCTTTTTTCTCTTTCACTCATGATTTGGTTAAAAATAAGGCTTTTAACTTCTTCAAAAYTTTGMGTTTTAAGACCATTTTTCTTTTTRATATATAACATTACATAATGTTTATTCGCTGTRAAAATAGAGGTATATTCTCCTGCTTTTGTTTCATTAAGAATATACTTTATTTGTGAACTTAATTTTGAATTTTCWAGTSTAAGTTCTTTTTTCTTAAGCTCTTTTATAAKTGCCATTGGRTTTTTTTTRSTTAWWWGYAARGCTCTTCTATTTTTACTTGCATATTGAATTACWTCATATGAAASAGAAGATTGRTAWWKRTTTTGATTATTMTCATAATACAATTKCATATCTTCTTGYGTWGCWACTGTTAAATTACCTCTTAATAAACTTTGWGTTAATTTTTCTTTTAARATACGTTCTTTAATTTCATCATCAAAAATACTTTGGTTTTTRTATTTTTGTTTKATAAGTGATTTAAAATTATATAAATCCATACCATTAGCAGCTGCTAATTTTTCCAGATAYTTGTTTRYRTCAAAAAYATCAACAGAAATGTTTTGTTTTTTAATTTCTTGAGCAAATAAAGCTTTATCAATAAGGTAAGTTACTGCATTGTTTTTACTTATATTTTTTTCAAGTACTATTTGATCAATATCAAAAAGTGTAATTACGTCGTTATTTATTTTTACTGCAACGGCATTTATTAGCCCAGCAAAAGAGTAAACACTTAAAAAAATAAGGCTTAGAAAAATTTTGTGCATATATATATCCTTTTTAAAGGACATATTTTATCTAAATATTGGTAAATTTATCTAATTAATAAGAAGCAAATGGGCGTAAAAATAAAAAGCATAAAAAATACTTTTTATTTTAACTTTAATTTTATTCTAGACTTTTGCAGTCGTACATTTATTTACTAAGTATAAAATAGAATTATAATCGATTCCAGAATACTCACTTAGGCCTATTTCACATGTTTTTGAGGTTGAAAAAGCATATTTAATTTCTTTTTTCAAAGATGGTTTTAGTGTTCTTAATGCAGCTTCATTTAATTCAGGAAAATCAAAACCCCTATCTCCAGCAAAACCACAGCATTTTACATCAGGGGGTATAGTTACATCATTTGAACACATTTTAGCAAGTTTGATAAAATTCTCATGCAGACCCATTTTTCTTGAAGAACAGGTAGTATGTATAGCAATAGCATCATTAATTGCACTAAATGTTAAGTGCTTACTTAATACTTCTAGCGTAAAATCAATGGGTTCATATATTTTTAATTTTCCTTCAAAACTTTCAAGCATTTTTTTAGTACAAGGGGAAGTATCGCATAAAATTGGAATTTCTCCTTCTTGTGAAAGTTCAAATAAATGTTCTTCTAATTGAGAAGATTTCATTTTGGCTTGTTTGTTATATCCTTTGGAAGAAAAAGGCATACCACAGCAAAGATTTTCTATATTTTTGGGAAGTATTATTTCATAGTTTGCTTTTTCTAATAAAGCAACGGTTGTTTCATATAAAGATTTATCTTCGTTAGAGTTTGCACTTAATCCCATAGTTCTAGAAATACACGAAGGGAAATATATTACTTTATTCTGAGAGTTTTTTATTTTAAAGTTTTTGTTTATGCTTGTAGTTTTTGGCAAATTTGGTGACCACTTGGGACTTTTTATTCCTGCTCTTAGGGTAGAAGTAAAACCTTTCATAAATGTTGTTCCAATTAATGAATGTAAAGCATTTGAAGATGAAAGCCCTACTTTCATAATTTTAAGTGTAGTTGAAAAATTATTAGCAATACTGCTTGCAATTTTATCTTGTAAAGGAGTAATTCTTTCTGCTCTTAAATACTTAGTTAATGCCCCCGTATCTATATCAACAGGACATACAGTTGCACATAAAGAACAAGTAGCACAGGTATCTAAACCATCATATACATAGGATTCTTTTAGTTTGTTTGCTTCTTCTATCTCTCCTATGTCCTCTAGGCGTGATATTTCTCTATTGGCCACAATTCTGTGTCTTGGGGTAAAAGTAATAGAATTAGAAGGGCACATAGGTTCACAAAAACCACATTCAATACATTTATCTACTAAGTCATTTGTAGCAGGAAGAAGTTTAAGATTTTTTAAATGGGCTTTTGGATCATCATTTATGATTACACCTGGATTCAACAGTGCTTTTGGGTCAAATATTTTTTTTATTTTTTTCATAGTTTGGTGGGCTGTTTTTCCCCATTCAAGTTCTATAAATGAAGCCATATTTCTTCCTGTTCCATGTTCTGCTTTTAAAGAACCTTGGTAGGTAATTGCCACGCTAAAAGTAACATCATTCATAAAAGCATCGTAACGCTCTACTTCTTCTTTTATAGAAAAATCTTGAGTAAATACAAAATGAAAATTTCCTTCTAGGGCATGACCAAAAATGAGAGCTTCTTTATAGCCGTGTTTTTTGAAAAGTTCTTGTAACTCAATACATGCATCTGCTAGATGTTCTATAGGATATGCTACATCTTCAATAATAACTGTTGTACCTAATTCCCTTACGGCACCAACTGCTGGAAACAAACCTTTTCTTATTTTCCAAAACAGTGAATATTCTTCTATTTTATCGGTGAATTCTACTTCTCTTACGGTTTTAAATTCTTCCAAACAAAGAATGATATTATTAATTTGTTTGTTTAGATTTTCTTTTACTGGGGCTCTTGTTTCCACTAATAAAGCCGTTACTTCATTATTGAAATCTTTTAAATACGCAGGCATTCCTTTATTATTTTGAACTGATTTCAAGGCTTTATTATCCATTAACTCAACCGCATCAACAATAATATTTTTTTTGTCTTTTTCATGTTTTAATTTAGTAACTGCCCTACAAGCATCTTTAATACTAGGAAAGAATATCAAAGAAGAAGCTTTGTATTTATAATCTTCTACGGTGTAATACGTAATTTCTTCTATAAATGCAAGTGTTCCTTCACTTCCAATAATTAAATGTGCCAAAATATCAAATACATCCTCAAAATCAATCAATGCATTTAACGAGTAACCACAGGTATTTTTTATTTTGTATTTTTTTTCAATTAGTTTATGCAGTTTTGTATCATTTTTAGTATCATTTGATAGTTTTTCTAAAGCTTGCATAAAACTAAGATTATTACGTAAAAAGTTTTCTTTTGATGTTTGATCTTTTGTATCAAGTCTTTGCCCATCTGCCATAATTAATTTAAGAGATTTTAGGGTCTTGTATGAGTTTTGTTCAATGCCACAGCACATACCAGAAGCATTATTAGCTGCAATTCCACCTATCATGGCCGCATTTATAGAAGCAGGGTCTGGACCTATTTTTTTTCCATGAAATTTAAGTATATTATTTACTTGCTCCCCCGTTAGTGCTGGTTCTAAAGCGATGTAGGATTTGTCTTTTGAGAGAGAGAATTTTGTAAAATCTCTTGAAGTCATTATTAAAATAGAATCACTTAGTGCTTGGCCAGATAAAGAAGTTCCCCCTCCTCTAAAGGTCATAGGTAAATTTAAAGCATAAGCTTCTTTTATTAAAAACTGTACTTCATTGGCATTATTTGCAAGAACTACAATCTTTGGAATTAACCTATAAAATGAGGCATCAGTTCCATAAACAAGAGTATGTATTTTATCTGTAAATATGTTTTTTTTATCAATTTTTTTAAGAATTCTGTTTTGGAATTCTTGATATGTTTTATCTAACATAGTATTCCTTTTATATTAAAGTGTTGATTTTAAGATCAGTGATTAAATATAATAGGTTTTATTCTCTTCTTGTRATTGTRTAGATTTCATGATGATAGTTTTTYGAAAAAGCGGTATTGATGTCACAATGTTGAAGTATTATATTAATAATTTCGATATTCATTATGCATCCTTTTYAAGTATATTTAATGTTAACATAAATATATGATAAAGATGTGATATTAGTGTATTAACTTATCACACGCTTTGTGTGATAAGTCAAGGTATTATTTTAAGAAGGCTTCTACACCAAAGAACCCTGGGTAGATAGCTAATAGTGCTAAAACAGCTATTTGTATGGCAATAAAAGGTAAAACCCCTCTATAAATTTGCATTGTTTTAACAGAAGCTGGAACTACCCCTTTAAGATAAAATAAGGAGAAGCCAAAAGGTGGTGTTAAAAAGGATGTTTGTAAATTCATTGCAATTAAAATAGCAAACCAAACCGGATTAATTCCTAATGCTTCAGAGATAGGAATTAAAATGGGAATGATAATATATGAAATTTCAACAAAATCAATAAAAAATCCCAGTATAAAAATAGCCAACATAGTGAAAATAACAAAAGCCCATACCGTATCACCAGGTAGATTTGTCATAAAGTGTTCAACTAATTCTTCCCCACCAGTATAAGTAAATACCATAGAAAAGGCTGTTGCACCAATCAAAATTGCGAAAACCATTGACGTAATAGTAACAGATTCTCTGGCTGCAACTTTTACCATATCAATTGAAAATGATTTATATGCAAGTGATAATAATATTGCACCTAAACAKCCAACYGCAGATGATTCAGTAGGAGTGGCWATTCCTGCGAAAATAGAACCTAAAACCATTAAGATTAATGTTAATGAAGGAATAATATCTTTTAAAGCTCTAAATATTTGAGCTTTTTTATTTCCTCTGCTAGGATCAGCTGGAATTGCTGGCGCTAAACTTGGATTTAAATAAGCAACAATCATGATATAAATAATATAACATGCTATTAACATAAGTCCAGGTCCAATAGCAGCTGCAAATAAATCACCAACWGGWACTTGAAATACATCTCCTAAAATAATTAATACAATAGAAGGCGGAATAATCTGACCTAGGGTTCCAGAAGCACAAATAGTTCCCGTTGCTAATTCCGTATTGTATTTGTATTTCATCATAACAGGAAGTGAAATAACACCCATAGCTACAACTGATGCTCCAACAACACCTGTTGATGCTGCAAGAAGTGATCCTACAAGTACAGTTGAAATAGCAACCCCACCTCTGATTTCTCCAAACAAAAAGCCCATAGATTCTAATAATCGTTCAGCCAAACCTGTTTTTTGTAAAACTATACCCATAAAAATAAACATAGGAATGGCCATTAAAATAGTATTTTGCATAATGGAGTARATTCTAAAAGGCATAAAATCAAACATTGCAACGCCTTCTGCAAGACCTTCTAATAAACCAACAATAAACCCTTCATCAAAACCGATTTCTACAATTCCAGCAATAAGCCCAAACATTACAGAAACAGCTCCAAAAGTAAAAGCAACTGGAAAACCAATTAACAGCATACATAATGCTGTAAAAAACATAATTATACCAATCATTTTGTTTCTTCCTTATCTATGCTTTTTGTCATTTCTTCAATTTCATCTTTAATCCCATGCTCTTCTAAAGGATGTAAACCTTTGTAGGAATTAAAGTTTTTAATAAAATATCCTGTGGCRGTAATTAATAAAAGTAAAAARGATAAAGGAATAAGWGCTTTAACTATCCATCTGTGAGTAAGTCCTCCTGGATCTCCTGATATTTCTCCTGAAACAAAAGTCTCAACCACATAAGGAACAGAAGCCAAACCAATTAAGATAGCAAGTGGGTAAATAAATACTACAACTCCCATCATATTAATCATGGCTTTTTTCTTAGGAGATAATCTGTCATAAATTAAATCTACTCTTACATGTCCATCTTCTTTTAATGTATAAGACATCCCTAATAAAATTACTACTGAAAACAAATGCCATTCCATTTCTTGGAAAGCAATTGAGCCTGTTTTAAAAAAATACCTCATAACAACGTCATATGTTACATTCATAATCATAAGYACTATTGCCATTGAAGTAACTGCTCCAATAAGATCTGCAAATTTATCGAAGGCTTTTTCTAYTTTTAATAACATAAAAATTCCTTTTYTCTTCTATCNAACTATTCTTKTTTWAAAANTAATTATAATTATACTGAATTATTATTACAAAAAAATGACAATATCATATTCTTTTATAATTTTTATTCCGTATAAGTATAATTAAAATTTTTGTTTATTTGTTTTAAAATTTAGTAAAATATTTTTCCCCTAGGGGAAAAATACTTATCTTATAAGTTGTCTTTTAAGTATAAGAAGTCAGACATTTTAGTCCATTCTCTTGCTTTCTTTTGAAAAGCAGCTTGWGAGTCTAAAATTTCTTTTAATAAAGGTTGCCCTTTWGTTTTTTCAATTAATAATTCTTTGTTCGTTTTYTTCATWGCRTCCATTACWGATTTAGGAAAAGTTTTAACTTTAATATTTGGATATTCTTTMCCCATTTTWKMCCATGCTTCAGCWGACATTGCATAATTTTGAGCATACATGTCATAAGCAGTTAATCTAACAGCWGTGATTAAGATTTTTTGTAAATCTTTTGGTAATTTGTTGTATTTTTTGATATTAATCAAATATTGTAACTCAGTACCTGGTTCATGCCATCCTGTATAATAGTATGGTGCAACTTTATGGAATCCCATTTTGATGTCCATTCCAGGGCCAACCCATTCAAGAGCATCAATTGTTCCACGCTCTAAAGATGTATATAATTCTCCAGAAGGAATATTTGTAACAGTAAGACCTAATTTAGCCATAATCTCACCAGCAAAACCAGGAATTCTCATTTTAAGACCTTTTAGATCTTCTAATGAATTGATTTCTTTTCTGAACCATCCACCCATTTGATTTCCAGTATTTCCACCAGGATAAGATAATACTTTATGTTTTGAATATACTTTTTGCATTAAGTCCATACCACCACCGTAGTAAAACCATGCATATTGCTCAGGAGCAGTCATACCAAAAGGCATAGTTGTAAAAGGTAAAGTATTAATATCTTTTCCTTTCCAGTAATATGATGCTGAGTGACCCATATCATATTGACCACCCTTAACCATATCTAAAATACCAAAAGCAGCTTTATGTTTATTAGAAGCATCTACTCTAATAAGAAGTCTACCATTTGACATTTCTTTAACCATTTTTGCCATATTCTTAGGTGCATCAATGAAAGGTGATAATGTTGGCCCCCAAGTTGTTGCCAGTTTCCATTTGTATACTTTTTCTTTAGCCACTGCTGTAGTGCTTAACCCAGCAATTACAGTAGCAGCAATAAGAAACTTAGTAGTTTTACTAAATAACGTCATTTTTTCTCCTTTAAATTTGTTATATTGGATTGTAACAGCCCTGAATGATAAAGGTATGATATTTTTGTCATATCAATAAAATAGAGCATTTTACTAGTAAAATAGTCTATATATTAACTCTAAAAATATAACCAGTATCAACAATGGTTTCAATATAKTCTTTTTCTAGGGTTTTTCTAAGCCTTCKTATAAGTGTTCKWATAGATTCTAAAGAAACAAAWGAACCTTCCCATACATAAGCCTCAATTGCTTCAAAAGATACTACTTTATTCTGTTTACTTAAAAATAAGTTTAAAAGCAATCTTTCTTTTTTTGTTAAACGTATTTCTTTTTTATTTATAAGTATAAAAGAAGATTTAAAATCAAAATATGAGTTTTTATCAAACTTAATTTTTGCATCTTCTGTAATACATAGTTTTTGTATTTTTATTTCTAATTCATCAATGAAAAAAGGTTTTTTAATATAATCGTTGCAGCCAAAATCATAAGATTCTTTGATTAATTCCAATTCAACAGAAGCAGAAATAATAATAACAGGAGTATCAATATACTGTTCTCGTATTTTTTTTAGAATCTTTATTCCATCAATATTAGGAACATTAATATCCAAAACAAAACACGAGTATCCATTGTGAATCGCATCGTAAGCTTCTTGGCCATCTATGAAAGCATCTATTTGATAATCTTTAAGTTCTAGGCGTTTTTTTATTGTAGAATTTAATTTAAYATTGTCTTCAAGAAGTAATATTTTCATTCTCTTCTCCTATAATATGTGGWATTTTTATTGTAAATACKACCAAATTAKCKTGATTATGTACACGAATATTTCCCATCATTTTGTCTTCWATWATKACYTTAGCCATATACAAWCCAAAACCAGTACCTTCTTCTTTKGTTGTGAAATACGGATCAAAAATTGAATTAATGATTTTYTCATCAATAATACCACCATCATCTATTATTTCAATTATATTGTACGTCTCATTKGCATTTATTTTTATAGTGAGTTTAAATTTCTCATTTGTTTCTTTTTCAAGTATTTTATTTTTTGCATTGTTTATAATATTTAAAAGCACTTGTTTAAATTCATTTTCAAAACCATAAATTAAAAGTTCTTTTTTTTCATTATTGTATTCAATTGTTGTGCTTATATTTGAATAAAATAGCTGTTTCCCAACAATTTCAAATATTTCATCAAAAGAATTTTTTATAGAAAAAAGGGTTCTTTTTGTAGAAGGTTTTAAAAAGTTTCTAAAATCACTTAAGGTTTTTGACATGTATTTTATTTGCACCATAGAGTCATTAACAAAATCATCCATATGTACTTTTTGTAAGTCTTTTAATAAATACGAGGTTTGTATATCTTGCACTTGAGCACTTAATTCTACTAAAGGCTCATTCCACTGATGAGCAATTGCTGCGATCATATCTCCCATTTCTGCAAGTTTTCCTTGTTGTATTAAAAATTGTTTTTGYTGTAAACGCTCAGTAATATCATCCATAATACATACAATTCCTCCAATACTTCCATCTGAATTCAAATAGACGGCTTTGTTTAAAAGAATATTCTTCATTGATCCATTTGGAAAATGTAAGGTAAGTTCAGAATTATTGGTGCCTTGTGTTTTAAAGAGTTCTTTGTCTATATTTTCATTTTTTACAGCTAAATCATAAGGATAAAAATCATGGGCAGTTTTGCCAATAACGTCCTTTTTCTCCATAGAAAAAAGTGTTGAAAAAGCTTCATTACATCCTAAAAGTTTCCCATTTCTGTTTTTATAATAAATAGGACTTGGCATGGTATTTAATAAAACTCTATCAAACCTTACAATATTTTGAAGGTCTTCTGCCATTACTTTTCGTCTTTGAATATTGGCTCTCATACTTAAAACCATTACAGAGAGTATAAAAATCGAAATCAAAGACAAAACAACAAATTTTGTATATTCTTTATAAATTGTTGAGGGTTCATTAATTAAAATATAATCTTTTACAAAAGGTTCAATATCAATATCAAATTTTTGAAGCTCTTTATAGTCAAATATATACCTATTTGGCGATTCTTCTAAAATAGGTATGTCTTTTATTTTTTTGTTTCTTAGTAAAATATCCAAAGCCATTTCTGATACTGCATCGCCTTGAGAAAGTGCTGATGTTAATAAACCACCTACAATTCCGTAATTTAAATAAAAATCCCATAAACCGTAAATAGGAACAGTCGCTTTTTTCTTTATTTTTTGGAAACTCTTTTTATGAGAGAAATATTTCCCKGTTTTATCTTTAAAGAGTARTACATATAATATTATTGTGTCATYTKTGAGTTTTGAAACTTTTTCTTCAATTTTTTTAATATCCATATTATCTATRTATTCWATATTAATKATTTTTTTGTATTTTTTGATTATTGCACGTAAATCACGTCTCATKGCTAARCCCGTTTTTGATTTATCATTTAAAATAAGCAGATTTTTYATKTTAGGATGRAGTTTTAGAATTAATTCAAAGTTYTTTTCTAAATCAACTTGTTCTACTACCCCTGTCATATATTTATTCATACTGTTTTCATATAAAAGGTTTTTATCAAAATTATTAATACCGCAAAATAAGACAGGAAGGTCTTTAAATAGATAATCATGATAACGAATGACAAAATCAAAAGCATTGTTATCACTTGCTATGATTAAATCAAATTTTCTTTTTTGAAATTGATCTTTATATAAAGAAGCCAACTTATCTAAATAAATAGGTCCGGCAACTCTTTTAGTATCCATATAAACAGTAGTAAGTTCTATATTTTCATAGGGTTTTAGTTTTTCTTCTATGCTTTTTGAGATATCATCACTCCAAATATAGCCTTTGTGATAGGAGTGAATCAATAATACTTCTTTTGAAAAAAGATTAAGTGTTAATAATAAGAGTACAAAAATATATTTCATAAGCTTCTTTTYKCNTTATTATAGCCACTTATTTTTAGTCTATGAAAATAACATAACCTGTTTTWGGWCCATGTGCACCAATAACCAGKGCTTGTTCAATATCAGCTGTTTTGGAAGGTCCTGATATAAATACACCATAYCTTCCTTCTTCAAAWGATATTTTTYYATAGGCTTCATGCATATTGTTAAYWARYTGATCTTTTTTTACTACTARWACWATATGYTGAGCTATAAAATATAAAGCWCGGTGTTTATTGTTTTGRTTTTTTACCCAAACYGCACCATTTTCAGCAATYGCAAACTCTCCTTTTACAATKGCTAAATCWACATCYTTTAAATCATGTGGGTCATTRATATCATTGCTATTAAAATTTCCCAAGCTGCATTCYTCTACATTTGAAACAATRTTTTTTTCATCTTTATATAAAGACAAAATCAARSYRTCTAATTCTTCTTTTGAACTTASAAAGGATTTTCCYCCMACWGTKTYAAKCATARARCTAAATTGTGTGTATTTATTMTCATAAGTAATTCCAAAATTATCATAAGARGGCAAATCRTTTGCTGGTGTTTGGTTGATTTKTTTWATTTTGTTTAATATTRWTTCTCTACTTGTCATTTTCATCTKCTTTCATTTTTTTATACAACTCTTTAAATGARTATTSYGGGAATTCWGGAATATCTCTTGTTTTCCCCCAAATRTTGAATTTATTRTAAATRAGTTTATTGGGAATATAAGGCATGATTTTTCTTCCTACTTTTCCTAAAAAATCTATTAAYTTAGGTCGYTCAAATACAWAAGTCATTATTTTCATTGAAAACATTTTCTTTTTATCTAAGTGTCCATTTTTTCCTAAATCTTGTCTGTGTTTATACAATTGTGAATCCAAATCAATTTTAACAGGACAAACATTGGTACAAGARCCACAAAGYGTACAAGCAAAAGGYAAAGARTTGTGTTTTTTWGGTTCTTTAAAAGCAGCMAGCGTTGAACCTATAGGACCTGGAATTACATATTCATAAGAATGCCCTCCACTTCTTCTGTAAATGGGRCAGGTATTCATACACGCTCCACAACGTATACAATTTAGTGCTTTTGCATAATCTTTACTTGCWARAAACTCTRCTCTTTTATTATCAACAATAACTAYATGCATTTCTCCYCCATCAATGGGACCATGAAAATGTGAKGTATAWGAAGTTATAGGTTGRCCTATTGCACTTCGTGCTAAYAAYCTGGTRAATACACTTARATCTATTAATCTTGGAATTATTTTTTCCATTCCCATWGATGCTATRTGTAATTTAGGAAGAGATACTCCCATATCTGCATTACCTTCATTSGTACAAACAACAATTCCTCCTGTTTGTGCTATTGCAAAGTTTACMCCWGTAAGTCCYGCYTGCGCACTTARAAAATCTTCTCTTAAAGCACTYCTTGCAGCTCTTGTTAAATAMGTAGGATCATCATTTCCTTTTTSSGTACCCAGTTTTTCATGAAAAGTATCTGCTACMTCTGARCGTTTTAAATGAATAGCAGGTAGTACTATATGAGAAGGTGTTTCATTTCTTAATTGAACAATTCTCTCTCCTAAATCTGTATCAATAACTTCTATTCCTCTGTTTTCCAAATAAGGATTTAAATGACACTCTTCTGTTAGCATGGATTTTGACTTGACGAGTTTTTTAACGTTTTTATCTTTTAAAATTTTATATACAATTTCATTGTGTTCTTGTGCATCTTTTGCCCAATGAACTTTTATTCCATTTTTTATAGCATTTTTTTCAAACTCTTCTAAATAATRATCCAGTTTATTCATGGTATGGCTTTTRATYAAAGCGCCAAAAGAACGTAATTCTTCCCATTCTGGRATMGTTTTASWKGCTTTGTCTCTTTTTTCTCTTACAAACCATAAGGCTTTGTCATGCCAGTGCATTCTTTCATCATTTTTTACATAAGCTGCTGCATTTATTGCATGTTTTGCCATTATATTTTCTCCCCTAAAAGGATTTGAGATATATGTAAAACCTTAATTGGATTCTTTTCTCTGCTTATTAATCCTTGCATGTGCATTAAACAGGACATATCTGCACCTGTCATTACTTCTACTTTATTGTCTTGATGATCTTTAATACGGTCTCTTCCCATAGCAGTTGATAGTGCATCTTCACTTACACAAAATGTTCCTCCAAAACCACAGCATTCATCATCTCTGTTTAAAGAWACAAKTTTTATATCTTTTACAAGAGATAAAATATTATGCAGTTTTGAATTATGGGGTACATTAAGTTCACTAGGTGTTCCTAAMCCAAGTGAYCTRTGCCCATGACARGAATTATGAAGTCCTACTTTATAAGGAAAAGAAACATCAAGTTTGTCTATTTTTACAACATCATGTAAAAATTCTGTKATTTCATAAATGGAAGTTTTAATTTTATTATAATCTTTGTTTTCTTCRAARAATTCAGCRTAATGTTCTTTTACCATAGTGACACAAGAAGCAGAWGGMGAAACAACATAATCATAGTCTTTAAAGTTATCTACAAACATATGTGCCAGTTTTTTTATATCAGAAGCGCATCCTGAATTGGCCATAGGCTGTCCACAGCAGGTTTGAGTCATTGGATAATCTACCTCAWATTTGAGTTTYTTYARTAATAAGTACGTAGACATKGATGCTTTKGGATAWAGTTCGTTCATAAAACAGGGAATAAATAARCCTATTTTCATTTTGACTCCNTNTATACAAACAATTTGATGTTYATAATGATTTWAATTGAGCTTTWAAAGACTCTTTTCTTTCATCATCTTACATTAAGSGTATGATTAAGGTGTGATATTTTTTATTTAACATTTCAGTTAAGCTATATTTAATTAATATGTTACTTATTTTCTCATTATTATTGTAGAGTCATTATCCAGATAAGCATTTATTATTTCTATATTAGGGCATAAATCTTCGCAAAACTCCATAACTTCTTTTTTTAATATGTAGTTATAAGAATCTGAAGATAAAAAATTAAAAATAAATGCTTTTGTGCATGAGAGGTAAACATTATGTATAAAAACAAAAAATTCTTCTTTATTTAGAATATTTAGAGCCCCTGAGCAAAGATAATAGTCTTTTTGTGGCAAAGCATCATTAAGAGCATTTTTGAGTAAAAATTCTAAAGAGGGGAATCTTCTTTCACAAATAKKTATCATWGATTTTTCGCAGTCTATTCCTAAATAATCTACATTTTTATGATTRTTTTGTAATAAATATTSATAATATTCTCCAAAACCRCAGCCWATGTCAGCRAAAGWATGCGTTTGGAGTTTTTCWTTTATAAGWGWGGTGATAATCTCAAARCGTTTGTATTGRYTTTCTTTAGAAYTCCAATGMACSCCWARTGCGGATATTCCRTATTCTTTTATTGCACCTTCATAAAAAMGTTGATTRTCCTCAAAAGCCATTARATTTGCTCTATTWTCACACCATTTTKYTCTAAAAARCTGGAAATTATTGTTGAATTTGTATGYTCATARGCTTTTTCAAAAACAATTTTTTTWATACCTGCTGCGATTAARTTTTTTGAACAATCKGCACARGGYTCAAGTGTYACATAAATACTAGCRCCTTCAATTGAGATACCTTTTCTTGCTGCCCAGATTATTGCRTTCATTTCTGCATGTATTTCATAYGTTTTAGACCACTCATGRTGTTCTTTMGTATATTSTCCCTGCCAATGATCATTACAATTTGTAAATCCTGCKGGTGTTCCRTTGTATCCTGTTGATAATATTCTTCCRTCTTTTACAATTACAGCTCCAACTTGTTTTGATACACATTTTGATGCTTTTGCTATTTCTTTGGCAATATTTATGAAATTTTTGGCACTTATCATCTTTTTTGACCTTTTTTCTTCATTTTAGATTATTAAATTTAATTATTTTATTGATTTTTTTAAAAACGTTATTTTCTTCTGTTTTTGACTAGAATTAGCATGAAATAGGTAAATTTCTTCATATTTATGCYMRTTTTACTAAAAAAWAGCCATTTTGTTTTATTTGTATATAATTAATAATACTGTATTATAACRAAAATTTAGAGAAAAAAAGGCTAGATATGGACTTCAAAGAGATAAAAGAATTAATCAGAGTATTTGATAAAAGTGAACTAAATAAACTAAAAGTAAAAGATGAAAACTTTGAAATTGCTCTRCAAAAGGGTTTTGARGGTGSWACTSTWGTAACTTCAGCACCTATCCTTGCACCAGTNNNAGCTCCTATTGYWGYYCCTGTTATAACAAGTGCRGYWGCTWCWWYTRMWGANNANGACTTAGGSGATACTATTGATGCACCAATGATTGGAACATTTTATGCCTCTCCMTCACCAGAAGCTAGTAATTTTGTWAAAGTRGGAGATACTGTATCTAAAGGTCAAACTTTATGTATCTTAGAAGCTATGAAAATTATGAATGAAGTTGAAGCTGAATTTGACTGTAAAATTCTTAAAATACTAGTAGAAGATGGTAATCCAGTTGAATACGAYATGCCATTATTYGTTGTAGAAAAAYTATAAGAGTTKATTATGGCAGAAATTAAAAAAATTCTAATTGCGAACCGCGGTGAGATAGTTCAAAGAGCTGTACGAACCATAAGAGAAATGGGAAAAAAATCAGTTGCTGTTTACAGCTCTGGCGATAAAGAAGCATCTTATTTAAAACATGCGGATGAAGCTGTATGTATAGGTGGTCCTAAATCAGCTGATTCTTATTTAAATATTCCAGCTATTATTGCAGCAGCAGAAATGACAGGTTGTGATGCTATTTTCCCTGGATATGGTTTTTTATCAGAAAATAAAGATTTTGTAGAGATTTGTCGTTTACATAATATTAAATTTATTGGACCTTCTGTTGAAGTAATGGAGAGAATGTCTGATAAATCAAAAGCAAAAGAAGAAATGGTAAAAGCAGGCGTTCCTGTTGTTCCTGGTTCAACTGGTGCTATTAATTCTGTATCAGAAGCAAAAATCATTGCAAAAGAAATTGGTTACCCTATTATGGCTAAAGCTTCTGCTGGTGGTGGGGGTAGAGGTCTTAGACTAATTAGCGATGAAAAAGATTTTGAACAGTTATATATGGCTGCTTCTTCTGAAGCTTTTGCTGCTTTTGGAGATGGGTCTATGTATTTGGAGCGATTTATTAATAATCCAAGACATATAGAAGTACAAGTTATTGGAGATAGCCATGGAAATGCTATTCACATTGGGGAGAGAGATTGTTCSTTGCARAGACGACATCAAAAAGTAATAGAAGAATCTCCTGCTATTCTTTTAGATGAAGATACAAGAGTAAAATTGCATGGCGTTGCTGTAAAAGCTACTAAATATTTAAAATATGAAGGCGCTGGTACTTTTGAATTCTTAGCAGATGATAAACAAAACATTTATTTTATGGAAATGAATACAAGAYTRCAAGTTGARCATCCTGTTTCTGAAATGGTATCTGGTTTGGATTTAATTGAATTAATGATTCGTGTTGCAGAAGGKGAAAAACTTCCTKCACAAGACAGYATTAAATTTAGAGGTCATGCAATTGAATGTAGAATAACAGCAGAAGATCCTAACTCATTTTTACCAAGTCCAGGGAAAATTACACAATGGATGGTTCCAGGTGGAAGAAATGTAAGAGTTGATAGCCATGTGTATACTAATTACGTGGTACCTCAATACTATGACTCAATGATTGGGAAACTGATTGTTTGGGGAAGAGACAGAGAAAAAGCGATTAATATTATGAAAAGAGCTTTAAATGAATTTGAAGTTACAGGAATTAAAACTACTATTCCTTTTCATATAAAAATGATGGAAAATGAAGATTTTATCGCAAATAACTATGATACAAAATACTTAGAAAACTACAAAAAGTTAGACGATATTTAAGAATAGGTTTCCCCTATTCTTAATCTACTACAAATATAAAAGCTTAAATTAATATTAAATTAGCTATAATCCGGAAAATATACACATTTATATACTATAATTCCCTAGAAATGGCGATTGCTTAATAGAACATTTTTGTTTTTGTTTATTGAAGCTTATATATACGTGTATATCAAAAAAATATACAAGGTAAAATATGACTTTTAGTGAATTTGATTTTCAAAAAGACTTACACAAAGCAATTGATGAGGCAGGGTTTACAGAACCAAGTCCTATCCAAGAACAGGCAATCCCTATTATTCTACAGGGTAAAGATATAGTTGCGCAAGCGCAAACAGGTACAGGTAAAACTGCAGCATTCGGACTTCCTATTTTAAATATGATGAAAAAAGAAAAAGGTGTTCAAGCTGTTGTTATTTGTCCTACAAGAGAACTTGCAATGCAAGTTTCAGATGAAATTTTTAGATTTGGAAAATTTTTAGGTATTTCTACTGCTGCTGTTTATGGTGGACAAGCTTACTCTAGACAATTAAAACACATTGAAACTGCTGGTATTATTGTAGCAACTCCAGGAAGATTCATTGATTTATTAAAAACTGGAAAAATTAAGATTAAACCTTCTTWTGTTGTTTTAGATGAAGCRGATGAGATGTTAGATATGGGATTTTTAGATGATATTAAAGAAATCTTTACATTTATGCCAGAAGACAGACAAACATTATTATTCTCTGCAACTATGCCTACTGCTATTAAAAACTTAGCAAAAACTATTTTAAAAGAACCAGAATTTATTTCTTTAACGAAAAAGAATATTACCAATGATAATATTTCTCAATCTTTTTATGTAGTTGATGAATATGAAAGAGATGATGCATTAATTAGATTATATGATTTTTTAAATCCAAGTAAATCTATCATTTTTTGTAGAACTAAAAAAGAAGTTGATAGATTATCTACTTATTTAGTATCTCAAGGTTACAGTGCAAAATCATTGCATGGTGATATGGAGCAAAGACAAAGAGAAGAAGCTATTAGAGCATTTAAACGTTCAAGCGTTGAAGTATTGATTGCAACTGATGTTGCAGCTCGTGGTCTTGATGTAAACGATGTTTCTCACGTATTTAATTACCATTTGCCATTTGATTCTGAATCTTATGTTCATAGAATCGGACGAACAGGTAGAGCTGGTAAAAAAGGAAGCGCTGTTTCTATTGTAACTCCTCATGAGTTTAGAATGATTCAAAGAATTCAAAAAACTACAGGTTCTACATTAGAAGCAAAAGTTGTTCCTAATATTAATTTAGTAAGAGATCAAAAAACTTCTTCTTTGGTTGAAAAAATTAAAGATCAAGAAAATTTTGACGCTGGAATGAAAATTGTAGAAATGTTAAAAGAAGAATATGATTTATCAACAATTGCTTATAAATTAGCATCTATGTTAAGTGAAGAAGCAAAAGTTGCTGGTAAAAACTTTATTGGTAAATCTGAAAGTGATATTGAGCGATTATTCGAAAGAATGAAAACTGAAAAAGATGATGGACGTTCAGGTGGACGTGGTCATTTCAGAAATAGAAATCGTGGTGGTTCTAGAGGTGGTGGATCAAGAGACGGTGGTTCAAGAGGCGGTTATAGAGGTGGTTCAAGAGACGGCGGTTCAAGAGACGGCGGATCAAGAGGTGGTTCAAGAGACGGTGGTTCAAGAGGTGGTTCTAGAGACGGTGGTTCAAGAGGTGGTTCAAGAGACGGTGGTTCAAGAGGTGGTTCTAGAGACGGTGGTTCAAGAGGTGGTTCAAGAGACGGCGGTTCAAGAGGCGGTTCAAGAGATTCAAGAGGTTAATCCCTCTTATCTCTATCTTCTTTATTCCACAATATACTTCCTTAATATTATTATTTAACTTTCCCTACACAAAACATTAAAAAAACTTTTAAATTTATCTAAAAAACTTTCAAATTCATCTAAAATATATAAGAACATTATATAGAGAAATTGCACATTATAGGGCTTTTAGTCATATAAGATTAAGATTTTCTTAAGTTTTTTATAAAGTAAAATCCATTATAATCCTACGAATATTTAGTTACAAAATAGTTACAAAAGGTTTATTTTGAATATCAGTAAAATTGATACAGTTACAACTACCTCTTTATCGGCATTTGCTAAGTTTTCTTTGGCATTACTTTTTATCGTTTTAGTCTTTATTTGGTCATATACCGTTCATGAAGGTTTACCTAATAATACATTTTTAGTTTTGGGTGCAGTATTTGGTGCATATATGGCTATGAATATTGGTGCGAATGATGTTGCTAATAATGTAGGACCTGCAGTTGGGTCTAAAGCAATGACTATGATGTGGGCTATTATAATAGCAGCTATTTTTGAAGCTTTAGGCGCTTTTATTGCAGGAGGTGATGTTGTAAAAACCATTAAAAAAGGTATTATTGATCCTGCTTTAATTTCTGATCCAGAAGTATTTATTTGGGTTATGTCTGCTGCTTTATTATCAGCAGCAGTTTGGCTTAATTTTGCAACTGCWATTGGTGCACCTGTTTCAACGACTCACTCTATTGTAGGGGGAGTTATGGGTGCTGGTATTGCTGCTGCTGGTTTTTCTATTGTTGCTTGGGGAACAATGGGGAAAATTGCAGCTTCTTGGATTATTTCTCCTTTATTGGGTGGTATTGTTGCTGCTGCATTTTTGTTTTTTATCAAAAAAAAGATTATGTATAAAAAAGATATGATTGAAAGTGCAAAAAGAATTGTTCCTTATTTAATTTCTATTATGACTTTTGTATTCTCAACATATTTAATTTTAAAAGGTTTGAAAAAACTTGTTAAGTTGGATTTATTTGAAGCAGCTGGTATTGCAWTKATWATTGCKGTTATTGTYTTTATTGTAGTTAAACCTTTTATTATAAAAGCTGCATCAAAACTTGAAAATACAAGARCKCAAGTGAATACATTATTTACCATTCCTTTAATTTTTGCAGCTGCTTTACTTTCTTTTGCTCATGGTGCAAATGATGTTGCAAATGCAATTGGACCTTTGGCCGCTATTAATGATGCGGTTGTAAATATGGGAGTATCTTCTAAAGTTGAGATTCCTTTTTGGATTATGGGAATAGGGGCTTTAGGTATTGCTATTGGTTTAGCATTGTATGGCCCTAAGCTTATTAAAACTGTTGGAAGTGAAATTACTGAGCTTGATCAAGTTAGAGCGTTCTCTATAGCTATGGCTGCTGCTATTACTGTTATTATTGCTTCTCAGCTTGGACTTCCTGTCTCTTCTACGCATATTGCAGTTGGAGGAGTATTTGGAGTTGGTTTTTTACGTGAATATTTAGATTCATCTGAAAGCAAAATGATTTCACAAATGAGAAAACGACTTAAAAGAGATAAAAAGATTTTGAACTCATTTGAAAGTGAACTTTCTAMTATAGAAAAGATTGAAAAAAAATCAAAAAGCGATTATCAAAGAATTGTAGAATTATATAAATTAATTGACAATAATATTGAAGTAGTAAAAGAAGACAAAAAACAATTTAAATCTGCTAAGAGTGTAAAATATGTAAAAAGAGATGCTGTTAAAAAGATTATTGCTGCTTGGGTTATTACTGTTCCTGCTGCTGCTTTACTCTCTGCTAGTGTATTTTTTATGATAAAAGGTATTATGTCATAAGTATTCACAAGGAGGCTTAGCGCTTTTATGATAAAATCCTTTATTATTTTATAAAGGATTCTTTATCGAAGCTCTTACTTCTGTTGCCACCATTTATTTATTAATAGTGATTGGTTTTTTACTTAAAAAAATTTTTAAAGACGAAATTCACGAAAAAAGTTTTGTTTTATTAAGTTTATATTTTTTACAACCTATTCTAGTTTTTTGGGGATTAACCAGAGAAAAACTAGACTTCGATTTTTTCATTTCTCCCTTGATATATTTTTCTGCTATTTTTATAGTACTTTTAATGGCATTGGTTTATGTGCGTTTTGTATTTAATAATAGTAATGATAAAGCACTTTTTTTAGCCTCAGCTCTTGTTGGAAATACTGGGAACTTAGGAATTCCTTTAGGTATTGCTTTATTTGGAGTTTCATCTGTTCCTTATACTTCAATATTAAATATAGCAAATATATTCTTCATTTTTATTTTTTCTGTATACTTTTTAGCTGGAGAGAAATTCTCTCTTTTAAAATCCTTAAAAAATATTTTTAAAATTCCTGCAATAACAGTTACTTTTTTTGCTATTTTGTTTAATTATTTTGATTTTACACTCAATATWCATTTTGATAAAGTTTTTACAATGGCMGCWTATACTGCTATTGTTATGCAATTAATTGTTTTTGGTATTTTTATGAGYCAAATTTCAATTAAAAAAGCAAAYTGGAAATTAAGTCTTAATGTTGTTTTATTCAARCATATTATTTTGCCACTTGTTGGTYTWATTGGTTTGGTTTATTTTGAAGTAGAACCTTTTCTTGCTTCTATWATTTTCTTRGAATTAATGGTACCTTTGGCTATTAACAATGTTAATTTRGCTTCTTTGTTTAACAGAAATCCTATAGATGCAACCTTTAGTATTTTACTAAGTACAATTGTTTTTATAGCMCTTATTTATGTTTATCTTTTAATCATAAATCATTTTTTCAAAGTTGCCTAAATGTGTGGTATTTTAGGTTTTAATTTTACTTCCTCTTCTTTATCGCAAGCTATAACACATATCAAGAGTAGGGGGCCTGATAATACAGGACAATCTTATTATGAGAACAATACTTTTGCTCATACACGCTTAGCTATTATTGACTTAGATGAAGAAGCGAATCAACCCATGCTTTTTGATGATTTAATTCTTGTTTTTAATGGAGAAATATACAATTATAAAGAATTGATTATTGAAGAAAATCTTAAGTGTATTACTTCCTCTGATTCAGAAGTCATAATTCGTTTGTATCAAAAATATGGTATTGATTTTCTAAATAAATTAAATGGTATGTTCTCTTTTTGTTTATTCGATAAAAGTACAAATAAATATTTTTGTGCGAGAGATCGTTATGGGAAAAAACCATTTTTTTATTATCTAAAAGACGGGCAATTTATATTTTCTTCATCTATTAAATCAATACTTGCCATCTTGCCTAAAAAACCAAAACTAAATAAGGTTGCGCTTGCCCAGTATTTGCAATATTTTGTTCCTTTGGGTGAGAATACTTTTTATCAAGATATTAAAAAACTTGAAGCATCTTCGTATTTAATATATGAAAATAAAAAGTGTTTCATAAAAAAATATTACAAAATCAATACTTATAAACGTTATAAAGATGAAAAAGAAGCTTTAATTGGTATTGAAAATGAGTTGATTTCTGCAGTAGAGCGTCGTTTAGTAGGAGATGTTGAAGTAGGGTCCTTATTAAGTGGTGGGATTGATAGTTCGTTGATCTCATCTTTATACACAAAAATCTCTGGAAAAAAGATTCATACTTTTTCTGTGGGATACAAAGAGTATAAAAACTATGATGAACTAGAGTATGCCAAAACTGCATCTTTGCATATAGGCTCAGAACACCATCCTTTAGAAATAGGGCAAAAAGACTTTATTGATTCACTTGAAGAGGTATTTGAWGCTTTGGAAGAACCTCATGCKGATGCTGCTGCTATTCCTTTGTWTCATTTAACAAAAAAGATTAATAAAATGGGAATTAAAACAGTATTAAGTGGTGAAGGAAGTGATGAACTYTTYTTAGGTTACGATAATTATGCAAAATTTCTWAAGTATTATGARTTYCAAGAGAGTTTRAAAACTCCTCAGAATGATTTTTTAAATTCYATTATYTCTGCTTTACAAAACAATACWAAAGAGAGTGAGTATTTAAGAAGAATAGTTAAAAAAGAAACCTTRTAYAAYAGTTTTGGWGAAATATATACWGATATWCAAATCAAACGATTGTTTGTTAAAAGACCYACYTATAAAAAAGAAAMWCCTAAGAGTGAYCCCGTTGAYTGGATGTCTTATGCGGATTTAAAAGTATGGTTRGGWCAAGCTCTTTTATCAAAAGTCGATAAAATTTCAATGGCTAACTCWCTTGAAGTRAGAACACCYTTTTTAGACGTYAATTTAGTYAATTATGTATTTGCWATTGATTCWAAGTTAAAAGTAGGAAATACCAACAAATATTTATTAAAAAAAATAGCCAGTAAATATATTCCTGATGAAATAATAAACAGAAGTAAAAAGGGATTTAATTCTCCCTTTAATGAATGGATTTTTGCTGAATACGGAAACAGTATTTTTGATTTGATTAAAGAAGTCAATGATGAAAGTTCTTTATTTAATGAAAGTTATTTAGAACATATTTTTATCTTAGCAAAAAACAAAAAATTCAAACAACATCTTTGGGCAATATACGTTTTTTCAAAATGGTACAAAAAAGAATATATGTAAATAATAATTACAGTTATCTTATATAAACTATTTTACGCACTAATACTTTTTTTCATTTTTAAGCTTNYAWATTWWAWKAWTYWTNKANTYTTTAWKTWTSWKMWATTWMWATNAAWTWMTNCAYWTNAANNCTTNKYMTTMTTWWTAGSTANANKWWWMTRMKKTKRRTTYANTASWTWTWYTAYWYTWKMWTWTSWWMWTMWMWYCTNYCTTRAWWWTSKWKWTTTTYTAAATWTWWTMKKYWAWTYWTCAGCTTTTATABTATDATTTATVTHTTTTTTAANNAATAAACATTTTTATATACTTTTTGTTATAATTATGTCTTAATAAAACTAGATGAAATAAGAAATAAATATTTTATACTGATAAAGGTGCTATATAATGAATAATAAAGTTGGTAGACCCATTACTAAAAAAAATAGAGTTAAAATTGGCCTTTCTCTTGAAGGAGAAAGCAATAATGTCTTGAACAAATTAACAATACTTTGCGGAAAAACGAAGAGTAGAATTATTGAAGAAGCAATTGACTTATATTATGAAAAAGAGATTGGTTCTAGAAAGCATAAAAATAATTTTACTGAATTAAGCGCTATGGAAAACTTCAGAAATTATATGGGTACAAATAAACGTTCTTAAATTCTTATTAAATATTATTTTGCTAATATTTAATATATTTTATAGGGAGAAACAATGAAATCAAATTTTTTAAAAATAATTTTAACTTTTTCACTTTTATTTGCAAGTTCTTTATTCGCAAAAGAAAAAGTGTATAAATTAAAATTAGCTACTACTTGGGGACCAACAGCAATACCTTTAATTGATGCACCAAAAAATATGGCTGCAATGGTTAAAAAAATGTCTAATGGACGTTTACTTATTAAAGTAGATGCTTCAAATAAACACAAAGCTCCTTTAGGCATCTTAGATATGGTTAAGGGTGGTCAATATGATATGGGTCATTCTACGTCATATTTTTGGAAGGGTAAAGATATTGATACTTTGCCTTTTACTACTATGCCCTTTGGTATGACTGCTTTAGAGCAATACGCTTGGTTTTATAATGCTGGCGGAATGAAATTAATGCAAAAAGCCTATGCTAAACATAAGGTTCTTTCTTTTCCTGGTGGAAATACTGGTGTTCAAATGGGTGGATGGTTTCAAAAAGAAATTAAAACACTAAACGATTTAAAAGGTTTAAAAATGAGAATTCCTGGTTTTGCTGGTGAGATTATGGCTGAACTTGGTGTTTTGGTTACAAATTTAGCACCTGGGGAGTTATATACTGCACTGGAGCGTGGAACTATTGATGCACTAGAGTGGGTTGGACCTTCTATGGATATTAAAATGGGATTTCATAAAATTGCATCTTATTATTATACGGGTTGGCATGAACCAGGTGCTGAAACTCAGTATTTAGTGAATAAAAAATCGTTTAATAAACTTCCAAAAGATTTACAAGAAATTCTAATTGTTGCAATGAGAGCATCTGCATATGATATGTTTATTCAAAACTACCACTTAAGCGGACTTGCTTTAGGAAAAATGTTAAAAGAATATCCAAATATTAAAATTAAAGCTTTTCCAAAAGAAGTAATGGATGGAATGAAAAAAGCCAACACTCTCTTACGTGAGGTAGTATCAAAAAAATCTGCTTTATTAAAAGAAGTACTTGATCATCAAGAATCATACTTAAAACAAGTGAGACCTTGGTCTGAAATGTCTGATTATTTATACCTAAGAGATAATCTTACAAAATAACACAGAGTCTTTTCTGTGTTAGTTTAAATAAAGAAATAAAAATACATTTTTATTTCTTTGTTTTATTCCCAAAAATCATTTAACTCTTTTTTATCTTTTTTATTGTCTTCATCAGAGAGTTCTTCAATATCTTTTAACGCTTTTTGTACTTTTTTTTCTTCAAGTTCATCTTCATTTTTTACGTTTGTTTTTTTAGATTTATTTTTTTCTTTTAATAGCATATATTCACTCATTATTTCTTCGTATTTATTAAAATCAATTAAAATGAAACTTGGTTTTCCATCCCTTAAAATAACAGCTTTATCTATTTCACCTTTTTGTACGCTGTTAAAAACTTTTTTACTTTTTCTTACCAACTCTGTTGCTGAGATCATTTCTTTTGATGTGTACTGTAAATAATTCATTTTATTTCCTGTTAATATTTATGTATTAAAATACGTATATAGTTATATATTACGTATAAGAAGCAAAGTTATATCTATGTAATACATTTTATTAATAAATATTGTAGCTAAATTTTTATTATATGAGTAAAAAAATACGTATTACTATTTGTTTAGATATAAATATATAAGAAAATATCCTTATATACTTATTTTTTTGAGAAAATACTTTCAGCCCACTCCGTAATTGGACCTCTAAGTACTTTTTTTAGTTGTATCGCAAAAATATTAACCAAGGTTGAGTCTACTTTGGTCGATTTTAGTAGTGTTGTTAAAGCATTAGTATGTTTGTTAACATAAAAGTTGTCAATTTGTTTATTAGATCCTAAAACTACAACTTTACAAGTGCTGTCTATTCTTGATAAAACCATTTGCATTGTTTTATTTGACATATTTTGAGCTTCATCTATAATTACAAAAGCGTTTGACAAGGTTCTTCCTCTCATCTCTCCTACCCACATGGTTTCTATGGAGTAATTTTGAATTAAGAGTTCAACTCTTTGTTGTACTTCTTTATCTTCTAAATCCTCAAAGCTGTCTTTTTTATTTGCTCTTCTTTTTTTGTGCTCACTTCTAATCATATAATCAAGTGAATCCATTAAAGGATGATTATAAATAGCAAATTTTTCTTCAAGACCTGGTAAATAACCTACATCTTCACCCTTATCTAAGGATTCAATAGAGTTTCTTATGTAAATTACTTTTTGTTTATTTTTTTGTTTGATTAATTTTAAGGCACCTGAGAGAGCCAATAATGTTTTTCCCGAACCAGCCTTAGCTTCTACAATTATAACATTGTAGTGGTGGCTTAAAATAGCATTACAGAAGAGTAATTGTTCTGTATTTAAAGGCGTAACAATTTGATTTCTAACTTCTTCTTCATTTAATACTTGAATTTTTTTATTTTCAATGCTAGCTAAAATCATTTGATCTGAATCTTTGACTTTAAAACAGTAAGAAAAATTAAATATTTCATAGTTTTTGTCAATTTCTTCTATATTTTTATTGTCTAAGTGTTCTATTTCACTAAAATTTATTTCAATTTGTTTAACAAATTCATAAGAGAATTTTTCACTGCTAGTTCCTAGAAGTGAATCTACTTTAAGATCCAGMGATAAMGCTCTGGTTCTAGCCATAATATCAAGTGATAAAAATTTTATTTCTTTGTCATAAAATGTATTACAAAAACTTGCAATTTCAAGTATTTTTCTATCATTTATTATATTTAAAGAAGTATTTTTAGAATCAA
This sequence comes from Arcobacter sp., assembly GCA_002733685.1. Lineage (GTDB taxonomy): Bacteria > Campylobacterota > Campylobacteria > Campylobacterales > Arcobacteraceae > NORP36. The sequence goes on along the minus strand of NVWN01000005.1, from coordinate 82,586 downwards.
GATCATAGGAATCTTTAGAAATAATATCAATCGTTGATACACTTAAGTCACTTATTTCTAAACGAATGATTTTATAGCCATCAATACTTTGTGATTTTAAGACTTTTGCATTTTCTAAAATTCGTGCAAATTCTCTTGCTTGGTAATTTATTTCATCAAAACCAGATTTTTTGCTGTCTATTTCGTCTAAAACAGTTTCTGGAAGAATAATAAGGTTTTTATTTTCATCTGATATCTTATAAATATTTTTTGCGTCTTCTAATAAAATATTTGTATCTAAAACATAATACTTATCAAAGTTCATTCTTGTCCTTTTTTGTCATAATTTTATATATAGTAAAAACAAAGAGTAGTATTATCAAACTTGTAAATAGTATTGATACACTTTTAACAATTACATAGGTCACAATTAAAATGGCTAAAGCTGTTGGTAATTCATTATAGGCTCTAAAAAATTTTGAGCTTTTATCACAGGTATTATTTTCTAATTGTTTTCTGTAATAATTTAGTGAAAGGGAATATATAATCATTAGTATTACTGTGATTAGTTTTGCATATAACCAAGGTCCTGTATTAAATAAGTATGGGTTTAATAAAAGCATAACAAGGCCTGAAACTATGGCTGCATACATCGCTGGGTTACCAATATATGCGTAAAGTTTATATTCTTGGATTTTTACAATGTTTACAAATTCTTGACTTTCTTTATTTTCAACATGATAAACAAATAATCTTGGCAAATAAAACAGCATTGACATCCAAGACATAAAAGCAACAATATGAAAACTTAATATCCATGTATAGTATTCCATTTAGTCCTCGTTCTTAATTTTTTTTAGCCATTCATTTAGTGTTTTTTCAAAACCTATATTTTTGCTCTTATATAATTCTATCGTTTTTTCTAAGTATTCTTGTTTAACATATCCCCCATAATCATGTGGATATTTATATCCTAGATGTAAGGAGTTTAAGTGAGTAGGGATGTTTAGTATGTTCCCATTTTTGACTTCTTCAAGTGCTTTGTTAATTCCTAAATAAGAGGAATTAGATTTGGGACAAGAAGCTAAATATATAGCACATTGGCCTAAAATAATACGAGATTCTGGATAACCAATTTTATTAACACTTAACATAGTGCTTACTGCTAAATTAAGAGCATTTGGGTTTGCATTTCCAATATCTTCACTGGCAAAAATAACCAAACGCCGTACAATAAAATCAACCGATTCTCCACCTTCAATTAAACGAGCAAGATAATATAAAGAAGCATCAACATCTGAGCCTCTTAAAGATTTAATCATAGCTGAAGCCAAATCGTAATGTGAATTTGAGCTTGATACTCCATCTCCTATTACATTTTGACGCAATTCTTTTAAAATTTCTAGAGTAATATTTCCTTCAACTTTATAGGCAAAATCGATTAAATTAAGCATAGCTCTTGCATCACCTGAGGAGGTATTAATTAAGTACTCTTTTTCCTCAGGTTTTAATGTACAGTCCAGCTCTTTTTGTGCATAAAGAAGTATATTTTCAAGTTCTTCTTTATTAAGTGCTAAAAACTCGAATAAAAAGGATCGTGAACGTATTGCAGAGGTTAGGGTAAAAAAAGGATTTTCTGTAGAAGCACCTATAATTATGGCTGAATAATTTTCCATTACTGGTAATAATACTTCTTGTTGMACTTTGTTTAAACGATGCACTTCATCAATAAAAATAAGGGGTTTTATAAGGGAGTTTTTATAACGATCAAAAACTTTTCKAAGATCATCAATTTTWAGKCCYGTWGCATTAAAGTAATAATAATCTGTGTCAATTTCTTTTGCAATAATTTTGGCTARRGTWGTTTTTCCAGTACCTGGTTTSCCATGAAAAAATAAGTGAGGRATTTCTTTTTTTTTRATAAGTTTRTATAAAACTTTTGATTTTGAAATAATATGGCTTTGACCAACAAAGTTTTCTAAATTTGTTGGTCTAAGAATATTGGCCAGTTTATCCATTRTCTTTTAAATATGATCGTAAATTTTTATATTCGTCTTTACTTAAAAATCTRCTTTTTCCTGTAGGTARATTATTTAGAGATACTCCACCATAATCAACACGTTTTAAATCCATRATATCTAAAGAAAAATGTGCAAAAAATCTTCTTAATTCTCTGTTTTTACCTTCAGTAATAATAACTTTTAATTTTGAGAACTTATCTCCATTGGTTAAAATCTGATAAGCAGCAAARGGTTTAAAATTCATAGAAACTATTTTTGAATGRGCATGRCCACCAATTTTTGCATCTTCTAATTCTAAACCTTCTTGCATTGCCATTTCTAGTGTTTTACTAATAGGTCCATCCACTTTAATTTTATACGTTCGCTCTAAAGGTGAGTGCATTAGTCCATTTACAATATCAATTGAATCAGATAATAATAATACACCTTCTGAAGAATAATCCAATCGTCCAACAGGTCTAAAGTGTAAATATTTTTTACCTAAAGTATCATAAATAATTCTTCTTCCTCTGGGGTCATTTTTAGTTACTAATTCACCTTTTGGTTTATTATATACAATTACCGTATAGGTTTTATCATCATCAATTTTAATGATTTTATTATCAATCATAACTAAGTCATTTCTTGGATCAACTTGTGTTGCTAAGTTCTCAACAACTTTTTTGTTGATTTTTACACGGCCTTCTGCTATTACTTTATCTGCTTCTCTTCTTGAGAACTTTGAATTATGTGAGATAAATTTATTAAGTCTTACTAAATTGTTTTCTTTGTTTTCCATATTATTTCCTATTTTATTCCAGCTTCAATAAGATCATGAATATGTAATACACCCAATAGTTTCTTATTTTCATCTTCTACTATTAGTACTTGTATTTTAAAGTTTTCTATAATCTCTAAAGCATCACTTGCCAATAAATTCTTATTTTGAATTGTTTTTGGGTTTTTTGTTGCAATTGATTCAACCGAACAGTTAAGTGAAAAATTATCTTTCATTAACGCTCTTCTTAAATCGCCATCACTTAATAATGCAATAACTTTTCTTTCATTATCAAGTATTAAAACAGAACCTATTCTGCCTTCACTCATTTTTACTATGGCATCTTTTAATTTGGTTTCACGTGAAACTATTGGTAAAGAATCTTTTCTTAATAAGTCAGATACTTTAACAAAAAGTTGTTTTCCAAGTGTTCCCCCTGGGTGAAAAGATGCAAAATCTTCTTTTTTAAACTTTCTTTTTTCCATTAAACAAACAGCTAATACATCACCCATTGCCATTGTTAAGGTAGTCGAAGATGTAGGGGCTATATTTAAAGGACATGCCTCTTTCGTAATACTAATATTAAAAAAGATGTCTGAATGTTTTCCAAGAGTTGACTTAATATCTTTAGCCATTGAAATCAATGGTATATCAAAACGTTTTAAATGTGGAAGTAAACGAATCAACTCTTCACTTTCTCCTGAATAAGACAAAGCCAGAACTACATCACCCTTGGAAATCATTCCTAAATCCCCATGCATTGCTTCAGTAGGGTGTAAAAAGAATGAAGATGTACCCGTACTAGCWAGAGTAGCAGCTATYTTAGCTCCTACTAAACCAGACTTTCCAACACCAGTAATAATTARTTTTCCTGATGTTTGTACAATTAAATCAACTGCTTTTTCTAAGGCTATTTCATCCAGATTTAAAGCAGCTAATTCTAACTCTTTTGCTTCTGTTAATAAAACATCTCTTGCAATTGATTTATAGTTCATTCTTTTCCTTCTTTATTGTACTAATAATGTAGGTACAATCATTGGGTATTTTTTGTATTTTCTAATACAATGTTTTCTTACTACTTTTCTGATTTCATCTTCAAACATTCTGTTATTAGCAAAAATACTTTCTTTTGCATTACTTAAGAACAGTTCTAATAAGTCTTCAATTTCTTTTGCAAAAAATCTGTCTTGTTTATTAGAAACCAATCCAAATGATGCAACTCTCATTTTACCTTCTAGTTTTCTCTCATTTGCATTGATTTGAGCTACTAACATTACAATACCTTCATTGGCCATTGTTTGTCTGTCAATTACAATATCTTCTGCAATTCTGTGGTTCATTTGATTATCAATATATGTTTTACCAGATTTGATTGTTTTGATTTTTTTCATGTATTTAGGAGTGATTTCAATTTGTTCTCCTGCATTCATTACATACATATTTCGCTCTAAAACACCACAATCAATACCTGTTCTTCCATGTTTTAAAGCATGATTGTATTCACCATGAACTGGTAAAAAGAATTTAGGTTTAACTAAACGTAACATTAATTTTTGTTCTTCTTGCGCAGCATGTCCTGATACGTGTAAATCCGGATAATCATGATATGCAACAGCAGCACCCGCTTTTAAGATGTTATTAACTAAACCAGAAACACTTGCTTCATTCCCAGGAATAGCTTTTGAAGACAGTACAATTGTATCTTCTGGTTTGATTTTAATATGTCTGTGTTCATGAATAGACATTCTAAACAGAGCTGACATTGGTTCACCTTGTGATCCTGTTGTTACGATTAATACTTCATCATCTGTATATTTGTTAACTTCATATGCATCAATGAATTTATCTTTTGGAAATTTAACATATCCAAGACCTAATGCTAAGTCTAAGTTTTTCTCCATAGATCGTCCAATAACACAGACTTTTCTTCCTGCTGCGATTCCACGTACAATTGCTTGTGCAACACGGTGAATATTTGAGGAGAAAGTAGACATTATAACTCTACCTTTTGCATTTGCAAAAATTTTATCAAAAGTAGGTCCAACTGTTTTTTCAGTTCTTGTAAATCCAGGAGAGTGAGAATTCGTTGAATCAGATGTTAATAACATAACACCAGCTTCTCCATAATGTGCAAGTCTATGAATATCAGTAGGATAACCATCAACAGGAGTATGATCTATTTTAAAATCACCTGTATGAATCATTGTTCCTGCATCTGTAATAATAGCAATTGCAGATGAATCAATAATTGAGTGAGTAACATGCATCCATTCAACTTCAAAATCTTCAGAAATTCTAATAGGTCTTCTTTTTTCAATACATCTAAATAAAGCTCTGTGTTGTCTCATTCTGTGTTCATCAAATTTWGAACCAATCATTTCTAAWGGTAAWGCAGTTCCGAAAATTGGCCATTGCATTTCTTTAAATAAATAAGGTATTGCTCCAATATGATCTTCATGTCCATGAGTRATAATAACAGCTACAATTTTATGTTTAATTTCTCTTAAATAAGTAAAATCTGGAATTAAAATATCAACACCATGCATTGTTTCATCTGGAAAGTTCATTCCAACATCAACAATAATTGCTTCTTTTTCAGTTTCAATGATCATCATGTTTCCACCAATTTCACCTAAACCACCTAAAGGAGTAACTTTAATTTTGGCACTTGTTCCTAAGTTTAGTTTATTGTGTGGATTCAATCTGTCTTTTTGAACACGCTCATTTATATTAAAACCTTTTTGTAAATCACTTGTCCAACCTTCACCTGTTGTAACTTTGATTTTAGGTTTTACTCCACCTTGATTGTTTCTACCACGTGGACCATTTGCTGGTTTTTTATTGTGATTGTGAACTGGTTTTTTATTGTGATTGTGAACAGGTTTTTTTGCAGGAGCTTTTTTCACTTCTTCATTATTTTCTGTTTTAGCTTCACTTGTAACTTCTGTTTTAGAAGCTACTTTTGTTGCAGGTACTTGTTTTTGTTCTTTTTCTACTGAACCAATTTCTGCACTAATTTCCGTAACATTATTGTTTTCTTCCATAATTATCTACCTTTTTGTACATTTGGCTATACAAAAATGCATCAATTTCATGAGGGCGAACATTATCATGAATATTAAGTTCTTCAAAAATTTTATTTACTGTATCTCTAGGGATAATTGAAGATATATTCCTCGAAAGTTTTTTTCTTGGCTGCACAAAACAGGCTTTTAAAAACTTCTTGAATCCAGGTTCAATRCTCTTTAAGGAGTCTTTTTTTATATATAAAATTGATGACATAACCTTAGGTGCAGGTTCAAATGAAGTAGGAGGTACATCAAAAAGTATCTTCGCTTCAAGTGATAAAAGTTTGGTTATAACAGACAAAGAAGAAAATGTTTTTTCTTTCACTTCTGCTGCAAACTTTAATGCAACTTCTTTTTGGATCATAACTATAATATGTTCACAGTTATCATCTTCTAGGGCTCTTAAAATAATATTCGTTGCGATATAATAAGGCAAATTTGCTATCATATCGTACTTACTCTCAAATAATGTTCCTTGGTCATCCCAAGCCTCTAAAACATCTGTGTGAATCAGTTCTAGTTTGTTATCATCTATTTGWACAGCAAATTTTGTTCGTAGAATTTTGATTAAATCATTATCTACCTCATAAGCTCTCACATTTTTGTACTTGACTAATTTTTGTGTCAAATCACCTAAGCCAGGCCCGATTTCAATTAGCTTGTTTTTGTTGTAGGGCATCGATTCGATGATTCTTAATAAAACACTTTCATCTTTCAGAAAGTTCTGTCCGTATCTTTTTTTTGCTTTAATTTTTTCCATAAGCWARGAGTATAGCTTCTTTTAACTTACAATTAGATAATATCAACAAAATATGCCGCAAAGGATATAAATTGAGTACATTTGCTAAGAGAATAATACCTTGCCTGGATGTAAAAGAYGGACGAGTTGTTAAGGGTGTAAATTTTGTWGGTTTAAGAGATGCAGGGGATCCTGTTGAAGTTGCTAAGAGATATAACAACGAAGGTGCAGATGAAATCACTTTTTTGGATATTACAGCATCCGTTGAAAACAGAGATACAATTGTAGATATTGTAAGAGATGTTGCAAAAGAAGTTTTTATTCCTTTAACAGTAGGTGGAGGAATTAGAAAACTTGATGATATTTATAAACTGCTAAATGTAGGTTGTGATAAAGTTTCAATCAATTCAAGTGCAGTAAGTAATCCAGACTTTATTAATGAAGCATCAAAACGATTTGGCTCACAATGTATTGTTGTAGCTATTGATGTTAAAAAAGTTGCTGATGGGTCTTATCACGTTTTTGTTAAAGGGGGGCGTGAAGATACAGGTCTTGATGCTCTTGTTTGGGCGAAAGAAGTTTATAACAGAGGTGCAGGAGAAATACTTTTAACTTCTATGGATACAGATGGGGCTAAAACGGGTTATGAACTTAATATCACTTCAGCTATATCTTCTTTATTGGATATTCCTGTAATTGCCTCAGGAGGCGCTGGAACAATGGGTCATATTAAAGAAGCTTTTGATTGCGGAGCAAGTGCAGCACTTGCAGCTTCAATCTTTCACTTTAAAGAAATTGATATTATGGATTTAAAAAAATATTTAGACAGCAATGGCATTGCGGTAAGGTTATAAATGAAAAAGCATTATTTATTATTTACTTGTTTRCCYYTAAGYCTTTTYTCWTATGAAGTTGAATTTGAAAAAAGATTTGTTAAAGAAYTRAAACCAGATACTTTATCTACKCAGATTGAAATTACTASYAAAAGTRATTCTAGTATRACTGTATCAAATATATTAAAYAGATTTAATAAAGAAATAAAGTCTAACAATGAYGTTGATATTTATTTTAAAAACTATYTSGTATAYCCTKTWTATAAGAAGGATACAAATAATCTTCCTAAAATHATTTCTTAYCTTGGTAAACTACARTATAAAGTTTCWAGCAACAGTGCTTCAAGTTTAAATTCTTTYATATATAGYATTAATCAATTAAAAGAAAAKAGAMAWACTTCTGTAGAACTTTCTKCTTTATCATGGAARATTAAAAAATCTTCWGAAGAAAGTGCTTATGAATTACTTCGTTTTCAAGCAATTAARTGGGGRAATACTTAYGCMAAAAATTTATCWGTATCTTTAAATACCCAATGTAAAATTAAAGCAATAAACATTAAGATAAATTCAAATAAAACTGATTCATCATTYAYTTCTTTTGATAAACATGATGGTTTTATTCTTCCTACTTTTGCTTTAAAAAACTTAGCTTTAGATGCTTTATATTCTTTGGATTGTAAGTGATAGTTTGTGCAGGAAGAAAAGAAACATTTGAATTTGCCAAAACTATTGGCGTAGGTTTAATTGAGTCTGCTATTAATCTTACTGAACTTTGTTTAAAGAATAAGCCCAAAAATATACTTTTTATTGGCACTGCTGGCTCTTATGGTGAGTACAATATATTTGATATAATTGAGTCAAGATCTGCTGCAAATATTGAATTATCTTTCTTACGTAAAGACTCTTATACTCCTTTAAATACTCTTATAGAATCTTCAAATAAAATTGTAAATAATGATACTATTGTTAACTCTAGTAATTACATTTCTACAAATAAAAATCTTACATCTACTTTTTTAGAAGATGGAATTGGAATAGAAAATATGGAGTTTTTTGCCGTTCTTGAAGTAGCCAAAAAATTTAATATTCCTGCTGCTGGAATCTTTATTGTTTCTAACTATACCAATGAAGATGCACACAAAACTTTCTTGAAGAATCACCTCTTATCAATGTCTAAACTAAGTGCATATGTTTTAAATAAAGATTTTATCTAAAGTATAAGTGCTTGATAAATGAACAATTCTTGTTTATTTATCAAATCTTCTTTATTTCCCAATTTTTAAATTATACTCTATATATGGCTCTGGAAAGCATGATATGAACTTTATCTACTTGATATAGGATTGATGTTTCACGTGAAACAATATTAAGCCTTAGTGCTAGCATACAAACTTAATAGCTTGAATCAAAAAAAAATTAAAAGAAAAATATGTATTAAGAATGAATTTATTCAAGCTTTTAAATATGATGCTATAAGTAAATCCATATTCCTCTTTTAGATTTATTGCTTATGTATAAAATGGAATATTATCTTGAAAAAAGAGTTTTGAAATTTGTAAAATAATAGCAAATAAAATAGATCAAAATATTACAAATAATGTTAAAATACAAAATAATATAGACAAAGGATAATGTTGAAATCAATTTATGATTACACCTTAGAAGAATTAAAAGAAGAAGTGAAACCTTCATTTAGAGCCAAACAAATTTATGATTGGATCTATAAAAAATACGTRACTTCTTAYGATGAAATGAAGAACATACCTCAAGATTTAAAAGACAACTTGATGTCAAATAATTATGATATTTCTATCTTAGAGCAAGTACGAAAAGAAGAAAGCTCAGATGGTAGTATTAAGTATTTATTTAAATTAAGAGATGGACATACTATTGAAGCTGTTCTTTTATTGATGAAAAAAAAGAAGATTAATGAAGAAGGAATTGTTGAGAGAAGTGAAAAATATACTGTATGTATTTCTTCTCAAGTTGGCTGTAAAATAGGCTGTACTTTTTGTCTAACGGCAAAAGGTGGTTTCGTAAGAAACTTAACAGTAGGGGAATACATTGCTCAAATTGTTCATTTAAAAAGAGACAATAATATTGCAGCTAATAAAGCAGTAAATATTGTTTATATGGGAATGGGTGAACCKCTTGAYAATTATAAAAACTTTGTACAAGCTGTAAAAATATTYTCTGAAGAAGATGGTTTATCAATTGCMMGAAGAAGACAAACGGTATCAACTTCTGGTATTTCGTCTAAGATAATTAAACTAGGGGAAGCAGATTTAGGAATACAATTAGCAATTTCATTGCATGCTGTTGATGATAARTTAAGATCAGAGCTAATTCCTATGAACAAAGCKTATAATATTCAATCTATTATTGATGCAGTAAAAGCTTTTCCTGTTGATGCCAGAAAAAAAGTTATGTTTGAATACTTAGTAATAAAAGATAAAAATGACTCTTTAGCAGATGCAGCTAAATTAATCAAATTACTTGATGGTATTAAATCSAAAGTAAATCTAATTTATTTTAATCCTTATCCAGGGACTCCTTATAAAAGACCAAGTGTTGAGACAATGGAGAGCTTCAGAAACTTTTTAATATCAAAAGGTCAATTGAGYACTATTAGAGAATCAAAAGGTTTRGATATCTCTGCTGCWTGTGGACAGTTAAAAGAAAAAGACGCTACAAATTTTGAAGAAGTTAATAAGACTAATAAAATTAAGGGAAAATAAATGGCAATAACACGATTTGCACCAAGTCCTACTGGATATTTACATATAGGTGGATTAAGAACAGCATTATATGCTTATCTTTGGGCACGAAAAACCAAGGGTGAATTCAAATTAAGAATTGAAGATACAGATACAGCAAGAAATAATGAAGAAGCAATGAAGGCAATTATTGAAGCTTTTGCCTGGGTTGGTTTATCTTATGATGGTGAAGTTGAATATCAATCAAAACGTCTTGATATATACAATAAATACATCAAACAACTTCTTGATGAAGGAAAAGCATATAAGTGTTATATGAGCAGAGATGAACTTGATGCTTTACGTGAAGATCAAATGAGTAAAAAACAAACACCAAGATATGATGGAAGATACAGAGATTTTACAGGAACTCCCCCAGAAGGAATTACTCCAGTTATTAGAATTAAAGCCCCATTAGAAGGTGTGATTAATTTTGAAGATGGTGTTAAATCGTCTATGAGTTTTCAAGCCAGCGAAGTTGATGATTTTGTAATTGCAAGATCAAATGGTATGCCTACGTATAATTTTGTTGTTGCTATTGATGATGCATTAATGAAAATGACAGATGTTATTAGAGGTGATGATCATTTAACAAATACACCAAAACAAATTGTTATTTATAATGCTTTGGGATTTTTGATTCCTAAATTTTATCATGTTCCTATGATTAATAATCCTGCTGGGAAAAAACTCTCTAAAAGAGATGGCGCAATGGATGTTATGGACTACAAGAGATTGGGTTATTTACCAGAAGCATTATTGAATTTCTTAGTAAGACTTGGTTGGTCAAATGGAGACCAAGAAATATTTTCAATGGATGAAATGTTAGAATTATTTGATCCCAATACTATTAATAAATCTGCTTCTGCATACAATGAAGAAAAACTTTTATGGTTAAATTCACACTATATAAAAAATGCAACAAATAAAAGACTGATTGAAGAGCTTCAATTTTTTGATTGTGATTTAAGTTCTTATGCTAAACAAGATATGATTTTAGATTTATCAAAAGAGCGAGCAAATACCCTGGTTGAATTAAAAGCATCTGTTAATAAAATTTTACTTGTTCCAGCTTCGTATGAGAAAAAAGGAAGCAAAAAATTTGTAAAAGAAAATACTTTAGATATTTTGAAATCATATATTTCTTTATTAGAATCAAAAAAAGATACTTTATTAGTGGCTGATGATTACGAGTTAATTACAAAACCATTTATTGAAGAAAATGAATTAAAATTTCCTCAAATCTTTCAACCCATTCGAATTGCACTTACGGGAGTTACACAAGCACCTTCTGTTTATGACATAATGGCAGTACTTGGATTAGAAGAAACAATTAAAAGATTTTCTACTGCTATAAGTAAAAATTTCAACAAAGATGTAGAAAACTAATCTATTTGTTATATTTCTTTTGATAATATAATTCTATATACTAAAAAGGAAATATAACATGAATATTTATGTAGGGAACTTGTCGTATAAAATGGACAGTAAAGATTTAGAAGACGTTTTTGCTAAATTTGGAGCTGTTAAAAATTCTACTATTATTTCAGATAGAGAAACTGGAAGATCTAAAGGTTTTGGATTTATTGAAATGGAAACATCTGTTGCAGGAAATGAAGCAATTGAAGCTTTAAATGGAAATGAATGTGATGGAAGAACCTTAAGAGTTAATGAAGCAAAACCAAGAGAAGAAAGCCCAGGTCAATCTTACTAATTTAAAAAGAGAACTAAATCTTTAGTTTTCTTTTCATTAAATAATAATTGTAATTATTTAATGAAAAAATATTACCCTCAATTTATAAAATACCTATAAACGAATTTTAAATACCCTTAAAGGCAAATTACATATATCTGAATGCAAAGTACTCTTTTTATAATTTAATTAGGTCGTATAATATAGAAATCATTCAAAATCACTATTTTTTTTCATACTTTTCCATATATCATAAACATCATCTTTCCAAAAACTTTGGAAATAAGCGATTACATTTTTGATATCATTTTTATTTAGTTCTTTTTCAAAAGCAGGCATTTCTCCATTATAAAGTACGCCTCCTTTAGAAATAATTTCTGCTAAAGTATTGTAGTCATGATGCCAAGTATGGGCTTGTCCATTTAAAGGAGGAGGGGGATAAAAACCATCCTTATTTATTTTTTTCCATAAAGTAGTACCACTTGCATCCTCTTTATGACAGCTGGCACAATTTTTTAAAAAAATACTTTTTCCTTTAATTACATTTTCTTCGTTAAACCAGCGATTTTGATAATCTTTTGGAGTTAGATAAATATAATTAAGTAAAAAAAGTAGAAGAAAAAAAACAAGAATAAAAATAGTCTTCTTCATTTAATGTTTTTCGTAAATACTACTTGTTCCATTTTTGTTTATTGACAAAATATTATAAGGTTTTTTAATATCTTTGTACTCCATTCCTGGGCTTCCAACAACCATACCAGGAACACTTAATCCAGCAATATTACTTGGTTTTTCTTTTAATAGTTTTTTAATTGCTGAATAATTTACATGGCCTTCAATATAATAACCATCTACAATAGCAGTGTGACAAGAAGCATGTTCATTTTTAATATTAAATTTATTTTTTATATCATTCATTTCTTCTGTTTTAATAACGGTAAGATCAAAACCCTTTTTTTCCATAATTTTAGTCCATTCGGTACAACATCCACAAAATGGAGATTTGTAAACAGTCATCTTTTTTCCTTCAATTGCGAAAACATTGCTTGCTAAAAGAGTAAGTATTAAGAGAGATTTTTTTAATATAGGTGATTTTATTTTTAACATTATTGTCCTTTTAGCCTTAATTGTAGCAGTTTTTTGTGCAAGTTATGTGGAGAGAAAATATATCTTCTACTAATAAACTTATGATATAATTTTTCAAGGAAAAAGTATGAAAATATTATTATTAGAAGATGATCCCATGTTAAATGAGATTATAGAAGAGCATTTAATAAAAAATAACTATGAAGTAATAAGTGTATTTAATGGGGCAGATGCGGAAAGTCTTTTGTACTCACAGACCTTCGATTTACTTCTTTTTGATGTGAATGTTCCTTCTATTAATGGTTTTACTTTATTAAAAGACTTACGTGAAAAATCCATATTAACTCCCGCTATTTTCATTACATCTTTGGATATGCTTAGTGATGTTGAAAAAGGTTTTGAAGCAGGTTGTGATGATTACATTAAAAAACCCTTTGATTTAAAAGAATTGGATTTAAGAATAAACAATCTTATAAGACTTTTTAATATTAATAACAAAGAAATAGAGATATCAAAAGATTTGTTTTTTGATAAAAAAAGATTAGTAATAAAAAAAGACAATAAAAAGATAAAAATATCTCAAAAAGAAGCAGATGTTTTAGACTATTTAATACGTAATAAAAATAAAATGCTTTCAGTTGAGAATATCTGTTTGAATGTTTGGGCTTATGAAGAAGCACCACTTGGTTCAACAATAAGAACCTATATTAAAAATTTAAGAAAGATTCTTGGTGCAGATCATATTATAAACATACGAGGACTTGGTTATCAATTTAATTAGTGGTGAAAAAAAAGCGCTTCTACGTTTTTTGTTTTTATATTTGGGATCTTCTTTTATTTTAATACTTATTATTGCTTTTTTTTATTATGAAAATGAAAAAAAACTCTATGCTGATTTAATTAAATCCAATATGAATTATGAAGTTTCTTTATTGTCTTCAAAAATAATTTATGCACATATGACAAACAGTGATTTTGATCCATCACTTTTATTGAAAAACAAAAAATATAAAATGGCTTTGTATAATGTAAATAAAGAAAAAATTCTTGGTAATCTTGTTCATAAAATTGATTTTGATTTGAGTTTTCGTAAACATGGTAATAATTATGTACTTACTGATGATTCAGCGTTGGGACATTTAGGCGTATATTATATTACTCTTGAAGAACATTCTTATACGAATAAAGTAGAACATTTACAAATAGAAATCTTTATTTTCTTTTCAAGCATTTATTTTTTTGTTACTTTATTGGCTTTTTATTTAGCAAAACTCTTTATTGCACCTATTAAAGAAGAGAGAATAAAACTTAATAATTTTATCAAAGACAGTACTCATGAATTAAATACTCCTCTTACTGCAATTGTTATGTCTATTCAAAATGATAATTTAAGCACAAAACAAATTCAAAGAATACGTATCAGTGCAAAAAGAATTTCAGATATTTACAAAGATTTACGTTATTTGTTTTTAGAAAATAACGATGAAAAAAAAGACTCAATTGACTTAGATTTATCTATATTAATAAAAGAACAAGTAGAATCTTTAGCTCCTCAAATAAAGCAAAAAAAGATAAATGTTATTTTAGATTTAGAAAGCACTTTGTATAAAATCAAACAAGAAGACTTTGAAAGACTGTTCTTGAATTTATTAAATAATGCTATTAAGTACAATAAAATAGAAGGAAAAATAAGTGTTATTCTAAAAAATAATACACTTAGTATCGAAGATTCAGGTATTGGAATTAACAAAGATAAAATCAAAGATATTTTTAAACGTTATTACAGAGCAACAAGTGAGCAGGGTGGTTTTGGAATTGGATTAAGTATAGTTGAACGTATTTGCGAAGAATATAGTATTAATATTCAGGTAAAATCAGAAGAAAAAATAGGAACTATCTTCACTTTAAAATTATAAAAATAATTATTCTACTTATTCTAAAATAATTCAAAAAAAGATTCTTTACACTCTCTACACAAAAAATATATAAAATCATTCCATCAAAACCTTAGGAGTTAATATGAATAAAGTACTTACGATTTTAGGATCATTGTGTGTTGTTGGGACTATGGTATTAAATGCCAGTGTTCATAAATTAGATCTGTCCCATAGTAATGTTGGTTTTTCGATTAAACATTTAATGATTAGTAATGTCAAAGGAAACTTTAAAACATATGAAGCCGCTATTGATTTTGATTACAAAACAAAATCTTTTAATACTTTTAATGCAACAGTTGATATAGCTTCTGTAAACACTCAAAATGAAAAAAGAGATAAACATTTAAGAAGTGAAGACTTTTTTCAAGCCAATATGTATCCAAAAATGACTTTTAAAATGGCTGAATACAAAAAGATGAGTGATAATCATGGGGTTATGACGGGTGAATTAAAAATTAAAAATATAAAAAAAGTTATTCAATTTGATGTTGAAGACTTAGGTGTTATAAAAGATTTTAAGGGAAATAACAGAGTTGGTTTTACTTTAGTATCTAAGATTAATCGGGCAGATTTTGGGCTTACATGGAACAAAGCTTTAGAATTTGGTGGATTTGCCGTAGGTGAAAAAGTAAAAATTACTATTGATGTAGAAGCAATAGAAAATTAAGTATATTTAAGGGAGAAACAATGAAAAAATTAATGATGGTAGTAACACTAGGTCTTGCGTTTGTAGTAGCAGGTTGTGCTAATAAAGCAGACAATATGGATGATGGTATGATGAAAAAAGAAAGTACTATGATGAAAAAAGATCATTCTATGGATGATACAATGATGAAGAAAGAAAGCGCTATGATGAAAAAAGATCATACAATGGATGATGGAATGATGAAAGATGATGCAGCTATGATGAAAAAGAAAAAAATGGACTCTATGTAAATTCTTATTTTATTGCCGTAAGATAAGAATATTTTATAAAAAAGAAGAGCATAATTATGCTCTTCTTTTTTCATTAACAACACAGAGTTTTTAATTTCTTTTTTGTATAAATAAAGGTAAAAATAGCAGCTGTGTAAATCATTACAAGTATTCCTACCCATAAATAAATAAAATCAAGTTCTAAATAAATTACAATAATATAAGCTACCAATAGTTTCGCAATAATTTGTCTGTATAAAGCTATATAAAATATCATCTTAGGTTGTTTAATGGCTTGCAAAGTAGAAATAGAAATAAACAAAATAATATAAGCATAAAAAATCCATACTTCAATAAGTATATAATCATAACCATAAGCAATTACTTCTGCATTGTCATCAAACTGAGAAATAATCAATTTTCCAAATATATACAAAAAAGCTATTCCAAATGTAGAAATAACAGAACCATAAATAAAAGCTTTTTTAACAATTAAATATACTCTGTCATATTTTTTTGCCCCATAATTATTTGCAACCAGTGTTAAAACAGCAGTACTTAAACCAAGGGCTGGAAGTAACATTAACTGTTCAACTCTAAAACCTATTCCATAACCAGCAACTGCATTTACTCCATAAGAAGCAACAAAATACATCAAAATCAAAGATCCAAAAGCCATAATTAGCATATTCAATGAAGATGCTGTACCTTGTTGAATAAAATCACCGTATATTTTTTTATGGGGTAAAAAATATTCAAGTTTATTAAAATGAATAAGTTTTGTTTCTAATACTTTTTTTAATAAATAAAGATTATTAAAGAATTGAATTAAAACAGTTGATAATGCAAGTCCTGCAATACCCATAGGTGGAATAAATAAAAACCCATAAATAAACAAAGGATTTAAAATGAGGTTAGCAAAAAAACCAAAAATCAAAGAATTTCTATAAGATTTTGTATCTCCTCTGGCTACTAAAATAGCATTTAAAGCAAAATTGATCATAAAAAAGATCGTACCATAAAGAATAACATCTATATARGCRTAAGCATCACTTAAATACTCATCTTTAGCCCCTAAGACCTCAAACATATAAGGAGATATTATAAAGCCTACAACAGTAAGTATAAGGCTTAATAAGATGAAAAACATAATACCCTTATGGGCATAGATGGAAGCAAGATGATTTTTCTTTTTTCCAAAAGCATTTCCAATTAAAGCAGTAATAGCAGATGAAAATCCATATCCTAAACCAATGATGACAAAAAATATCATAAAAGATAGAGTAAGTGCAGAAATTGCTTGGGTAGAAATAAGCCCTGCATAAAAAGTATCAACAACATTGTACATGGTATTAAAAAACATTCCTGTAGAAGCTGGAATGGCTATTTGTTTTAAGAGGGATGGAATATCATCTTTGAGTAAATATTCATTTGACATATTTTCTCCTTTGAGAAATAGATGAATAGAGGCTTAGTCCTCTATTCTTATCATGGAAGGTGTGTTTTTTACTTCACTTGTTTGTTTTAATGCATTTAATGCATTTGAAATATCTTTTTCAAGTGAGGTATGAGTAGCTAATAATAAATTTGAATTATTGTTTTCTAAGGGTTTTTGAATCATTTTTTCAATTGAAATATTATTCTCTTCAAATAAAGATGAAATTTTTGCTAAAACGCCCGCTTTATCTTCTATTTCTAAACGAATATAATATTTAGATTCAATTTCTTCTTTAGGCATTAGACTTAATTCTTCGTTATGAGATTTTTCAAATCCAAGCATAGGAGAACCTTTTCCTTTTCTTGCAATATCAATTAAGTTAGCAACTACAGCAGAAGCMGTAGCATCACCACCTGCACCTGGWCCTGAATACATTGTTTCCCCAACTTTATCTCCTATTACAGAAATACCATTCATAACGCCATCAACTTTTGCAATCATTTGAGTATTTGGAATAAGAACAGGATGTACTCGTAATTGAATTTGTGAACCTACTTTTTTAGCAATTGCCAATAATTTAATTGCATAATCAAATTCTTTTGCAAAATCAACATCAGCAGGAGCAATATTTTGAATACCTTCAATTAAAATATCTTCAGGTTTAGCATCAATTCCATAAGCAATAGAAGCTAAAATAAGTAATTTATGTGCAGCATCATATCCACCTACATCAAAAGTAGGATCAGCTTCTGCATAGCCTAAATCTTGTGCTTCTTTTAAAATATCTTCGTAAGCAACACCATCATTAATCATTTTAGTAAGCATATAATTAGAAGTACCATTCATAATACCTTTAATACTTTCAATATGATTGGCACTTAAACCTTCTCTTAGGGCATTAATAATAGGAATTCCACCTGCAACTGCTGCTTCATATTCAAAAGGAGTTTCCCCTGCTAAATCTTGTAATTCGTAACGGTGGTAAGCCAATAAAGCTTTATTAGCAGTAACCACTGCTTTMCCTTTTTTWAGTGCTTTTTTAACAACATCAAAAGGCAGTTCAACTCCACCCATTAATTCAACAATTACATCAATAGAATCATCGTTAAGGACTTTGTTAATATCATCAGTAAGTTCAATGCTGACATTTCTGTCTTTTTTTAAGTTATTAACCACGCCAATAACAGGAACAATTTCTTTTCCTGCACGTGCTGTAATAATATCTTCATTATCTTTTAATATATTTGCAACACTTGCACCAACAGTTCCTACTCCAATTATTCCTACTTTTAACATTTCTTTTCCTATATTATTTTATAAAGTTTTTAAATATTTTTTAACATTTTTTGCCGCTTGTCTGATTCTTTTTTCATTTTCAATCAATGCAATACGAACATATTCATCGCCATAATGTCCAAAACCAATACCTGGACTTACTGCCACTTTTGCTTGGGTTAAGAGTTGTTTTGAAAACTCCATTGAACCTAAGTGTCTTGCTTTTTTAGGTATTTTTGCCCAAATAAACATAGATGCATTGGGTTTGTCCATTTCCCATCCTGCTTCGTTAAATGCTTCTAATAAAACATCTCTTCTTATTCTGTATTTTTCAATATGTTCAGCCACACATTCTTGTGGACCATCTAATGCAACAGTAGCTGCTACTTGAATAGGCGTAAACATTCCATAATCAAGCCAAGATTTAATTCTCTTAAGWGCWCCAATAAGTCTYTCATTYCCTACCATAAAACCAACTCTCCAGCCAGCCATATTGTAAGATTTACTTAAAGTAAAACTCTCAACYGCAACATCAATAGCACCTTTTGCTTCAAAAATTGAAGGWGTTTTATARCCATCAAAAGTWATATCTGCATAAGCAATATCTGARATTACGTAAAAACGTTCTTTTTTTGCTAAATCAACCAAACGTTGATAAAATTCTGGTGTTACCGTMGCTGAAGTAGGGTTATGYGGAAAATTAACCAAAACATATTTTACTTTTGGAATAGAYTCATCCAARGTTTTTTGAAGACGCTCAAAAAACACATCTTCATTAACTGCAAAATCTTTTCCATAAGCCAATTCAAATTTGTGAATAGCTGCACCACTTAACATAAATGCATAAGAGTGAATAGGATARGTAGGATCTGGCACTACTGCTACATCSCCTACATTTACTATTGCTTGAATTAGGTTTACATAACCTTCTTTTGAACCCATAGTTGCAACTGCATGYTTMTCWGGRTCYAAATAATCTACATTGTATTTTCTTTTATACCAATTACAAATAGCTAATCTTAGTTTATAAATWCCAGCACTTGMAGAATAACCRTGATTTTTATCTTTGCTAGCTGCTTCTTTTAGTTTATCAATTATATGTTGTGGTGCAGGACCATCAGGATTTCCCATAGAAAAATCAATAATATCTTCGCCCGCTCGTCGTGCTTCCATTTTTATGTTATTTACCTCTGCAAAAACATAATTTGGCAATCTTTTCATTCTTTCGAATTCAATCTCCGGAAACATATTACTCCTTTATTGTAATACTAAGACCTCTTTTAATATTWATTAATGAAAATTGGTCTTTAATTTTTATATATTTTGTATTYTCWGGCAATGAAACATTCATTCKTGATGTTTTGTAATCTTGTTTTTTTACACCCAAGATATTCAAGTCCTCATCATAAAATGCAATATAAGGAAACCAATTGTTTAAAATCCTACTTTTAACAAAAATGCTTTTTGCATTTTCATCTACTGTTAAAAAATAAGGTCTTAAGGGTTTACTTAATTTAATGCTTTCATTGTTTAATACATTCTTGGCTTCAAATATTGAGCCATTTTGCGTATCGATTGTATATATCCATTTGTTGTTTTCTACTCTTGTTATATCGACAACTTTACAAGAATTTTTCAACAATTCCTTTGATAGTATCAAAGGATTGATGGCGGCTTCTGTTTTTAACTGAATGCTCCAARTTARTTGTCCTTGTGTAGAATAACTYGTATTAGTAATAAAGTAATAATAATAACCYAAAGATTTAAGCGTATTTCTTAGAATCTTAAGTGTTTTAATAGCATCATAAGAGGCTTTAAACTCYAAGTTAATATTTTGWGGAGMAGAGAARCCAAGTTTTAATAAACCATTGTCTTCTAGTTTTTTTATAAGTGGAATATAAAGAATGTTTTCGCCATTTAAATACTTGTCTTCATTTTTAAATAAAAATTTTACTAAATTTTGATGTTCAGCATATTCTTCTTCTCCAATAAGRTTTTCTATTTTTTCTTTTAAAAYAGAAGAAGAAAGATTWAKTACTARAAAAAAAGACAGTAAAAYGGCTTTAAACATTTTAGTTCTTTAAGTTATAAATTAAGATTCCAGCTGCAACTGAAACGTTTARAGAATCGAAATCATTACACATTCCAATAGAAACYTTTAAATCCAGTTTATTAATCACTTTTTTAGAGATTCCYGTACCTTCACTTCCAAGAACYAAAGCTACTTTTCCACTGTTTTCAATGGTTCCRTATTTTTTTAAATCAACACCATCTGTAGTAGCACCAATTAAAGCAAAACCTGCTTGTTTTAATTCATTTGCTACATCTCCGGAATTGGGATGTTTACAAAAAGGAATATCTAACATAGCTCCAGAACTCGTACGTACAAGACCTGATTCTTTTAATGTTTTAACACCAGATGCAATAACACCATCAACACCTAAAGAGTGTGCTGTTCGTAAAATTGCTCCAATATTTCCTACATCGGTTAAACCATCAAGTACTAATACAAAATTAAGTTCTTTCATTTCAGAAAAATCTTTGTATTCGTAAATACTAAGTTTTAAGAAAAAACCTTGGTGATTTCCACCTTTTGCTAAAGCCTGTGCTTTTTGATTATCAAGTTTGTGTATTTTCTTACCTAACTTTAAAAACTTAGAGAACATTTTTTTGTCAATTTCTTTTGCAAAAAATACTTCATCTATTAACTGGGGGTGATTGTTGAGTACATAAAGTACTACTTGTTTTCCATATATTATCATGGCTAGATTTTAGCTAAAATTTGTTGATAAACATCTTTCACATTAACACCTTTTAATTTWGCAATTAATTTGGCTTTTATTTTAGGMGCTAAGTCCAAGTTTTCGAGGTCTTCTAGGGTGATWGGTAAACCATCAKKTGMACTRGCTTCTAGWACAATWACCCATTCTCCTCTAATTGTTTCATTTTTTACTGTTKTAAAAATATTTTTTGCTGTATCTTTAAAAACTTTTTGGAAYTTTTTAGTGATTTCTTTTGCYAAAAACAATTTTCGCTCAGGTGCTTTAGCTTGAATTTCTTCSAGTGTTTTTAAAAGTCTGTGAGGAGATTCGTATAAAATACTCAAATTAGCACAAGAAAGTACTTTATCTAATTGAGCTACGCGTGATTTTCCTTTATGATCTAAAAAACCAAAAAAAGTAAACTTAGTATCGTCAAATCCACTCATTGCATAAGCAGTTAATACCGCATTTGCACCAGGAAGAACGTCATAAGTAATTTGATTTTCAAGAGCATAAGCTACTAAAGAAGCACCAGGATCAGAAACACAAGGCATTCCAGCATCAGATACATAAACAATATTTTTTTCAAAATCTTCAGGTTTTAATGTTGCTAATACAGCTTTTTCATTGTGYGAATGAAAAGATTTGAATTCRGTRCAAGGGAARTTTAGGTTTTGTTTTTCTTTTAAKARAGARAGKAGTCTTTTTGTGACACGTGTATCTTCACAAAAAATAAGTTCCGCTTCTTCTAGGGCAATAATTGCACGTTTAGAYATATCGTCTAAATTACCTATAGGAGTTGGAACTAAWGTTAACATATATGGGCTAACTTATTTTTTTAATTCGTACTTAGMTTTGAATTTCTCAACTCTACCAGCAGCATCAACTAATTTTTGCTCACCAGTAAAAAATGGGTGACAAGCGTTACAAATATCAACTCTTAAAGTCTCAGTAGTTGATCTTGTTTCGAATGCATTACCACAAGCACAAGAAACTGCACATAATTTATAATCTGGGTGAATATCTTTTTTCATAGGTTTTCCTTAKTTTTTATCATATATAACAAAAGGTCAAGTCTAGATGTTGCCCTTTATTATCATATTCTTTTATTTTAGTGCGAGATTATACCTAAAAGAACTTAAGTATCACTTTATTTAAGTTTTCTATAATATTAGAATGTTTGCTTTCATCAAATTGCCCTTTATTAAAAGTAACCTGACGTTTTGCAAGTCTTGCAGTGTTCATGGATATTTTATTAACAAGTTCTTCCCTTGTAAGTTTTCCATCGAGATATTCTAGTGTTTCTAAAATACCAATAGAGTTCATAGCATTGGCTTCTCTTGCGTATTTTTTCTCTAAAAATATGACTTCATCTATAAGACCATCATTTAACATTATTTTGCTTCTTAAAGCGATTCGTTTTTTTAATTCTTCTCTTGGCCATAAAATTTCAAATATTTTAAGATCTGGACTAATAGGTACTTTAGGGTTTTGTTTAAAATACTTACTGGGAACAAGGCCTGATATCTTGTATATAGAATAGGCTTTTTTAATTCTATAACTGTCATTAGAAGCAATATTTTGCATATACTCAATATCCAAAGAGCTTAAAAGTGCATGAGTTTCTTGAATACTTAAGTCCAAAGAAACTTCTTCGTTAATTCCTTGACTAATACCTTCTTTTAATGTTTTTACATAAAAACCAGTACCACCTACGATTACTAAGTTTTTTCCCTTTTCTTTTGCGAAATTTTTGGCTCTTTCATAAGTAGAAATAAATTCCATTACATCGTATTTTTCATCTACATTAACTTCATCAATCCCAAAATGTGTAATACCATCTCTTTCTTTTAAACTAGGTTTTGCAGAGGCTATATCAATTTCTTTATACACAGATAAAGAATCAACAGAGAGGATGATAGAGTTGGTTTTGTGGGCGATTTCTATGCTAAGGGACGTTTTTCCTGAAGCCGTTGGGCCAATAATTGCTATTTCTTTCATAAAGGATTTTATCAAAACTTCTTAAAGTTTTTGCTTATTGACCCATATCAATGCAAAAGTAAAACTTTTTCTTTAAAATAAGCAAAAATTACAAAGGAAAAATATGGATTCTTATAGTCTTGTTTTAATCATTCATTTATTATGTGCAATATTTTTTATTGGTTTTATTTTTACAGATATTTTTGTATTTCCTGTTTTATCAAAAACATTTTCACAAAAAGAAGTTCAAAATATCAAAAAAAGTATAGGTTCAAGAGGTATCAAAATATTTCCCTTAATGGTACTTGTTTTATTAATCACTGGAACCATGATGTTTTCAAAATATATAAACGCAGAATTGGGTTATTTCCAAAGTACTTTTCAATATCTATTATGGTTAAAAGTTTTTTTGGTTTTTCTTATTGCTTCTGGAATTGTATATTCATTATTTTGCAAAGTAACAAAAAGAGTTCCTTTCTCATTTATGGAACATTTTCATAAGTTTGCATTTGTACTTACTGTACTAATTGTAATCATTGCAAAACTTATGTTCGTAGTTTAAAAAGATTAATAGAATCATTGATAAAAGTACTCAATATAAATCTATTATCTGCTAAAATCTCGCCATGAAAAATATATTTAAATTATTAAACGATTTTAATGAACTCGTAATGTTCAAACACTCTATTTTCTCCTTGCCTTTTATTTTTATAGCAATGGTTGTTGCTGCAAAAGGCTGGTTTGGATGGACTTTATTAGTCTTAGGACTTTTAGCAGCTCTTAGTGCTAGAAACTTTGCAATGGGTTTTAACCGTTATTTAGACAGAGATATTGATGCGCTTAATCCAAGAACTGCCTCACGTCCAAGTGTAGATGGAAGAATATCTGCTAAATCTATGTTCTTATTTACTTTTGTTAATGCAGCTGCTTTTATACTAGTGGCTTATTTTGTAAATGAACTGGCTTTTTTATTGGCKGTTCCTATTTTATTAATCATAGGTTCTTATTCTTATTTTAAACGCTTTTCTTATTTAGCYCACCTTATCTTAGGAATTTCKTTAGGTTTRGCTCCCATTGCAGGAGTGGTWGCAGTAMYWGAGAGCATTACTTTGTGGTCACTGTTTTTAAGTATTGGAGTTATGTTTTGGGTGGCTGGTTTTGATTTRCTGTATTCGCTGCAAGATATAGAAGTAGATAAAAAACTAGGTCTTCACTCWGTGCCTTCAAAGTTTGGAGCACAAAARACTTTATTATTTTCAAAAATACTACATGTTTTAACAATAATTTTTTGGTTCTTATTCGTACAAGAATCAGATTCAGGAATTTTTGCATATACAGCTCTTGGCCTATCAGCACTGATGTTAAGCTACGAACATTATTTAGTAAATAAAGATTTTACGAAAATTGACAGAGCCTTTTTTACCATCAATGGTTACTTAGGAATTGTATTTTTCGCATTTATCATCCTAGATAATCTTTTCTAAAGAAAAGATTCACTATAATTCCAACCTAATAAACGCGTCTGTGGCTTAACTGGATAGAGCACTGGGTTTCGGCCCCGGCGGTTGCAGGTTCGGATCCTGCCAGGCGTACCATTAGGAAAGCCCGATATAGTCACTATGTATAGTGTTTATGTCGGGCTTTTTTTATGCCTAATAAAGTCCTTAGTCCTTATTTAGTCCTTACAACTTTTTTTCTCCTAAAGTTATTTTTTTGGAAATGTGTTTTTTAAAGTATATCATAAAAAATATCTTTAAAATCATCTTGCAAGTACGGTAAATGCTCTTTAAAATAATTTTCATCACAATCGATATAAGGATATTGATTTTTCCCAAAGTTTGTTGTGTATTTGAGTAAGGAAGATGAATGAAAATAATAATAGAACTTGCCCATATCTTCTATTTGTAAATGAAAAAATTCATATAAAACTGCTCTACAATAACCAATAATCTGGTTTTTACCAATTTTAAAAAAAGCCTCATTTTCATTTGTAGTTTTGTTAAAACTTCTCTCAAATTTTTTAAATTCTTTAGTGGCAGTGTTGAATGTGTTTGCATTCATATAGATTTTAAAAATTTCGTTCTTTATTTTTTCATGATTTTTATTTTTATAATTTATTTTCATTCTGTCTATATAGGCTCTCAATTTTATTGGTGCTAACAAAACTTGTTCTAAAAGAATGTATCTTGTTTTTTCACTGTTAAGATAGTTTAAACCTATTTCTTCAAGTAGTTCAAATATATATCCATTTTTTATATAAACAGAAAGTGACTTGATGGTGTCACTTGAATAACTGTCATTCTTATACTCTTGAAGACTTTCTTTGATTATGTCAAAAGTATTTGAAATAGCTTCTTGTCTAAATTTCATATTTAAGTCTAAATCTAATTTTCCTTTTTTTGATTTTTTTACCGTAATACATAAAATTGCTAAGTCTTCAAGTCTTTCTAGTATAGTTTTGTGGAATGAAAAGTCTTTGTTGATGCTTTCAAAGACATTTTTATTTCTATCATCTTGCGAACCTGATAAAATTTTTAGTGCTTCATGTGATAGAACTGCATGAGTTTTGTACCTCTCATAGTTTGTTAAAAACTGTAATCTCCTATAAGTCTCAGGATTTTCAGAGACAATATTTCTTTCGTTCTTTAAATATTCATCTGTCAAAGTTAACATGTTTATGCCTATAAATTTTTTTATAATTTTAGCAGAGATCTTGATTTTCATTCTCCAATAAATAGTGTAACAAAATTTTATAATGTTATATGAGCGAAACTTGACATCAATTTTCAATACTTTTGCGACTTACTATCTTTCGAATACAATGTATAATTTTACATCAATTGATATAACCTTAAACGCGTTTAAATACAAAGAGGAGACATGACTGAAGATAATTCAAAGGGAAGATTAGAAAACTATCTTCTCAAAAAATATAAAAGAAGTGTTATTTCTAAAAAAGAATTGGCAGAAGAGCTTGGAATTAGTCTTTCAACAGTTGATTTTTACATTGCAAAAAAAAGTTCTTTGCCTGATTTTAAGAAACTTGGTAGTGCTAAAAATTCAAAAGTTATTTTTAATATTTATGATGTTGTAGATTTTATTACAACTTCAGTAAAGATGAACACAGGAGATAAGTATGATAGATGAAGTGCTGAAAATAACAGGATTTAGTATACGGCGAAGAGGAAATTTGTTTAAACTTTTTAGTAGAGAATCTTTAGAGAATCAACTTCTTATAAAACATAAAGCGAGACAAGAGTTTCATTGTTTAAGAAAAGTTGTTAATGATAAAGCTATTGCAGCATTAGCTTCTGATTTAATTGCTATTCATAAATTTTCACTATCTAAAACTTTTTATAACCGTAAGAATAGTTCTTATAATTTTGACGAAGCAACAAGGTTCATAACTGAGAATAAGTCAACAAAAAAAGCAGAGCTTCAAGAAAGAATACTAGATGTAATTGAAAAAATTAGAGCCTTGCGAATGGATGAGTATTCATGGTATCAAATTCAAGATAAATTGAGGAAAGAACACCGAATATCTGCATCACATACATATATTCGAAATATATATTTTAAGGTATATTCACATTTTGAGAGAACAAACAAGCAAATAAAAAAGGAAAATAATGAATAATTTAAGCTTTATAATTTTTATTAGAGAAAGAAAAAATAGTATAAATGAATTGGGGGAAGTGTTATGATGGGTGTTATGTTAAAAAGAATTTCTGAAAATTATAGTCTGGGATTTAGGACAGGATATCATAATCATAATAACATGGTTACGTTGGTAGGACTATACTTTCACGATGGAATAACGATAAGAGGAACATTACAGACAGAGAGTTTTATTGATTTAATTGCTTCTTTTGTTGGTAATTTATTAACTCCTAATTTAGTAAATACTATCAATGAAGAAGTCAACTTCACATTTATTATCGATGGTAATAAAAAACTCCTTCAGATAAATGTTGGCGGTGATGTATTTACAATGGAAAAACCTGAGGCTAGGCTTGTCGTAAATAAAGCAAACCGACTTCTGAGTAAGTGTAACCTTATTTATAGTCCAGAGTAGCAATAGAAGAGTAGAGGGGGTGAGTCTCTCTACTTTTTTTATATACTATTTAATAGTGTATTCGAAATTAAGACACTACTTTATCTCTCCCTTATCATTTCAATTTAGAATTTTAACAATATTCCTTAATATATAAATAATGGTGGCATTAAATTTTGTTATCGTAGATCAACTTATTAAAATCTTTTTCTCTTTTTGTTGATATCTTTTTGTAAACTAAAATCTAAACTGACTTAAACAATCGTAGAAACCAACTTATTTTTTATTTAAACTAAAAGCCTACAATATCATCTCTACAGAACTTTTCAAGAAAAAAGGAAACGGAATAGTTTTCATTTCTTACCAAACTATTTTTTCAATTAAGGAAATAGTTTACAAAATATCTGATAAAGTTTGAGTATTCCTATTTATAATCTTGTGGTAGTTTTATTAGATGTGTTCATGCTTCACAGAAACCCAAAAAGCAGATTGACTTAACTAAAATCTACTCTTTAAATAGAGTAAAAAGGATGATTATGAGAGGTAGTGTTTTTTATCAAACAGCAGAGCTTACAAAAATTGTATTTGTTGAATCTGCAAAAAAGTTTGAGAAAATAGATCCGGATCATCCTTCATATCAGTGTGTCTCTAGTTATAAGACTATGGAGAGTTACAGAAGTGTTTGGAATAACTTTTTTAACTATCTAAAAGAGCATTGGAATGTAAAGAACTGTGAATTAATTAATGAAGAACATATATTTCATTATATGATGTATAAATTAGAGTATTACCCATCAAAGTTATATTTTGCTAAATTAGTATCTGCCTTAGGTAAATTAGAAGTAGCCCTAAATAAGTACAGGTATTATAAATATAATAATAGAAGAGATACCTATAATTTTGAAATACGAAAAAATATATTGAGTTATGCAAAAAGATTAAATTTGATTACCTGTAACTATCATAATCGTTGCTATCATGACCCATACAAGTTGATTGTTAATTTAAAAAATCCATTACATATAATAGCTGCGTATATACAAGTTTACGGAGGTGCAAGAAGCGAGGGGGTAACACTTATTAAGAAAAATCAATTGAAAGGGTTTGTTACAGACTCAATTACTAACCATAAAACTGGGATTATCTCAACTCGTGAGAAAGGCGGAAAAATTGGAGATATTTATATTCCTATATGGCTCTATAAGAACCTTGAAGCAAATATTCCTTTAAAAATAAACTATTCTAATTATGTAAAAGATATAAGAGATAGATGTAAAGAATTAGATATGAAGTGTTTTTCTAGTCATGGCTTTAGATGGGTGTTTGCAAGAAATAGAGTAAGAGAATATCAAAGATATGGATATTCATATGAGGAGTCTTTACAAGGGGTCTCATGGGAAATGAAGCATGAACGCGCTGATATAACATCTCATTATCTTGGAGGATAACAATAATATATCCGTTCGTATATCAAGATTGGAGTCGATATCTTTGTTAAATACACCACTTATCATAACTCTTGAAACATTTACAAATGTTGTCAATTATTTCAACAGAAGTGTTTAATTGGGAATTTAATCATTTTTTTGACTTATTATAGTCATATTTACCTATAGCAAAAAATACTCCAATAATTAGTAGAGAAAATAACGTGTATTCGATAATCATAATATGCCTTTTTTATAATTTGTTAGAATCCTAATTGAGTAATCTCATTTTAAAAATCAATTGTTGCTTATTCCTAAACTATCTTACTTAAAAACCCATCTCCAATATGCTCTTCTTCCATATATTGAGAGTATAGTCATGATTGAAGTTACGATGAATATATAAAGTTCATCGGATGGTGCCCAACTTATTAGTATTAATATTAGAATTAAACAGACAATTATTAAGAGAAGAATTTTAATCATTTTGTACCTTTCTTTTTATATTCTAAGTATATGAAGAATTTTAATTTTCATCAAGCGATTAGAGAAAATTCTGAAAAGGAAAAAAAGTATTGAGTAAGATTATTTTAACGTGGCAACTGGGGTTGAATCTCCACTTTCTATATAATCGCACATACGAAGTAACCTTTAATTCGATACAAATAGCAATTATGCTGTTTCCCTCGGGCTTTTTTTATACACGATTTTCATCCACCAAGTTTTAAAGATATTCTTCTTTCAAAGATAGGTGTCTACTCTTAACAAAACGTTAAATCAAAGGTGGAAACTGTCCCCATTCATCTAAAACTTTTATGATTAGCCATTTTAAAACCCTTGATATGGATAAGGCTATTGAGATTATTAAAGGGAATATTCCAAAGGTTGAAAAGAAGAAAAAACAACAATCGAGAAATTTAGAAAGATAAAAAGGGGAAAATATGAATTATGAAATAAGTACCATCAAAAAAAATGAAAGCGAAAAGTTAAAAAATAGGTGTCCTATTTTTTATCCAAATAGTGACTATAAAACATTTACGACTATCTTCTCCAGGTATTTGAGAATGATAGAGACTCTATCTCTGTATAATTATGATGTAGATACTTTATTGCATCGCTTAGGAATGCTTTACCTTCCTCATTATGTTTATTACGAAAGTTTAATGTTGATAAAAAGATAGATAAAGAAGTTTTAAATACTGAATCTATTACTAATAATGATGAAAAGGTACTAGATATTCGATATACAAATAATAGTTATATAGTTTATGATTATATGTATAATGAAAATTATCAAGTAGAATTACTTATATATCTTGGAAGAATAAAGTTTTATTTTACAAAGAATAGATGTTATATCAAGGATATAAAGGATGCTTATTGTTTATATTTATTTGTATGATAGATTCACTCCTTTGTAACAAGGTGAATGTATTTTAGAGTATCTGTTAAATTGAAGGTACTCTTAATAAATAAAAAAATTAAAAGTGAAACTAAGGTTAGATTGAGAATTTACGGTAAAAGATAATATTTATTTTGTTGTAAGAAGATGAATTGTTGGATAACTAGGGAGAAGGAGTTTAAGGTGTATGCTTATAAGTAACAAAAGAATAACTATGTTAATATGTACATAAATAAAATGACTTTCAAGGGTATCTTTAAAAAATGACAAAAATGATTAGGTTGAAGCAATTTTTTACTCCTGCAGAGTATAGTAATGTATTAATAAATCATTTAGAAATGACAGAACCTATCAAAGTTATTGACTTGGCTATGGGGGAGTGTTCTTTACTTATTGAAGCAAAAAAGAAATGGAATAAATCAGAGTTTTATGGTAATGATATCGATAAAGACTGTTGTAAAAAGATAAAAGAAGATTCATTAGATATAAAATACTTTAATAAAGACATATTCAAATTTAATACAATTTATGACATTGTTAAAAAGATTGGAAAAGTTGATTTATGCATTGGAAATCCACCTTTTTATTTAATTAAACAAAACAAAGATACTAAAAAAATTCTTTCAAAATTTCAATTAGATTACTACTATAAAACAGAAAGAATTCCGGCAGAAGTGATTTTTATATTACAATGTCTTCGAATATTAAAAGACAATGGTACCCTCTCTCTAATATTACCAGATGGTTTTTTTGTTAATAATCATTTATCTCCTTTTCGTGAGTTTTTAATTAATAATTATATGATTGAAAAAATCATAGAATTACCTAGAAACATTTTTAATAAAACAGATGCAAAGACACATATATTGTTACTTCGAAATTATAAGCCATTATCAAGTGGAATAAAATTAATGTCATTATCAAATAAAAATATTACTATTTTGGCAAAAGATGCGATAAAAAGAATGGATTATAGTTATTATGTGCATGTAGAAAAATATGAAAGCTATAAAAAAATTTCTGAATGTGATATTAAAGTTATTAGAGGTAAATCAAAATGCCTTATAAAAGAATTTAATGAAAGACATATTCTTCATACTACAAGTTTTAGAAATTCACATATATTTAAATCAAAATTGAGAACAAAGAATAAATTTTTAAAGTACCCTCATAAAATTGCAGAACCTGGAGATATCATTTTGGCTAGAGTAGGGTCAAATAGTCTTGGCAACATAGGACTTGTTGAATCTGGCTATTTTTTAATTACTGATTGCATATTTATAATTAGAGTTAAGAATGAGAAACTAAGATATAGAGTCTACAATGCACTCCTTTCTAGTGAAGGACAAAAATGGATAGTGGCTAATTCAAAAGGTGTGGCTGCAAGGCATATTACACTAGAAGATATAAAAAACTTCCCTATTTTATAATAATTAAGGAAAACAATGTCGTTTACTGCTCCAGATGATTACCAGGTATTTTATAAAATGGTTTATAAAAGATGTATTGTTTACATAAATTTAAACTATTGGGATAAAATTACTAAATATGATTTAGATGTATGGCTCGCTAACTTTAAAAATGATGAAGAGAAATATTTAGCAGCTTTAATATTAAACCGATTAATATACCGAAATGAAAAATCAATTTTGGCGATGCTGAGTAATATTTTTTTTGTTGAGCTTCCTCAGTATTTAAAGAAAAATAATATTTTTACTGTTAATGATTTAGAATTGTTTGATAAAAAACTTTATATCAAAGCTAAAAATTTCAAAAATGTTGCAACTTTTAGGTTTACTACAATTACTACGGGTGATTTAGGAGAAAGTGGACATTTATATATAAAATACTTAAGAGAATATTTTGTATGTAACGATTTAATTATTGATATTTCTTCACCAACTATTGAAAGATATGTTAATACAATAGTTATCATTGATGATTTTATTGGAAGTGGAAAACAACTTAGTGAGTTTATTAGAAACAATGAATCAAATTTAAAACGATTTAAGCATATTGTTTTTATGCCATTAATTGCACATACAATCGGTATTTCTAATGTATTGGAAGTAGCGAGAGAAAAAGAATTATCAATTGATATTATTCCAATAGAAGAAATATCATTTGAAAATTCTTTTTTTTACCATAATGTAGAAGAAGATTATTTATTTGATGGTTACAATAAGTTGACAAGTTTGTATGCTTTTTATGAAGAACTTGTTGAGTCTAAAATTGATATTAAGAATAATAAATTTGGCGTTGGTAAACTAGGTCTTACTCATGTATTTTCTACGGGAGTACCAGATAATAATTTACCAATAATTTATAAGAGTTCTGTAAATTGGACTGCATTACGAGAAAAAAGGTAAAATACTATGAATACTATGCCCTTATCCACTTTTTTAGCACAAAATAGAATAGAAGAAAAAGGAGAAGATCTTTGGGGAACCTATGTATTGCCCATTAATTATAAATCACTTTTGAATTATAAAAAATCAAATCATATAGTAGGCGGGAGAGGATCTGGTAAAACTGCATTTGTTCAGTTTCATTGTTATTCAACAGTATTGAGCGATAAAAAGAAAGAAATTGGGAATGCTGATTTAGAAAATATTGGTATTATGTTAAAGCCAGATTCTATTCTATTATCAGAAATGTTTGAATGTAGCTTAGATAAATTGTGGAAGCCAGTTTTTGGACTTTATATGGGAATATCTATAATATATGAATTAGCAAACTTTTTGAGAAAGTTTATTTCTTGTTCTTATCAAGATACAAAAATAAAAGAAGAAGTCAGAAACATCTTAATTCCAAAGTATTTGTTGAAATCATTTCACATAGATGAAGAATTAACATTTATTAATTTTGTCAGCCATTTAAATATTGCAAGAATTACTTTAAATAACTGGTTAGCTTTTCCAGATGAAAAACCACCATATATAATTAATGCGAAGACAATGATATCCGAATTTATAAAGCTAATAAGAGAAGTTGATGTTTTTAAGAATACAAACTTTTTTATATTTTTAGATGAATTTGAAAATTTTAGCGAAGAGCAACAAATGGTTGTAAATACTTGGATGAAGCATGTTGAAAACAATATTATATATAATGTAATTTATAAAAAACATTATGAACCTACATTTAAAACACTAGGAAATGAAAATATTCAAGAACGAAATGATTATAGAGTAATTGATATTGATAAAGAAGTGATTTTTAGTGATAGTAACTTTAAATTGATGTGTTGTGAAATAATTATCAATAATTTACAGATATATTTCGATAAAAAATATGATTTTCTTGAAGTTTATGAAGATAACTATTTGTCCTCACCAGATGCAATTAGTGTAAGAAAAGATGAAAAGTATAGGCAAAAAATTTTTACTGTTCTGAATAGCATTTTACCTTCATATAATTTGAAAGAAATTGCAAATAAACTTATGTTAGATTCGTCATTAAAAAAGAAAGTCTATAAAAGTATTACGGACGCTTTACAATATTCTGAGAAAAACTTAGAAGATTTTGTAAGTAAAGAGGACAATAAAACTATATTAAATTCGATACTTCTTCAAAGAAAAACTATTACGATAAATGAAATTCATGAAAATTTTATAAAGGATACAGCCAAGTATAATGATTGGTTAATTACTAATCAATTAGGTTCTCTTCTATTTTATTATAATAAATTTAATCATAAAACATGTCCGTATTATGGTGGCTTTGATAGATTTTTACTACAATCATGTTTTAATATTAGACATTTCTTAGAGTTATTTCATAAATCAATTGTAGAATTAGAGAATAGAGAAGGTTCTAGTTTAAAACTTGAGAACTTATTAATTCCTATTGAGATGCAGGCAAATGCAGCAAAAAGTGTAAGTACTTATGAGTTTGACAGAAAAATATCAAGTTGTGGAAATAGAGGTTATTCATTAAAGAAGATTGTGGATAGATTAGGAAAACTTTTTGCTATTAAACAAAATGATCCTGCACAAAGAGTATCAGAAGTTACACAATTTTCTATAAAATACACTAAATTGAAAAAAGATAGTGAAGAAAAAATAACTTCATATGTGGATGAGTTGATTAGAGAGTTAAATATTTGGTCAATTCTTATAGAAAAGGATATAACCAAAGTTAGTGATAAATTAGAACACCATTCTTTAAAAGAGTATAGATTGCATCCTATCCTCTCATCTTATTTTGGTATAAGTCCAAGGCAGAAGAGAAAATTTGAGTTTAATGTAGGTGAGATTGAGAGAATTTTTTACACTAAGAATGATTCGAAATTTCAAGAGGTGTATAAAAATATTTTAAATTATGAAGATAATAAGATTACTGAACCAAACTTGTTGGATTTAATTAAATGAGTATTAAGTTTAAGTATATAAGTAAGCAATCAAGAATTGATGATATTGATATTTCAGGAGATTCCTTTACTATCTTTTATGGAAGTAATATAGATGATAGGAGTAATGCAGTAATTAACTATTTTACTACTGTTGGTACGATTAAACATTCTAATAAAATATTCTATACTCAAGTTAATGACTCTTTTTCTATTAATGAAGACATAATTAAAAAAAAAGATATAGATAAATGTTTACATAATTATATAAATACAAGTAGCAATATAATTATAGATTGCACGACTTTATCTTATATGGAAATATTAACATTATTAAATTTCCTTAATAATATACCAATGTCAATCGATGTGGATTTATTTTATGTTGAGCCCGTGGGCTATAATAATGAAGATACTAAGTTTGAGGGAATGGACTTTCACTTATCTTATGATTCTGGAAGATTGGCATATATAAAACCTTTTTTTTTAGAAACACCACTAGATAACCTAAATAAGGAAAAAGCAGTTATTATAGTTTTTTTAGGTTTTGAAGATGATCGAATTAATACAATCTTGGAGCGTGATGATTTCAACGAAACATATCAGGAGGTATTCCCAATTTTAGCTGTTCCTGCATTTGAATATGGTTGGGAAAACATTTCTATATCTAAACATATTGGATTAATTGATGACAGAAAACTCTTGTATAGCCCTTCTGATAACCCTTATAGTTCATATAAATTATTAAATGAATTTATTAAGGAAATTCCATATAAACAAATAGTCATTATGCCTTTTGGAACAAAACCAAATACTGTAGCATCAGCAATATTTATGGTCAATTACAAAGAAAAGTATATTCCAAATACTGGAATGGCGTCTATAGCTACTCAATTTGATTTCCCTATAAAATCAGAAAAGCGTTCTTATGGAGTAAAGGAAGTCCATCATTATAGTTTACGAATAAATTAAGATTAGAATTTTGAGGCGTTAGTAAATGATTATGTTATAAAATTCCACTCATAACACTGTCAACCACATCTTTTCCACTATCAGGAGATAGTTTTGCATATCTTAAGGTCATGTTTATATCTTTATGATTAAGTAACTTTTGAATTGTAAAGATTGGAGTACCTTTAATTGCTAAGTTACTTGCAAAAGAGTGTCTAAAGGTATGAATAACTACTCTATTTTTTGAATCACCAGGTTCTAAACCTTCATTATATAATTCGTCTAATATTGGTTTTAATCGTTTTTGCATTTGACTGATAGCAATTYTTTTATTATTGATTTGTAARATATAWTCRTTAACWCCCATATTGTAAATRAGCTTACTYAAAATATCTGTWATCTCTTGAGTRATAAARCCYTTGTATGTMGTACTRTTTTTATAATCKGTTAGAGTAATRTATCTATGTTCTAAGTTGATATGTTTCTTTTGRATATTTATTATTGTTGTTGCTCGTCCTCCTGTACTWAGWGARAGYAAACAAAATATGTATATRAGTTCATTTCCTCTTACTTCATCAATTAATTCTTTTATCTCAGTTGTTGAAAGGAATCTTTCTCTTTTATTATCAATTTTGATTTTCTTTATTTTTGAAAGGGGATTAGTMCCTTTRTAAACRTCYTTRAATATTSCATGAGTAAACATAGTWGARAAYAAGGTAAGAATATGATTGACWGTTTTAGGAGCAAGWGTTTTAAGCTTCTCATGTTGWAGTTTCTCTATTTGTTCAGTAGTTATCCTATTTAATAGAATTTTYCCAAATAGRGGYTTTATRTGRCTGTTATATCTATAYTCTTYTGTCTTTTTTCCTTTTGGATGATGWATTGTTCTGTATTCAAAATATAAAGCTGCTATTTCATCWACTGTTRTTTTATTCTTAGYTTTTTTATTAGCATAKATTGGAAGCTCTTTACCTTCTTTRATMGCACTAATTATYTYCATTCTTTTTGAATTTGTWGTATTAACACGATARCCYTCWGAATAAGARCCAATYTTTAATTCTGTRTCTTTATTRTGYTCATCTTTGTATCKAATATAAAAGGTTTTRTCAGGTTGATTATTASTCATTGTTTCAATGTAATAAACACCTTGAAATCTAGTTGWATGTCGTTTATAACTTTTTGCCATTTTCCCCTCTATTTAAACCATTATGATGAATTTTGATAAGAAATGATATAGGAATATATTTAATAAGAGCTTGAAAAATACGACTATATAGTCGATTTAGGCACTATGATATTTATTGAGATAAGAAGATACACTTATTATTAAAAAGGATGAATATTTCTATAAATATTTTTATTATTGTAATATAATTATATCAATTCGTTTTATTAATTAGGTATACTACCCTCAAATTTAAATCAAGAAATGAAAGAAAAAAATGAAAATTTTATTAAAATATATTTCAAAAGAATTAAATAATTTCGAAAATGAAAATGGTATCATATGTCAATATCATCAATAAAGATTAAAAATATATTATCATTTGACAATCTTATTATTAATAATTTTGAAGATATTAATTGTATAGTAGGGAAGAATAACGTAGGAAAATCGAATCTACTAAAGTTAATGAGATTTTTTTATCAAAAACTTGAAGGAAAAAGAGTACTTCCTC
The DNA here is from genome assembly GCA_002733685.1 of Arcobacter sp. Taxonomy (GTDB): domain Bacteria; phylum Campylobacterota; class Campylobacteria; order Campylobacterales; family Arcobacteraceae; genus NORP36. Next base: position 45,483 of record NVWN01000005.1, on the reverse strand, counting down.
CTACTCTTAACAGTAAGTACAGTAGCTACGGTTTTATTACAATAATATATGATACTTCAAGAATTAAAAGTATTGTAACCTCAGAATTAAATCATGATAAGAGTGCTTTTTTTAGGCACATATATAATGTATTATTTAAAGAAGATAACGTAAGTTTTGAAGACTTAATACTATCTATGAAAAAAATCGAAAAAAAATCAGTTCTTGAGGTAACTCTTAAAATAAACTCTGATGATTCTGTTCAATGGTCAATAAAAGACAAAAAAATATTAAGTATTATTAACTACCTTTATCCATTTTTTGATATAGAAACAAGACATATTGATTTATATGACTGGGATAAACTATGGTTAATTGTCAGCAAGTTAAGATCGTTTAATATTAATAAAATAAAACAAGAAGAAATAATAGATTTTTTTAATGAAAAGATTTCTAAAGACAGTAGTTCATATAGCGAGTATATAAGTAAAATTCAAAATATAGCAGAAACAGGTAAGTACAATTATCGAGAAAAGGTCTTAAATTATGTAAAAGCTGGTTTAAAAGGACAAACTTTTTTAATAGATAACAAGTCTCTAGACATACAATCTGATGGAACTAACTCACATAGGTTTATTGAAATAGCATTGGAATTGCTTATTACTTTATCTCGAAGAGAATATATTAACCCAATTATTTATATTGATGAGCCTGAAGTAGGGCTTCATCCTAAAAAAAACGAAGAACTCTTTTATAATTTATCTAAAGTTTATAAAAGTTTTAAAAAGACCAAAAAATCAAGAGAGAAAGGTAAATATAAAACTCCTTATCCTACAATCATATTTGCAACACACTCCCCAAATATAGTTAAAAAGACAATTAAATATTTTAATGAAAATCAACAAGTCTTACATTTTTCAAAAGATAAGAACAGCAATACTATTGTTAATAAGTTAAATTCAATTTATAAGAATAAAAGGTTTTTAAACATTTTTAGCGATAATGAAGCAAGACTTTTTTTTAGTGATTTCATTTTGTTTGTAGAAGGGCCTACAGAGGTCGAAATTTTTTCAAATAGTGAGTTACTAGATAAATTTGATTTTTTAAATAGAATAGATATTTATGCCACAAATGAATTGGCCTTAGAATATATGAATCCATCATATTTAAACACAGCAATTCCTTATTTAATATTATACGATGCTGACAAATTAATTTCAATCGACTTTAGTAAAAATAAATTAACTTTTAAAAACTCTAGTGAACTGCAGTTATTTAAATATCTAAAATTGTATATGTATTCTTATATTGGTTCAAAGCAAAAACTCATCTATGACTTTTTGAAACAATTGATAGAGTGGCAAAAAAAAGTACAATTAGAATTTGAAGATAACTTATATATTAGTAATTTCAATTATAATCTACTAATTAAATACATCAATGATGAATTTTTAAAAAAAGAAAATTTTTTAATAAATAGAACAACTATTGAAGAGGCTTTAATTAATAAGCAAACTTTTTGTTTGTTTAAACGATGGATATACAAAGAGTTTAGAGATGGAATATCAAAAGCTTATAATTCGAAAACTCCAAAATTTCAAATTGAAAGAATAAAAAAGAAGAAAATTTTGGAGTTTAAAAAATTTAATCGATATATAAAAAATTTAAACATTAAAGAAAAAGAATTAATTACAATTTCAATATTGATTTTTGGTGGAAAAACAGAAACTACAATTGCTACTTTTACTGAAAATTATACAGAAGTAGACGACTCTTTAAAAGACATCATTAAAACCATTAAAAAAGAATATATAGGTAGTAAGGAAAGTCTAAACATAGGACATTTACTTAATAAAACTAGCGGATGGACAACTAGTTTTCTTAATTTTGCAATTAAGGAAATGAGTAAAAAAAACAATAATAATGAATTCGAAAATGAATTTAAGAATAAATTTGGGGAATTATATGCTATTATTATGTCAATTAAAGAAAAACTTTAGTTTGATAGACTTGGAATTTTATTACTTACGAGTAAAGAAATATATGCTTGACATATCTAGTCCTTCAACTACTAATTTGCTTAGATTTTTACAACGCCTTACAGTTGTTGGATCCACTGTTGTGAAAAATTGTTCTTTGTATCAAACTAGGTTTTTTTATGTATAAAATTAATAAAAAATACTTTCTTACTTACTTACAACCCATCATAGAAAAAGGTATTGTTACAACAATAAAAAAAGAAAAAGTAAAAGAGTATAAGCTAGGAAAACATTACTTTTACGAAATTACAGATGAAAAGATAAGATATATACATGAATGGTTAAATAAATCTTTTCAAAAAAACATAGACTTAAATAATTCAAGTATTGCTTATAGAAAAGGCTATTCGTATCTAAATCTGTTTGAACCTCATAGACATAATTATTACTTTTTAAGATTGGATATAAAATCTTTTTTTCATTCAATACAGATGAGCGATATAATAGCTGTATTTGAACCTTATTTTGACAATGAACACATTGATGAAAAGAAAAAACAAAAATTAATTGATGGGTTTATTAACTTAGTAACCTTTAAAATACCCGTAAGTTTTAAAAACAAAGAATTTAAATCTTCAAGAATTTTACCAATTGGGTTTATTACTTCTCCTGTAATTTCAAATATAATATTCAGAAAAATTGATTTGTTAATACAAAAATTTTGTTCAGAAAAGAATATTATATATACTAGGTATTCGGACGACATGCTTTTTTCTTCTAGTAACAATTCAAAATATCTTCATTCAGAGGATTTTTATAAAGAAATTTCAATTTTTTTAAATATAATGAACTTCAAGTTAAATCAGAATAAAACTTTATATGCAACACATACCTTATCCCTGAATGGGTACACTCTTCAATATTCAAATCAACCAAATAGTAAAAATGAACAATTAATAAATGAATTTAGATTATCTAATAAAAAACTTCTAATAATAAAAAAAATGATTTACTTAATTAATAAACAAGAGAAGTCCCCTAAGTTTATATTAAATAAATTGTTTAATTTTGGAATAAATAAATTATCAACTAAATATCCAATAGAAAGTAAAAATGTAAAAGAAAAATATTACTATGACCAATTATTAAATAAATTAACTGGATATAGGTCATACGTTTTATCAATAGTAGTATTTGATAAGAAACATGATTGTTGTCAAGATAAAACAATAGATAAATATACTGATATTGTGGAAGATTTAAATAAAATTATAAAGAGATACATAAAAAAAATAGAAACTATATCAAAAAAAATTGAAGATGAAATTAAGGAATCAGAGAGTGCTAAATAGAAGTTTGTTACTTAATTTAAAACTCTTGATTCCCCACCACTTCCCAACAAAGTTAAAATTATGATGATGTATTCTGATAAAAAATGATATAAGAATATTTAATATAAAATCTTAGAAAGTGCGATTACACGGCTATTTTAAGTATATTGATAGATAGTGAGACAATAAGATACAATCATCATTTAAAATTTCGGCCCCGGCGGTTGCAGGTTCGGATCCTGCCAGGCGTACCATTAGGAAGGCCCGATATAGATACCAATTATGGTATTTACATCGGCCTTTTTTTATGCCTAAAAAATGATGGGTCTTCACTTGAGTCTTCCTTTTATCTTTCAACTTACACCAATGCGTCCATTGCCATTAAACTTATTGCTTAACACAAATCTTTAAAAAGACACTTTTAGGACATTCTTTAATATTAATATTTAAGGAAATTAATTATTAATATATAAAGTGAGGAAAATATAATGAAAAATATAAGTACAGCAGATTTATGTGATGAAAACCAGAATAAAAAGATACAAGTTTTATCGCCAAAATTTAAGAATTTTGGTGCTTTAAAATCTTTTTATGGAAAAATAGAAACCCTAAAAATTGATAAGAGTAATTGGAAATTATTAGAAATTTTGAGGGATACAAATGGAGAGGGCAAAATAGTTGTAGTTGATAATAATGAAGAGTATTTTGGCGTGGTAGGAGACAAGCTTATGGCTTTTGCCTTAAAGAATAACTGGAAAGCAATAATATTAAATGGATATGCACGAGATGTAGAGGAGACAAAAAAAATAAATGTAGGTTTATTTGCAATTGGTACCTGTCCTTTGAGAAATTTTAAAAAAACAGAATCATCAGTAGGTTGTATTTTAAAATTTGGTGACGTATTATTTAACAAAGGTGATTATCTTTACGCAGATAATGATGGAATTATTATTTCAAAAGAAAAACTATTTTGATGATATAATAAATTTAAGTTATTGCATAGTTTTTTACTATAAAGGATTTTATATGTTCATGAAAATAGTATTATTGTTGGTATTGATTTTTCATGATTTATTTGCAGATACATTAAAACAAAAATCACAAGTGCTTATTATAAACTCATTTCATAAAGGATTTCAATGGAGTGATGAGCTTATTAATGGAGTTGAAAAAGTTTTAAGTAAGAATAGAAGTATAGATACAACAATTTTATATATGGACTCAAAACGAGTGAATTCGCTTGAGTACTACGATAAATTGAAAGATTTGTATAAGCTTCAATTAAAGAACAGAAAATATGATTTAGTTTTATTAGTTGATAAATTTGCTTATGAATTTGCTTTAAATAATTACGATGACTTATTTACTACAGAACGACTAGTTTTTTCAGGTATTGAAAGGTTTGATTCTTTATTAGTGCAGAGATTTGGTTTAGAAGAGAAAATATCAGGTATTTTAGAGAGAAGAGCAATAAGAGAAATATTTTTAACAATTGATAAAATGATGCCAAACCTCAAAAAACTCCATATAATAAACGACTTTACGGTAAATGGGAATGATACTGATGTTATTCTTCAAAAACTAATAAGCAAATATAAAAATAAATATAAAATTAATTATATTAGATATTCAAATATTGATACTCTTAAAAAGAAATTTTCAGTCTATAGAGAAGATGAAGCAGTTTTTTTTATACGATTTTACATTGACTTAGATAACAAATTTCGTAAAAATTATGAAATAGCTTCAATGATAGATTCTTTTAATTTACCTACCTTTTCTACAGATTCATTATTTGTTGGAAAAGGTTCCTTAGGCGGAAAAATAGTATTAATTGAAAAGTTAGGGGAAAATACAGGTAAGTTACTTTTAAGACTTCTTCGGAATAAAAAAGAATCACCTATAATTATGATTGATGATAGCCATGCTTATATTTTCGATTACGAAAAAATAAAGAAATTTGGGTTAGACCCTACTGTTTTAAAAGAAGAAATATCTTATATAAACGGACCCTTGTCATTTTTAGATGAAAATAGAGATTTAGTAAACACTGTTTTTATTATATCCCCTTTTTTACTATTGTTAATTATTGTCTTAATATTTAACTTGCAATTGAAAATTAAAAATACCAAAAATCAAGAATTTATAATTCAACAATCTAAGTTAGCAGAAATAGGTGAAATTATTTCATCTATTGCACATCAATGGAAAGAACCATTAATTGAGATATCTACACTTGTTCAGTCCTATATTGGCACAAGTAAAAAAACAAAAGAAGAAGATGAGAAATATATTGATGAGGTAATGTTCCAAATATATTATATGACCGAAACAATAAATAATTTTCAAGATTTTATAAAACCTTCAAGTAAAAAAACTAATTTTAATATAAAAATTGCAATTGTAAAAATGATTAATATTGTTGAACACAATATGAAATATAATTACATTGATATTAATATAAATATCAAAGATGAAAAAAAACTCATTATATTGGGTTATCATAATGAATTGATGCAAAGCTTATTGAATATTGTAAACAATGCTAAAGACTCAATATTAAAGAAAAAGATGTTAAGTGAAAAATTTAAAGGTGAAATAAATATAGATATATTTAGTACTCAGTATTATGTACAAATAGAGATAAATGATAATGGAGGGGGAATAGAAAAAAAAGATATTAAAAGAATATTTGACCCTTATTATACAACAAAAAGAAAAGGACATGGCATTGGATTATACATGACAAAAGTGATAATTGAAGATAAAATGCAAGGCCAAATTACAGTAAGTAATAAAGAAAATGGTGCAAATTTTATAATAAGATTGGAGTTAGTAAATGAAAATTCTGCTTCTTGAAGATAATGTTACTTTATGCAAGTTTATTGAAGAATCTTTGAAAAAAGAAGGTTATTATGTTGATACTTTTAATGATGGCGAAGATGCGCTAGATGTATTGAATAATGGCTATTCCTGCTTTATTCTGGATATAAATGTACCTTCTATTGATGGAATATCAATTTTAGACTCAGTTCGTATTTTTAATAAAAATACAGCTGTAATAATAATTAGTGCTAATCATGATTTAGAAAAAATTCAAGCTTCCTATGAATTAGGTTGTGATGATTATCTAAAAAAACCTTTTTTAATGTATGAATTAATTCAAAAGGTAAAGAAACTTTGTGACATAAAGAACAGCAAAATTGATTTTACAAATGGTTTTACTTATGATTACAAAAATAGGTATATGAAAAACGGCCAGGGTTATGTCAAACTTTCTAAAAAAGAGATATTATTCTTAGAACTACTTTGTAAAAGAAATACAAAAATTTTTACTTTTTGGGAGATAGAAGATTATGTTTGGGAGGGTGAACCTACCACTTTGATAAATATACGAGGGTTAGTAAAACGACTTCGGAAAAAGATTCCTGAAAATACTATTATTATAATAAAAGGAATAGGATATAAACTAAATGTCTGAAGAATAATACTTTAGATATTGTCTTTTTTTATGTTATTTCTCTATTAGAACAATTTAAATTGTAAAATAGTGTATGAGTTTAAATACTTGTGTGAACTCTTATTGAATAATCTCTCTACGATACTCCGTAACTATATTTGTACAGAGTATCTCAGAGCTTTAATTAGTGATTTTTTGAAATAGTAATAAATGCCTTAATGGTCTGATTTAAGACCCGCTCCACACATAGAGATTAAACTATCTGATGTTTTACCTTTTATTTTGCAATACTCTAAATATGCGGCATAAGAGGCTGCCGTAGTATGTTCACAATAAACTCCATTCTCTGCAAGAATATGTCTTGCCTCAAGAATTTTATCTTCTGGTGCTATGATAACTTCCACATTATATTTATATATATACTCTAATATTTCTTCCCCTCTCATTGGGACCCCAATTGCAATACCCTCCGCTATTGTTGGCTTTGGAATTACTTTTGAAGGAATTGATTCTTTATTTAATACTGCCTTTGCAAAAGGATTACAATGTTCACTTTGAATAGCAATTATATTTGGCATATCTTTAATAAGTCCACTTATAAGAAGTTCCTCAAGTCCTTTAATTACTCCTATAAATAAAGTTCCATTTCCAAGAGGGACAAAAATATTTTTAGGTATACGGTTTAATTGCTCATAAATTTCATAGATATATGTTTTAGTACCTTCATAGAAAAAAGGATTATATACATGATTTGCATAATATTTTTTTTCTGTATCTACTTTTTCTCTGCATACGTCAGCACAATTATCCCTGGAACCTTTAACTACATTTACTTTTGCATTATGTGCCTCTATCATTTTAATTTTTTTAGGGGAGGTTCCTTCTGGAACAAATATTTCACATTCAATTTTAGCTTTTGCACAATATGCTGCTATGCTATTTCCTGCATTTCCACTACTATCTTGAACCACTGATTGGATACCTATTGATTTACAGTGGGCTATTAGCATCGCAGCGCCTCTATCTTTAAATGAAAGAGTAGGCATAAAATAATCCATTTTTAACATAAGGTCTTCATCAAATTGAATTATAGGCGTCATTCCCTCACCAAGGCTTATTTCTTCCCAATAATTAGAAGTTATTGGCATGAATTCTCTATATCTAAAAAGTCCCCATGTATCTTTATGTATTAACTTTGTATCAAATTTAGGTGGAATAAAATCTAACTTCCATAATCCGCCACAATAACATTTGGCTTTAATACTTGTTATTTCTTCAGTTTTTTTACATTTAGTACAAATATATTTCATTTTTTACCTTTCAATTGTATTATCTAACAAGCAGCTATAACGTCTATCTCCACTTTGAAACCAAAGTGAAGTTTTGGTAATGCTAAAATTGTTCTAGCAGGTGTATGTTCAGAGAAAAATTCACTATATGTTTTATCAACAGAATGCCATTGATCTAAATCGTTAATGTATACAACTACTTTAAGGATTTTATTTTTGCTTGATCCTGCTTCTTTTAAAATGAGATCAATATTGAATAAAACTTGTTTTATCTCCTCTTCCATAGAACCGAATTTCTTTTCTCCTGTTTTTGGATCAAAAGAAAACTGTCCAGATACATATATACGATTATTGTCTACTAATGCTAATGCATAATGTCCATTTGATTTTAACTTTTCAACTTTATTTATTATTTTCATTTTTTTATTTCCTTAAAATATATTTATTTTGATTATATTTTTATCGTATTTTTTTCATTAGGCTCTAAGCTAATACTATTTGAAGAATTGTCTCCATTATAAATTACAGTATTTAGCTCATTCTCTCCTTTTGCAATTAACAAAGAGACCATTGCATCTCCTGTAACATTTACAGTCGTTCTTGCCATATCTAAAATTCTATCAATTCCTGCAATAATCGCAATACCTTCCAGTGGCAAGCCAATTGATGTCAAGACCATTGATAACATGATTAATCCACCACCAGGAACTCCTGCTGTTCCAATAGAAGCTAAAGTTGCAGTCAAGATAAGTGTTCCGTAATCAGCCATTGTTAAATCAATACCGTAAGCTTGTGCAACAAATATTGCACATACTCCTTGATAAAGTGCAGTTCCATCCATATTTATAGTCGCACCTAATGGTAATACAAAACTAGAAATTGGTTTAGACACACCAAGGTTATTAACAACATTATCAGTGGTAACGGGAAGTGTTCCTGAACTACTTGTTGTTGTAAAAGCTACTGATTGCGCAGAAACAATTCCTTTGAAGAATTTTAAAGGATTAAGTCTTGCAACAAAAGCTATAGTTCCACCAAAAGTTATTATTACATGTACGATGCAAGCTGCATACACCACTAAAATTACTTTACCTAAGCTCATTAATAAATCAATACCGTATGTTGCTGAAACCCATGCCATTAGCCCAAATACACCTATTGGAGCATAAGAGATGATGATATGTGTCATTTTAAACATTGCTTCAGAGAATCCATTAAAGAAATCTGCAACTGGCTTTGCTTTTTCTCCTGCAAGGTTAATAGATACACCTAGCATAATTGCGAAAAATATAATTTGAAGAACATTACCATTTGTTAAGCTGGCAATTGGGTTTTTTGTCACAATATTTAAGAAGGTATCAACTAAAGCAGGAGCTTCTTTTGCTGTCATGGCTTTTGCACCCTCTAGTGATATCCCAGCTCCAGGTTCAAAAATGATTCCGAAAGTGATTCCAATAGTAATGGCAACTGCTGTTGTTAATAAGTAGATAGCAAAAGTTTTCATCCCAATTCTTCTCATCTTCTTAAGGTCTTCCATTGCTACAATTCCAGAAACAAGGGTTACAAAAATTAAAGGAACAATTAACATTTTAATCAAATTGATAAATAAAGTACCAATTGGTTTCAATGCAGCAGCACTTTCACCTACAATTAGACCTGTTGCTAATCCTAAAATTAGTCCAATAAATATTTTTTGCCATAATGGCATTTTTTGTTTTGTCATAGTTGACATTTTTTCTCCTTTTAAATTCAGTCAAAATTCAAAGTATTCCTACTAAAATTTCTAATTTATTTTATGAGTTCAAAATGTCTTAAAAGTGACGTTTTTGATAGATATAGAGAGACATCTTTACTTAATTTTAAAATTAATAGTTTAAAAGTAAGTTATTTTAGATATAAAAATATTTTTATATCTTATGCTTGATTATTCTACTTAAGTCAGAAATTTTAATCTGAGTGTATTTTAATTATAAACTGATCTTACTATACTTATTAAGGCCAATAATATAAATAATTTAGAAATATAGCTTTAGAACCGCATCCTTCCCACTATCTGGAGCTAATTTCGCATATCTCATGGTCATATTTATATCTCTGTGATTCATAAGTTTTTGTATAGTATAAATTGGGGTACCATTAATTGCTAAATGGCTTGCAAAGGTATGTCTTAATGTATGTACAACAACTCTATTTTTTCTATCAGTAGCATCAAGCCCTTTATTAAATAATTTATCTAATATCGGTTTTAACTTCTTATATATTTTACTTTTTAAATCTTTTGTCCCTTTGTAATTAACTACATAGTCATTACTCTCTATTTGAAGAAGTCTATTTTTTAGAAGAGGCATAATCTCTTTTTGCAAAAATCCCTTATAGAATGAATTATTTTTAAAATCTTCAAGTGTTATAATAAGTTGTTCTAAATTCACATCTTTTTTTTTGATTTGATTAATAGTCTGAAACCTACCACCTGTTGATAAAGATAATTTTACGAATAACAAAAGCTCTTCATCCTTCTCAACCTCTTTAATCAATTGTTTAACTTCTTGTATCGACAAGAACCTTTCTCTTGCATTGTTAACTTTTAGAGGTTTTATTTTTTTGATAGGGTTCTCGCCTTTAAAGTTCCCTCTATCTATGGCAAAATTGAATATTGTACCTATTGTCTGTATTATGTGATTTACAGTTTTTGGAGCTARRWTTTGAATTTTATCTCTTTGTATRTCTTCAATGTTATRAGGAGTTATTCTGTTGATATCTTTATTTCCAATATAATTTTTAATGTGGTTTTCATATCTGGATTGAGTATTTAAATAGTCTCTATTATGAATTGAAGCATATTCAAAATAGTTATTAGCAATTGTTTCAAAAATAGTCAGTTGCTTTTTAATTCTTTTAGCTCGAATTGTTGTTGGTGTCTCACCTAATCTAATGTTGTTAAGAATTTCATTTCTTTTTTCTTTACAGTAGTTTATTCTTATTCCTTGAGAATATTTTCCAATAGTGAGTAATTTATCTGCATCATCATGCCGATATCTAATTAAAAATATTTTATCAACAACTTTCTTTTTATCATTGATAATTTCTTTATAAAAGATTCCATCCTCATTTGTTTTTATTCTTTTATTTAAAGTTCTATKCATWTGAGTCCTTRTTTAGTCCGTAGRATAATGTATAAGATAAAATTATTATARATAACATTAKCTAAKAATATYGTTAGRYAAGTACCATASYTAGGYGMCTTTATGGRATATTGTATAACTTTAAAGAACTTTGGRTTAYATATKAATAAGGGTTTCGGCCCCGGCGGTTGCAGGTTCGGATCCTGCCAGGCGTACCATTAGGAAAGCCCGATATAGATACCAATTATGGTGTTTACATCGGGCTTTTTTTATGCCCGATTTTTAAACTTTCACCAGGCCATTCCCATGCATAATATTTTATATTCAAATTAGTTTTCTCTACTTCTATATCATAAGATAAAAGTATGTCGAACAAATCATTAAATGAATCATTCTTTCCTAAGGCTCTTTTCCCTGACTTTGATAAAGCTAAATCTTCTTATTTTTTGGCGGAAAAAGGTGAAAACTGTCTGAACGTAAAGAAATGTGCTCTTTAGCACGTTTTCTCACAGAGAGTGCAAGCACAAGAGTGAGTTTTTGAACCTAGCTAAGAAATAAAAATATTTAGGAACCCGGAGGGCTTTATCAACTTGTCAGTTGCTTCTTTTTGCCTACAAGTAGGATTTCATGTTTCTTTTTCTAACAATTAAGAAAAAGAAAAAAGCGCAAATGAAGTTTGAAAGAGCTCTTTAATAATCTCTTAATTCTTAACGTTATTTAATTAAAGGAGCCTATCCTCATTAAATATATCTTTAATTAATTCTCAGTAACTTTAATAAATTTATACCTAAGAAGTTCCGATATATAGAAATCAAGCTAGAATCAAGATATAGATTACTTATCTTTAAGTATTAAGTAGTCATTTAGTTATAAATCTATACAATTATTCTAAAGATTCATAAACTTTTCAAAAAATCGATGATTAAGGTTTTTTAAAGTTTTAAGCAAATAATAAATTCATTCTAAGGGATTCAATATGAAATTAAGTTCGATTTTTAAAAGTGCGATTATATCAACGCTAATACTAAGCGGTTCACTTCAAGCGAAACCAGTTTATGTTGCGGTTACAGCAATTGTTGAGCATCCAGCGCTGGATGCTGTAAGAGATGGAATCAAACAGACATTAAAAGAAAATGGTTATAGTGGGGATCAACTAAAATTCACCTATCAAAGTGCTCAGGGAAAACCAGATATAGCAGCGCAAATTGCGCGTAAAATGGTGGGTGATGAGCCAGATGTAATTGTTGCGATTGCAACACCATCAGCTCAAGCCGCCGTAGTTGCTAGCAATAAAATTCCAGTTGTATTTTCAGCCGTAACAGATCCACTTGCTGCGAAACTCATTCCTCGTCTTATACAACCAGGTGGCAATGTTACAGGTTTATCAGATATGGCTAATGTTAAAGAACATCTTGCTTTAATCAAAGAATTTATACCTAACTTAAAAGCAGTTGGTATTCCATACAATCCAGGTGAAACAAACTCTGTTTCAATGCTTGCTGCTATCAAAGTGGAAGCTGCTAAAATGGGAATTAAAATCGTAGAATCTGCAGCACCTAAATCCTCAGATGTAATGATTGCAACTAAACAATTAGTCGGTAAAGTAGATGCTATTTATTGCCCAATTGATAATACAATTATTAGTGCTGTTGAAGCTGTTATAAGAGTTGGTATAGATGCCCAAATTCCAGTTTTTGCTGGTGATACTGATACAGTATCACGTGGTGCTGTTGCTGCTGTTGGTTATGACTATTTCGATTTAGGTCGTCAAACGGGAGATATCGTTGTTCGTATCTTAAAAGGTGAAAAACCTGGTTCAATTGATGTAAAAATGGCAAAAGGTACTAATTTATTTGTTAATCCGAAAATGGCTGCACGAATGGGAATTAAAGTTCCTAAAGCAGTACTTGCTCGTGCCACTAAAATAATTGAAAAATAAGGGTTGTTGAATTGTCACTTTATGCTTTTTTAGGAACAATAGAGATAGGTTTTATCTATGGATTAGTGGCTATGGGGGTTTATCTTACGTTTCGAATTTTAGACTTTCCTGATTTAACCGTTGATGGAAGCTTTACACTAGGGGCAGCTGTAACAGCTACTCTAATTGTTGCTGGTATTAATCCTTATTTATCCACTTTGTTTGGCACACTCGCTGCTTCATGTGCTGGTATCGTTACGGCTTGGTTAAATCTACGCTTTAATATTCTTCATCTCTTAGCCAGTATTCTTACTATGACGGCTTTATATACTATTAATCTGCGTGTCATGGGTAAACCTAATATAGCTTTGATTATGGAGCCAACGATACTTAGTCCTTTCGAAGGATTAGGAATACCAGCTATGTATATGAAGGTTATATTTGTCGCTGTATGTGCCATCATTGGTGGTCTATTGTTGGCCTGGTTTTTATATACTCAATACGGCTTAGCAATGCGTGCTGTTGGTTCGAATAAACGGATGGCTCAGGCAAATGGTATTGTTGTTAATCAAAAAGTATATGTAGGACTAGCTTTGTCTAATGGATTAGTTGGACTTGCAGGTGCTTTATTTGCACAAACCAATGGTTTCGCAGATTCAACAATGGGAATAGGAACAATTGTAGTAGGTTTAGCAGCCGTTATTATCGGAGAATCATTATTTTCTACTCGTTCGATTTTAATCATTGTAATGAGTTGTATAATTGGATCTATTTTGTATCGTCTTGCTGTTTCTATGGCACTTAATGCCGACTTCTTAGGTTTTCAAGCTTCGGATTTGAATCTGCTTACAGCGGTTCTGGTTACCTTATCATTAGTCTTTCCAAAATTACGTAGTGAATGGAAAGCCAAAAAAGCTAAACAAAAAGGAAAAGAAGTATGATCCGTTGCAAAAATTTACATGTTACCTTTAATCCTGGTTTAGCAACTGAAAAATTAGCTTTGCGTGGGATTGATTTAACTATTCCAAGCGGTGAATTTATAACAGTTATTGGTTCCAACGGTGCTGGTAAATCAACCTTACTTAATACCATTGCTGGTGATATCGAAACGACTCACGGAAATATATTTTTTGATGATAGGGATGTGACAAAATTACCTGCAACTGGGCGTACTAAAGATATAGCACGTGTATTTCAAGATCCTCTTGCGGGTACTTGTGGTAATTTAACGGTAGAAGAAAATATGGCAATTGCTTATGGTCGTGGAAAGAGAGGCACTTTATCTTTTGCCTTGAATAGCAAATTACGTAAAATATTTAAAGAGCAGTTAAGTCGTCTTAATCTTGGTCTTGAAGATAGATTAGATTCTGAAATGGGGCTTTTATCTGGAGGTCAGCGACAGTCTGTTAGTTTATTAATGTCCGCATTACAGCCAAGCAGTATTTTATTATTAGATGAACATACTGCTGCACTTGACCCCAAAACAGCTGCGCTTATTATGGATATTTCTTCACAAATTATTGAAGAGAAAACATTGACAGTAATGATGGTAACGCACTCAATGCGTCAAGCGCTGGACCATGGTTCACGTACAGTCATGTTGCATGAAGGTAAGATCATTTTTGATTTATCGGGAAAAGAACGCTCTTCTTATGAAGTTAAAGATCTACTTAATCTGTTTGCACTTGCACGTGAGGATAATGAAGAATTAGATGATGATAAATTATTATTAGATGGATAAGGTCTAAATATTGAAACTCTGATAGTTAATGTCAGAGTTTTATTTGTTTATAATTCTAAAAAATTAATAGTATCTTACAAATAGGAATGCTTACTTAGAATTCTTAATAAAGTGTATGAACTAAGTTAGTTTTCCCTTAACTTTCCAAAAAATATCTTGGAAAGCATTTTTAGTGTTATTGATTAAGCATCTACAACAATAACTTGTCCTGTAATGAATCCATCTACAGAACGTTCAAAAGCTTTACCAACTAAAGCTGATGGAACAGGCTGGAAACCAGGCATCATTTCTCCATATACATCCCAAGCTTCTTCTAAAACAGTAGGATTAATAGAGTTTATACGAATACCACGTGGCATTTCAAAAGCCACACATTTAACAAAAGTATCTATTGCTCCACTTGTAGTTGCATCTGCAATAGCAAAGGGAATTGGTTTTAGATTTAATATTCCTGTAATTAATGTAAATGAACCTTTATCTGCAATATATTCTTGACCTATTCGAACAATATTTATTTGCCCCATCATTTTACTTTGAATAGTATTCATCCATTGAGCTTCGGTCATTTCTGTAAAATCAGCATATTCACAAGTACCTACAGTATTTACAACCGCATCAAAATGCCCAACATCTTTGTATAGTTTTCTTAAAGATTCTTCACTGGTAATATCAACTGCATAATCGTTGTTTTCAGTTGAACGACCAGCTGTTATAATTTTGTGTTTGCCTAAACCACTTAGTGCGACTTTCCCCATATTTCCATTTGCCCCAATTAAAATTACTGTTTTTTTATTATCTATTGTTTCCGATGACATCTTAGTCCTTTTTTTATTTGATGTAGTATAACACTATAAAATATGTAAATACAGCTATAAAAGCACAAATTACATACACAAAAGCACAAAAATACAAAAGAAGAAAAATAGGTGACAATTTGTCACAGTGAATTTAACTATTTAACTTAAATGATTGTGAAGAGTTGCAAGGGGTAAGTTAAAGCAAATAATAGTTACTAACAATCAGGGCAGATTTAAATTTAAATCAAAAAACTACTATGTCTGGTTGATTGTTTAAAAAAGTATACTATTTGAACAAAAGGTATTAAACTATCTTTTAATTGTTTGTAAATTAATAGTATAATAACACAATGAAATGAACAGTTATAGGCA
Organism: Arcobacter sp.; assembly: GCA_002733685.1. Taxonomy (GTDB): domain Bacteria; phylum Campylobacterota; class Campylobacteria; order Campylobacterales; family Arcobacteraceae; genus NORP36. The sequence continues at coordinate 29,495 of NVWN01000005.1, read as the reverse complement.
AAAAACCGTAAATTACATAAACAAAAGCACAAAAGAGAAATATGGAAAATGACTTATTAAAATTAACAAAACTGTGTGAATTATATGGATTAGATAAAAAAGATGGGTTTTCAGATACTTATATAGATGAAATAAAATTGTTTAAAGTATCCTCAAATGATCAGTTAATGCCTTTACTTTATAAAAAAGGTTTCAGTTTTGTAGGTCAGGGAAAAAAGATTGGTTATATAAATGATATAAAATTTGAACATGGTTCTACTGATTATCTTGTCATTACCTCTCCTCAACCTGTTGAATGTGAAACTTATATACTTGGAGAGCAGGAGCTAATTGGTATATATGTAAACTTGGATATGGCCAGATTACAAAGAGTCGTAAGAAAGTTTTCCAAATTTTTTAATACAGAGTCAAGAAATAAAGAGATTGTATTTTCTATTACCTGTAATATTAAAACCGATGTAATTCAACAAATCTACTTAAGACTTATAACTGTCCTTGAAGATAAAAGTGAAGCTAATATGTTATGTGATGGTTTATTGGATGAATTGTATTATAGAATACTACAAAGTAATAATGGTGCCATGCTTGAACAACTTTGCCAAGAAAACAGTAATATATCTAAAATATCAAGAGTTACAGAATACATTGTTCATAATATAGAAAAGAAAATATCTTTAAATGATATGGCAAGATTGGCAGACATGAGTATAAATAATTTTCATAGGCTTTTTAAACAGGCATTAAACGATACCCCTATTCAATACATCAAAAAAATTCGACTGTACAAAGCCAGACAACTAATTTTATATAATAACATGAAAGCAGTAGAGGCGGCTGAGGTAGTTGGATATGAGAATACCAGTCAATTTAGTAGAGAGTTTAAAAGATACTTTGGCATACCACCAAGTAAAATTAAAGTTTAGCGCCTAATGTTAATTTAAAACAAGGATACTCATTTTTTAATGGTTTAGAAATTATTTTGCAATTGTATCTATTCCCTATTATTATCGTTGATATTTTAAATTCTAAGGCAAATAGTTTAATAATACTATCTTTAAAAAGAGCTTTTAGTTTAAAGCTCTTTTTTTAACATATCCATATACTGAATAATATTTTCCACTTTGGCATGAAAATCATTGAATCTTACGACCCCCGTTTTATCTATTATTACTGTCCAAGGCGTGCCTCCACTTTTATAACGTGACATAAATTCTGATCGTTTGCCATTTATTCCACTGTGACCTACAGGGATAGTTAATTTATATCTTTTGATTATTTCTGCTGCTGCTTGTATTGTATTGCTTGAATAACCTTCAAAAACAGTTTGAATAGCTACAAAAGCTACGTCCTTATCTCCTGCATAGTGTTTTGATAATTTTTGAAGAGTAGGAAAACCATGAGAATGGCAGCCTGGACACCATGCTTGAAAACCATATACATAAAGCACTTTGCCTTTGAAGTCTTTGATATCAAGAGTAGGTTTATTGTTGTTTTGAAGCCATGTATCTACACCAAAACTAGGCGCTTTTTCACCTAAAATACCACTTGCAAACACATTAAAAGTCAAGATACACATGCATAAAAATAACTTCATTTTGTTCTCCTATATTTTTCCTAAAGTTTAGTTTACTTTTGTGTAGTTTTTGTTAAGAAAAAAGATGTTCAAAAAAACATTGTATTATTTTCTTCATAGGTACGGTAAAAAGGGTCTTATTATAGAATTTTATGTATATTCAGACAAGTTTTATACATAAATATATATAATAGAATTTACTATTATGAAAAGGGAAAATATGTTTAAACAAGCAATAAATAAGTTTTGTCCTCGTTCAGGAAAAAGAATAGTTTCTGATTCTTTATGTAACTATAAAGGTTATACTGTTGGCTTTTGCAACACTGGATGTAGAGATGATTTCATTAGTAATATTTCAAAAAGACCAAATGATTCAAACTATTTTGATGTAATTATTAAAGAAAATGAACTAAAAGAAATAAATTAAGAATATATTTCTTCAAATACGAAAAATTACAGCTCTAGTCTTGCATCTCCACTTTTCTATTTAATCGCTCATTCAAAGTAGCCTTTTCTCCTTCGTTCTTTTTTTTATCTAAAGTATAGGTGCCTATTCCAGTCATCATAATACCTTAATCCCTCTCATCTTTAAAAGATAATTTTTGACGCATTTTAAGTATATTTTATCTATCATAATATAAGCGTTATGAATAATATAAAAGGGTGATTTTATGACTATAGATAATAACTTCCCATATATTGATGAGTATCTTGAACTCATTCCAGACTTAGTATTTATTAAGAATATTAAGGGAGAATATACGCATTTCAATAAAATATTCTTAGATTTTATTAAAAAAGACAGAGCAGACGTTTTAAATAAAACAGATTTTGAATTATTTGATACGCCTAATGCCAAAAAATTTAATAAAATGGATCAAGATATTATAAAAGAGGGAAAAATAAGAAAATACGAAGAATCATTTTTGAAAGAAAATGGGGAGTATTCATTTTTTAATACATCAAAAGAGCCTATTTATAATAATAGAAAAGAAAAACTGGGGCTCTTTTGTATAGCAAGAGATATCACAGAAAAAAAACAATATGAAATAATTTATGAAGACAATGAAAAACTTCTCTCTTCTCTTGCAATTGAGCGTAAATTAGAAACAATTCTTCTTAGTATTATATTTTTGGCTGAAAAAAGAAGTCCCAAAATACTTTGTTCTATTCTTTTATTGGATGAAGAAAAAAAACACCTAAGTAAAGGTTTTGCACCCAGTTTGCCTGCTTTTTATAATGAAGCGATTGAAGGTGTTGAAATTGGAGAAAAAATAGGTTCTTGTGGGGCAGCTGCTTATAAAAAAGAGCGTGTTATTGTAGAAAATATTAATAGCCATGAAAACTGGGCACCTTTTTTAGAGTTAACAAGAAAAGCAAATCTTCATGCTTGTTGGTCTGAGCCAATTTTATCTTCTAATAAAGAAATATTAGGAACTTTTGCTATTTACAATAACACCCCCAAAGCACCCAGTTCTTTTGAACTAAAATTGATCTCTTCTTATGCAAATCTAGCTTCCATTGCAATTGAGAAAGAACTTACGTATAGAGCATTAGAGAAAACTAATAAACAATTAGGCGAGAGTGAAATACTGCTTAAGAATATTCTTTCAACTATTCCAGATATGTTGTGGTTAAAAGATAAAGAAGGTGTATATTTGGCTTGTAATCCTGAATTTGAGCTCTTTTTTGGTCAAAAAGAGAATCAAATTATTGGAAAAACAGATTATGATTTTGTAAAAAATGATCTTGCGGATTCTTTTAGATTTCATGATAAAAAAGTAATGAATTCACAAGAAACATTAATCAAGGAAGAGTGGGTTACTTATTTCAAAARCAATAAAACAGTTCTTTTAGAAACTACAAAAAAAGCATTAATTAACGATAAAGGAGAAGTTGCCGGTGTTTTAGGAATAGGGCATGATATTACCAATARAAAAGAACARRATGATMTTATCCTTCARCAAKCAAAAATGGCCTCTATGGGRGAAATGATTGGTAATATAGCCCATCAATGGAGACAGCCTTTATCAATAGTCTCAACCTGCGCAACGGGTTTAATGCTTAGACAAGAAACAGATGTATTAACAAAAGAAATTATTGTTGAGTATTGTAATCTTATTAATAATAATGCCCAATACTTATCTAAAACGATTGATGATTTTCGAAACTTTAGTTCTTCGCGAAGAGAAAAGAGTACTTTTGACTTTTCAAAAAATATAAAAACATTTTTAAATTTAATTAGTTCTTTACGTAGTGAACATAAGATTGAAATAATAACAAACTTAGATGATTCAATTATGTATTATGGTTGCGCAAATGAACTCATTCAATGTTATATGAATCTTTTCTCCAATGCAAAGGATGCTTTTTCTTCTTGCACAAATCAAAAATACCTTTTTATTACAACATATATAGAAGATAATAGGATACATATAACGTTTAAAGACAATGGCAAAGGTTTTAAAAAAGATATTATAAAAAGAGTTTTTGAACCTTATTTTACTACCAAACATCAGCTTCAAGGTACTGGAATAGGTTTAAGTATGACCTATAGTTTAATAGTTGATGGAATGCTTGGTTCTATTAGAGCAAGTAATGAAGAGTATAAATACAAAGAAAAAACATTAAGCGGGGCTCAAATACATATCTCAATCCCTTTGTAAGTATTATAAAACAAGATAACAATAAAATACGCTGTGCTAAGAATCATTTTATACATTCACTCAATGCTTAACTAAGTCATCTTTTCTCTCTACTAACATGTTAAATACTCTGCTTTTAATATCTTATATAAACTTGTCAAGAATATGTCAATGACTGTAACCTTTTTAACTTTACAAAAGTATTTTATAATGAAAGTATCAAAAGGAGCTATCATGGAATTTTTAAGAAACTTGATAATAATAGACGCAGTGTTATTTATAGGTTTAGGCTTTTTATCTCATAGTTTAGCTTAACCCAAGATATTAGTGCTTAGCTTCATATTATTACTTGACTACTAATAATCTGGAGCTAAGTAGTGTTTATCCCTAACAAAAACTAAAGATGTTTTATTTAAAGGATATAGAAAAGATATTGTAGTTATCTTTATGTTTATAGTCTAAAGTAAAACTATGTAATGTCAAGATTTTACTAACAATATTTAAGCCTAAACCATGGCCTTGTTGCTGGTTTTCTTCTCTTGTAAAAGGTTGAAGGTAGTATATTAAATCATTTAAAAGTTCATTTGAAATATTTTTGACATAAATAGTATTCTCATAACTCTCTATTATAATAGGAAAATCTTTCGCATATTTTATGGCATTGTCAAGCAAGTTTTTTAGTGCAAGGCTGAGGTAATAAAAATCTGCTTCAATATTAAAATCATTTTTGATGTTTACTTTTATTTTACTTTCATCTTCAATTAAGAGCTTGGATAAAGACTTAAGAATCAGTGARCTTGCTTTAAAWTTGCTTCTTTTTAAAACAGCAAAGTTTAGTTTCTCTCTTTCTAAGAGTTTAGAAGTRAGCATTTCWATATCATTAAAAATGGTATTTATATCGTTAAATGTTTGTTTATCTTCTGTATTTTTAATTTTCGCAAGCATAAATTTTGCTTTAGCTATKGGGGTTTTTAGCTCATGGCTTATGTTTCTTAAAAGTTCTTCTCTTGAATGAATAATATCTGCTTGTTTTTCTAAATAAGAATTAAGATTTTTGGTGATTTCATAAAGTTCATTGTTTTCTCCAATGTCTACTTTGATCGTTTCTTCCCCATTTTTAAAAAGTTGTAATACACCTTGATTGAGTCTGTACAATTTCTCTTTTATCTCGCTTATTATTTTTGAAGAAATAACAAAAGAAAGTAAAAACAAAATAACAAAAACAACAAGTAATTCAAGTTTTATAGTATCAAGAAARGMATTTCTTAAATCTTGTGTTTGTTTTAGTTTATTTTTTAGATAGTTTATTTCTAGSGCRAGTACTTTTTGTGTATTTATATRTAYGTKTTCAAAMTTTTTGTTAAAWWYRTTAAAGTYACTGTTTTTCWTAAGTACTAAWGTATATAAATCWTCTTTWATCATTATTTGCATYTYTTCAAAATAYGTAAARATCAARACCARATTCTTTTTTTCTTCTTGTGATTCTKRATTATTTATAATCGTAGTTTTTAAAGAGTTTAGGTTTTTAAAAAGCRSRWKGGCTTTTTYAATTCTTAGTTTTACTATTTGTATTTTGTCAAAATCAGTWATYACATCAAGWACWATCCACGAATAAGAGTTGTTAAAYTCACTTAAYTTTTTTACTCTTATTAGTTGGTCATAACGRTGATTTTGTTGGGAGTTKATGCTGTTWAGTTTATAAATAGTATAGAAAAAAACRCCAATAATAAAAGCAACAATTATTAATATTAAWGYAAAAGATATAAARAGTTGTTTTCTAATTGTCATAAAAAAACTTATACCCAATACCCCAAATAGATTTTATATACTTAGGCTTTTTTGAATTGTCATCAATCTTATATCTAATATTGCTTATATGCATATCTACTGTTCTGTTTTTAGTATCGTCTTTAAGGGAGCTTTGGTTTACTATATCTTCTCTTGAAAAGATTTTATTTAGATTATTGATAAATAATAAAAAGATTTCTTTTTCGATTTTGGTAAACTCAATTTCAAGCGCATTTAAAAAAACTCTTGAGCTGCTTATATCAATACTTAAGTCATGTATTTTAATCGATGCTGCTTTATTGTATCTTTTTAAGGTGGCTTCAATTCTAAGTACTAATTCTCTTGGTTCATAGGGTTTTGAGAGATAATCATCGGTCCCTAACTCGTAACCATAGATTTTATTTCCTATATCATCTCTTGCTGTGGAGATGATGATGGGAATGTCTTTTATTTGTTTTAATTTTTTAAACAAATCAAAACCATCCATATTTGGAAGCCCTAAATCAAGTATAGCAATAGTAAAATCATCTGGTTTGTCTCTAAAGGTTTGCAATGCTTCTACTGGATTTGAGAAAGCACTGCATAAATAACTGTATTCTTCTAGATATTCACTTATTAACTTTTGTAAAACTAAGTCATCTTCAACGAGCAGTACTTTTTTCATATTTCACTTTTCCTTTATTATACCCTCTTTGCAATATACTTTAACCAAAGAAATCCAAATAATCCAGCAAATAAAGAAGCACAAAGTATTCCAACTTTTGCTTGTAAGATTAGCTCAGGAGTATTTATAAAAGCTAAATCTGCCACAAAAATAGACATTGTAAAACCAATACCACCTAAAAAAGACACGCCAAATATTTGACTCATAGTGCTTCCTTTTGGTAGTTGTGCGATTTTTAGTTTTATAGCAAGCCATGATAAACCAAATATTCCAAGTACTTTTCCTCCAATAAGCCCAGCTATAATTCCAAGGGATACTGGTTCTAAAGCAGTAGTAACAAGAGATGAAAAATCAATGGCAATGCCCGCATTTGCTAAAGCAAAAAGTGGAATAATAATGAGTGCAACTGGTAGATGAAGTCCATGTTCAAGCCTTGCTGCTGGAGTTCCTATTGCATCTATTTTATCTTTTATGTTGATAATCAAGGCTTTTTGATTTTCATGCATGGCATGATTTTCTTCATTGGGATATTTCTCGTACTCTTTTATGAGTTTTATTGTATCTTCAGGAAATGAGGCCGGAGCTCTTTTGGGTGTAGAAGGAATGGTAAGTGCTGCTAAAACCCCAGCAATCGTTGCATGAACTCCAGATTCAAGCATAAAAAACCACATAAGTAAGCCCACAATAAAATAAGGCAAAATGGCATGAATCCCGAATCTGTTTAAGCTTATCATGACTAGAAACATAACACCCGCTAAGCCTAAAGCTAACATATTTATAGTATCTGTATAAAAAAGTGCGATGACTAAAACTGCTCCTAAATCATCAACAATAGCAAGAGCTACTAAAAAAGTCACCAATGCTGTAGGCACTCTTTTACCTAAAAGAACAAGCGCACTAATAGCAAAAGCAATGTCAGTAGCCATAGGTATTCCCCAGCCATTTGAGCCTGCTCCATCATAATTAAAATACAAATAAATCATAGCAGGAAAGACCATTCCCCCAATAGCTGCAATAATAGGTAAGATGGCAACTTTTAAGTTTGACAATTCTCCTGCTGTTATTTCTCTTTTTATTTCAAGTCCAATGATAAAGAAAAATACAGCCATAAGACCATCGTTTATCCAGTGATGAAGGCTATGAGATAAAGCCCAAGAACCAACTTTAAAATCAATATTGATATGGAAAAAATCCAAATATGTCTGTGAAAAGGGAGAGTTTGCTAGAACAAGAGCCAAAACTGTCATAAAAGCTAGTATTAAACCCGTTGTCGTTTGGGCATGTATAAAATGTTCAAAAGGTGTTGCAATTCTTTTAAATGCTTTTTCCCATGGTGCAAATATTTTCATAATACTCCTGTAAATAATTTATTTTATTAACTATAATTTTAATCTTTTTTTGTAAAGTTGAAAAGTGTATATATCTTGACAATTTATTGACAATTGAAGCTTCTTTAGCAGAATAACGGTGTTGGTAGTCCTATCTTTTAAGAAATCATGGCAAATAGTCTGTTCTAAGTTAAAGTGGGAAAGCACCTTTATTTATTACTGTTTAAAAATGTTATAATTTCAAAAATATTCATAATATATAAGGAATAAAATGTACGAAATGACAGATGCGGTGATATCGCTAATTGCTGGTATATACCTTTACTTGGTAGCTATAGGTAAAATACAAAGTAAAATTGAAGCAAATATGTTAATTAAACTTTCTAGTTTTATAAAAATATTATCAATTGTTCTTATTGTTTATGGACTAATTAGTTTAGGAATTTTTTACAAATAAAAAGAAGTTCTATTCACTAATGTGCAGAGATAAATGTACTTATAAAATAGGAATGTAAATTTTTATATGATTCTTACAAAATTGTTCAAAAGGAGGAATTTTGTGGTTCATTATAAAATCATATTTTTTTAACCATGAATAAATCAAATAATTATAACTTTGAATTAACTCTTCAAAACTACCATGATGAACAGCTACAATATAAAAACCTTCTTGCAGTTTTTGCTGCAAAGAAGCTGCTTTTCATCGTTCTTTGCAGCAATACAAGCATCATATCTTATGTTTTTTTCACTGGTGATGGAAGGGTCATCATGGCTTATTCCAAATAATTCATAATCCCATACATTTTTTGATGCTAAATCGCTTTGCAAAAGGATAGAGTGCCAAAGAGAATTCTTTTCATAAGGAGTGCCACTTTTAGTATATAAACCAGTATGACGCCTAAAGATACAGGTTCTCCCTGTAAAAAATACTTTTTTAATACTGCTAATATTTGAGTCATTGTATAAAGACACTTTATTCTTATATTTAGAAGGAAGTTTTCCAAAGTATTTATTAAACGCTTTAGAAAAAGTCTCAGGAGTATAAAAACCACTGTCTAATGCAATATCAATAATGCTCTTGTTTTGTATTTGTAAAGTAAAAGCTGCATTTTCCAGCCTAATTCGTCGTATGTAAGATTTAAGTGACTCTCCAATAATTTTTTTGAAAATTCGGTGAAAGTGATATAAGGAGTATCCTGCTTCTTTTGCTATATCACTTAAGTCAATGTTTTCTTCTATATTATTTTGAATGTAAATAATTGCTTTAAAAGTAGACTCACAATACGTATCAAATCTTTTTTTATTCATTTTATTCCAAATGTTGAACGATATCGATAGAAATATTATTTGGATCTAAAATTCCAAAATGAAGTTGTCCCCATTCTTCTTCTTTTAAATCAAATTCTATATCTATATTCTTATTTTTCATTGAATTATACTCTTTTTTAGCATCCTTAACTTGAAAACTTAATATCAAACCTTTGGCGTTTAACTCATTTTTAAATATAGGTCCTTGAGAGGGATGGTTTGGCTGCATAAAAGCCAATTCCATCCTACTACTCTCATGTTTAAGATGTACATACCAATCTAAATTGGCAACAATCTCAAAATTGAAAATTGATGTATAAAATTGCACGGATTCTTTTACTTTTTTTGTTGTAATAACATTAAATATTGTTTCTAATTCCATAATAAGCCTTTTTCTTTAAGTATATAAAGTTTAAATCTTTTAATCTTGACATTTTGTGCTATTTTTATTTTAAACTAAAGGCCCATAGATTTTTTAATTCTTAGAAAAAGTGAATAATTAAAGAAAACCTCTTACAATAAGAGCATTTATATTACTTGTGTAATCGTTTTGTAATTAGTATTTAGTATCCTTCATTTGATAAAGTCATTATGTGAAAATTACAGTTTTCGTTTATTAAAGGCTTTAAGAAAAACATATAATAAGTATATATTATATATTTATTATGTATATATTATATCTTTACGATATACTATATTTCGAATCTTAAAAATATCTTATAGGAGAGATGATGAAAAAAATATTAAAAATGTTATTACCAGCAATAGCTGTAATTGGAATGAGTGCAAGTGCTGGTACTTTTGAAAAAGTAAAAAAAGAAGGTGTTGTACACTGTGGTATGTCAACTGGTTTTGCTGGTTTTGCTGAAATGGGCGATGACAAAGTTTGGAAAGGTTTTGATATTGATCTTTGTAGAGCAGTTGCAGCAGCAGTTTTGGGAGATGCCGATAAATTAACAAATCATCCTCTAACATCTAAAGAGAGATTTCTTGCACTTCAAAGTGGTGAAATTGATATGTTAGCAAGATCAACAACATGGACATTTACTAGAGATTCATCTCTTGGTCTTAACTTTGCAGGTGTTAATTATTATGATGGTCAAGGATTTTTAGTAGCCAAATCACTTGGTGTAAATGATGTAAAAGAATTAGACGGTGCAACTTTTTGTATGCAAACTGGAAATACAACAGAGCTGAACATTGCAGATTATTTTATGGAACATAATATGAAATACAAATCTGTTTTATATGATACAGATGCACAAGTTATTGCTGGTTTTAAAGCAGGACGTTGTGATGTTATTACAACAGATCAATCTGGATTATATTCTAAATTAACTGTATTAGATAAAAGTAAATTCAAAGTTTTACCAAATATTATCTCAAAAGAACCATTAGGTCCAGTTGTAAGACAGGGTGATGATCGTTGGTTTAACATAGTTAAATGGTCATTAAACGCAATGATCACAGCAGAAGAATTGGGTATTACTTCTCAAAATGCGGCTTCTTTAGCTAAAAACTCTAAAAATCCGGAAATTCAAAGACTTTTAGGTGTTAACAGTAATCTTGGAAAAATGTTAGGTTTAGATCCTAAATGGGCTTATAATATTATCACACAAGTAGGTAACTACGGTGAATCATTTGAGAAACATTTAGGGGTAAATACACCACTTGGAATCAAAAGAGGTGTAAATGCTCTATGGAACAACGGTGGGATTCTTTATTCTCCTCCTTTTAGATAAAAATTTAAATTCAAGAGCTTTGCTCTTGAATTTTCATATCTTTGGAAAATTAAAAAATCAAATAAATGAATATTTGACTTTTTAATTTCTCAAGATATTACTCTTTAAAATAAATTTAAAAGGTTATTCTTGTCATTTTTTTATAATAAAACAGTTAGAGCTATATTTTTTCAATTTGTTATTGTGACTCTTTTAGTGATAAGTTTGTGGTTTATGCTTACAAACTTATTTATTAATATTGACGCAAGAGGTATTAAAACTGGATTTGAATTTTTAAACGAGAGGGCTGGTTTTGAGATTTCTGAATCTCCCATTCCTTTTAGTTCTACTTCGACATATTTTGATGCTTTTATAGTGGGTATTTCTAATACACTGTATGTATCAATAATTGCTATTGTGTTTTCTACAATCATAGGTGTAATCATAGGTATTGCAAGATTATCAAAAATCTTTTTGGTGTCTAGATTTGCATGGGCATATGTAGAGATTTTTAGAAATATACCCTTATTATTGCAAATATTATTTTGGTACAATGTTGTTTTAGCCTCGCTTCCAAGTCCAAAAAAGAGTATTGAACTTGGGGCAGACATGATATTAAACAATCGTGGGTTTAGTGTACCAAGACCCATAATGGAAGATGGTTTTTCTTTCGTTATACTCTCCTTTTTAGCTGCTATTGTTATGGTTATTTATTTATCAAGAAGAGTAAAGAAAAAATTTGAAGAAACAGGTAAAGATACTTTTCTTTTACCTTGGAATATTCTTATTCTAATAGCTGTTCCTTTCCTGGTTTATTTATTATTGGGAAGTCCCTTGAGTTTTGATGATCCTACCTTAAAAGGATTTAATTATGAGGGAGGAATGACTTACAGTCCTGAATTTTTAGCATTGGCATTTTCTTTATCTATTTATACGGCAACATTTACAGCAGAAGCCGTAAGAAGTGGGATAGAAGCCGTTGATAATGGTCAAAAAGAAGCAGCTATTGACTTAGGACTCAGTAAATATGAAGCCTTAAAATATGTAATTTTACCTCAAGCTATTAGAATTGCAATGCCTCCTATTATTAGTCAATTTTTAAGTGTAGTAAAAAACTCATCCTTAGCAACAGCCATTGGTTATCCCGAACTTGTAACAATCTTTGGGGGAACCGCCTTAAATCAAACAGGACAAGCAATCGAAATTATTTTGATGACTATGAGTGTATATTTGGTCATTAGTTTGCTTATCTCTCTTGTATTAAATTACGTAAATAAAAAAATGGAAATAAAGGGTAGATAATGGCAATTTTTAAAATAGAAGAAATAAAAGAAGCTCCTACCTCTGTAAAAGGTCCTATAAGATGGATTTTAAATAATCTTGTTTCCTCCCCCCTTGAAGTGATTTTTTCACTTTTAATATTGGCTTTTTTGTACATAAGTATTCCTCCTTTTGTTACATGGGCACTAATTGATGCTAATTTTATAGGAACAACAAAAGCGGCCTGTACAGGCGATGGAGCCTGTTGGGTTTTTATCATACATAAAATTGATTTTTTCATTTATGGTTTTTATCCTGAGAGTGAAATATATAGAATTAATTTGATGTTTGCTTTAGCTATTGTCTTTATTGCTTTATTTAAATATACAGGAAAAGATTATAAAACAAAAATAGCTGTTTTTTCTTTATTTCCCATAATTTCATATTTTTTATTAACGGGAGGTAGTTTTGGTTTAGTTGAGGTTCCTACAGATAAATGGGGTGGTTTGATGCTTACTTTAGTTATCTCTTCAATAGGAATAGTATTCTCCATGCCAATAGGAGTGCTCTTGGCTCTTGGAAGACAAAGCAATCTTCCTATAATAAGAAGTTTAAGTATCGTTTATATTGAGTTTATTAGAGGTGTGCCTCTTATTACTATTTTATTTATGGGTTCCGTTTTATTGCCAATGTTTTTTCCTGAAGGTATGACCTTTGATAAATTATTACGCGTTTTAATTGTTATTACTTTATTTCAATCTGCTTATATAGCAGAAGTAATTAGAGGTGGTTTACAAGCAATACCACATGGTCAATATGAAGCTGCTGATTCTGAAGGACTAGGTTATTGGCAAAAAACCTTAGTAATTATCTTACCACAAGCAATTAAAGTTTCAATACCAAATTTAGTTGGAAATGCAATTAGCGTATTTAAAGATACAACCCTGGTATTAATAATAGGCTTATTTGATTTACTTACTATGGTTGGTTTAACATCTGCTGATTCACATTGGACGGGTTTTGTAACAGAAGGTTATGTATTTGTAACATTAATATTTTTGATATTTTGTTCTGGTTTATCAAAATATTCTAAAGTTTTAGAAAATAGGTTAAACACTGGAAGATAGATAAAAAAAGAGCATATTTTATGAATGCTTTAAGTTATAAAAGGAGAGAATATTAGATGAATAATATTATTGAAATGAAGAATTTACATAAATGGTACGATGATTTTCATGTACTAAAAAATATTAATTTAAATGTTAAAGAGGGTGAAATAGTTGTGATCTGTGGACCCAGTGGTTCAGGGAAGTCTACGCTAATAAGGTGTATAAATTATCTTGAACAATTTCAAAAAGGAACTGTCGTAGTTGAGGGTATTGAACTTAAAGACGATGTGAAAAAAATAAAAGAATTAAGAAAAAATGTTACCATGGTTTTTCAACATTTTAATTTATTCCCACATCTTACTATTTTAGAAAACTTAACACTTGCACCCACTCATGTAAAAGGTATTTCTAAAACAGAAGCTACTAAAACAGCAATGAAATATTTAAAGAGAGTAAATATAGAAGAACAAGCGCATAAATATCCCAATCAACTAAGTGGCGGTCAACAACAAAGAGTTGCAATTGCAAGAGGTCTTTGTAAAAACCCTTCCATTATGCTTTTTGATGAACCAACCTCTGCACTTGATCCTGAAATGATTAATGAAGTATTGGATGTAATGGTTGAATTAGCCAAAGAGAAAAAAACAATGGTTTGTGTAACTCATGAAATGGGTTTTGCAAAAAAAGTTGCAGATCGAGTTATTTTTATGGATGGTGGACAAATCATTGAAGAAAATACTCCAAAAGAGTTTTTTGAGAATCCTCAAAGTGATAGATTAAAACAATTTTTAGAACAAATTATTACAGATTAAAATAAGAGAGAAATTATGAAAATTCTTCCAAAAGTAGTAGAACAAGATATTCTTGTAAACTACCAAGTAAACCTTCAAAATACAGATCATATTGACTCAATTGAGATATCTTCAAAGGATAATTTTTTTTATAAAGAAGATGTAGCTTTCAAAAAAGACATCAATCACATTTTCTTTTCATATAAAATGCCTCATTTAGGCGAATTTTTAGTGAAAATTCATTATAAATACAAAGACAGCCAATCCCTAAGTCTTTATTGTCTTAACAAAGATATGATGAATAGAAGACCTCTAAAAGGTGATTTACATATGCATTCTACGTATTCAGATGGAAGAACAAGTCCATTTGCAATGGTTTTGGGTTGCCTTGATGCAGGAATGGATTTTATGAGTATTACAGATCATGATGGTTATGAAGGGTGTTTGAATGCACTTGAAAAAGTAGAAGAACATAATATAAATATTTTGTTATTAAAAGGTGAAGAAGTAAGTACGGGTGGAAGAAAAGACATGTCAATTGCTCAAGGAAATGGACATATGCTGGCAATTAATGCGAATAAATCGATTGAGCAACAAAGAAAAGATGTAGATAAGTATGAAAAAGAACTTGAAGATATTGTTGAAGATTTAAAAACGCAAGATTTAGAAAAAGATTTAAATCTGACGCATTATGCAAAAAACATTTGGGTTATAAATAAAATTAAAGATGCCAAAGGGCTTGCAATATTATCTCATCCAAATTGGGTATATAGAACGGGGAAGTTCCATCTTGACCAAGCAGCTTATAAAGAGATGTTAAAAAGTTCAAGACTTGATGGCGTGGAAATATTTGGAGAAGAAAAGGTTCGAGAATATAACAATTTAGTATATATAACTACTTATGAAACACAAAATAAATATAAGTACTTAGCTCCCTTTGGAAACTCCGATGCCCATGATAGTGATCATGAAATAGGAGATAGGTTTACGGTTATATTTGCAAAAGAAAAAACGGTAGTAAGTATAGTTGAAGCTATAGAAGAAGGACTTACTTGTGCGGTTGCTAAAGTAGATAAAAAAGAACATCAATTCATGGGGAAAGATGAATTGGCACGATATGTTTATTTTTTACTTAGAGAATACTATCCAAGTCACTACAGTTTTAAAACCAGACTAGCAAAACTATATATTGATCAATTTATAAATAATAAAAGTTTTGAGAAAAAGATTAATCGTGAAATAGAAAATTTGAGTACTTATGATAATAAATTCTTCTCAGAATAAATAAAGAAGAAGACCTAAGAAAACATAGGTCTTCTTCTTAATATAAATTTTATTTTTTTCCTAAAATTCTATGCGTTTTAAAGCATCATCAATAGCATCAAATTCGTTAACAACATTCATTATGCTTTCTTGTTCATTGTACTGGAAGTGAGGCATAAATATTTTGATATCTTTACTTGCTCTTGTAATAGAAACATAAGCCAAACGATATTTTTCCTCATCACTCATATATCTGTTATCAGATAAAGAAAACAAATCAATATAAGCTACATCGTGGGTACTTCCTTGTAATTTGTGTATAGTAGAAGAATGTACGTATTGAACATCAGCAAACATATCTCGTACGGCATAGAACGTTACCCATAATTCTTTTTTCTGTGGGTGAGAGGCTCTCTTAGCTGCACTTACAATGGCTTTTAATTTATCATTGAAGGCTTTTAGTGAAGAAGGTTCTATTACTCTAAATACTTGCTGCTCTAAAGCCCCAATATTTTGGCACTCCCAATAATAAATTCCCAAACTGTCGTGATATTTTTGTTGGGCTCTTTGAAGTTCTACTACTTGACCATTGTGATATAAAGAAATGTCATTTACACTGTAGGCTTCTCTAAAACGTAAAGTATCCCCTTGTAAATAAGTAGGAGGATTAATAACACCATGTTGTTCCCAAAATTTTCTTCTTATAAGATTGTTAAATGAATCTACATCTTTATTTTTATAGGTGGCTATTATCTTATCTTCTTTATACCAACGTTCATTTTTATGAAAATCATCGGTAAAGTCTTTAAAATTGTTAAAAAATGCCAATTCTTTATGGTAATTTTCCATAAAAAATTCTTGTAGAGGAATAAAGTTTTTTTGCATTATTCTTTCTCTTAGTTTTGTAGCAATCTTTATAATATAACTGTCTTTTGCTTGTCTAACAACTTCATCTAAAGAAAAACGATTTTTTAATGAATATATTTTATTTTCACTGTTATCAACAGGTAACAACTGATAAGGATCACCTATGAAAAAAACAAAATTAATGCGTTCTTCTTCAATAGCTTCTTTTATATAAGAAAAGAGTTCAGTCCCTATCATTGAACTTTCATCAACTATTAATATAGAAGCACTTTCATGGGCTTTTTTTGTTTTGTCTATTTTGAAGGTCTCAATTCCCTTATCAAAATCACGAAAAGGTTTGATTCCTAAAAAAGAGTGAATAGTTTTACAAGAAGCTTGTATTTTATTGGCTCGTAACATAGAAGATATTACGGCTACCGCTTTATGAGTAGGTGCTGTAATTGTAAAAGAAAAATCTTTGTCTTTTTTATCTCTTAAATATTTTGCAATTTGTGTTGTAAGGTAGGTTTTTCCCGTACCTGCTGCTCCTGTTAAAGACAACATATAATCATCAAGATTGTTTGATTTTAAAATTGATTTTACTTTTGAATCTATTAAGGATGTAACATTATTAAAAACTTCTTTTTGATGAGGTGTTAGTTCATTTGTAGGTTTTTTAAGATTTACATTATTATTGTTTTTAATTATATCGGTCATTTTTTATGCTCATTATTAATAATTGTGCTTGAAGTATAGGATATTAAAAAATATTTTCAAAATTCTTTTTTCAATTTTTGATTTATCTTTCTTATTTTGACACAAAGTTCTAAAGCTTTTACTTATTTATCTTCTTTTATTCGCATATATTTTATTAAATGAAATAACTTTCTTTTAAATCTCTTTTCTTTTGAATTATCCTGCTAAAATACGCTTTATTTTTTTAAGGAATCTTATGAATATTTTATTATCTTTACTGCTTTTAGGCTTGTCTCTTAGTGCTACTTCTTTTTCAAAATCTAAAAAGATACTCTTAAAAAAGGTATATTTTGATAAACAAGTTTCTTTTTATTGTTTAAACCCATATGAAATAAAAAGAATAAAAGGTAAATACAAGACCTTAATAATAGAAGATAAACAGTATTATTCTGCAAGAAAACCTTTTTATAAATCAGGAAAAATAAATATAAGAGCAAAACGTATTGAATGGGAACATGTTATGAGCGCCCATAATTTTGGAAAACATCTGTCTTGTTGGAAAAAAGGTGGAAGAAAAGCCTGTAGAAAAGACAAAACTTTTAAAGCCATGGAAGCAGATATGCATAATTTAGTACCCTCAATTGGTGAAGTTAATGCCAATAGGTCTAACTATAAGTTTGGAGCACTTTCTCCTCTTGTTAAACAATACGGTATTTGTGAAGTACAAATTGATTTTAAAAAGAGAAGAGCTTATGTTAGAGATGAAATTAAAGGAGATATCGCAAGAATATATTTTTATATGAGCGATAAATATAATATTAGAATGTCAAAACAAGAAAAAAATATGATGAAAGCATGGAATAAACTCGATCCCATTGATGAATGGGAAATATTAAAAAACAGCAGATTGATTCGTTTGCAAGGGCAGGGGAATAAGTACATTATGGGAGCTAAAATTTAGCTAGGGACGAATAAGAAAATTTTTGAAGTGCTGTGCTAAAAATATTTCTTATTCGCTTTATGAAAGAAAGGTTTTTATGTCTTTTTTTGCATAATATTCAAAATAACTTCATCTGTTTTTCTCATACCTACTTGTGCTAATACCCCAATGTTTTTAATGGTAGCTTCTACATTTGAAGAAATAATGCCTTCTCCATCTTGTAAGTATTTTTGATTTAATGCAAGCATAGAGGAATCAAACGCAGCATACAAACCAGTGGCAATTTTAGTTGCACAGGATGCTTTTGCTCCATCACAAATAATGCCTGAAACATTTCCAAGGTTATTACTAATGGAATTTGCTACTGTATCATAAGAAGCGTCTTCTAAAAAAGAAATTCCACCTGCAACAGCACTGGCTGCACACATTACTCCACAATAAGCAGAAAGTCTTCCCACACTTGTTTTTAAATGAATGGTGCAGAGATGAGAAAATACCAAGCCTCTAATTAATTGTTCTTTTGATAACTTTTTTTCTTGGGCATATTTTATAATAGGCAAAGAAGCTGTCATTCCTTGGTTTCCACTACCACTTGTGGTCATAACAGGTAAAGAACAGCCACTCATTCGTGCATCACTTCCTGCTGCTGTAAAAGAAACACATTTATTTCGTATATCTTTTCCGTAAAAACCTTCATTCATATTTTTCTGAATCAAACTTCCTATGTTAACCCCAAATTCTTCTTTTAACCCTGCATTTGCAATACTTGAATTTAGACGTATGACTTGATCAAATAAGTCTTCAACTTCTTTTGTGTCAATACTTTTAGCAAAACTATAAATTGTTTTGATACTTAAATCAGCACGATCATCTTTAGTTGTTTTAAAATCAATATCATTACATATTTGTTCCACTAGAATTTTTTTGTTTTTTTCAATTCTTGTAATATTGGTGTGAAAATGTTTTATCTCAACGAGTGCAAAATCATTTTTGTAAAAAGCTTCTACTCTTATATAAAGTTTAACAGAGCTTTTATCATGAATTACATTTATAGTATGCGTGTCTAAGTAGTGTTTTGCTTTTTGTATGTCTTTTTTACTTAAATCACTAATTACCATTAATTCTTTTTTGGAATCTCCTGCACTAAGGCCTAATGCTACCGCTGCTTCTATTCCAACCATGCTTTCACTGTTTGGAATGGTAACTGATTTAACATTTTTTATCATATTCCCAGATACATAAATATCAATTTTTGAAGGCATAAAACCCAATACTTCTTTTGCTTTTGCACAAACATAAGCTATTGCAATTGGTTCGGTACAACCTTGTGCAGGTACAATCTCTTCTCTTAAAATATTTAGTATTTTTTGCTTATCCATATTTTTTCCCTTGTCTAATATGATTTATTTATTTGACATAGTATTACTATTAGTTATACTATGTCAAATAATGAATAATTATTGATTATATAAAGGATGATTATATGGATTCAAATCTTTTGAAGGTTTTTGTAGAAGTAGCTAAGAAAAAAAGTATTAGTCTGGCTGCTAAAAAATTAAAAGTGACACAAACAAATGTAAGTTTACGAATCAAACAATTAGAAAAAAATATTTCATTTGAACTCTTCCACCGTGTTCCTAAAGGAGTATTATTAACTAAAGAAGGAGAAAAACTTTTACCTTTAGCCCAAGAAATAGTAAATAAAGTAAAAGAAGCAAAGTCCCAGATAAGAAATATAAAAAAACAAGACTCTCTTATTATAGGCTCTACGTATTCTAATACAAAAATGAGACTCATCCCTTTATTAAAAAAACTAAATAAAGATCACTGCGAAATTAAATTAGAACTGGTTACCAATAATACTATAGCRCTTACGCAAATGTTATTGGAATACAAGGTGGATATTGCTTTTATTAATAATGAACCAAAACATGAAAATTTAATCTTATTAAAAAAGTTTGACAATGACTTATTGTTTATAGAATCAAAAAATGACGTTTCAAAGAAGTCTATTTTAGGGCATGAAGGTATTTGTGCTTTTTTTAATGCTTCAAAAATTTATTATGAGTATTTGGGTATTAGTGATTATGAAGTCTTAGAATTGGCTAATTTTGAAGTTATYCTYGCTTGTGTKGAAYTGGGAATGGGAAGTACTATTTTRCCTAAATCAATTGTAGAGMGATATGGTTACTTAAATAAAGTAAAAATYACAAAAGTAGATAARAGTATTGTAAATATTCCTACTTGTTTGGTTTGYAGAAAAAACAATGTACCAAAAATAAGTACTTATTTAAAGAAAGTATCTTTAGATGAATAAAAACACKTTGATAAAGATACAATAGAATATGAAAATYACAATACTAATATTCCTTCTTTTRTCAGAATTTTTTGCKATWGATATTATTCAAAAAAGAATTGTTTTTGATAATAAAAGAGTAGAACTTACAAAAGAATATATAAAATCGCATTATGCCCTTGAGGTAAACAATATAAAGATAAAGCCAGAAATTATAGTAGTGCACCATACAGGAATCAATGATTTYAACWCATCYTTTATGCGCTTTTATKCTTCTGTTTTACCAAATGACAGAGGCGATATCTCAAAWGCAGGYAAATTAAATGTTTCAACACATTTTTTAGTGAATAGAGATGGGAGTATTTATCAAATGATGGATGAAACAACTATGGCAAGACATGTAATTGGCCTTAATTATTCCAGTATTGGTATTGAGAATGTAGGCGGTGAAAATTTTGAAGATAATCTAAGTCAAAAACAGTTAGAAGCCAATATCGAACTTATTGAATATCTTAAGAAAAAATATTCAAGTATTACTTACCTCATTGCTCATTCTGAATATCAAAGATATGAAAAACATTCTTTATGGTTAGAAAAAGATGTTTCGTATAGAACAATCAAACACGACCCTTCTTTACGATTTATGAAAGAACTGCGAGAAAAACTTAAAAAAAACAAGAAGTAAGGTTTTATACTTCACAATTAAAAGAAAAACTTAATAAATAATGATTATTTTTGTTTTTTTTTAAAAAAGTACTGGCTTTTACTTGGTAAAACTAAAACTATTGATATAAACTTCTGTCTTAAGTAAAATAATTTCAATTGAGTCTATAATATATTAAATTATTTGTTATAGGATCTATTATGATGAAAAAATATTTATTTCTTGTGATTCTTTTTTTTCCTTAATAAAAAATACAAATATTGTTCGTCAAATAATTAATATAAAGGAGAAAAAATGCAATATATTTTCTATCTTTTAGTAATCGCATATATTCTTGTACCCCTAGATGTTTATGCCAAAAGTGAAACAATAAAAAAAGTATTGTATGTGAATTCTTATCACAGTGGTTATGCTTGGAGTGATGGAATTACTAAAGCAATTAAAAAAACAATAAAAAACTCTGAGATGAAAATTGATTTAAAAATAATAGAAATGAATACAAAACTAAATTATTCTGAAAAATTTAAAATAAACGCAGGTTTAAAAGTAAAACATTTAATTGAGAGTTTTAAGCCTGATGTAGTCATTGTTTCAGATGATAATGCCGCCAAATATGTGCTTGTTCCTTATTATTTAAAAAGTTCTTTACCTTTTGTTTTTTGTGGAATTAATGGAAGTGCCAAAATATATAATTTTTCTAATAAGAATGTTACTGGTATGTTGGAAGTAACCTTAGTCCCTCAATTAATAGAGGTTATTAAAAAATACTCAAAAGGGAATCGTATTGTTTATTTTAATGATGATACCTTGTCTTCTCATAAAGTAGTCCTTACTTTTGAAAAAAAACTTAAAACCAAAGTAAAAACCTATTTTATTACTAGTAAAAAAGAGCTAGAAAAATATTTTGTAATGGCTCAAAAAGAAGCAGATATTTTAATATTAGGAACTTTTGCAACGCTTAGGGCTTCAATAACAAAAAAATATTTAAAAGAATATATTTTAAAACATACAATCATTCCTAGTGTTGCAACGGTTAAACTTGGAAGTGAGACTGCTTTGCTTACTTTTGCAAATAAACCAGAAGAGCAAGGAGAATGGGCTGCGAATACAGCCTTGGATATTTTAAAAGGTAAAAAAACTTCAGAGATAAAAGTGGTAGAAAACAAAAAAGCAGAAATTTATATAAATGTAACGTTAATGAAAAAACTAAAAGTTGTATTACCTCTTGCTTTGCTAGAAAATGCAAGCATGATTGAATAAGGAGATGTTATGAAACAGATTTATTTTATGTGTATGATTCTTTTTATTCCGTTTTATTTATTTGCAAATTCACAAGATAAAAAAAGGGTACTTTTCATTGATTCATACAATAAAGAGTTTCTTTGGAGCAAGGGAATAGAAAGAGGTATTAAAACTGTCAAAAATAACAGTTCCTTACTTATTGATTTAAAGATTATACATATGGATACTAAAAGGAACCCTTCCGAACTTTTTAAAAAAAGAGCTGCTATTAAAGCAAAAGAAGTGATCGAAAGTTTTAAACCTGATGTGGTAATAGCGTGTGATGATAATGCGGCCAAGTACCTTATCGTACCGTATTATAATAATTCTACTTTGCCTTTTGTTTTCTGTGGCATTAATGGAAGCGCAAAAGAATATAAATTTTCTAGAAATAATGTGACAGGAATTATAGAAGTTGAATTTATAGAAGGATTAGTTAATACAATTAAAAAATATGCAAAAGGTAATAACTTGGCTTATTTAGGTTCAAACAATGTATCAGATAAAAAAGAATTTCTTGCACATACCGAATTTGAAAAAAATATAGAAGCTCGTTTTGTTTCTAATGTTGAAGAGTGGAAAAAAAAATATCTTTATTTTCAAAAGAATGCAGATATTTTAATTTTGAGTAGTTTTACACCTTATACCTTTAAAAAGGAAGTACGAAATGAATTAGCGTCTTTTGTAAAAAAGAATACATTAATTCCAAGTGTTGCAGGACTTTCCTTAGTTTCTGGGTTTACACTATTAACCTTTGCTAAAAAACCAGAAGAACAAGGGGAGTGGGCAATGAAAACGGCAATACGTATTTTAAAAGGTGAGAAAACAAAAGATATTGCTTATGTTAAAAACAAAAAAGCAGAAATATATATTAATGCTGCTTTAATGAAAGAGTTAAATATACATTTTCCCTTTGAGTTATTAGAAAATGCAAATATTGTTCATTAGAAGAGGAAMAGAATATGAATCAAACATTAAAAAAGTATAAAGAATGTTAAAAATATCAATAAAAACGCAACTCTTAAGCTCTATTCTTATTGTTTTATTATTAAGTATGGGTGTATTATTCTATTTTTCTTACAATAACTTTAAAGAAAAAGTGAATAATTCTCAAGCTCATGTGTACAATCAAAAAATAGATAATATACTTTTTTTAATTGAGCAAAAATACAATATTTTAAAAAAGACGGGAATGGAAGTTGCTTTTAAAGAAAGTTTTCAAGAAGGAACAATAAAAGTATTAAAAGAAATATTTTATAAAAATGAGCTTGATTCCTCTTTATTGCCTTTTGTTATAAGTGATGAAAAAGAGTATCTCTTACATGGAAAATACAAACAAAAAAACAAAAAAATATATGAAAAAGAAAAAAATTATTTGATAACCTTAGAATTAAAAGAAGGTGATATCACTCTACTGCATAAGGATAAAGATATTTGGATAGTTTTCAAGCATTTTAAACAATGGGACTGGATAATTGGTTTTGAAGTACCTACTTCTTTAAAATACAAAGAATTGTATGCTTATAGGAATGAATTTTTAATTACTTTACTTATTATTCTTGTTTTGATTTCTTTATCTATTATTATAATTGTACGATATATTCTTAAGCCTATTGATTCTTTAAGTAAAGTTTCAAAAGAAATTGCTTCTGGAAATTTAGATACTCCGATTGCTATTTACGGAAGTATGGAGCTTAGTATTTTAGCAAAGAACTTTATAATAATGAGAGATAAAATAAAAGCAAGTATTAAAGAATTGGAAAATCACAATATTATACTTGAAGATAAAGTCAAATACAGAACGACAGAATTAGAAAAATCGTATAAAGAATTGGAACAAATATTGAAGAATCTTAACATAACACAAGAAAAATTAATTGAATCAGAAAAAATGGCTTCTTTAGGAGGCCTTGTAGCAGGGGTTGCTCATGAAATCAATACTCCTATTGGAATAGGAATAACAGCAATTACTCATTTTCTTGAAATGAATAAGAATATAATAAAACTTTATGATAAAAATGAGATGAGTCAAGAAGAATTTGAAGATTTTTTAAAGACCTCCAAAGAACTTGCACAAATGATATTTGTTAATCTAAACAAAACAGCTACATTAATAAAAAGTTTTAAACAAGTATCTGTTGATCAAATCAGTGAAGATAAAAGGTGTTTTAATTTAAAAGAATATATAAACGATACTTTGTTAAGCATAAGTAATATAACGAAAAAAACCCAAATAGACATCAAGGTAGAGGGCAATAACGATATCATGCTTAATAGCTATCCGGGGGCATTTTCACAGGTTATTTCAAACCTTGTTATTAATTCTATTCGTCATGCATATGGTATAAAAGATAAAGGATGTATTTTAATTAATATAGAAAGCAGAGATAAAAATTTAATCATTAAATATAAAGACGATGGTAAAGGTATTAAAAAAGAACATTTGTCAAAAATATTTAATCCATTTTTTACAACGAATAGAGAAAGTGGAGGAACAGGATTGGGTCTTAATATTATTTATAATATTATTAATAATAATTTAAAAGGAAAAATAACCTGTGTGAGTGAAGAAGGGAAAGGGGTATTATTTAAAATTGTCATTCCTCTTTCTCTTTAACTATTATACTTTTTTAGTTTCTTAAGTTTGCTCATAAAAAGAAGAAGTATTTTTACCTGAATTTTTTGCTTGATACATTGCTTTATCTGCTTCTTTTATGATTTCACTGGCTTTTTGTTTATTATTGTTAAAAAGAGTGATCCCAATACTAGGTGTAACTATATTGGTATGTTGATCAATCTTTTTTATATCATTTATTGCAGCTTTAATTTTATTGGCAAGTGCTTTTGCATAAGCTTTTGCTTCTTGTTCATCAATTGATAAATTCTGAGCTAAGATAATAAATTCATCCCCACCAATTCTTGCTACTGTATCTTCTTTTCTAAGTGTTCTTTTTAATGTATTTGCAACTAAAATAAGAAGTTTATCCCCAATTTCATGACCCATGGTATCATTGGTTTCTTTGAAATTATCTAAATCAATAAATAAAATACAAGCATAGTTTTTGATTCTTCCTGCTTTTAAAAGCGCCTGTTTTAATCTGTCCATAAGTAAAAATCTATTAGGAAGTTTTGTTAAATTGTCATGGGTGGCTATAAATTCCAGTGCTTTTTCTTTTTCTTTTTCTTTTGATATATCTAAATATTGGGCAAGATAATGTGTGACTTCACCTTTACTGTCTTTAATAGCAGTGATAGTTGAGCGTAAAGCCAGAAGCTCTTGTTTTTTATTATAATTATATAACTCACCTGACCAAGAACCGTGAAGAGATAAATCATTCCAAATGTTTTTGAAAAAATCACTGTCGTGATAATTGGATTTAAACATATTGGGTGTTTGTTTTACTAGTTCTTGTAAACTATATCCTAAGACATTACAAAAAGCTTGATTTGCTTTTATAATATGAGAGCTTTTGTTTGTAATTAACATTGGTTCATTGGTTTCAAAAGCATAAGAAGCAATACGTAATTCGTCTTCTTGTTTTTTTCTCATATCTTCGTAAGCTATTTTTTCTAAGGTATGCGAGACATCATTAATCATATTATTAAACAGTATCTCAATTTCATTATTAAAAAATGAAAGTTTATTTGAGTAAATAATAAGTACTGCATAAACTTTTCCAAATTTTATGATAGGAAATGCTGCTGCAGATTTTAAATTGTATTTTCTTGCAACAGAAGCTAAAATAGAAGCTTCTGTTTTCTCAAAAGTATTAATTATAATACCTTCTCCACTGTCAAATACTTTTGCAATTAGACTTTTATTATAAATGATGGGTGTATTGATTTTTTGACTAACATAGTCTTTTAAGGGACTTGAATTAGCATGTATTTTTTTGTCACCTTTACAAATCAGTGCAAAACTCATGTTTTTATTTTTTGATATCATATAACATAAACCGTTGAATAAAACTTTTTCTTCTTTTATTTTTAATAAGATTTTATTGGTTTTATTAAGCAGTTTGTATACTTCGTGTTGTGTATCCACTTCATTAAAACTTTTTTCTTCTTTTTTTGTAATACTTTGTAATAAATACAGTAAAAAGATAGTTATGATTATTGATAAAAATAAAAATAAAAAGCTTAGCTGTTGTTTATTATTTGATTGTTCTTCATAAGCAAGTAATTCTTCTTTTGCGTTAAGAAGAGAAAAATCGTACATTTCATTCAAGTTAAAGGTTCTGCTTCTAAATATCTCCCACCAGTTTTTAACATAAATCACATCTTCAAGGGAAACAATTTTAAACTCTTCTCGTATGAATGCTAATTGTGTGGAGAAAGGGTTTTCAATAAGAATTTTATATTTGTAAATATCTTCATTACTTGCACGAAGTAAAAACTCATTTTGATGTATCTTTTGAACAGCTTGTGCGTTAATTAAATCGTTATGAATTCTAATTTGATCAAATTTTTCTTCATTAATCATAGTCATAAACGTAATTTCTATTTCAGCATATTCTTTAATAGTAAGTAAATTATTAAGATGTAAATATGTTCTAGTAAATAAGGATGAAGAGTGTTCTAATTTTATAGTAATAGTAGAATCTAATAAAAGTTTATTGATGTAGATATATTTATTAATTGCATCATAGGGTTTAATTGAAAAACGATCAATTGCATTTCTAAGGGTATATAATTCTTCAAGTTGTTGTTCAATCTTTTTACTGTTTTCTATTCTATTATTTATAAAAAACTTTTTAATATTGTTAATATTTTGATTGCTTTCTAATCGCTGGTTGTTTAAATTGTATTTGAACTTTTTTGAAAGTAAATAAATAGCACTAATACTTCTTTCTTTTTGTAAAGAATCCATTAGCTGTTGCACATTCTTCATATAATTGAGGCTTGTGTCTATACTTTTAATTTGATCAAAAACTTTAACTTTTTCATAAACCATAAGTGAGGTAAAAAGAAATGTACCAAGAGCAGGAAGAAGAAAGATCATCAGAATTTTTGTAAAAAGTTTGTTTTGCAACATTTCTTCTCCTTTTTTAGAATTATTAAACATCTAAAATACAATAAATCTACTTTACAAGCAGTGAATTATGTAAATATTCAAATTATTTATTTACGATAGGGTGAAAAAGTAATCTTTTTTTATTTGTTCATATAATTATATCTGTTATTTATTATTAAAATCAAGGAAAAAATACTTTACCAAAAAAAATTAGCTTAAATACAAAGGGCTAACCTTGATTTATATATCAAAAAGATATAATTCAAAAAAAGTATAAAGGATTAAAATGTCTTTAAAACAAGATTTATTAAACAGAAGTAATAATACTTGCGAATTGTGTAAGTCAAGTGTTGATCTTAATGTCTTTGAGGTAGAACCTTGTGATGGAAGTATGGAACAAACAGCAATATTATGTAAGGTTTGCAAAGAACAAATTGAAGATAATAGCAAAATGCAAGCCAATCACTTTAGATGTTTGAATGATGCTATGTGGAGTGAAGTACCTGCTGTTCAAGTTCTTTCTTTTAGAATTTTAAGTCAGATTGCATCTGAAGGCTGGCCTCAAGAACTTTTAGACATGTTGTACTTAGAAGATGATATTAAAGAATGGGCCTTAAAAGGTTTATCAAAAGATGAAGATATTGAAGTTCTTACAAAAGATAGTAATGGTGTTATTTTGCAAGCAGGTGATACTGTAAGCATTATAAAAGACCTAGAAGTAAAAGGAGCTGGTTTTACTGCTAAAAGAGGTACAGCAGTAAGGAATATATCTTTGACATCTAATCCAGAACACATTGAAGGACGAGTTAATGGAACAAAAATTGTTTTATTAACATGTTTTTTAAAGAAACAATAAACAAAAATGCATTTAATCAGCGAAGAGGGTTATTTAACGTTTGTAGAAGAGTTTAATGATTTACATAAAGTAAAGAAACCCCATTGGGTCAAAGAAAAAGAAATCGCAGCTGCTTTTGGAGATAGAAGTGAAAATGCAGAATATATATCTGCAAAAGAAATGTTGCGTAATATTGATAAACGTTTGCGATTTTTAGAGAAGATTATTAACAGCTCAAAAGTAATTCAAATTAATACCTTAGATCATTCACGTGTTAATTTTGGATCTTGTGTGACACTTTTAAATTTGCATACAAATAAAACTTCTACTTACTCTATCTTAGGTACCTATGAAGCTAATCCTTCTTCTTTGATTATTTCAAATGTTTCTCCTCTTGGAAAATGTTTGTTAAAGAAAGAAAAAGGTGAAGAATTTGAGTTTGTAATCAATTCAAAAGTCTATGAATATGAAATTTTAGAAGTTTCTGTCCATATTAGCAAATAAGCTTGACAAAAGAGTAAAAAAACACTAAAATCCTCTTCTTTAAATTGTCGGGGCGTAGCGCAGTCTGGTTAGCGCACCTGGTTTGGGACCAGGGGGCCGGAGGTTCGAATCCTCTCGCCCCGACCATCTATTATTTACACAATTCACTTTTTTTATCACAAATATTTAAAATTCTTTGGGGAATTGTAGGTATATCTTTTACTTTTGAAAACCAATACAGAGCTTTTCCATAATCTTTTTTCACATCAATACCCAGTTCATAATATAAACCCAAAGCAATAATAGAGGACAAATATCCTTGATTTGCAGATTTTGTATATAAAGACAGAATAATATCAATATCTTTTTTTAAACCTTCTTCTCTTGCATACATACGGGCTAGTTTATATTGAGCTTGAGCATTGTTGGCTTTAGCTGCTTTAGAATACAGATTTATGGCTTTTTTAGTATTTTTATTAAGAATAATACCTTTTTGGTAAAAATAGGCAATTTTTACCAGTGCAGGAATATGATTTTGTTTAGCAGCAGCTTGATAATAGTTAACCGCTTTTTTTAAATTTATATTTACAGGGTAATGCCCTTCTTCATAAATAATGCCTAAATCATATTGTGCAAGGCTATTGCCTTTATCTGCAAGTACAAGGTATTTATCGATCTTAAGTGAATAAAGCGCTTGACTTACCGCTTCATTGTATTCTTTTTGTATTTGATTAAAAGTATTGTTAGGTTCTGATATTAGGGAGATAGTAAATAGTAATATACATAGTAAATATTTCATTATAAGCCTTTTAAAAATAATAGTATATTAGCTAAATAAAATTTATAAAGAAATAATAAGTAAAATGATTGATTATAAGAAGTTAATTGTGTAGTTTATAATGGAGGAGAACAAGGGATTCGAACCCTCGGAGGTGTGACCCTCGCCGGTTTTCAAAACCGGTACATTCGACCAACTCTGTCAATTCTCCA
>NVWN01000016.1 GCA_002733685.1 Arcobacter sp. | reverse complement strand
CGTACAAGTTTTGCAATTTCTAAAACTTTATCATAATTAATTCTTCCATCTAATTCAACTCCATAATGAAAAGCAGAGTARTTTTTACCAGAAAAAGAAGGYTTAGAACCATGAGTTAAATGTCCWCCATGAGACAAGTCCATACCAAGAATTTTATCACCYGCTTTAATTAAAGCAGCATAAACAGCACCATTTGCTTGTGACCCTGAATGAGGTTGYACATTTGCATASGTACATTTRAAAATTTCGCAGGCTCTATCAATAGCTAATTGCTCAACTTTATCCGCATTTTCACACCCACCATAATATCTTTTATATGGGTAACCTTCTGCGTATTTATTAGTAAATACTGAACCCATTGCTTGCATTACTGCYGGGCTTGTGAAGTTTTCACTTGCAATCATTTCTAAGTGATTGGTTTGTCTTACTAATTCATCTTSKATAAATGAAAATACTTCTGSATCTGCTTCTTGTAGTGTTTTGCTTGTTATGTAASTCATGGGTGAAATCCTTTTTAATATAATGAAATCTTTTTGTGAATAAATTGTAATACATAATATAGGMATAAAACTATCAAATAAAGTYTTGCATTAAMTATATTTWTGTATTTTGYGCAGTATAACWAAAAAAYGAAGAAKGAACAATCCAGATATTGCTATTGTTKTATCTTCAGWRAAAAATTAAKGYTTGTTWKKTTAKACYGATTTTAAYTGAAGTAAGGCTATCCCTAAAGCAATAAAGATGCCYCCAGTAACTCTRTGGAACCATGCCATTTTTCTTTCGTTATTGAATAAATGTTTTGCTTTTTTAGCCATGTACCCATAAGCAAATAAAGAAATAAAAGAAAAAAACATAAAWATRCCTGTCATGACAAAAAACTGAGGCAAAATTTCACTTTGTAAATTTAAAAACTGAGGAAACAAAGCAATAAAAAATATTATAGGTTTTGGATTAGTAATTGCTAAAATAAACGCTTCTAAAAAATAATGAAAAGATGAATGTTCTTTTTTGTCTTTTTTATCTTCTTTGATAATTTTACTTTTTTTGGCATTTCTAAATTGTTTTACCCCTAAATATAGTAAGTATAAAGCACCAACAATTTTAACGCCCATAAACAAAGACGAGGAAGTTGCTAAGATTACTCCTAGTCCAGAAATAGAAACAGCTGATAAAATAAATARAGCACAAATATTRGCAAAAGAAGAAATACTTAGGACTTTTAAATCATGAGTCATACCATTGTGTAACGCTAAAAAAACAGCAGGGCCTGGACTAATGACATAAAAAAATGAAACAAAAGCGTAGGTAATTAAAACTTCAATATTCATGCGAAAATCTTTTTTTGTTTAGTATAACAAAATATTAATTATTGCTTACTTTCTTCTTTGATATTAAATTCTTTAATCATGCTTGTTGCTAAGATTTGTAGGTTTCTTTTATGTGCAGCGGAAGAGAGATTTTTTTGAATATTAAGAATATTYTTATGAAATTTTTCAAAGAATTTAAGAATATCTTYCGTTTTTTCTGTATCATTGTTAATTAGAGCACCTGCATTTATCATATCTAATACAAGMACCCGTTTTCCCATAAATGCAGCATAATTAATGGGTCTTACYCCAAAACTATCTGTTATATTAATAATTTCAYTATTRTAAGAATGAATRAGTTTAAAGTAGCGTGAATTGTCTTTCCAAATRCATTGATGAATAATRCTTCGGCCYTTTTTATCAATAGCAAAAAAATTAGGTTTCGCTTCWAGTAATAAYTTAACGGTATATTCACAGGAYCTTGTWACTGCTTTATGTAAAGCGGTATCTCCAATATTATCTTTTTCATTGATATTAACRCCTAAGTTAAAKAGATTTTGAAGTGTTTCTARATATTCATCTCTGTTTTTAATACCACTTTTTARGTCMAGTTCTAAAAGATTRAAAATTATATTTCTGCCTTCTTTRTCTTTTKCATTTATRTTTTGYTCATTGTCTCTAAAAATTTTAAAYAAAGAATAATTAAARTGYATAAGAGTATCAAAAAAYAAAGGTTTTCCTAAAGAGTTTTTYTGATTTAAATCTACTTTTGAAGCAGATAATAYTTCTAATAAAACAGTAAAATAYTCTCCATTRTCATGCAGYTTATTTTCTAATTCTTTRGYGATTTTTTTATTATTTTGTACATGAAGAATGATATCAATKAGTATTTCAATAATACTCTTRCCMWCTTTATTCACAATATTAGGATTRGCMGTTTTGTTTAAATACATTTTTATTAATTCCAGATTATYTAAACCYTTATAGATTAAAGAAAAYAAAACACTTTCYCCMTKWATATTTTGATGATTAATATCTATTTTWCTATTGGAKATAAATAATTCAATTAAGTCTTTATTTTCACTTCKTGTTGCTTTAAAAAAAGCACTTTCATTTTGGTCRTCTAAAGCATCAATTTTTACACCTTTTGCAATAAGTTTTTTAATCATTTCTAAATGGGAAGCTCTGGTACTTGTATCTTCWATATTGGTATTTAAAAAATGRTTAATTGAYTCCATTAAAATGGTRGAGTTTTGYGCAGACCTTGAGTTTATATTACAGCCAAGTGAAACAGCTTTTTCTAAAATATTTGCATTTTTAATGCCTTTTGAGACAGCATAAAATAAAAAATTCTTTCCTTTTTTATCTTGAATGGTTGGATCCATTCCTAAATCCATTAATAAAATAGCCAATTCATTGTTTTTTAAGATTATTTCTTTATGTAAAACAGTATTTCCATCATTATTTCTTTGATTAATATTAATATTTTGTAATTTTGTAATTTTAATTATTGTATCAATATCTCCATTGGCAAGTGCATCAAACATGAGATTATGCCCATAGGTATCACAGTTATTTATATCTTTTGTTTTTTCAATTAAAAAATCTACAAGTCTGTTTTTTGCAGAAAGTACTGCATCTTGCAATACATTTCTTTTGTAAATATTAAGATGATTGACATTTGCCCCATGTTCAATAAGCGTATTTAACAAGGAGGTATTATTGGCATGTATTGCGTAAAAAAGGACAGTGCAACCTTCTTCATTGGTAATATTGGTTGAGGCTCCGTTTTTTAGTAACCACTGTATTGAATCTTTTAATCCTTTTTTAGCACAAAGATGCAAAAAACTTTCTCTTCTATCATTTAAATAATCAATATTTATATTTTTGTTAAAAATTTCATCAAGTTTTTCTATATTTAAAAGTGGTTTGAGCAGTTCATTTAATAAATCAATTTCTGTATATATTTTTTTATTTAAAAACTTTTTGATCATTATCCCTCTTTATGTCTTTATATTGAATTATATTATTATTATTCACCTAAATAACTAATAAATGGTAAATAAAAAACAAAAGGATTGATAATTATTATTGAATATCTTTTATTTGTATGGCTATTAAATACTTCTGCAAAAGTATTTCTCATTTTATATGGCTATAATACAAAAAATGAAGCTCATTAAAAAGGAATAAATACGTGGACAGTCTTGAAATTTTTATCCATTCATGGATGCGTTGGTTAGTATGTTTTGGAGTTATTGCCAATTTATTATTGGCATATTATGGATATTTTGCAAATAAACGTTTTACTTTGTTTAATAAAATATTCTCACATGTTTCAGTTGCTTTTGTGCATATACAGTTTATTTCTGGCCTTGTTTTGTATTATAACAGTGAAATAACTTCTATGTTTTTTGCAGATATGAAAGGCTCAATGAGTAATTTAGAAGTAAGATATTTTTCTATTGAACACTCATTGTTAATGCTTATTGCTGTTGTTTTAATAACAGTAGGTTCTTTTAAAGCAAAAAGAATACAAGGGGATAAAAATAAATTCAAAACACTAATGATTTATTTTACGCTGGCCTGTATATTGATACTTGCTGCAATACCTTGGGAATTTAGTCCTTATGTTCAAAGACCCTTATTCGCTTCATAGTATCTTATAATATTTATATAGATTAAAAATAAAGCGCTTATGCTTTATTTTGGTCTCTCAATCATATAACCAATTGCTCTAATATTAACAATGAAATCTTCTTTTAGAACTTTTTTTACGCGGTTTACTTCTGCTCTAATAGTTGCATTATCAATAAAATCATCGTCCCAAACATAATCTCTAAACATATCATAATTAACAACAAGGGATCTATTATTACTTAATAATTGAATAATTTGAACTTGTCTTTTGGGTAAGATTTTTGGTTCATTATTAAAATATAAAGTCATTGTTTCATTATCAAAACTATATGAGCGCGATAATCTTTTGTGATGCATAGGCACTTGTCTGGTTTGAAGAATTTTATTAATTCTAATATTTAATTCTTTTAAATGAAAAGGTTTTTTTAAATAATCATGACACCCTATATCAAATGCTCTGCTAATATCTTCTATATCAATTAAAGCAGAAATAAAAATCGTGGGTACCATTCTTTTTTCTTCATGTAGTTTTTCTAAAATAGACAAACCATCAATATTGGGTACATTAATATCTAAAATAAGTAAATCAAAACGTTCTTTTTCTAAAACATCTAAACAGTGATTCCCTTCTTTTACGGAATATATCGCATGTCCTATGGTTTCTAAATATTGTTTAATAGCCTCATTTAGCATAATATCATCTTCTAATAAGAGTATTTTCATTCTTCACCTTTTTTAAATACATAAGCAAATGATGTTTGAAATTCATTTGATTTTAGATGTATTTCTACATTTTCTTCATCACAAATTCGTTTGACCAAATTTAATCCTAAACCAAAACCTTCTTGTGATTTTTCTTCTCTGTAATATTCTTCAAATATTTTTTCAGGATGAATTATTTGTCTTGAATAAGAAGAAACTAAAAAGATGTAGGTATTTTTTTCTTCTTTTAATGTGAGCTTGATATCTTCATTTTCGTAAGAATACTTTATTGCATTTGTTAGATTATTATCAATTATTCGCTGAAGTTTTGTTTCATTAAAATAAATAAACATACTAGAGTTTTGAGCTGTAAATATAAAGTTTGAATTGTTTTTATTCGCAACTTCTTCAAAAAAATCACTGCGAGCCCTTATATAATCTACTAAATCAATACGATGTTTTTTATATTCTATTTGATCTTTTTTAACCAAATAAGATAAATCATCATAAATTGAGAAAATATTTTTCATAGCAACTTCAATATTTTTCAAATATTTGTTTTTTCCATTTTCCATCTCGTAAAGCTCAATATTAGACATAATAACACTAAGTGGAGTATTTGTTTCATGTACAGCATGACGCAAAAATTGTTTTTGTGATTTAAGTAAGTGTTGTGAATAGTTTTTCTCTTTTTGTAATTTAAAAGATTGTTCTTTATAATCTTTGGTGCTTTGTTGAATTAAAGAGGTGAGAGATTTAGTTGTATTCATAAAAGCACTTTGGTTAAGACCCATTTTTCTTCTTAGTGGGCTCACATTCATAGTTTCAATATTTTGATTCTCTGTAAGCGCAACCAGCGTTAATGTTTGATTTAAAAGTTCATTGTGGTCATTATTATGATAAAACTCTGCATAAGTAAAAAAACCAGCAGTTGTAGCAATTCTTGCAAAGGGTTCGGTCTCTATTTTAATTAAATTTGGCATATATCTTCGCCTTGCCATACACGAAAAAATAAAAATTGTTTCTGCTTTAAATGTATTAATATGTTCAAGGTATTCAATTGGATTCTGCATCAGCATTTCAGCATTTGCGAAACCTAGGTGTACCATGTCCCCTTCAAATAAGTTTCCTGCACAACCCAAAGAACCATCATCATAAGTAGTAAGAACTGCACGTGCAATATTTATTCCTTTTCGTTTTACAATTAAAGGATATTCTGTTTGTGCAAAAGAATCTCCTAAATATTTTTCGTAAAAAGCTTTGGCTGTCATGCCTCCTATTTCGTAAATACGGTTACCCACTACTTTATCAATTCTATGCTCAATTCCAATAGGTAACCAATCAAATTTATGAGCATTTTTAACTTCCAATATATTTGAGTTTAGAGATACTGCAACAACACCTTTTGAAATTATTTTATTGCCTAAACATACATATGTTTTTTTAAAAACGCCATTATCTCCTGCCATTCCTCCACAAACCATTAAATGTTTGTCAAAAAGTTCTATTCCTTTTAAATAATCTTCTGCGTTTGTATAAATACCATCAGTAAAAGTAATAATAAGTTTTGTATTATTGGTTTTTAATGTTTTGGCTACTTTAAAACCTGTATCAGTACTTCCAACTTCTTCAAGTAAATGGCCTTTTATACTTGTATGTTTAAATACCGAAATAGAAATAATAGTTTTAAGCGTGGAAATTCTTTTATTAGCTATTTCTCCATCTGTTGTAGTCCCTATGCAAATAGCTTGAGGAATATTTTCTTTTATAGCACTTGAAATAAGTTGTAAAGTACTTCCTTTATGGCCACAAAAAATTTGTACTAAAATATTCTTTTCATCTTTGAACTTTTTATAGGGAATTAAATTGTTTAGATTATTGTTATTAAAGGTATAAAGAAATGTTTTCATGTTTGATTGTAACATAAATATTTAATATTTTTTTTCGATTTTAATTAAAAATATAGATGCTATGTTCGCGCTATTATAGGACTTAATGCAGATAATATTAAACGCTATATTCATGCTATATTGCGGCTATATTCAGGCTATAAAATAAATGTAAGCTGTCATATACAAAAAATTAAAGGATTAGAAATGGTATATACTAAACCACAATACAAAGAACAATTTGAGAATTTTATTGGAGGAGAATGGGTGGCTCCCTTAAGTGGAGAGTATTTTGATAATATTTCTCCTGTTGATGGAGAGGTATTAACTAGAATTCCAAGATCAAATGAAGCAGACGTTGATGCTGCTGTTGCAGCAGGAGTAAAAGCTTTTGAATCGTATAAACACAGCACAGTAGTTGAGCGATCAAGTATGCTTAATAAAATTGCAGATGCAATTGAAGCAAATTTAGAAAACCTGGCAATTGCTGATACTTTAGATAATGGTAAAGCAATAAGAGAAACCTTGGCTGCTGATATACCTTTAGTTGTAGATCATTTTAGATATTTTGCTTCAGTGATTCGTGGTGAGAGTGGATCTGTAAGTGATTTAGATGAAAATACAATTTCTCAAGAAGTATATGAACCATTAGGGGTTGTTGCTCAAATTATTCCTTGGAATTTTCCTTTACTTATGGCTGCATGGAAAATTGCACCTGCTTTAGCTGCTGGTAATGCGGTAGTTTTAAAACCAGCATCTGCAACGCCTATGTCAATATTAATGTTAATGGAAACAATTCAAGATATATTACCTGCTGGTTTGGTTAATATCATTAATGGTGCAGGTGGAAAAATTGGTAAACACTTGAGTACGCACCCTGATATTAAAAAAGTGGGATTTACAGGTGAGACTTCAACGGGTCAATTAATTATGCAATATGCAACTGAAAATATTATTCCTTCAACACTGGAACTTGGTGGAAAATCACCTAATATCTTTTTAGAATCAATTATGGATAAAGATGATGCATTTTTTGATAAAGCAATTGAAGGTTTAGTACTGTTTGCATTTAACTCAGGAGAAGTGTGTACTGCTCCTTCACGTGCGTTAATTCAAGAATCAATTTATGAGCCTTTTATGAAAAGATGTTTAGAGCGAATTGAAGCAATTACGATGGAAAATCCACTTGATCCTACAACTAAAATGGGAGCTCAGTGTTCAAAAGCGCAACAAGAAAAGATTCTTTCTTATATTAAAATTGGAAAAGAAGAAGGGGCTGAGTTATTAATTGGAGGTGCAGCTTATGATAATAAAACCTATCCAAATGGTAATTATATTCAACCTACTATTTTTAAAGGTCACAATAAAATGAGAATTTTCCAAGAAGAAATTTTTGGACCAGTACTTGCAGTTACTACGTTTAAAACTGAAGATGAAGCGCTTGAAATTGCTAATGATACTATTTATGGTTTGGGTTCTGGTGTTTGGTCAAGAGATGCCCATCAATTGCATAAATTCTCAAGAGGAATTGAAGCAGGTCGTGTATGGGTAAATTGTTATCATTTATATCCATCTCATGCATCTTTTGGGGGATATAAAAAATCAGGAATTGGACGTGAAACACATATGATGATGTTAAATTCTTACAGACATACAAAAAATATTTTAACGTCTTATTCTAAAGATGCACTTGGTTTCTTTTAGACTTAAGTATATAAAAAAGGACTAGAATAAATTCTAGCCCTTTTTTAGTAATAAATACAGAAGGATTTATAATGTACACAGAAAGACTAGCTGTAACAAAAGTAGCTGCTGATGTTATTGAAATATTGAAAAAAGAACATGGAATTTTAGTATTTAATCAAAGTGGCGGTTGTTGTGATGGAACTGCACCTATGTGTTATTGCGCGAGTGATTTTCACGTACCCTCAAGAAATGTAAAATTAGGTGAGATTTGTGGGGTAGAGTTTTTTATAGATAAAGATCAGTTTGAGTATTTTAAACATTCTCATATTACTATTGATGTAAGAAAAGAAACTGCTTTTGGAAATTCTTTTTCTCTTGAGATTGATTTAGGATATCAGTTTATTACAGTATCGCGTATTTTCACGGATGAAGAGTATGGGAACTTAGAAATAAAATAAAAGATTTAAGAATATTTAGACACTTTTAACATCTTAAATCTATCTCCCATCCCAGTTGGTTCTATAAGTGTTTTTACTTTTTGCACTTCTCTTAAATAAACATCGTCATTTGTATGCTCTTTAAGCATTTCTAATAAATCCAAGATTCCAAAATCAATAAGTGCTTTCATTTGTGTTTTAAACTCTGTTTTGCAAGAAGAATCTTTGGAAAATAAATTGATTAAATGATTAAAATGTACATCATAGGTTAAATCACTTTTTTTATAGAACTTATCTAAGGCTATATTCTCTTCAAAAAGAGGATGAACTTCATGTTTTTTGTAAATACGAGATGAAAAATCATTTCTTATATGTTTATCTCCATAATCAAAAGTGAGAAATTCATAGTGTTTAATATTTTGATTTAAGGTATTTATAAAACCTTCATAACTTAAACAAACTTCACCTTTTGTAATATTGTATTGTTTACAATGTTTTATTAAAACTTCATTTTTACATGTTCTGAAATGTATTTTGTGATCTTTTACAAAAGCTTGCTGTAAGATGTTATTTTTTGTAAATACTAATTCACAAGCAAATGCATCAAATATTTCATTCGCAAGAATATAAGCACTTTCTAGTTTAAGTTCATCTATATCTTTACAAAAAGATAGTTTGATCGTTTTAGAAAAAGATTCTTCTAGGTATTTTTTTTGCTGTTCTTGTAAAGTATCAAAACGTTCAACAATAACAAAGTTTAAGCTATCTAATAATTTAGGCTCCAGAGTATAAATAAATTGAATAATATCTGCTAACAAATAACCATGATGTGCACCAATTTCAACAATAGAACAGTTTTTATCTAATCGTCCTTCTTTTATTGATTTTATAATATCTAAGGCAATTGCACCACCAAAAAAAGAAGAAGTAGAAACAGAAGTATAAAAATCTCCTTCTTTCCCAATTGTTTTATAAGAGCCGTAATATCCGTCTTTATCATAGAGCCAAGAATGGAAATATTCACTAAATTTAATCATAAAGTATTTTATCACAAAAGATATGTAATCAAGATGTAAGTAAAATTTGTTATAATGTCATATCAAATTTTAAAATGTTCTTACTTTATAAAGTTGTTTTACTGGCACATTTGCAAAGAATTCTACAAATCAAGAGAAGTTTTTATAAATATGCCATAGTAAAAACAAAAGTAATTATTAATTTTTGAATAAATATTAAGGAAAATAAATGTCAAAAAAAACTAAAATACTAGCAACACTAGGACCAAAAAGTGATACAGTCGAAATAATTGAGGGATTAATTAAAGCAGGTGCAAACATGTTTAGATTAAATTTTTCTCATGGAACTCACGAGTATCATTCTCAAACCTTAGCAAATATCAGAATTGCAATGAAAAATTGTGATACTGTTGTTGGAATCTTACAAGATATCTCAGGCCCAAAAGTTAGGATTGGAGATATTAAAGAAAACTTCAGCCTTTTAAAAGGCGATACCATCACTTTTGTAAAAGAAGATATTGTTGGATTCCAAAAATCATCAAATGAATATGTTGTTTCATTAAACTATCCTGATTTATTAGACAAAGTAAAAGTAAATGAGTTTATTTATTTATACGATGGAACAATTAGAGCTAAAGTAGTTCAAACGGGCGAAAAGATTATTGCAAACATTGAAAATAATGGAACATTAGGTTCAAGAAAAGGAATTAACTTCCCTAATACTGTTATTGATATTGATGTAATTACTGCTAAAGATAAGATCGATATTGCTTGGGGAGTTGAAAATAAAGTAGATTATTTTGCAATTTCTTTTGTACAAAATAAAGAAGATATGTTMCASGCACGTRAACTTTTAAATGGTTACAATGGRAAATTAATTGCAAAAATTGAAAARTTTGATGCAGTTGAAAATATTGATGAAATTTTAGAAGCAAGTGATGGACTTATGGTTGCTAGGGGAGATTTAGGAATTGAAGTTCCTTATTACGACGTACCTACTATTCAAAAAACACTAATTAAAAAAGGAAATGCTGTTTCAAAACCTGTTATTACAGCAACTCAAATGTTATTATCAATGACAACAAATGAAAGAGCAACAAGAGCAGAAATTTCTGATGTTGCTAATGCTGTTTTAGATGGCACGGATGTTGTTATGCTTTCAGAAGAAAGTGCTATTGGAGATGACCCTGTTAATGTTGTTGAGACTATGAGCAATATTATTAGAAAAACAGAAGAAATTTATAATTATGAAAAACAGTATAAAATGAATTATTTAGATCATTTTGATGTTATTCAAGCAACAGCTACTAAATTAGCAGATGATATTCAAGCAAAAGGAATTTTAGCACTTACTTCTTCTGGACAAAGTGCTTTAAGAATGTCACGATACAGACCAAGAACTCCTCTTTATGCTTTCTCTCATAAAAAAAGAGTATTGACTTCTTTGGCTATTTCATGGGGTGTTAAACCAATTTCTACAATTAAAGAAGGAAAATCTTCAAAAATGTTAGCAAAAATGTTGGCTTCTTTAGAATCAAAAGGTATATTAGATAAAAAAGGACCTTATGTGGCAACTGTTGGATATCCAGTTGGAATGCCWGGATCTACCAATATTATTAAGATTTTAAATGAAAGTGAAATCGAATATTATTTAAGTTTACTAGACAATAAATAAAACGCAAAAGCGTTTTATTTTATTTTTACATCCTACTTGATCTTCGAATATAAGTCTAATAACTCTATTTGTTCTTCATAATAAAAAATCTTTAYATCCAATGCTTTTATTGCTTGWGAATTGACAAGTGTATCTACATCACTTTGTGTTTTTATTTGAGCGTCTTTTTCTTCAATAATTATCTTTAACAAAGAAGCATATAGTTCGTAGTCTTCTTTTGCAAGTGTTGCTTTTTTCTGAAGCATTCTTATTTTTGCTAGTTTATTTTTATATAAATTCTTTTCTTTAAGTTCTACTATATTTAAGTTTTCTTTTGCAAGTAAAGTAGCAATTTTTTGTGTTTGAATATCATTTGAAAAACGAATATCAAAAGGCATAGTGATATTAAAACCATAAGTACTTCCATCTTTTAGCTGGTCATTATTAGAAGCATGATATTTCGTATAATCGTAAACAAAATTTAAAGAAGGTAAATATTTTGCTTCTATTGTTTTACGAAAATTATTCTTAGTTTTAATGTCAACAAGGCTTTGTTCAATAAGAATATTCTTTTGAAGGAATGCATTTTTGGAAAGTAAATTTAAATGAGGCGGTTTTAATTCATGATATTTTTTATGTGAAATATTTGAAAAATTGTTTATTAATTCTTCTTTTTGATACTCTAAATCAATCAATAAACTTTTTTCACTGTTTGATTTAATAATGGCATTATCTAAAAAAGATGTATCCAAAAAACCACCTAAAACTTGTTCTTTTTTTCTTGTGATATCCAATAATGCATTTAGAATCGAGTGCTGTTGTTTTTTAATTTGCAAATCCAGTTTATATAGATTAAAAAGAATTTCAGTAGCATCTTTAATCAGATTCTTTCTTTGAATGTCAATGTCTAAATCTGAATATTCTTGCAGAAAACCAGCATATTTTATTGCAGAGAAAATTCCACCACTTTTAAAAAGTGGCTGAGAGATTGAAATATTTGATTTTGTTGTATCTAAAGTATCAGAATAACTTTTAGAGTATTTATAAATAATTGGATTAATCCAATCTTTTTTTAATTTTGCACTTTCTTCTTTTGTTTTTTCTTTRTTAAGTTTAAATATGTTTTCATGCACAGGAGATAAAATATCTTCTTGTGCATAAACAAAACCAAGACATAAAGAAAAAATTACAGCCTTAGATTTTAGYAAGTGCATTGTTTAATCTTTTGAAACCTTCATTGATTTCTTCTTTTGTAATAGTWARWGCWGGCAAAAATCGYARAGTATTTTTTCCYGCTCGTAAAACCAATAAACCTTCTTCAAARGARTTYTTAATAATATYTTGAAGTGTTTGCGTATCTTTTACTCTTAASCCTCTAATTAAACCAATACCTACAAGGGAAGTRAATAWWTKYGTATTATTTTCATACACTTCTTKTAATTTAGAAGAAAARTAYT
Organism: Arcobacter sp.; assembly: GCA_002733685.1. Classification (GTDB taxonomy): domain Bacteria; phylum Campylobacterota; class Campylobacteria; order Campylobacterales; family Arcobacteraceae; genus NORP36. Next base: position 72,527 of record NVWN01000016.1, on the reverse strand, counting down.
CAATGGTTTCATCAATTGAWCCYTTATTTTTCTCTTCTTCTAAAATAGAWAGAACTTCAAGAGCWGCAGTACTAGATAAATAATTTCCKCCAAAWGTWGARCCATGATCTCCTGGTTCAAATACATCTTTTAAGGTRGTCATAACAGCTCCWATTGGAACACCCCCTGCTAATCCTTTMGCAAGAGTAATAATATCAGGYKTWATWCCRTARGYATTAGAWGCTAAAAAMTCRCCCGTTCTGTATATTCCTGTTTGYACTTCATCTATTATTAACARAATGTCATTTTCTTTTAAATATTTYGCTARTTTTTGAATTTCATCTTTTTCAAAAGGATGAACTCCTCCTTCTCCTTGAACCAGTTCAATCATAACAGCAACCGTTTCATCATCAATRTTTTCATATAAAGCTTGAATATCTTTAGTATATGARAAMCCATCAGGRTAAGGGGCAAAACTRCTATCATGCATTTTTTCTTGTCCACASGCTTTTACYGTAGTAATKGTTCTTCCATGAAAAGAATGCTCAAGMGTAAGTACTTTRWATTTTTTRTTTTYAAATCTTTTTTCWCCGTATTTACGTGCTATTTTAATAGCACCCTCATTGGCTTCAGCTCCTGAGTTTCCAAAAAATGTTTGTACATCCATCTTGCTTAAAAGATTTAACTTTTGGGCTAATTTTGCCTGTGGTTCAATGCCGTAAAGGTTTGAAACATGAGTAATATTTGACACTTGTTTATAAATAGCATCAGCAACTCTTTTATTTCCATGCCCTACAGAAACAACTCCTATTCCTGTTCCAAAATCAATATAGTCTTTATTCGTATTATCCCATAATCTTGCGTTGTCACCTTTTACAAAATTGACATAATTTTTTGAATAAGTATTTAAAACATATTTTTTATCTAAGTCTTGTAAGTTCACACAATTTCCTTTTTCTTTATTGGCAAAATTATATCTAACATAGAATAAACACTGCGTTAATATAAAACGTGTATGTAAAAAGTAAAAAATTATTTARTTGAAATATTTTACTTTAATAGNSSMWTTTTCNCKWRGATGTCATTAAATTGTCATAAAAAAGTTATATATTATTTSAAGCGAAAAGCGAAAAGGAATGACKATGAAYATWTTAGGAACWAAATCYGYAAAARTATTGTTGGCTACAGTATTACTTGCTGGATTAAGTACTAGCTCACAGGCTAAAGAGAAAGTATAYAAATGGAARTTAGCAACAACATGGGGACCAACYTTATCTCCCTTTATTGATGCWCCAAAAAAACTATCAGCAATGGTTGAAAAAATGTCAAATGGTAGATTACTTATTAGAGTGGATGCTTCTAATAAACATAAAGCTGCATTTGGAATTTTAGATATGGTWAARGGTGGTCAATATGATATGGGTCACTCWGTWTCWTATTATTGGAAAGGTAAAGATATTAATACTCTTCCWTTATCTACTATGCCTTTTGGTATGACTGSWCCTGAGTTCTTTGCWTGGTACTCTTATGGTGGWGGWGAAGAATTAACTAGAAAAGTATATTCAAAACATAAAGTATTRTCTTTTCCTGGTGGAAATACTGGAAATCAAATGGGTGGATGGTTTAAAAAAGAGATTAAWTCWTTAGAAGATTTAAAAGGTCTTAAAATGAGAATTCCTGGWTTYGCTGGRGAAGTAATGGCAGAACTTGGAGCTACGGTTACWAATATTCCTTCAGGTGAGTTRTATACWGCACTTGAAAGAGGTACTATTGATGCWCTTGAATGGGTTGGMCCTGGAATGGATATCAAAATGGGATTTCATAAAGTRGCACCATACTATTAYACAGGATGGCATGAACCAGGTACAGATTTACAGTACTTAGTAAATGAAAAGAAATTTAACAAACTACCAAAAGATTTACAAGAAGTATTATTAGCAGCKATTAAATTAACTGCATATGATAATTATGTACAAAATTATGCAATGTCAGCTGAAGCTTGGGATAAAATTGAAAAAGATTACCCAAATATTCAAATCAAAACTTTTCCAAAAGAAGTTATGGATAAAATGAAATCAGTAAACGAAAGATTGATTGTTGAAAAAGTAAATGCAGAATTAGCAAAAAACAATCCTTTATTTAAAGAAATAATTGATTCACAAAAATCATTCCAGAAAAAAGCAAGAGCTTGGACTGAAATGTCAGATTTCTTATACTTAAAAGACAATTTAAAATAGTACTAATCCCTCTTCGGGGTTAGACATATAATGAAAAGTAAAGTTGCAACTATTTGCACAATTTAATACAAACTGATGCTTATTATAAAATAGTATAACAAAGATATCTAAGTAATATAATCATAAAAATAACTTATAGAATCAAAATAAAATAATTTTTTTGAATAATTATATTTACAAAAAATAAAATAATGATTGCCTATAATTATTGTGGAGTATTTCTTAAAATTCCTATAAATCCCTTTTTAAAACAAAATTACACTATTAATACTGCATATTTTAATAATAAAACAATTGATTCCAGAAATAAATAAAGATTAAAAACTTATTAATTTGACATAATTTTGTCATTTTAAGAATATATACTGAAATATTAAAAAAATAAAATCATTATTTAATGAAGAACTTAGTTCTTAATAATTATTTAATAATTAAAATTACAGGAGATGAAAATGGCAAAAATTGCATTTATTGGTTTAGGAAATATGGGCGAACCAATGGCCGCTAATTTACTTAAAGCTGGGCATGTTTTGAATATTTTTGATTTAGTGGATGCCCCATTAAAAAGGTTAGAAAAAATAGGTGCACATATATGTTTAAATGCAAAACAAAGCGTAGAAAATGTTGATTTTGTCATTTCCATGTTACCTGCTAGTAAACATGTAGAAGGTTTGTATCTGGGAGAAGAGGGTTTATTAAATTATATYTCWAAAGAGACTCTYGTAATTGATTGYAGCACGATWGATGTATCTACTACTAAAAAACTTTCATTTGAAGCTATTAACAAAGGTATTTCTATGTTAGATGCGCCTGTTTCAGGTGGRGTGAATGGTGCTATTGCTGGAASKTTAAGTTTTATGGTKGGATCTTCWAAAGAAATGTTTAYTTYAGTAGAACCCTTATTAAAAGATATGGGAMAAAATATTTTYCATGCAGGRAATGCAGGTTCTGGTCAAATGGCAAAAGCMTGTAATAATATGTTRYTRGGAATYTTAATGGCAGGAACATCTGAAGCTTTACAACTTGGAATTGCTAATGGTYTAGAYCCTAAAGTATTATCWGAAATCATGCTTAAAAGCTCTTCAMGAAATTGGACATTAGAAGTATATAAYCCYTGCCCAGATGTTYWARARAATGTRCCTTCTTCTAATAATTATGAAGGMGGTTTTGCTTTAGACTTGATGTTAAAAGATATGAAYYTAGCAATGAAAGCAAGTATAGAGAGTAATTCTMCYACMCCTTTAGGTGSGATATCAAGAAAYCTRTATGCWCAATAYTCAAATGARGGMAAGGGWGRAAAAGATTTTTCAAATATYTTTAATCTCTTTTCWCAAAAATARYAATRTATATANAAATTTTAAAAGGAGGCTTTATTTAATTCTTAAGAAGTACGTTAGAAAAAATTAAAAAACAAAAGGAAGATTATGAATATTAAAAATTTAGCAGTAACAGGATTAGTATCCTTAAGTATTTGTGCAACAAGTGTTGCGGCAGCTGAGAAAAAAGTTTTATTAAAAGTTCCAACAACATTTTCTACAAATTTAATTGGTTTAGGTACTCCCTTACCTGCGTTTAAAAAAGGTCTTGAATCAATTTCTTCAACATTAAAAGTTAAAATATATGAGCCTAAGAAACTAGTAGCTCCCTTTGAAATATTAGATGCTGTTTCAAGTGGAAAAGTAAATGCAGGTTGGTCAACAGCTGGTTATTGGAAAGGGAAAATGCCTGCGGCAGCCATTTTTTCATCTGTTCCTTTTGGACCAGAAGCACCTGAGTTTTTCTCTTGGTTATACAAAGGAAATGGTTTAAAATTGTATCAAAAAATGTATGATGATGCAAAATACAATGTWCATGTAYTRCCTTGTTCKATTTCTTCWCCWGAAACTGCTGGTTGGTATCAAAAAGAGATTAATTCTCCTGARGATTTAAAAGGTCTTAAAATGAGATTCTTTGGTTTAGGTGGAGATGTTATGACTAAACTKGGGGCTTCWATWTCTCTCTTACCAGGTGGTGARATTTTTTCTGCTTTAGAAAAAGGTGTTATTGATGCSAGTGAATTCTCAATGCCYGTAGTTGATCAATTATTAGGRTTTTAYAAAATTGCAAAATTTAATTATTTCCCAGGTTGGCATCAACAAGCGACTGTTTTTGAATTATTGATTAATAATAAAACATGGAATAAAATGTCTAATATGCAACAAAGTGCAATTGAAATGACTTGTAAAGCAAATATGACAGATTCATTAGCTGAAAGTGAAGCAGTTCAAGGTGCAGTAATTAAAGAAAATATTGAAAAACGTGGTGTAATTGTTAAAAAATGGTCTCCTGAAATGTTAGATGCCTTTAGAGGCGCTTGGGGTGAAGCATTGGTTGATCTTAAAAAAGATGAAACATTTAATGCAGTATGGAGTGATTTAGAAAAATTTAGAGCGGATTATGCATATTGGAATAAATTAGCATTTTTACCAAGATAAAGAATAAAAAGGGATTATGATGAATGATAAAGATCATATAATTGAGACTGTTAGAGTTTATGACGAGGTATCTCATAAACAAGAACTGCAAAGCAGTTTAAAAGCAGAAAAAATACCAAAGATATGTACTATTATAGATTCAATAATCTTTAAAATAGGGACAGCCATTTCTTGGTTGTCTGTATTTTTAATTGCTATTATTGTGCTGCAAGTATTTTTGCGTTATGCATTTAACATCAATTTAATTCAATTAGAAGAGTTACAATGGCATTTATATGCAGGTATTGTTATGTTTGGTTTATCTTATGCAATGGTTAATCATTCTCATGTACGAGTTGATATTCTTCGAATACGTTTTTCAACAAGACTACAAAGACAAATTGAAGTCGTAGGAATTTTATTTTTAATGGTTCCTTTTATGTTTATTGTTATTGATTATGGTCTTGATATGACAATGGAAGCTTTAAGAATAAATGAACGTTCTACTTCTCCTGAAGGTTTACCTTATCGGTGGATTGTAAAAAGTGTTCTCCCTCTTAGTTTTATACTGTTATTAATGGCAAGTATTTCAAGGCTTATTCGTCATATAAGCTTTTTATTTAAAGGCTGCAAAAATGGAAATTAATGATTATTTAGTAGTCTCAATGTTCTTATCTTTTATTTTCTTGCTTATGTCAGGAATTCCAGTTGCTTGGGTATTAGGTGGAGTAGGCGTAGCATTTGCAGGGATTGGATATTTATCGGATATTTATTTAGACACGATTACTGGTTTGGATTATAATACTATTGGATTATTATCCAATAGAATATTCAAAATAATGGATAATTGGATTTTAGTTGCTTTACCTATGTTTATTTTTATGGGTTTAGCCCTTGATGAATCTGGAATTGCGGAAAAATTACTTAAGTCTTTACAACGTTTTTTTGGAAAAATGCGTGGAGGTTTAGCAATAACAGTCGTTATCTTAGGTGTTCTTTTAGCCGCATCAACAGGAATCATTGGCGCTTCAGTTGTTTTATTAGCCGTAATGTCTTTACCTGTTATGTTGAAACAAGGCTATGATAAACAAACAGCACTTGGGGTAATTGCAAGTTCTGGGACTCTAGGAATTCTTATCCCTCCTAGTATTATGCTTATTATTATGGCTGATCAATTAAGTATTTCTGTTGGAAATCTTTTTATGGGAGCCGTTTTTCCTGGTTTGATCTTAGGAACATTGTATGTTGGATATTTAGTTATTTTAGGAATAGTACGTCCAAGAAAGATGCCTTTAGTTACAGATGAATATGCAAACGAATCAGAAATAAGTTTAGTTTGGGACTTGTTTAAAAATATTTTGCCACCTGCTTTTTTGATTTTGTCTGTTCTTGGTTCTATCTTTTTTGGATTAGCAACATCAACAGAAGCTGCAGGTATTGGGGCTTTTGGAGCCTTGATTTTAATGTTAGTAAACAAACAACTTACTTTTGAGAAAGTAAAAAACATTTCAAAAGCAACCATGAATACAACAGGTTATATTTTTGCAATTTTTGTAGGGGCTACTTGTTTTTCTTTGGTATTAAGAGAATTAGGGGGAGATGAATTAATTATGTCAGCACTTAATTCTATCTCAGAAGATCCTGTTATTGTTATCTTATTTATACTTGGATTGGTATTTGTTTTAGGTTTTGTTCTAGATTGGATTGAAATTACTTTAATTGTTTTACCTTTAGTAGCACCTATTATTAGTGAACTTGCTTTAGAAATTAATGGTTTTGGAATTGAAAACCCTACCTTAGTCTGGTTTGTTCTTTTAGTTGCAATGACTTTGCAAACGTCATTTTTAACCCCACCCGTTGGTTTTGCTTTGTTTTATTTAAAAGGGGTTTGTCCTCCTGAAATACAATTAAGCGATATTTATAAAGGAGTTATTCCTTTTATCATCTTACAACTTATTGGTTTGGCCATTGTCTTTTCTTTTCCTGAAATTGTTACGTGGTTACCATCTATTGCATATACGTAAATAAACGCAGTTTCATCTTTTGAAACTGCCTTCATACTTGAGTAACTATTAAGCTTATTACTCAGTTTTCAAAAAACTTACAAACACAATCAAATTAAAAAACAAGGAATACAATGAAAAAATTAGACTTAATGATAAGTAATGCATTTATACAAAGTAATACAAGTGAGTATTATGAAAAAATTTGTCCTTTAACACAAGAGGTACAAGTATTGGTTCCTTTAAGCACAAAAGAAGAAATAAGTTCAGCAATTGAAAAATCACACCATGCTTATTTATCATGGAAAGATACGCCAATAATGACACGTACACGTTTAATGTTAAAATATCAAGCCTTGATTAAAGAAAATATTGATGAACTGGCAGAAATTTTAAGTATTGAACAAGGTAAAACCTTAGATGATGCAAAAGGAGATATCGTAAGAGGGTATGAAGTCGTTGAATTTGCTTGTTCTGCTCCTACTTTAATGATGGGGGAAACCATTGAAAATGTTTCCACCAAAATGAATACCTATTCTTATAGACAGGCCTTGGGAGTTTGTGCCGGAGTTACACCTTTTAATTTTCCAGCAATGATACCTTTGTGGATGTTTCCTTTAGCTATTGTATGTGGAAATGCATTTATTTTAAAACCTTCCGAGATGGTTCCTAATACAGCAATGAAGTTAGCAGAGCTGTTTATTCAAGCAGGTGCTCCTAAAGATTTACTACAAATAATACATGGACAAAAAGAACAAGTAGATGTTTTATTAGATCATGATTTAGTACAAGCATATTCTTTTGTAGGTTCGCCTGCTGTTGGTTCTTACATTTATTCAAGAGCTACTGCTAATTTAAAAAGAGCTCAAGCATTTGTGGGAGCAAAAAATCACTTAGTGGTTATGCCTGATGCAAATAAACAAAATGTTATAAATGCGCTTATTGGGGCTTCTATGGGAGCAGCAGGACAGCGATGTATGGGAATATCTGTTGTTTTATTTGTAGGACAAGCAAAAGCTTGGATTTCTGAGTTAGTAGAAGCATTAAGTAAAGTAAAACCAGGGGCATGGAACGATAAGAGTGCTTCTTATGGACCTGTAATGACAAAAATGGCACTTAATCGCATTGAAGGATTTATTCAAGAAGGTGTGGATGCTGGAGCCTCATTATTATTAGATGGAAGAGGGGCAAAAGTAAAAGGCTATGATAAAGGAAACTGGATTGGCCCAACGGTTTTTTCTGAAGTTACTAGTGATATGAGTATTTATAAAGAAGAGATTTTTGGACCTGTATTAAGCATAATGCAACCTAAAAATTTAAATGAAGCCTTAGATATTATTAATAATAATAAGTTTGGTAATGGAACTTCTATTTTTACTTCAAGTGGGGCCAGTTCAACTAAGTTTAGAAGAGAAGTTAAAGTAGGACAAGTGGGTATTAATGTGCCTATCCCTGTTCCTCTGCCTTTTTTCTCTTTTACTGGATGGAGAGGCTCTTTTTATGGGGATTTACATGCTTATGGAAAACAGGCAATAACCTTTTATACAGAAACAAAAACGGTAACAGAGAAATGGTTTGAAGAAGAAGAACATGAAGAGGTTGCTTTTAATTTTAAAGAAGACCACTCAAAATAATAAAGTAGAATTATGGTAAAAAATAAAATAACAATAATCACGGGTTCCGCATCTGGAATTGGTTTAAGTATAGCAAGAGTATTTGCAAAAAATGATGCAAAAATTGTATTATCTGATATTAATGAAGAAGCATTAAATAAAGTTCATCAAGAATTTATTAATGCAGGATATGATGTATTATCAATACCTTGTGATATTTCTAAAGAAGAAGATATTAAAAACTTAATTAAACAAAGTATGAAACATTATGGACGCATTGATATTTTTATTTCAAATGCAGGAATCCAACATGTAGATAAAATAGAGGATTTTCCTACTTCTAAATATGAGTTTATGTTAAAACTAATGTTAGTAGGTCCTTTTATTGCGATAAAAGAGTTGTTTCCTATTATGAAAAAACAAGGCTTTGGAAGAATAATTAACATGGCTTCTATTAATGGGCTGGTTGGTTTTGCTGGAAAAGCGGGTTATAACTCAGCAAAACATGGTTTATTAGGGCTTACAAAAGTGGCAGCGTTAGAAGGTGCGCAAGATAACATTACGGTTAATTCAATTTGCCCTGGTTATGTGGATACTCCCCTTGTAAGAAATCAATTAGCAGATATTGCAAAAACCAGAAATATGAGTGAAAAAGATGTTTTAGAAGAAGTCATTTTAAAACTTGTTCCTCAAAAGAAATTATTAAGCTGTGATGAAATTGCCAATTATGCCATGTTTATAGCAAGCGATCATGCTAAATCAATTACAGGACAAGCCTTAGTAATGGATGGTGGATATACGGTTCAATAAAAGAAATAAGACAGCTTTTGTCTTATTTTTTGGGTAAAAAATGTGTTTATAGCTAAATAAATCATTTTCTCTCCAACTGTCATAATAATATCATTTTTTCGTTTTATAATTAGTATAAGAAAATCACAAATAAAATAATTTAGATTCTTTTATTTGTGATTTATTAGCTGTTTATTAAGGAAAACAATATGGAAAAACAAATACAAATACACCAAATTTCTGAATTTTTAAAAGATGGAATGACTATTGCAATTGGTGGTTTTATGGGTTGTGGTAATGCACATAATATCATTGATGAAATTTTAAAAAGCAATGTTAAAAATTTAACACTAATTGCAACTGATACTGCAAGAGATGGCTATGGTATTGGGCGTTTAATTGATGATAGAAGAATTACAAAATTATTGGCTTCTCATATTGGTACGAATAAAGAAACACAAAAACAAGTTATTGAAGGTTTTATTGAATTAGAACTTGTTCCTCAAGGTACCTTAGCTGAACGTATTAGAGCAACAGGAGCTGGGCTTGGAGGCGTATTAACGCAAACAGGTTTGGGAACTGAAGTACAAGAGGGAAAAGAAGTCATTTCTATTAATGGGAAAGATTATATCCTGGAGTTGCCTATACAAATTGATCTGGCATTTATTTCAGCACAAAAAGCAGATGAAGCGGGGAACTTGGTATTTAATGGAGCAACCAGAAACTTTAATGTTCCAATGGCTGGAGCTGCAAAAGTAACTATTGCTGAAGTAGAAGAAATTGTTAAAAATGGGCAATTAGATCCCAATTTTATCCATACTCCATTTATTTACATTAATCATATTATAAAGGCCTAAAGATGGAAGCAAAACAAATAATAGCTGCACGTGTTGCGCAAGAATTCAAAAATGGTGATTTTGTTAATTTAGGAATTGGACTACCTACTTTAGCAGTAGATTATATTTCAAAAGATATTCATATTAATCTTCACTCTGAAAATGGTTTTGCAGGTGTTTGGGATAAAGCTACTGAAGAAACGCTAGATAAAGATGTAGTGGATGCAGGTGGTACTAATGTTGTACTTCAAAAAGGTGGTATATTTTTTGACTCGGTTACTTCTTTTGAAATTATCAGAGGTGGGCATTTAGATATGACTGTTTTAGGAGCTTTGGAAGTAGATGAAGAAGGAAACTTAGCTAACTGGAAAATTCCTGGAAAACTATTACCTGGAATGGGTGGGGCGATGGATTTAGTTAATGGAGCTAAAAAAGTGATTATTTCTATGGTACATACGGCAAGAGGGAATCCTAAAATACTTAAAAAATGTACTCTTCCTTTGACAGGAAAATCAGTTGTTGATATGATTATTACGGAAATGGGAGTTTTTGAGTTTATTAATAATAAACTTCATTTAACTGAATTAAGTAAAGGGGTAAGTTTAGAAGAGATTAAAGCTTTAACACCTGCTTCTTATATCGTAGCTTTAAAAGACTAAGGAAGAAAATGAAAGTATATATTGTAGAAGCAAAACGCTCAGCTATTGGAAGTTTTTTAGGAACATTAAAAGATATGGACCCTGGACATTTAGCAGGAGAAGTAATTAAAGACCTTTTAAAAAATATTGATAAAAGTGTGGTTGATGAAGTCATTGTTGGCAATATTTTATCCGCAGGACATGCTCAAGGAATAGGAAGACAAGCTTCAATTTATGGCGGACTTCCTGAGTCAACTGTTGCATATTCTTTGAATATGTTATGTGGTTCTGGAATGAAAGCAGTTATGACAGCAGTGGCAGAAATTAAAAGTGGAGCAAAAGATGTGATTGTTGCAGGCGGTGTTGAATCTATGTCTACTGCTCCTTATTTAATTCCAGCTAAAGGACGTTCTGGTTTAGGTCTTGGTAATGCTTCTATGGTGGATTCTATGGTAAACGATGCTTTAATTGATGCTTTTGGTGGTTATCATATGGGAATTACAGCTGAAAACATTGCCGAAAAATTTAATATCAGCAGAGAGTCTCAAGATGAATATGCTATTTCCTCACAACAAAAAGCAATACGTGCGGACGATGATGGAAAGTTTGAAAATGAAATTACACCCATCTTAATCAAAAATAGAAAAGGGGATATTCTTTTTTCAAAAGATGAATATATTAATCGTAAAACAAGCCTTGAAAAATTATCCTCTCTTCGAGCTGCTTTTAAAAAAGAAGGAACAGTAACTGCTGGAAATGCTTCTGGAATTAATGATGGGGCAAGTTTTACTCTTATTGTTTCACAAAAAGCACTTGAAGAATTAAATTTAACACCCTTGGCTGAAATTGTTGATTATACACAAGTAGGAATTGATCCTAATGTAATGGGACTAAGTCCTGCATATGCTATTAAAAATCTTCTTGAAAAGAACAATAAAACATTTGATGATATTGATCTATTAGAAATCAATGAAGCTTTTGCCGCTCAAAGTTTGGGTGTTTTTGAAATGTTAAAAGAAACATCTAATTTAAGTGAGAAAGATATTAAGGAAAAAATAAATGTTAATGGTTCAGGTATTGCATTAGGACATCCAGTGGGAGCTAGTGGAAATAGAATTATTGTTTCGTTAGTACATGAAATGAAAAAAAGAAAAAGTGAATATGGTATTGCTTCTTTGTGTATTGGTGGGGGCTTAGGTACGGCTGTTTTATTAAAAAGAGTAAACTAATACGATTATTAAATACTCTTTGATATAATTCTAAAATGTTAAAAAGGTATGTAATGAAAATCAAAAAAAAGAAATCTTTAAGAGGCAACTTGACTTTTGAGGATGTTTTATTAGATACCCTTCCAAATCCTGTTTATTATAAAGATATGCAAGGAATGTTTATTCGTTGTAATACCTCTTTTGCAAAACTTCTTGGCACGAGTAAACAAAAAATTATAGGTAACTCTGCCTATGACTTTTTCCCTAAAACAGTAACCGACAGGCATAAAATAATTGATAAAAATATTATGAGCACCTTAAAACCTTATGAAGATGAAGTTTATTTTATAAGCAATAAAGGTGAAATTTTATATTTTATTTTAAACAAAGCAGTTTCTTTACACCCCAATGGGGAAGTGGCTGGTATTGTCTGTGTGATGAATGATATTACTCAAAGAATAAAAGAAAAAGAGTTTTTAATTCAACAAAGTAAGTTTGCAGAAATGGGAGAAATGATTGCTTCTATTGCTCATCAATGGAATGAACCTTTAGTAGAACTCTCTGCACAAATTCAAAAAATGCAACTTTATTACACCATGGATAAAATCAATAAAGACAAAATGTCCGATTTTGTGAATGATTCTATGATTCAAATACAATATATGTCAGAAACGCTAAGTGATTTTAGAAACTTTTTAAAACCTTCTACCCTTAAAAAAAATTTTGGTATTAAAAAAGCCATACGTGATATTTTTGATATTGTTGGAAAACAGATTTTTTATTTTAATATTCAAGTTATTTTTGATTTTGAAGAAGTGAAAGACGAAATGTTTATTTATGGTTATGAAAATGAAATGAAACAAGTTTTATTAAATATTATAAATAATGCCAAAAATAAGATAGTAAAAGTCAATGAAAGCTCTGATTTGAAAGGGAAAATAAATATTCGTCTTTCTTTTTGTAATGATTATAATTTAATAGAAATAAAAGACAATGCGGGGGCTATTAAAGAAGAGATAAAAGAACAACTTTTTGAGCCTTTTTTTACTACCAATGTAAATGGCACAGGTTTTGGTTTGTATATGGCAAAAATAATTATAGAAGATAAAATGCATGGAAAAATTACTGCGCATAATGACAAAAACAATGCGATTTTCACTATAAAAATTCCTAAAAGTAAAGAGAAATAACATGAAAATACTATTATTAGAAGATAATAAAACACTAAACGAAACCATTATTTTAAAATTTGAATTAAAAGGTTATCAAGTAGACTCTTTTATTGATGGAAAAGAAGCCTATTCTAATATCACGAATGGATATTCTTGTTTTATTTTAGATATTAATGTCCCTAATGTTAATGGTATTAAAATTCTTAAAAAAATAAGAGAATATTATGAAGATGTTCCTGTTATTATTATTTCTGCAACTGTCGAATTAGATATTATTAAAGAATCCTATGATTTTGGTTGTAATGATTATTTAAAAAAACCTTTTTTTATCGATGAACTAGAGATTAAAGTAGATAAACTGTGTAATATTACAAAAAAAACAGTCGTTTTTGATCAAAATTGTTATTTTTCTTTTTCAGAGAGTTGTATTAGTATTGAAAATAAGAAAAGCCAATTGACACAAAAAGAGAATTTATTAATGAATTTATTTTTAAGAAATAAAAATGAAATTGTTTCTTATGAAAATATACAAAACTATGTTTGGGAAGGAAACTATGCTTCTTTGGATGCCATTAGAACACTGATTAAAAGATTAAGAAAAAAATTTGAAAAAACCTACATTCTTGCTTCTTCTAATCGTGGTTATATGTTTGAAGTCAAATAAATTTGAAATTTATTTAAATATTCCCAGTATTTCTCTCATATTTTGTGTTGGTACTTTATTTATATTTAAGGCAAGTAATTGAGTTCTTAAATATTCTACTTGTTTTTGATTACTTAAGGCTATATCTTTATTAGGAAGTTTTCTAGAGTTTTCAAAACCGATTCTATTATGGCCTCCTAAAACAGCAGCTGCTGTTAAAGAAGGAATTTCCATTTCTCCAAAAGCACATAACATCCAATGCACATCTTTTTCTAAAGACAAGTCTTTTAAACTTTGTAAATACGGAATTAAATCTTTAGCATCACAGCGCTGATCTTTTGCATAACGACCCAATACAAACAAAATACTGTGTTTATCCCCTTGAATGATTTCACGTTCCAAAAGATTTGAAAAACGTTTTACATCCTCAACCGAATATAAGATATGCTGAACACCAATGTTTTCTTTTCTTGCAAAAGAATAAAAATCTTTTGCAGCATCTAATTCTTCTTTTGTGTCATTTAAAATAAGCTCTCTTATTGCAACAGATGTTGCTTGTGGTTTTAACTCTTTTACTAAAGCTATCATTTCTGCAGGTTTATACATTCCTACTGCTTCTGTGGTAGCTTGAATAATAAAATCCTTTGAACAACGTTTTTTAATAGCATTTGTTGTATCTTGATATTTTTTAACATCTAAAATATGTTTAAAATTATCGGCTCTTACATGTAAATGAATTGCTTGAGCCCCAGATTGTTCACACTCATATGCTGTTTGTGCGATATGCTCTTGTTCTAAGGGCAAAGCTTCGTGCTCGTCTTGTAATAATCTTGCTCCATTAGGTGCTACCATTATTCCTGTGTTCATACTAAACCCTTTTCTTCTAAACTTTGATTAATTGCATTTTCTAGTTTATCTACAAGCTCAATAACTTGTTCTTTGTTGATAATAAAGGGAGGAGCTAACAAAATATGATCCCCTTCTTTGCCAAAGTTAGTACCACCCATTGGGTAACAAAGTAGTCCTAAGTTTTTTGCAGTGCTTTTAATATGTGCAAAGAGTGCATACTTGGGATCAAAACATTCTTTTGTTTCTTTATTTTTTACAAGCTCTAATCCAATAAATAAACCTCTTCCTCTGATATCTCCCACATGTTTATGATTGACAAATCTTTCTTCTAAGGTGCTTTTTAAATAATGCCCCATTTTTTGAACATTTTCTAATAAATTTTCATTTTCAAATTCTTTCAAAACAGCAATTCCTGCAGCGCAAGCTGTTGCATGTGCAATATAGGTATGCCCATGTGAAAAGTTTCCTGAACCTTCTTCAATGGCTTTACATATTTTTTTAGAAATTAAACAAGCAGCTAAGGGCTGATACCCAGCACCAATACCTTTAGCAATAGTAATTAAATCTGGTTGAACATTGGTATATTCACTTGCAAATAAATATCCCGTTCTTCCTGTTCCACACATGATTTCATCAAATACAAGTAAAACTCCATACTTATCACAGATTTCTCTTACTCTTTTATAATAAGAAAGAGGCGCTTCAACAGCACCTAGCGTAGAACCAACTAAGGGTTCAAAAATAAATGCGGATACCGTATCTTTCCCTAATTCCAATATTTTTTCTTCTAATAAATTAGCAGCTCTAATACCATATTCACTCAAACTTTCATCATCTTTTTTAAGTCTATAAGCATAAACAGGGTCAATATGGTGCATACATGTTGGTAAATAAGGTAAAAAAGCTTCTTTTCTTTTTATATTTCCACCTGTTGCTAAAGTGGCCAGCGTATTTCCATGATAACTTTGTAAGCGTGCAATAATATTTTTACGCTGTGGTTCATTATTTTCAAGATGATACTGTCTTACTAGTTTTAAAGCCGTTTCAACAGCTTCTGAACCTCCAGTTAAAAAATAAACCTTATCAAAATTATCAGGAGCTTTAGAAATAAGCATTTGTGCTAACTCTTCTGCTGGTTTGGACGTCATAAAAGAAGTATGTGCATAAGGCAAAGCATCTAACTGTTTTATTATGGCATCTTTAATATTTTGATTGCTATGTCCTAAACATGATACTGCTGCACCTGAGGAACCATCTAAGTATCGTTTCCCATTTTCATCAATGAGATAAATACCATCACCTTTTACTGCAACAGGAAGATCGGCTTTTAAACTTCTTTGTAAAATATATTTTGAACTCATGTGTTTTCCTTAACGTAATAAAATAATCTTATTTCCTGTATGGAAATAATGTTCTTTTATTGTATTTTCAATGTTTTGTGTATTTTTACTTATTAATGCATCTGCAATTAATTGATGTCTTTGTTTTACTTCTTCTCTTGAATATAATTTTGAAAGATTTTTTGAAAAAAGCAATTGTGATTTTTTATTTAACTTTTCTAATTCATTTAATAAAAGTTGATTATTCGCATACTTTAAATAGTGTTTATGAAAAAGAGTACCAATACTAGCTATTTCTTTTTCACTGTTTGTATTCTTAGACATTTTTATGACATAAGAATTTAATAAATCATAATCTTTTTTAGAAGCTTTTTTAATAAATGATGTTGCTAAAAAACCTTCAATAATACCTTTTGCTTCATAAGTATCAATGATGTCTTGTTTATTAATCTCTTTTACAAAAACACCTCTTTTTTCTATTTGCTCAAGAATACCTAAGGTAACCAATTGTGCAAAAGCTTCCCTTATTGGTGCTCTACTTACTTCTAATTTGTTAGCAAGATGTGTTTCTTTTATTTGGTCTTTGCTTTTAAACTCATTATTAAGTATGGCTTCAAAAATATAATCAACAATCATATTTTTTAAATTGTCTTTTATTTTTATGGACATTGTATTTTCCTTTTGTCGACAATAGTTATATTATTGTCGACAATTTTAAGCTCTTTTAGCTTAAAATCACTTTAAAGAAAAAATAATAAAAATAAAGTTTGTGTTAAAGGTTAAATAGGTGGTAAAAGGAGGGTATATTTAAAAATAATAAAAAAAACCCAGTTATTTCAAAGTGAAATAACCAGGTGTAAGAATAAGATTTAAGATTAAATAGTTTCTTTATCTTCTTTGTTTTCTTTTTTCTTTTTTTTCTTTTTTGGAGAAGAAACCCATAATTTTTCAATATGGTTATAATGATCATCCAATCGTGAATGATTTTTCACGATTTTATCTTGATTGTTTTGAATATTGTCTCTGTTTGAATCAATATTCTTTCGATTCTCATCAATTAATTCTTGCATTTTGTTCATCTTTTGTTCGTACTTATAAATAATTACATACATTGCAACTGCAATACCAACAAGTATAATCCACTCAATCATATTAAATCCTTCTTTTTAAGATTTTTGTTCTGCTTGTCTTTTTTTACGTTTAAGTTGCATCCAAGCCATGAAGAATAAAAATGCAAAAACAGGAATTAAAACAATTTGTTTTGGTAATCTGTCTGTTTTAACTCTTACAGATTGAATAATCCATCCACTGTCTACTCCCGCAGTTTTCATAGCTTGTACTTGTTTATTATGACCTGGATTAACCATTGCTACTTCCATTGGTCCAAACATATTATCCAACATAAAACCAGTACCATCTAATCTTTCTTTTCCATTTTCACCCTCTGATAAAGGAAGTCCAAAAGTAAAGGCTCTAATGTCTCCATCAACTGTTTCACCTTTAACAGTGAATTCTAAAGTAGAACCAGAAGGCATAGCTCCTGCTATTTGGAAGATCTCAGAACCTGGTCTGTTTTCATAAGGTGCTTGTACCTTATCCCAAATATATCCTGGTCTAAACATTAAGAATGTTATTGCTAATAATAATAGTGTTTCCCACCATTTATTTCTAACCAACCAGAAACCTTGAGTTGCTGCTGCAAAGAGCATCATTCCCACTATGGCTGTAATAACTACAACAATAAAATCAAAAGTATTTTCAATTCCTATCATCAATAACTGCGTATTAAATATAAACATAAAAGGCAATAATGCAGTTCTTATATCGTAAGTAAAACCTTGGATACCTGTTTTAATTGGATCTCCACCAGATATGGCGGCAGCTGCAAAAGCGGCGAGTCCAACAGGTGGCGTATCATCGGCAAGAATACCAAAGTAAAATACAAACATATGTGCTGCAATTAAAGGAATAGCTATATCATTAGCAGCTCCTAAACTTACAATTACAGGAGCCATTAAACTAGAAACTACAATATAGTTAGCTGTTGTAGGTAATCCCATTCCAAGAATTAATGAAATGATTGCAGTTAATAATAAAATTAAGAAAATATTTCCACCAGAAACCGTTTCTACTAAACCAATTACTACTTGTCCAACACCTGTTAACGTAACAGTCCCAACAATAATTCCAGCAACTGCAGTAGCAACTCCAATTCCTATCATATTTTTAGCACCATTTACAAGACCTTCTTTAAGATCGTAAATACTCTCACCCATTCTTCCAAAAATAGTTTCTTCTTTTCTGAAAAAATCCATTAAGGGTTTTTGAGTAAGAACTATAAATATCATAAAAATAGATGCCCAAAAGGCTGATAAATCAGGACTAAGTCTCTCAACTGTTAATAACCAAACCAAAACAACTATTGGTAATAAATAATGGAAACCTGATTTTACAGTAAGTCCTACTTCAGGTAATTCAACAATATCATCTTCTGTTAAATCTGGTACTTTAGATGATAAATACACCAAAGACACATAAGATATTAGAATCAATACTAAAATAGAAACAAAAGTATCATCACCCATAGTCATTTTAATAAATGCAATCACAGGAGGGAGCACATACATAAGAAAACTAATTATAATAATAACAGATAAAACACCAATCATTTTTGCTTTTTTAGTCATGAAATGTACTCTAGGTAAACCCTTCATATCCATTTTCATTGCTTCTAAATGTACAATATAAATAAGCGCAATATAAGAAATAATTGCTGGTAAAAAGGCATGTTTAATAATCTCTACAAAAGGAATTCCAACATATTCAACCATTAAAAAAGCAGCTGCTCCCATAATTGGAGGAGTTAATTGCCCATTAGTCGAAGCAGCAACTTCAATAGCACCTGCTTTTTCAGCCGAAAAACCAACTTTTTTCATCAAAGGAATAGTAAATGTTCCTGTTGTAACAACATTTGCAATTGAAGAACCAGAAATCATTCCCGTCATCGCAGAAGATACAACAGCAGCTTTAGCAGGTCCACCTTTAAAGTGACCCATTAATGAGAAAGCAACTCTAATAAAATAATTACCAGCTCCTGCTTGCTCTAAAAGTGCACCAAAAAGTACAAATAAGAAAACCATAGTTGCAGATACACCAATAGCAATACCAAAGGTACCTTCTGTTGTAATCCACATATGAGAAACAATTTTATTAATTGAAGCTCCACCATAATCGCCTAAACCAAAATATGCATAGGTTAAAGCACAAAGCGCAACTATCATAAGAGGAGGTCCTAGTGACCTTCTTGCAGCTTCAAGTAATAATCCTAAACCAATTACAGAAGTAATTAAATCCAGTTGATTAGGAACTCCTAATCTCATTTCAAATTCTTCTGAATTCCATACTTGATTATAAATCAAATAAGCAATACAGGCTAATAATAAGATTCCCATAATCCAATCAGTAATAGGTACATAATGTTTTGGAGAGTTTTTTAAAGGTAAATAACTTAAATATGCAAGAAAACCTGCAAACATTAAGTGAATTCTTTTAACAACATCGGCGTTCATCCAAGGCGTAAATTCTAATACCAGAGGGGATGATACATATAACTGAAAAACAGACCAAGTCAAAGCCAAATAGATAATAAAATTAGCTAGGTTAGGATTTGAAGGTGTTCTTCCTCCTGATTCAGATTCTGATGCTATTTCTGCACCCGACAGTTCAGGCTTTTTTTCTTCGTTCATAAATGCTCCTTATGAAAATGAATTTTTAAATCTCAATGATAAATACATAGGCGTAATGAATTTTAAAAATTAATTTTGTAAGGGAAATTTCTTTCCCTTACTTTTTACGATAAACGTAAGCCTAGCTTACATTAAACCCGCTTCTTTATAATATTTAACTGCGCCTCTATGTAAAGGAGCCGATAAACCATCTTTAATCATTTCAGATTTTTTAAGATTTGCAAATGCTGGGTGAAGTTTTCTAAATGCATCAAAGTTTTCAAATACTGCTTTAACAACATTATAAATAACTGTTTCAGAAACTTTTGAAGATGTAATAAATGTTGCACCTACACCAAAAGTTTTAGTTTCGTTATCGTTACCCATGTACATTCCACCAGGAATACTTGCAGTTCTGTAGTAATCATTGTCATTAACTAATTTATCAACAGCAGGACCAGTAATATTTACTAATACACTTTTACAAGTAGTTGTTGCTTCTTTAATAGATCCAGATGGATGTCCAACTGTATATACCATTGCATCAATTTTATTATCACATAAAGCTTTTGATTGCTCAGATGCTTTAAGTTCAGATGCTAATTTAAATGAAGACTTAGTCCAACCCTTAGCTTTCATTAATACTTCCATTGTTCCACGTTGACCAGAACCAGGATTTCCAATATTAACTCTTTTACCTTTTAAATCGTTAAGGTTCTTAATTCCAGAATCAGCACGAGCTACTACTGTAAAAGGTTCAGCATGAACAGAAAAGATTGCTCTTAATTCTTTAAAAGCACCTTTTTTAGCAAACTTGCTTGTACCATTGTATGCATGATATTGCCAATCTGATTGAGCAACACCCATATCTAATTCACCAGCTCTAATTGTATTAATATTATAAATTGATCCACCAGTTGATTCTACAGAACATCTAACCCCATGCTCTTTTTTACCTTTGTTTACTAATCTACAAATTGATCCACCTGTTGGGTAATAAACACCAGTAACTCCACCAGTACCAATTGTTACAAATTCTGCCGCGAAAGCTGGAATTGAYATTGCACCTGCTAMWACAATASTTGCTAATTTTTTATTCATTATATCTCCTTTAATTTTAATGCTAATTTATATGTATTTCATAAATAAACAAATAATCTATAAAATTATAAWAGAAGAGGKTTTTTTTTRAAAAAMYGAACTTCTTYGTYTATAGTTTTATATTTATTGCGCTAATTTAAAAAATGTTTTAGATGAAAATATTTTCATCTTATAAACTATCACCATTAACATTGATAAAGTATATAAATAAATAATGACATGATTATGACAAAGTAAGATTATTAAAGCAAAATAAAAATTATTAATTTAAATATAAAATATCAATGTAACATGATAATATAAAGCTAATTTAAGTTATTAAGAATAAGGATTGTTTCAAGCAAAGTGTCAGCTCCTCTTTATTGGAACTTGGCTAAGATACTTTAAAAATAAGGATGATAATGCAGCACTTAATCACCACCTCTGATTTTACAAATGAAGAAATTTTAGACTTATTTGACGAAGCCAAAATATTTAAGGATTTGACTACTAATAAGGCCCTTTCTGGGAAGTTAATAGTTACTTTATTTTTTGAAAACTCAACGCGTACGAGGTCTGCTTTTGAAATTGCTGCAAAACGATTAGGAGCAGATATTGTTTCTTTAGATATTGGAACTTCATCTGGTTCTAAGGGTGAAACTATTTTTGATACGGTTGCTAATATCAATGCTATGAAACCTGATGCTATTATTATTAGACATTCCGAATGTGGTTTACCTGCTACTCTAGCCCAACATGTCGATTGTCCTTTGATTAATGCAGGGGATGGGAAAAATGCTCATCCTACACAAGCTTTATTGGACTTGTTTACTATAATGGAACATTTTGATGGTGATGTGAAAGGAAAACGTATTGCAATTGTAGGAGATGCTAGAACATCAAGAGTTGCAGGTTCTAATAAAAAACTCTTGCCAAGATTTGGTATTGATGTTTGTTTTGTAGCTCCTGATTGTTTTAAATTAGAAGGAAATGATTTTAAACAATATGACAATTTAAGTGAAATTATTGATGATATTGATATTGTAATGAGTTTAAGAACCCAGCTTGAAAGACACAATGAACTTTATTTTGCTTCCATTCAAGAATATGCAAAAGATTATTGTATTACTAAAGAAGTTTTTGGGGATCGAGATATTTTATTATTACACCCAGGTCCTGTAAATAGAAATGTAGATATATCTGATGAGATGCTAAAAGATAAAAGAAATAAGATTCTGGAACAAGTTTCAAATGGTGTAGCTGTTAGAATGGCTTTATTAAAAAAATTAATAAAGTAAATGATTAAAAAAAGTCTTAAAAACAAACTTAATCACTATGGTTCATTAAAAGAGCCCTTTTTATTTATTAATTCATATGATTCTTCTATGAATGATTTTTTTTTACTAAAAGATTTACCAAATGATGTATGTTTTGAGATGAATACAAAAGTCTCTTCTAAAATTACTAAGAATATACAGATAGAAAAAGAGCTTATCTCTTTTAACGCTTACAAAAAAAAATTTGATGTTATCCAAGAAGAAATAAAAAGTGGAAATTCCTATTTATTAAACTTAACCTGTAAAACAAAAATAAAATGTGATTTTTCTTTGGATGAAATATATGACTTTGCTAGAAGTAAATTTAAAATAAAATATAAAAATAACTTTGTGTGTTTTTCCCCTGAACGTTTTATTGAAATCAAAAAAAACAAAATTTCTACCTATCCAATGAAAGGCACAATTGACGCCAATCTTTCTAATGCAAAAACAAGAATTCTGGGAGATTTAAAAGAAATGGCCGAACATACTATGGTTGTTGATTTATTGAGAAATGATTTATCAATGGTTTCATCTAATGTTAGGGTAAATACTTTTAGATATATTGATAAAATCAATGCAGGAAATAAAGAACTTTTACAAATAAGCTCCAAAATTTCAGGAAATTTAGAAAGTTCATGGCGAAATAATATTGGTGACATCCTAGATAAACTTCTACCTGCTGGTTCAATTACCGGCTGCCCCAAAAAAAGTACTATTAAAATTTTAAAAGAGGTTGAAGCTTATGAACGTGGGTATTATACTGGGGTATGTGGCGTTTTTGATGGAGAAAACTTAGATACTTTTATTATGATTCGATTTATAGAGAAATCAAAAGAAGATTTTTTTTATAAAAGTGGTGGAGGCATTACTTGTGACTCTGATGTTTCTAGCGAATACAAGGAACTTGAAGATAAAATATATATCCCTGCTTAAGGAAAATAATGGAATATTTTGAGACAATTAAATGTGAAAATTTTGATGTATATAACTTACGATATCATGAAAAACGTATTATGAATACGATATCAAAAAATTTTTCTTTAAGTGAATTTATTTATCCCCCTTCTAAAGAACTATTAAAATGTAAAATAATTTACAATGAAGATGAAATTGTAAGTATAGAATTCTCCCCTTATAAAAAAAAAGAGATTAAAAGCTTTAAATTTATTCGTGATAATAAGATAGAGTATTCTAAAAAAATGTTGAACAGAGATAAAATGAATCTTTTGTATCTGCAAAAAGAAAATGCGGATGAAATTATTATTGTTAAAAACAATTTAATAAGTGATACTTCAATAGCTAATATAGCAATTTTTGATGGGGATATTTGGTTAACACCTAAAATACCTTTATTAAAAGGAACGATGAGAGAAAACCTACTGCAAAAAGGTGAAATATTTGAAAAGGATATTAGTGTTGAGATGTTTAAAAACGCAAAAAAAGTAGCTTTACTTAATGCAATGATTGGTTTTAATGTACTTAAGACCTATTCGTGTTTATCATAAACTCTTGATAATAAGTCTTCCCACTTATTGTTGCCTTTCCAATTAATTTTGACTTTTTTCCCAAAACTTTCATTTGAAAGTAAATAAGAAGCACTTTCATTAAAAGCAAATTTTGGACTTAGTTTTTTACGTATAGTCAAAGGAACAACTTTAAAACTTAAGTTATCAAGAACCAAAGGAATGGCTTTTTTATGTTGTAAATACAGAAGAACCATATGGTCGGTTTTTGCACCTTTTACTTTGACAACAGATAAATAAAGTTTTTCCTTTGGAATTCCCAATTCAACAAGTGAAAAGTATTTTGCAATAACATAATCTTCGCAATCTCCTTTTCCTTGAATCAAAAATTCTTTTCTTGTTGCCCAATGGTCACCAATTTTATATTGTGTTTGGTCTAAAACAGGCATAATCTTATTGTAAAAAGTATTAATATGAGAGAGTTTGCGTATAGTTGAATAATCTTTTATTTTTTCTTTTAATTCTTTGTACATAAGTATACGTTTTAATGCAGCTTTTTTTTGGGATGAGTGTTTTATTGTTTCCACGTCTTTTTTAGTAAAACTTAAACGATTAGCGTCTAAAAGATTAAAAAGCAAAATTAATGATAAAATTAGTTGTTTCATAAGTAAGTTTAGCATAAAATTGTACTTTAAAGAAATAAATATGAAAAAAATATGGAGTAAGAATATGATAAATAATATATTAAAAGATGAAGAATATAAACATTTAATTTTAAAACAAAGCAAAGAAACAATAGAATTATTAATGGCAAAAAACGTTGAGTTCGCAGTTACAGCAAATTTAAAAGGTTTGCATTTTGAACCAGCTTTACCTAAAAGTATTAAATCTAAGTTGGCTAATTTTTCATTATTTGTTTTAAGTAATTATACTTATACTACAATATCCTTAAGCGATACGACTATGACTTTTGAAGCAGGTTTTGGGGCTGAAAACTTTGCTACAATAGTAAGTGTTCCTTATATTTCGATTTTTCAAATCGTTATTGATGAATCAATTATTTTCATAAATACACTTGCAACTATGGATGATTTACAAGAACAAAATAACTTTCATGACAAATCTATGAATGTGTTTAAAAACAACCCATCTAATAAAGATTTATTGGATTAATGCAAAAAGAATTTAAAAAAGCTTTTGAAGTTTCTATTCCTGTAATGATGGGATATTTAGTTTTAGGCTTTGCATTTGGTCTTTTATTGGTTTCAATGTCCTATGATTGGTATTTAGCACCGCTTATGTCAGTATTTATTTACGCAGGCGCTTTGCAATTTGTTGCCATTGGTTTTTTTAATGCAAAAATGGGTTTTATTGATATTGCCATTGCTTCTTTATTCATTAATATAAGACAGAGCTTTTATGGTTTGTCTTTATTAAAACGTTTTAAAGATACTAAACCTTTTAAAAACTATTTGATTTTTGCATTAACAGATGAAACCTATGGTTTATTAACAAGTATAAAAGAGGATAAAACCTTATCAAAAAAACATTTTTATTTTTATTTAGCCGCGCTTAATCAGTCCTATTGGGTATTTGGCACACTTCTTGGCTCAATCCTTGGCCTAAATATTCATTTTAATACAGCAGGTTTGGAGTTTTCTCTAACAGCATTATTTGTTGTTTTATGTTTAGAACAATATAAAAACTTAAAAAATATCTATCCTTTTCTTATAGGTGGAAGTTCTGCTTTATTTTCTTTATGTTTTGTAAGCAGTGATAAAATGTTAATTGCTTCTATTGTGATTTCAATAATATCGCTCTTAGTATTAAAGAATAGGGTGATTAATGAACAATAATGAGATATATATAGCCATAGTTATTATGGCACTGGTAAATTATGCGACAAGATTATTTCCTTTTTTATTTTTTAGAAAAAAGGAACTGCCGCCATTTTTGGTTTATATTGAAAAGTATTTTCCTGCTGTTATTATGACTATACTAGTATTATATACCCTAAAAGACATCTCTTTTGTTACGGTTCCTTATGGTTTTAAAGAAATAAGCGGAATTATTTTTACTGGATTTTTGCATATATATTTAAAAAACTATTTAGTATCCATTTTTGTAGGAACACTGTTTTATATGATACTCATACAATATTTTTAAAGAAAGGTTAGAATGAAAAAAACAAATATTATACTTTTAAGACATGGACAAACCCATTGGAATGTAGAAAAGATATGGCAAGGAACAAGTGAATCGGAACTAACTCCTATGGGGAGGAAACAAGCTTTAGATACTAAAAGTGTACTTGACAAGATCGAATTGGATTTTACTTATGTAAGCCCTTTAAAAAGAACTATACAGACTATGGATATTGTTTTAAATAACAGGATTATTCCTTATAAAGAAATAAATGACTTAAAAGAAATTCATTTAGGAATTTGGGAAGGGAAAAAACACGAAGACATTAAAATATCTAATAGAGAACAAAGTGATA
This sequence comes from Arcobacter sp., assembly GCA_002733685.1. GTDB lineage: Bacteria > Campylobacterota > Campylobacteria > Campylobacterales > Arcobacteraceae > NORP36. The sequence goes on along the minus strand of NVWN01000016.1, from coordinate 46,680 downwards.
ATTTTTTCTTTAATCAAGATAAGTTTAATGTAAAAGGTTCTGAGACATATTATGACTTACAAAAAAGAGTTGTGAAGGTTTTGGACGATATCTTTTTAAAACATGAGGGTCAAACTGTTTTGGTAGTTTCTCATTGCATGAGTATAAAAGTTGCGTTAGCATATTATTCCAATATTCAAATGAATGAATTAAATAAAATTAATAATCCAAAAAATGCTGAGCTAATTACATTGATAAAAGAAAAAGATGTGATTCGTATTGCATAAAAAAAGCTTGAAGAAATCTTCAATCTTTTTTTAATCAAGAAATTTTATTCTTTTCCTGCAAAAGGAAAAAGAGCAGAACCCCACGTAAGACCAGAACCAAAAGCATCAAATAAAATAGTATGACCTGCTTTAATTTTACCTTGTTCATATGCATAATTCATAGCCATAGGAATAGAGGCTGCTGATGTATTACCGTATCTATCAACAGTTACAACAGTTTGTTCTTCTGTAAGTTTTAAAGCAGTTCCCACAGCTTTAATAATTCTCATATTTGCTTGATGTGGTATAAAATGATTAATATCTTCATTAATTAAATTATGTTTTTTCATCATAACTTGAACATCAGAAGTCAAGGTTTTAACTGCAAGTTTAAAGGTTTCATTTCCCTTCATTTTAATGCAAGCCATTTTTTGATCCAACACTTCTTGGCTACATGGATGTAAACTTCCACCACCAGGAGTTTTAATTAAATCACTATAATTCCCATCACTGCAGCAGTTAACATCAATAATCGCTTCATCTTTATTTGAAGTAGCGCATATCATTGCAGCACCCGCCCCATCTCCAAAAATAAAACAAGTTCCCCTGTCTGTATAATCTAAGATTGAAGTGTATGTTTCAGCACCAACTATAAGAACATTTTTTTTCATTCCAGATTCAATAAATGCTTTTGCAATGCTAAGCGCATATACAAAACCAGTACAAGCAGCTGAAATATCAAAAGCTTGCACAGGTGGTAAATCTAATTTTGAAGCGATTAAACATGCTGTTGAAGGCATGCATAAATAATCAGGTGTTACAGTTGCACAAATAACCAAATCTATATCTTCTTTGTTTATGCCTGCTCTTTTAATAGCAACTTCTGCTGCTTTGTATCCTAAATCTGATGATGCTTCATTTTCTTCAGAGATTCTTCTTTCTTTGATTCCTGTTCTTTTGACAATCCATTCATCGGTGGTATCGATAATTTTTTCAAAATCTGCATTCGTCATTATTTTTGGTGGAATATAAGCACCAATAGACTTAAAAGCTGCATAAGCCATATATCTTCCTTAGTCTTTGTATTTTTTTAATCTGTCTTCAATATCTTGGTTGAGATTTGAACTGGCTGCATTAATTGCTTGAAAAATAGCATTTTTTATTGCTTTTGGATTGGATTTTCCATGGGCAATAATAACAGGAGCTTTAACCCCTAATAAAGGAGCTCCACCATATTCAGCATAATCAACTCTAACTTTTAAACTCTTAAATACTTTTCTCATTAAAACAGCACCAGCTATTGATATTAATGATCTTTTTAGATTCTTTTTAAGAATCAAACCAATAGTATCAGCAACACCTTCTGCTGTTTTTAATACAATATTTCCAATGAAACCATCACACACAACAACATCAACAGTACCTTTAAAGATATCAGCACCTTCAATATTACCAGCAAAATTTGGAAGCGCAGAAATTAGCTTGTAAGCTTCTTTTGTTGCTTCGTTCCCTTTTGATTCTTCTTCACCATTTGATAATAAACCAATAATTGGTTCATCAAGTTCTAGCACATCTTCTGCATATACTTGTCCCATAATAGCAAATTCTAAAAGGTTTTTTGCATCACAATCTACATTCGCACCAACATCTAAAACCAAAGTATTTTGATTTTCACTTGTTGGCATTAATGTAGCAATTGCGGGTCTAGTAACCCCTTTAATCCTACCTATTCGTAAAGTAGCTAAAGACATTGAAGCGCCTGAATGTCCTGCTGAAACAACAGCTGCTGCTTCATTATTTCTTACAAGTTCAATGGCTTTATAAATAGTTGATTCTTTTCTTTTTAATGCATCAGTTGCAGAATCAGACATAGATATTACATCTTTAGTATCAAGTATTTCTATTCTATTAAGGTATCTTTCGGGGATTAATCTTAGGAGTTGTTCTTCATCACCTACAGCAATGGCTGTAAATTTGTTGTTGTTTTTGAGTGCCGCTAAAAGTCCATCTACAATAGGCTCGGGACCAAAGTCCCCACCCATCGCATCAATTGCGATCTTTAACATTAGTTTTTGTATTCACCAGTGTTAGGGTTAACCGTATGAGGCATCTTCCAAGTTCCATCTGTATCTTTAACAGGTCTTTTTAATGTAATCTTGTAATGTGTTCTTCTTTTAGCCGCTCTGGAATGAGAGACTCGTCTTTTTGGTACTGCCATAATATTTCCTTAAAATTCTTTTTCGAAGTCCTCATTGTTTTCTTTGCAGGTATCACATAAGTAATACTCACTTTGAAAAGATGCGACTTCACTTTGTATAATTTCATCAAAATCAATGATGTCATTGTTTAGTTCTATGATTAAATCTTCCGATTCTTCATTTTTGTGTACTCTATCGCTTACTAAAAAATCAAACGTTTCATCAAGGTCTAATGTATCAGTTTCGCTACATCTACAACACGCACACTCAATTGTTCCACGTAAAGTGGTTTCAAATTTCGCTAATGTTGATGATATCTTACAGAAAGTACCTTCAAATTTAACTGAAAGTAAAGAAGTAGAGAAATCTTTCTTTACAGTTGGTAACTTTCTAAATTCAATTTTCATAATAATTACTTATTAAGAAAGTTCTCTTGTTGCAAAATAGAAAGCGATTTCATTTTTTGCATTTTCAACAGAATCTGAACCATGAACTGCATTTGCATCAATTGAATCTGCAAAGTCTGCTCTAATTGTACCAGCTTCTGCTTCTTTAGGGTTAGTAGCACCCATTAAGTCTCTGTTGATTTGCATAGCGTTTTCACCTTCTAAAACAGTTACAACAACTGGTCCAGAAATCATGAATTTAACTAAATCAGCGAAAAAAGGTCTTTCCGCATGAACTGCATAAAAAGCTTCTGCATCAGCTTGGCTTAATTGTAACTTTTTTGTAGCAACAATTCTTAATTTTGCAGCTTCAAATCTAGATAGAATTTGACCAACTACATTTTTTGCAACTGCGTCAGGTTTAATGATAGATAATGTTTGTTCCATTTATATATTCCTATTTTTTGTTTTTAAGTCGCGGATTATACCTAAATAAAATTTAAAAGGCAAGGATTGATTTCTTATTTAATAAAAAGAGTCATATTTCCTCTTTTTTGCATAAAGTGAAAAAAGGCTAAGTTATTACTTAACCTTTATATAAAGAATACTTTTTATTCTTCGACTACTGCTTCATTATGAACAGCACCAGATGTAGTTGGATTATCCCAAACAATACATCCTTCTGTTGGACAGGCTTCTGCACATGCTGGTTCATCATTATCTCCAACACATTCTGTACAGGTTTCTGGGTTTACATAATAAATATCTTCACCTGTTGGGTTATCGTCGTTGTCCACAATTGACTCTGTTGGACATTCATCTAAACATGCATCACATGAGATACATGTATCCGTTATTCTTACTGCCATATCTTTTCCTAATGTATTTATATTTTACTTTATCACAGTAATAATAAATATTTCTTTAATATATACAGTWWATTWARKASTAAAGCAGRGTATTATGTRTCAAAAAGAAACATACTATAGACAAGTTTTTTGCTTGTGATTAAAATTTATCTATTTTTATTATTAAAAATGATAGTAGTTCTTACTTTAAAGGATAAAAATTATCCATAAATAAAAATTATCTTAAATTTTAAAATTTATTCCTAAACTGTGTTTAAATTTTAGAATTTTATAATACAATACTGCAAAAGAAAAACAAAACTTTTCTTAAATCAAATTAATTATAAACAAGGAATTAAATATGTTAGTAACAAAAAAAGCTCCAGATTTTACAGCTACAACTGTACTTGCTGATGGTCAAATCGTTGACAACTTTAACTTATATGAAAACTTCGGAGAAAACGGTACAGTTCTATTCTTTTACCCACTAGACTTTACTTTTGTTTGTCCTTCAGAAATCATTGCTTTCTCTAAAAGAGTAGCTGATTTTAAAGAAAGAGGTGTAAATGTTATTGGTGTTTCTGTTGATTCACAATTTTCTCACTTCGCATGGAGAGAAACAGATGTTAAAAATGGTGGAATTGGAAGAGTTAAATTTCCATTAGTTGCTGATATTACTAAATCAATTGCTAGAGACTATGATGTTTTACTTGATGATTCAGTTGCATTAAGAGGATCATTTTTAATTGACAAAGATGGAACTGTTAGACATGCTGTTATTAATGATTTACCATTAGGTAGAAATATTGATGAAATGGTTAGAATGGTTGATACTATGTTATTTACTAATGAGCATGGTGAAGTTTGTCCTGCTGGTTGGACTAAAGGTGACGAAGGTATGACTGCTACAACTGAAGGTGTTGCAAAATACTTAGATTCTAACGAAGACAAATTATAAGCCTTTTGTAAATAGATATTATTTACATACTTTGGCAAAAAGCACCACTTGCTTTTTGCCAATTTTTCTAAACTTCCTCCTCAATTAATATTATTTAATGAATAATTTGACAAAATACTAAATATAGACTACAATAAGGTAATCTAAAGAATCATTCAAATTAAACTACCAAAATCTGCATACTTAATGTAAAAATAAAAAGGTCATATTTCATATGGAAGAGTCAAAAACTCAAGCAACCCCGAATACTAAACAAAATACAAAAGCAAAAAATACGAAGAACAGTCCTAGGAAACCTAGAACACATATTCCTGTTGATGGATATAAAATTGAAAAATTAAGGCAATTAACATTAGAAGAACTCTTGGTTATTGCCAATGAAGTTGATGTTGAAAACCCTCAAGAGCTCAAACGACAAGAGCTGATGTTTGCAATTTTAAAATCACAAATTGATGCAGGTGGTTTTATACTTTTCACAGGTATTCTAGAGATAAAAGATGGAGGTTTTGGATTTTTAAGAGCAGTTGATGGAAATTTTTCTGATACCTCTAATGATTCTTATGTAAGCGCTACGCAAATTAGAAAGTTTGCTCTACGTACAGGAGATATTGTTACAGGACAAGTACGGCCTCCTAATAAAGAAAGTGAAAAGTATTATGCACTTCTAAAAATAGAAGCAATTAATTACCTTCCTATAAAAGAATCAAAAAACAGACCTCTCTTTGACAACTTAACCCCTTTATATCCTACTGAACGTTATAATTTTGAGTATGAATCTGGCAGAATGACAGGACGAATGTTAGATTTATTTGCACCTATGGGTAAAGGACAACGTGGTTTAATCGTTGCTCCTCCAAAAACAGGAAAAACAGAGTTATTAAAAGAATTAGCACATGGAATTTCTAGAAATCATCCCGATGTACATTTAATGGTTTTATTAATTGATGAAAGACCTGAAGAAGTAACAGATATGCAACGTTCTGTAAAAGGAGAAGTTTATTCTTCTACTTTTGATTTACCAGCTCATAATCATGTAAGAGTGGCTGAAATTGTAATTGAAAAAGCAAAACGTTTAGTTGAAATGAAAAAAGATGTTGTTATTTTATTGGATTCCATTACCAGGTTAGCACGTGCTTATAACTCAGTAACTCCTAGTTCTGGAAAAGTACTTTCTGGTGGAGTTGATGCCAATGCATTACACAAACCAAAACGATTTTTTGGAGCTGCTCGTAATATTGAAGAAGGTGGTTCTTTAACGATTATTTCTACTGCATTAATTGAAACAGGTTCTAAAATGGATGAAGTTATTTTTGAAGAATTCAAAGGTACTGGAAATTCAGAAGTTGTATTAGGTAGAAAAGCTGCTAACAGACGAATCTATCCTGCATTAGATATTATTAAATCAGGAACAAGAAAAGAAGAATTGTTATTAGATCCAGAAATTTTACAAAAAACGTGGATTTTAAGAAATGCAGTTGCTTCTATGGATGAAGTAGAAGCAATTAAATTTTTATACAGCAAAATGAAAAAAACCAAAGATAATGAAGCCTTTTTCGCAGGTATGAACGAATAATACCTCTTAAGAACTCCTAATTATTGGAGTTCTTTTCTTCTTAAATAAAAATCACTTTTAAAACAATAAAAATTTTAATGCAACTATTACAGATGCAAAACGAATCAGCGTTTTAAAAATACTCATATCTATCATTTTCAAGAATTTTACCCCTAAATATGCACCTAAAACAATAACAGGAACAAAATACATATTAAGAGTAAGCGTTTCAAACGTAATTAATCCAAGCCCTATTGAGAAAGGTAACTTAAAGAGATTTAAAATTAAAAAATACATACTTCTTGTACCTACAAAAGTGTTTTTACTTAAACCCAGTTGTAAAAAATATATTGCAAGCAAAGGACCTGCAGCATTTGCTAACATAGTAGCAATTCCTGCACCTAAACCAACAACAATTAAAATAATATTATTTTGATAAGGTTTAATTGTTTTATTTTCAAGATAAAACCCAAGTAAGAGCATTAATAGAATAACAAAACCTAAGGTTTTTTCAAAAACTTCTTTATCAATATTATCCATAATAAAATAACCTAAAACTACGCCTATAGCAGTTGTTGGAAATATTTTTATTAATAGAGTATAGTCGCAGTCTTTTCTATAATAAAAAACAGCAAAAGCATCAGCAACAATTAACATTGGCAATAAAATTCCAACAGATGTTTTTGCATCAAAAGCCAAAGCCATTAATAAAACAACAATGATTCCAAGACCACCTACTGATGTTTTAGAAAAACCAGCTAAAAAAGCCGATAAAAAAAGATAAAAAAGTATTAAATAAGATAATTCCATATAAGCCTGCTTGTTTTATTGTCTCATTATTTTAAAGATTCATAATATTAGCGAAAGCACAATATGAAAATCAAATAAAAATGTGTGTTTTAAAGAAGGAGATTATTATTGTATAAGTGACAAGCTTATATATTCTTTGAACTATCGTCTTAACAAAAATTAAAATTAATTATAAAATTATATTTAAGTTGTATAATACTAAGAGATTAATTATAAAAAAAGGATTAATATGGAAAGTGTAACAATGGCAGCTTTGCCCATTGCGTTGATAATACTTGCAATTATTATCATAATACAGGGTTTAAAGATTGTACCTCAGTCTGATATGTATGTGGTAGAAAGACTAGGTAAGTACAATAAGGTACTTTTAGGTGGGTTAAATTTCATTATACCTTTTGTTGATTCTATTAGAACAAAATTAACGACAAGAGAACAAATGGTAGATATTCCTAAACAAGCCGTTATTACTAAAGACAATGTAAATATATCTATTGATGGTATTGTATTTTGTAAAGTTGATGATGCTAAAGAAGCAACCTATAATATAATTGATTTTAAAAGGGCTATCTCTAACCTTGCTATGACTACATTAAGAAGTGAAATTGGTTCAATGGAGCTGGATAGCACGCTTTCAAACAGAGAATCACTAAATTCTAAACTTCAAGAGTCACTGGGAGCTGCAACTCAAAACTGGGGTGTTACTATTACAAGAGTAGAAATCAGTGATATTTCAGTTCCTATTGAAATTGAAAAAGCAATGAATATGCAAATGGAAGCAGAACGAGCCAAAAGAGCTACTCTAACCAAAGCAGAAGCTGATAAAGAAGCAACGATTAGAAATGCAGAAGCGTTTAAACAATCAGAAGTACTAAAAGCTGAAGCAATTGAAAGAATGGCAGATGCACTAAAATATGAGAAAGAGAAGATTGCCGAAGGTGAAAAAAGTGCAATGGAAAGTATTAATCAAGCAATGAAAGAAAATAAGGATGCTTCTACATTTTTATTGGCAAAAGACAGCATTGCTGCTTTTAAAGCACTTGCTCAAAGTTCATCTGTTGATAAAATGATTCTTCCTTATGAAGTAGCTAATAGTATAGGTGCCGTTAGTTTAATGGGGGATGCATTCTTTAAAGGAGTCAGTAATGGAAAGCCTAATTCTTAATCCCATTGATCCTTTTCTTTTAATTGGATTAGGGTTTTTATTAATAGCAAGTGAGATGCTTGTTACTGCATTTATTATGCTTTGGTTTGGTTTTGGCATCATTATAGTAGGTATAATTAGTTATTTTTATGCCTATACTGATGGTATTTGGCAATTAGCCAGTGCTTCAATTATTGCACTCTTGTTGTTAATAGTTTTACGAAATAAGTTTGTACGTGAGTTTTTAAATCCAGTAGACAAGTTACCTGAAGAGAATTTTTTAAACGAAGAAGGTCAAGGAGTTATAAAAGATGGAAAGGTTTATTATAAATCTATTTTTTGGACTCCTGATAATTTAGGCAATATTAATGATTTCGAAGAAGGTGAAGTTGTTGATGTATTTGAGGCTTTAAAAGGTAAAGCAAAAATTAGAAAAATAATAAAAAAGTAGCCTAAGCGTGATGTAATAATTTACAGGCATAGTTTAACGAATTGATATAAAGTAATTTAACAAAATACTTAGAATTAAATTCCAGTCTTTATGTTACAATCTTGGCTTCAAAGGAATGTACATGGATTCATCTTTTTCAATTATCTCTACAGCAATATTATTATTTTTTATTTTGGATCCTTTTGGTAATGTGCCTTTATTATTAAGTATTTTAAAAAACATTGACAAAGAGAAACATCGTTTCATCATTCTTAGAGAGACTTTTATTGGACTTATAATTTTATTAGTATTTTTGTTTTTTGGGGAAGAGTTTTTAAGTATTTTTCATTTAGAAACACACTCAATTACCATAGCAGGTGCTATTATATTTTTTATTATTTCTTTGAAAATGATTTTTCCTGATGCTAATTCGGAATTGTTTTCTTCTAAAAAAGGCGAAGATCCTTTGGTTGTTCCTATTGCAATGCCAATGATATCTGGGCCTGCTGCTATTGCTACTTTATTGGTATTGTCTAAAACCAACCCCAATGAAACAAGTAATTTATTTTTGTCTTTAYTRCTTGCRTGGTTTTTATCTTCTTTGGTTTTANNCTTTTYTCNCCTTNATTGTATAAAGTACTTAAAACAAAAGGACTTAATGCKYTGGAGCGTTTAATGGGAATGTTACTTCTTATTATGTCTGTTCAAATGTTTGTAGATGGTATAAGAACACTCTTACCAACACTTTCGTAAACAGTGAAAGAAGATACTAGATTTTAAAAACTTTTTTATATTGTTCTACTCTAAAATCAAAGGTGGAGTAGTTTTTATTGTTTTTTTTGTTTTCTTTATAAATCTTGGTGCTTCCAATAAATCTGTTTGCAGCATTTGAAGGGGAGGTTAAAGAAATACTTTGAATTATTCGATTATCATAGATAAAAGAGTGTACTTTTGGTATTTCTTTATTCACAGAAATAAATTCTATACCTTCTTCTTTGAGTATTTTTCTAAAAAAATACTCGGGACCATTTTTTGAGTTTCCTCCTGTAAAGATGATCGTATCTATATTTTTGTATTCTTTCAAATAGGCTAAAATATCTCTTAATACTACATTTTGCATACCTAAATCACTGGCATCAATTTTTTCTCTAGTACAAGATTCTACAATATCACAAATAGCAATATTATGTTTATATAAAAAATCTTTCCTTTGTGTGATGGCTTTATTTGTATTTTCATATACTAAATTTAAGGCAAAAATTCTGTCTAAACTAGCCCATAACAAACCATCACAAGAACCATAAGGAAAATTGACATCTTTTATTTTTAAATCTTTTGTACAAAACCTAGGAGGTGGAAGGGTTCCTACAATCATTTTATTTGCACTTTTAAACAAAAAAGGCTTGTGTGGGTGAAAATGCTTAAACATGTTTTTCCTCAATATTACTAAGAAATATTTTAGCTTTATTTTAACACAGTAGTTATAACTTTTTTGTTATAATAATCAAAATATAAAATACTTAGATAAAAAGAATAAACAGAAAAAAGGTAAAATTTGAATGTTGGCATATTTGATTCCGGACTTGGGGGATTAAGCGTAGTACGTGAGATTTCTCAAAGTTTTAAAGGCTTAGAAATATTTTATATAGCGGATACTGCTTATGCTCCTTATGGAGATAAAAGCGAAGAAAATATCTTGGCACGTTGTATTAAAATAACACATTCTTTAATAAAAAAACATAAGATTGAAGCCTTGGTACTTGCTTGTAACACAGCAACATCTGCTGCTATTAGAGAGCTGCGTATATTGTTTCCTTCGATGATTGTTATTGGTTGTGAACCAGGACTTAAACCAGCTTGTTTATTAAGTAAAAGTTCAAAGATAGGTGTTCTTGCTACGTCTTTGACACTAAATGGAAAAAAATATCAAGATTTAGAGAAAGAATTGTCTCTAAGTAAAAACGTAAGTTTTTTTGAACAAGCTTGTCCTGGTTTAGTAGAAAAGATTGAAGAAGGAAATATAAACAAAACAAAGGACATGTTAACAAAGTGGCTTTTACCAATGAAAAATAAAAATGTAGATACAATTGTTCTTGGATGTACACACTATTCATTAGTAGGTGAAGTTATTAAACAAATAATGCAATATAAAATTACTCTTATAGAAACAAGCAAAGCTTTGGCTAATAGATTAATGGAATTAAGTCTTGAAAGTGGCCATATAAATGAAGGTTTATTAACAATTGAAATCTTTTATACAGGAAAAATTAATATAAATATGGTAAATATGATATTTAAAAAACAAGAAAAAATTATACTAGGAAAATATGAAATATGAGTAATGTAGCAAATAATACGAAGGTTTTAGCCTTAAAGTACAGACCAAAACGATTTGAAGATTTAGTAGGTCAAAGTACTATTTCTCAAACATTAAGTTTAGCCCTTGATACAGACAGGTTATCTCATGCTTATTTATTTTCTGGTTTACGAGGTAGTGGAAAAACATCAACTGCACGAATAATGGCAAAAGCTTTATTATGTGAAACAGGACCAACATCAAAACCTTGTGAAACATGTGAACATTGTACCAGTGCTAATAGCAACAGACATTTAGATATTATTGAGATGGATGCTGCTTCAAATAGAGGAATTGATGATATTAAAGACTTGATTGAGCATACTAAATATAAACCTTCTTCTGCTAGATTTAAAGTATTTATTATTGATGAAGTTCATATGTTAACTACTCAAGCTTTTAATGCTTTATTAAAAACTCTGGAAGAACCTCCTGGTTTTGTAAAATTTATTTTAGCAACAACAGATGCTTTAAAATTGCCAGCAACAATTCTTTCACGAACACAACACTTTAGATTTAAAAAAATATCTAATAAAGATGTTATTCATCACCTTTCTCATATTTTAAATGAAGAAAATATTGATTTTGAAAGTGAGTGTTTAGATATAATTGCAAGATCTGGGCAAGGAAGTTTACGTGATACCTTGACGCTTTTGGATCAAGCTATTATATTCTCAAAAGGAAAAATAACAACAACAAGTGTTGTTGATATGTTAGGTCTTATTGACCCTGCTTTTATGGATGAGATATTTGATATTGTATTAAATAAAAAAGATATTAATGATATTATTTTTAAATTAGAAGAATATGAAGCAAGTTCGGTGTGTGATGAAATGTCAATTTATTTAAAAGATAAAATGCTTTCAAGAGATCCTCATTTTGATATTTTGTTATTTGATCGATTTTTTAGAATTTTAGCAGATGCAAAACATCTTTTGGGTTTAAATTCAGATGCTTCTTTTGTAATGTTATTGTCTTTATTAAAAATGCAAGAAGCCACTAATATTAGATCAATTGATGATTTAATTAATAAAGTACAAAATGTTGACATAATCCATCCTATTAAAGATGCAATCAATACAAATATTGTAAGTTCTCATGCCAAAACAGATGAAAAACATGTTTATGAAAACCTTGAAAGCAAAAATATTGCTATTGTAAAAAACGAGAGTCAAAAGCAAATAATAGAAAAACAAGAAGAAGTTAAACAAGAAGTAGAACATAAGCAAGCTCCTATCAATACAGAACAAATAGATGCGACAAATTTAACACAAAACTCAAAAGAAACTATTATTGAAGATATTGTTTCAAATAATACAGAAGTAAAATACGAAAATCCTTTTGAAGAAGTAAGACCTACTGAAACTATTGACAATACAGAAGGTACAAACAATACACATGTGTCTTTAAAAACAGAAGAAGCAGAAGTTACAAATTTAACACAAAACTCAAAAGAAGCTATTATTGAAGACATTGTTTCAAATAATACAGCTGTAAATCATGCAAATCCTTTTGATTCTCCCTCTCTTGTAATAAGTGAAAAAGTAATAATTCAAAAAGAATCTTCTTCTGTACATGTAAATGAAAACACTGCAAGTTCAAATAATAATATCATTGAACAAACAAAATCTTTGGAAGATTTTTTAAGTAAAAATGATCTTGAATCAGTCAATACTTTAAATGAAAAAAAAGTAGAAGAATCAAATAGTTTCAAAAACGACTTAGAAAAAAATTTAGAAAACAAAACAGAAGTAAAAGCGGAAGAAATCGTAGAAGAAAAAGCGCATGATGAATTTAAAGATAAATTTGAACTGGTAATTAATAAAGTGTATGACAGAGACATTCAACTGGGTGAGGTTTTTGAAGAAAACTTTATTTATAAAAAGTTTGAAGAAAGTATTTTATACATCTCTTCTTTTGCACAAGGGGAAGAAAGAAAATTGTTGTTTAAACATTTTGCACTTTTAAAATCGTTTATGTATGATATTTATGGAAATACTATTGAAATAGAATTTGTAAAAGAAGAAGTAGAAGAGCAAAAAAAAAAGCCAAGTGAGCTAAATAATGAAGTAAGTATAGATGCTAATGTCTCTTCAATGGTAGAAGATGTAGTAATGGATCAAAATCCAGATAACTACGGTTCTGGATGTGTTGCTGATATGCACAAGACGTCTACTCAAAGTCCAGCTCAACAAGAATTACAAATCAAAGATATATTAAGCTCACCCATGCTTAATAAAGCCAAAGAACTCTTTGATGTTAGAAAAATAACAGTTAAAACTAAAACATAAGGTAAAGAATTGAAAAAATTAATAATTGCAACAAGAAGAAGTAAATTGGCTTTATGGCAAAGTGAATACATAAAAGAAGAGTTATTAAAACATTATCCTGATATGGAAATTACTTTGAAAGAGTTTGTAACCAAAGGCGATAAAATTCTTGATGTTCCACTGGCTAAAATTGGTGGTAAGGGTTTGTTTACTAAAGAACTTGAAGTTGCAATGTTAGAAGGGAATGCCCACTTAGCAGTGCATTCATTAAAAGATGTTCCTACTCAATTTGAAGAAGGTTTGACTTTAGCAGCTGTTTCTAAAAGATATGATCCAAGAGATGCATTATTGAGTAATAAATATAAAAGTATTGAGGACTTACCAAAAGGCGCTGTAATTGGAACTACGTCTTTGCGAAGAAGAATGGCTCTTAAATTATTACGTCCAGATATTGAGTTAAAAGACTTACGTGGAAATATAAATACACGTATCAAAAAACTAAACAATGGGGAATACGATGCTATTATTTTAGCAGCAACAGGCGTTCAAAAATTAGGTATCCAAGATGAAGTAAAATATTTCACACCTATTGATACAAGCCTAATGATTCCTTCTATGGGACAAGCGACGCTTGCTATAGAAACACTTGATGAACCAGAAATTATAAAATTGGTATCTGTTTTAAATGATGAAAATGCACATATAGAATCGTTTATTGAAAGAAGTTTTGTGCATACACTTGAAGGTGGGTGTCAAGTTCCCATTGGTGTGAAAGCTACTCTTATAAAAGATGAAAAGATTCATGTAGAAGCTATTGTTGGTTTACCTGATGGAAGTGAATATATAAAAGAAGAAATGATTGCTTCTATTGAAGATTATAATACAATTGGGGAAGATTTTGCCCAACTTTTTATTGATCAAGGTGCAAAAGAATTATTAGCACGTGCTGAAAAATTAGCGTTTAAGTAGTTTAATACATTTTAAGGAGTTGATATGAGAATTAATATAGATGAGTGTTTGTTTTGTTTGGTTGATGTTCAAGAAAGATTATTCCCTTTGGTATCCAATCATGAAGCTGTTGAGAATAACTTACTTATTTTAATAAAAGGTTTACAAGCATTAAAGGTTCCTTTTATTATAAATGAACAATATAAAAAAGGTTTAGGAGATACTATTGCTTCTATTAAAGAGCTTGTAAAAGATGAGCCACATTTTGAAAAATTATCATTTTCAATTTGCAAAAATGAAGCTACTTTAGATGCTCTTAAAAAATCAAATAAAAAAGTAGTGATAGTTGCTGGTATTGAAACACATGTTTGTATTTTACAAACGTGTTTAGATTTAATAGAAGAAGGATTTCAGCCTGTTTTAGTAACAGATTGTATTTCTTCAAGAAGTGATTTTAATAATATAATGGCTGTTGAGCGAATGGTTCAAGCAGGTGTTATTCCTACAAGTTATGAATCAATATTATTTGAATTAACTGTACATTCAAAACATGAAGCTTTTAAAACTATTTCTTCATTGGTAAAATAAGCATTTAAGGCTTATTTTACATTTCCTATATATTTTTAGTTAATGATATTTTTTGGTATAAAATACCTGTATCTTCTAAATTAGGTATGTTTTTTACATTCAAGAAAGATAAAAATTAAATAATATTCTGATACAATAAAATAATTACAAATTAATTATTTTATTAGGATGAAAATGAAAAAAAAACATCTCATTATCTTTATTATAATTGGGTACTTGTCAATATTAATGGCTGAATCTTCTAAGTATTATACAGTAGATGAATATTTAAATAAATACCCTACAGAAGTAAAAATAAGCAATACTTTTAAAAAAATCATTAAAAACCCATCTCTTGCACTGCAAAATACAAATCAAAAAATCCTTAAAATAGTTATGGTATATCCTGGAAATCAAATTTCTGATTATTGGAGAAGAAGTAAAGAATCTTTTGAAAAACGCTTGAAAGAACTGAATATTTCTTATGTACTAATGGATTTTTTTACAGAACCTGGGCATGAAATTGATGTGCAAGCGCAACAAATACGAAAAGCTTTAAAACATGATACGGATTATTTAATATTTACCTTAGATGCTAATAAACACTCACGTTTTATTGAACGTATTATGGCCTATAAAAGTACAAAAATAATTTTGCAAAACATTACCACACCTTTGAAAAAATGGAGCGATAAACAAGCCTTTTTATATGTTGGTTTTGATCATTATATTGGCAGTAAAATGCTTGCAGATTATTATATTAAAAAAAGTTCTAATGAAGGAAATTATGCTGTTTTGTATGGAACAAAAGGGTATGTTTCTTTTATGAGAGGCAAAAAATTTGTTCATTATCTTAAGCAACATTCAAAACTTAAACTTGTTGCTGAGTATTACACCAATATGAACAAAGAAAAATCACGTTTAGCAACACTTGATATTTTAGAGAATAATCCAAATCTGAAATTTATTTATGCCTGTACAACAGATATATCTTTGGGAATAATTCAAGCACTGAAGGAAAAAAACTTATTGGGAAAAATCATGGTCAATGGCTGGGGTGGAGGAAGTGAAGAATTAAAAGCTATAGAAAACAAAACACTAGATGTGACGGTTATGCGAATGAATGACGACAATGGGGTCGCTATGGCTGAAGCTATTAAACTGGTACTTTTAAATAAAGAAAAAGAAGTTCCTAAAATCTATTCAGGTTCTTTTAAATTGGTAGAAAAAAATATTGCTAAAAAATTATTAGAAGAGTATAAAAAAACTGCCTTTAGGTACTCAGGTGTTTAAAAAATCCTATTCACTGCCGGTATTAAATATAATATATTCTTTACTTGTTTTTTTTATTACTACTTTTTTGATTATTCTTTGGTCTTATTTTAATACACAAAAAGTTTTAAATAAAAATGTCGAGGATTATTTTAATCAAAGTTTTAATATTGCAAAAATTGTTTTAGAAGAAGAATTAAAAGAATTGAAATATCTCAGTTATAATATTTCAGATATGCTTAGGAAAAATAAAACTATTGAGCACAGTGAAGTTAAAAAATATCTTGATGATGTATACAGTAACGAAGAATTGGATTTACTTTATATCAAAGAGAATATACAGATACATGATTTTTCTTCTTCTTTATTTGATATAAAAAGTATTATTGAAGAGATTGATAACAATGATTTATTATATGAAGATAATATTCTTTCTTTACGAATTAATAATGAAAATTTTTTACTTCTTTTGTATCAAAAAAGTATTATTGATCCACAAAGTGGCCAAGTTAAATACAAACTTTTTATAGCAAAAATATTAAACAATAATTTTGATTTTGTAAATAAGATTAAAACTAAGTCCCAAAGTCAAGAAGTAAGTATCTTTTTAAACAAAGAACGTATATCAAGTACAAAATATAATATCAACTATAACATTGAAGAATTTAATCAATCCTCTCTTTTAAAAAAAGAGAATCAATTGCTTTCAAAAAAAATAATGACTTTGTCCAATAGAGATAGTTTATCTTTTGTATTTCTTACAAATAATACTGTTTTTGATGAACTTAAAATTAATTATCTTAAGTATTCTTATGTACTTATCCTTATTATTGTTTCATTATTGCTCTTTTTGTTTTTTTTAGGAAAACGTTTTGTTGTTAAACCTATCAATGATTTGGTTATTTATACCAAAGCACTCAAAGACAATAAAAACGTTCAATATGTCTCCAATGTAAAAGAATACAATGCTTTAGCAAAAGATTTAAAAAGTATTTTTT
Organism: Arcobacter sp.; assembly: GCA_002733685.1. Lineage (GTDB taxonomy): Bacteria > Campylobacterota > Campylobacteria > Campylobacterales > Arcobacteraceae > NORP36. The sequence continues at coordinate 29,701 of NVWN01000016.1, read as the reverse complement.
TAGAATTAAATGAAATAAAGGAACAATACTCTATTGCTATTGAATCAGTACATGATGGACTTTGGGATTATGAAATTAACAAAAAAATGTATTTGTCCGAAATATTTAAAAGAATGTTGGGCTATGGCTTAAACGATGTGTTTAACGAAAAAATATCTTGGTTTTTGGCTGTTCATAAAGATGACAGAAGAAAAACATTAAAAAAGCTTGTGCTGCATTTAAAAGATCAAAGCTCTATTTTTGAAGCTGAGTATAGAATTAAGTGTAAAAATGATAGATATAAATGGCTTAGAGTTCGTGGTAAAGCCTATTTTGATGACAAAGCCCAATTCAAAAGAATGACAGGTTTTCATACAGATATAAATGAAATAAAATCTTTACAAGAAGAAAATAAGAAAAATGAAATTATGTTATATCAGCAAGCCAAACTTGCATCAATGGGAGAAATGATTGCGAATATTGCCCACCAATGGCGTCAACCATTAAGTGTTATTTCTTCTATTTCTTCTTCTATTCAAGTGCAAATTGATTTAAAAGTTTTTGAGGAAAAAACACTGTATAAAAATTTAGGAAAGATTAATGATACGACACAATATTTATCTGAAATAATAAATCAATTTGGAACTTTCTTTTCTTCGAATAAAGAAAAAGAGAAATTTTTATTAAAAGATACTGTTTTAAAAGACTTAGTTATTTTAGAAAGTATTTTTAATAAACCAGGTATAAATCTTATTATTACCTTAGACAATGTGGAACTTTATGGTTTTAAAGTTGAATTAATGCAAGTATTAATTAATATTATTTCTAATGCAAAAGATGCTTTGATTGACAAAAATATAAAAAATAAATTTATTTTTATGAGATCTTATATTGAAGAGAATAATATATTTATTGAAATATATGATAATGCCTTAGGCATTGCCCCTTCGCTTAAAAATAAAATATATGAACCTTATTTTTCTACAAAAAGTAAACAAACGGGAAGTGGTATTGGTTTATATATGAGTTTACAAATTATCAATAAACAGTTTTTAGGAAAACTTAGTAATAACAATTATAGTTTTGAATATGAAGGAAATACATATAAAGGGGAGAAGTTTATTATTGAACTTCCATTACTTTATTGAAAAATTTAAAAAGTAGAAGATATACTTCTACTTCTTTATGCGTATAAAATTCTTTTAATTAATAAGTATCTGCTGGAATATGAACAAAACCGTCCATTATAATTCGAGCACTTCTGCTCATACTGGCTTTTTTTACAATAATTCTCTCATTCTCTTTTTCTATGCTTGCACCCACTTTTAACGTTCCTGAGGGATGACCAAAAGTTACAGTATCTTTCTCTCCTCCTCCTGCTGCAATATTTACAAGGGTTCCTTTAATACAAGCCGCAACACCAATTGCAACTGAAGCAGTACCCATCATTGCATGATGTAGTTGCTGCATAGATAATGCACGTACATGTAAGTCCATTTCAGAAGCGTTAATTTCTTTTCCACTTGAAGTAATAAAATCACTTGCAGGGGAGACAAAAGCAATTTTTGGAGTATGTTGTTTTGTTTGGGCTTCTTTTGCATCTTTTATAAGACCCATTTTAAGAGCCCCTGCAATTCTAATTTTTTCAAATCGCTCTAGCGCTTTTTTATCAGAGTTGATATCCCCTTGAAGTTCAGTTCCTTTATATCCAATTTCATGTGCATTTACAAAAATGGTAGGAATTCCTGCTGTTATCATAGTAGCTTTAAATGTTCCAAGACCTTCAACTTCTAAATCATCAACTAAGTTTCCTGTAGGAAACAGGTTTTCATCTGGATCAACAGGCTCTACGAACTCTAATTGTATCTCTTGGGCTGGAAATGCAATGCCATCAATGTAATAATCTCCCATTTCTTTTACCATTCCATTTTCCATTGTTACATAACAAAGAATGGTTTTTTTGATATTTGCTTGCCAAATTCTTACACAACAAACACCATTTTTGGGAACATTAGATACAAGACCTTCTTGTATTGCAAAAGGACCAACGGCAGAACTTAAGTTTCCGCAGTTTCCACTCATATCAATAAAATCTTTATCTATTGACACTTGACAAAAATAATAATCTACATCATGACCTTCTACTTCAGATTTTCCAACTAAAATAGCTTTAGAAGTACTAGAGCTTGCACCTCCCATCCCATCCATTTGTTTCTTGTATATATCTGGACTCCCTACTATTCTTTGTAGAAGTTTATCTCTTTTTTTTGTATCGTTTTTCACCTCTTCAGGAAGGTTTTTGATATTAAAAAAAGTACCTTTTGAAGTACCACCTCTCATAAAGGTAGCTTTTACTTTAAATTGTGGGCTATATGCCATTTGAATATCCTTTGAAAATGTCCCCTTTTTTAAGGGAATTATTGTTTTAGTTTTGTAAAAGTATTTAGAAAAAATCTTATAATTTCTTCTAAATACTTTTAGGGCTTTGCCCTAAAAGATTTGTAATGATTATTATTTATTGGCTAGGAAATCAACAGCAAATTTTTGCAGTATTCCCCCAGCATTATATACTTCAACTTCAGCAGATGTATCAAGTCTACATATAACAGGTATATTTACAACTTCGCCATTGGCTCTTGTCATAATAACGGTTAAACTTCCTCTTGCTTCAATGTTTCCTTTTACTTCATAGGATTCACTTCCAACAATACTGTAAGTATGTCTTGTATCTCCTGCTTTAAATTGTAAAGGAAGTACTCCCATTCCCACAAGATTTGTTCTGTGAATTCGCTCAATTGATTCTGCAATTAAAACTTCAACCCCCGCTAGTCTAACGCCTTTTGCAGCCCAATCACGTGAGCTTCCTTGACCATAATTCGTACCAGCTATGATAATTAAAGGCTGTTTTCTTTCCATATAAGTCTCAATAGCTTCCCACATTCTTGACTCTTTACCTTCTGGCATGATAGTTGTTAAAGAACCTTGTTTAGTTTTTCCATTTTCATCTTTAACCATTTCATTAAATAGTTTTGGATTTGCTAGTGTTGCTCTTTGAGCGGTATAATGATCCCCTCTATGTGTAGCATATGAGTTTAAATCATTAATAGGTAAACCCATTTTTAAACAATACTCTCCAGCAGCACTCTCAGGTAAGATTGCATTTGAAGGGGATAAATGATCAGTAGTAATATTATCAGGAAATACACCTAAAGGCAACATATTTTTAAGTGCTGGTTTACCCATAAACTCTTCGTCCCAATAGGGTGGTTTATTAATATACGTACTTTTTCTGTTCCATTTATAAAAGGGTGAAATCTCAATATCTCCTAAAATCTTTTTTGCAAACATTGGGTCATATATTTTTGCAAACATTTCAGGACGTACAGATGCTTTTTCAACTGCGTTGATTTCTTCATCACTTGGCCATAAATCTTTTAATGTAATAGGATTTCCATTTGAATCGTTTCCTAAGCTGTCTTTTTCAATATCAAATCTAATTGAACCAGCTAGTGCATAAGCAACAACTAATGGAGGTGAAGCTAAAAATGCTTCTTTTACATAAGGGTGAATTCTCCCATCAAAGTTCCTGTTACCTGATAAAACAGCCGTTGTATAAATGTCATTATCAACAACTTCTTTTTGAATGACTGGATCTAAAGCGCCGCTCATACCATTACAGGTGGTACAGGCAAAACCAACTATTCCAAAGCCCAGTTTTTCTAACTCAGGAAGTAAATTTGCATCTTTTAAATACTCTTCAACTATTTTTGAACCTGGTGCTAATGACGTTTTAACCCATGGTTTCCTTTTTAGTCCCAATTCATTTGCTCTTTTAGCTAACAATGCAGCAGCAATTACATTTCTAGGATTTGAAGTATTTGTACATGATGTAATAGCAGCAATTAAAATTGCACCATCTGGCATATCTCTTTCTCCAATTTTTACAGAACTATCAGTAATTCCTTCTGCTTTAAGCGTTGAAGTAGGTACTAATTTATGAGGTTTTGAAGGACCTGCTAAAGATCTTGTTACTGCTGTTAAATCAAACGTTAATACTCTGGCATAACTAGCATCTTTTAAATCCGTTGACCATAAACCATTTGCTTTTGCATAGGCTTCTACAAGTTTAATTTGATTGGCTTCACGTCCAGTTAGTGTTAAATAATCTAAGGTTTGTTCATCAATACTAAACATACCTGCACTTGCRCCATATTCWGGGGTCATATTWGCAATAGTTGCACGATCYCCTAAGTTYAGGTACTCCATWCCMRCACCAAAAAATTCTAAATAAGCAGAAATTACATCRTTTTGTCTTAAAAATGAAGTCATTGATAAAGCAATATCTGTAGCAGTAATACCTTCAGACCTGGTTCCTATAATATTAACACCAATAATATCAGGAGTTCTCATAAAAGATGGGTTTCCAAGCATTACATTTTCAGCTTCTAATCCCCCAACTCCAATAGCTAAAACTCCAAGTGCATCAACATGWGGKGTATGTGAATCTGTTCCTACTAATGTATCAGGTGAGGCAATRCCATCAATATTATGAATWACWGGWGACATTTTTTCTAAATTGATTTGATGCATAATTCCATTWCCAGGAGGTATTACATCTACATTATCAAAAGCTTCTTTYGTCCAGTTAATAAAATGAAATCGGTCCGCRTTTCTTCTGTCTTCAATATCTCTGTTTTGTTKGAAKGCATCTTCAATAAAACCACCGCACTCAACAGCTAAAGAGTGATCCACAATTAACTGTGTTGGAACAACAGGATTAACTTTTTTGGGATCTCCACCTTTATCTGCTATTGCTTCTCTTAAACCAGCTAAATCAACCAATGCAGTAAGACCTAAAATATCATGAGTAACCACACGGCTTGGATACCAAGGGAAATCTTTGTCGGTTCTTTTCTCAATTAATTGAATGAGAGAATCTTCTAAATCAACACTTGGACATTTTCGTAAAAGGTTTTCTGCTAATACTCTGGATGTATAATTAAGTTTGGCAAAACTCCCAGGAGTAATATCCTCAACAGCTGCTTTTACATCATAATATTTTGTATTAAAACCTTCTAATTCTTTAAGATATTTTTCACTTGTCATATTTATATCCATTTACTTTAAATTAAAAAGGATGAGCATAACTCATCCTTATTTGATTGCCAARAGGGCACTTKGGTATTAAAATTGTTTATTCTTATCGCTCTTCAATTGGAACAAATTTTAAACCTTCTGGTCCTGTATAAGTAGCTGAGGGTCTAATGATTTTTCCATCTTCTCTTTGCTCAATAACATGAGCTCCCCAACCTGTTACTCGTGCAATTATAAAAATAGGAGTAAACATATCWGTWGGAATTCCCATTTGATTATAAGAAACAGCHGAGAACCARTCAAGATTTGGRAACATTTTCTTTTSTTCCCACATAATTGTTTCAATTCGCTCAGCWACATCGTACATKWMCATATCATCATTTTCTAACGATAARTCWTGTGCWACTTTTTTAATAACTACRTTTCTAGGATCGCTTGTWGTATAAACAGGATGTCCAAAACCAATWATGATTTCTTTTTTCGCCATTCTTTTTTTGATRTCTTCTTSTGCTTGATCTGCTGAWSTRTATCTTTGTTGAATTCTAAATGCWACTTCATTCGCCCCACCATGTTTWGGACCTCTTAAHGCTCCAATAGAACCAGTAATACATGAAAACATATCTGAATTAGTACCAGCAATTACACGACCTGTAAATGTTGAAGCATTAAACTCATGTTCAGCATATAAAATTAGGGATACATGCATCGCTTTTACCCATGATTCTTTTGGTTTCTTTCCATGCAATAAATGTAAGAAATGACCACCTACTGTATCATCATTGGTAACTACATTAATTCTTTTTCCATTATAAGCAAAGTGGTACCAGTATAATAAAATAGAAGAAAATGATCCCATTAATCTGTTAATAATATCTTGAGCTTCACTTTTATCATGTTCTTCATTTTCTTGATCAAGCGCACCAAGAACTGAACAACCTGTTCTCATAACATCCATAGGATGACAATCTTTTGGTAATTGCTCTAAAGCAACTTTTACACCCTTTGGAATATCTCTAAAAGCTCTAAGTTTTACTTTATATGCATCTAACTCTGCTTGATTTGGCAATTTCTCATGAACAATTAAATATGCAATTTCTTCAAATTCTGCTTTATCAGCAAATTCTAAAATATCATATCCTCTATAATGTAAGTCATTTCCCGTTTTACCAACGGAACAAAGTGCTGTGTTTCCAGCTGATATTCCAGAAAGTGCAACTGATTTTTTTGGTTTAAATCCTGTAGCTGTAGTGCTCATAATTTTTCCTTAGTATTATTTTTGTATTATTAAATTATTTAGCTTTACCAGCTGTAAATAATGAATCCATTTTTTCTTCGTATTCATGGTAACCTAACATATCGTAAAGCTCCATTCTTGTTTGCATGATTTCAAGCGTACCTTGTTGTGTACCTTTTTCTCTTAAGTCTTGGTATACGTTTAAAGCAGCTTTATTCATTGCACGAAACGCTGATAAAGGATATAAAACCATAGAAATACCAACAGATCCTAATTCTTCTGTTGTAAACATAGGAGTAGAACCAAATTCAGTAATATTTGCAAGAACTGGAACTTTAATTACATCTGTAAATTGTTTATACTCTTTAAGTGTATGAATGGCTTCTGCAAAAATCATATCTGCTCCTGCTTCTACATAAGCTTTTGCTCTATTTATTGCAGCTTCTTGACCTTCAGAAGCATGTGCATCTGTTCTTGCCATGATTACAAAATCAGGATCTGTTTTACCAGATACCGCAGCTCTAATACGATCACACATTTCTTCTGTACTTACAAGTTCTTTATTGGGTCTATGCCCACATCTTTTAGCAGCAACTTGATCTTCAATATGAATACCAGCAGCACCTGCTTTTGTCATTTCTTGTACGGTTCTTACTATATTAAAAGCATGTCCCCAACCCGTATCTGCATCAACTAATAAAGGTAAATCTGTAATAGAAGTAATTCTTCTAATATCAATACATACATCTTCTAACATAGTCATACCTAAATCAGGTAAACCATAAGACGAGTTTGCAACACCTGCTCCTGAAAGATATAAAGCTTTGTATCCAACTTTTGTAGCTTGTAATGCTGAATATGCATTAACTGCTCCTACAATTTGTAAGGGACTTTCTTCTTCTAAGGCTTTTCTAAATTTTTTTCCTGCGCTCATGTGATTCCTTTTTATTCTTGTGTTAAAGTATACAGGATATTGTTTCTTAGATATGTATATTTATTGAGGGAGTATTCACAATTTATTTACATAAATTAGTTTTATGTACAATATTTGTTTTTATGTAAAAAAATAGTACACTGTTGAATAATTTTTGTAAGGAAGCCCATGTCATTAAAGTCAGGAATAGAAAAAATCATAGAAATTTATAAACGATCTAATTTAAGTATATCAAAGTTTTCTTCACTTATAAAGAAAGACAGACGAACAGTAACGTCTTGGATTGATGGGGTAACCAGTATAGAACCCTCAGAAGAAATTAAAAAAAGTATATGTTCTATTTTTAGATATCCGGATTATATTTGGGAAGAGGGTTGTAATGATGACGAGTTTGTTCGTAGCATCACTCAAATTCCACAAAAAGAAGTACGTATTATTGATGAAGATTATTATGGACGATTAAATTATATTATGGAAATAGAACAAAACAGACGTTTTGTAATACAAGCACAATTTCCAGGCCCTATGTACAGAGATACAGCCGTTCAAAAAGTTTATAGAACAAAAAACTCAAAAGACATAGAAGACTTAAAACAAAAAAGAATCAAACAAATGCTGAGGTATGATTATGATACAACAGAGTGGTATTCTATTAAATCTATTTTAGGTTTTTGTTTTGCAAGTATTGGAAATTTTTACAAAAAAGAAGAAAAAATTAAAATTCTAGACTTAATTTATGAACTCTTTCATAATAACTACAATAAAAAACTCTTTCTTTTTGATTCTTTTTCAAGAAAAATCTATGGCATGGAAACTACTTACATATCCATTAATGTTAAACAAAAAATACTCTTTTTTAAATCTCCCATTGAGTCTGTTTTTATCGAAATAAGAAATAAAAATCTTGTTGAGCGAATGCATAAATATTACAGTTCCCCAATAGAAGCTCCCTCACATGTGAATTTTTTGGAATCTATTAAAATTATTAAAATTCTACAAGATGCTCTAAGATATAATAATACTTTGGTTCAAGCCTATGAAACGATTAATAGAACAACAGATTATGGGGAATTATTTTTCAATAATTTATCTTATGATTTACAAAAAGAAGTTACGCCTCCAAAAGAGGGTCAAAAAAGACATTAAGGGAAAACCATGAACAGCAAAGAAAAACTTCTTAGTATTGCTTTTGAAGAAATTTATCTAAATGGTTACCATGCCACTTCTGTTGATAAAATACTAAAAAAAGCAAATATGAACAAGGGTTCAATGTATCATTTTTTTAAATCAAAAAAAGAGTTGGTACTTGCTTGTATAAACATAAACTTGAGTACTCATATGAGTAAAAGGTATGATCCCTTATTATTACTTGAAGATAATATTATTGAGGGACTTCTTTCAATCTTTAAAACCAGAAAAGAATTTGATGTAAGCCATGGATGCAAATTAAATAACTTGGTCCAAGAACTGTCATGCCAAGATAAAGATTTTAAAATAGCCTTAGAAAAAGTATATTTAAGATTTGAAGAAGTCATAGAAGAAGTATTAAAAAATGCCATTAAAAATAAAGAAATACAACATAAAAACAGTAAAGCACTTGCTCTTTTTGTAGTAGCTTCTTTTGAAGGTTGTTTAGGAACAGGTAAAAAATCTCAAAACTTAGCTGTATTTTCTACCTGTATTTGCGAACTTGAGGCGTATTTAAAATCTCTTAGGAAATAAACTTGACTGCTTAGTACAATCTTGCTATAATTTCTTGACTAAATAGTCAAGGAGCTAAAATGAAATACCTAAGTTTGAGTATGCCTTTTGTTTTTATTGTTTTATATGGAAGTGGTTTTGTTTTTACAAAAATGGGATTAGAATTTGCAAGTCCTATGGCATTTTTAATTCTTCGTTTTTTTATTGCTTTTTTAATTTTATTTATTCTTTCTTTGTTCTTAAAAAGTTCTTGGCCAAAAACACAAAAAGAATTTTTGCATATATGCCTTGCAGGTACCTTAACCGTGGGTACATTTTCAATTGGTGTATATTTGGCTTTATCTTATGGTTTATCCGTTTCTTTATGCGCTTTAATTATCTCACTACAACCTTTATTAGTAGCATTAATAGCACAAAAATATTTAAATGAAAGTATTAATAAATATATTTGGAGAGGTTTATTTATCGCTTTTTTTGGTGTTTTTTGTATTGTTTTATTTAAATTAAATACTCAGAACTTGAATATTCTTTCACTTTTTTGTGCTTTTGTTGCACTACTTGGATTATCTTTTGGAAATATTTATCAGAAAAAATATTGTTCGAATATGAATTTGTTTACAGGAGGAGCTATTGGGACATTAAGTTCTTCATTGTTAGTAATACCTTTTTTATTTTTAGAAGAAAGTTATATTATTTATAACAAAGATTTTTTTGTTGCTTTGTTTTATATGTCAATAGGGGTTAGTATTGGGGCTTTGTCTTTGTTGTACTTAATGATAAAAAAGAATAATATTTCAAAAGTGGCTTCTTTATTTTATTTAGTACCCGTAAGTGCTGTTGTGATTGCATATTTTTTATTAGATGAGAGTATAGATTCTTTGGTGCTATTTGGAATTGGAATGGTTCTTTTAGGTCTTAGAGAAATTCATAAAAAAAAGCAAAGAACAGAAGAAATAAAAACAGTAAATGTAAAGATATAAGAAAGCAGATGACTATTATTTTATGTTACACTGCTTGGAATAAAAAGGATAAACATGTTTGAATATTCTATGTACTTAAATGAATTTTTAATTTTTGCATTTGCATTACTTTTAGCGCTTCTTTCCCCTGGACCTGATTTTGCAATGATTTTAAAACAAAGTATTACTTATGGAAAACGCTCTTCAGTAATTGCCAGTTTTGGTGTTGGTTTAGGGATTTCTGTTCATATTATTTATACCTTATTGGGAATTGGTTTTATTATCTCTCAATCGATTTTATTATTTTCTATTGTTAAATACTTAGGTGCGGCATATTTGATATATATTGGATACCAAAGTTTAAAATCAGCTGGTTTAAAATTAAAAAAACAGCAAGTACAAAACTACAGTGATATTTCAGATAAAAAATCTTTTGTACTTGGTTTTTTGTGTAATGCACTGAATCCAAAAGCTACCTTATTTTTCATCTCAATGTTTACAGTAGTAATTAGTCCAAGTACACCAATTGCTGTACAAATATTTTATGGAATTTTTGCAATGTTAGCTACAACATTATGGTTTGTATGTTTAAGTTTAATTCTTTCAAAAAACAAAGTAAGAAAGTTTTTTAATTCTTTTGGAAAAATGTTTGATAGAACAGTAGGTGCTGTACTTATTTCTATGGGTATTTCAGTGGCTTTAAGTAAATAAAAAATTAGGAATAAATATGAAGATAATAATGTTAGATCGAGCAACTTTAGGTTTTGATGCAAATGTAGATATATTTAATGACTTAGGAGAGTTTATCTCTTATGATGTTACTTTAGAGGAAGATGTAATAGAGCGTATTAAAGATGCAGATATAGTAATTACTAATAAAGTAATTATAACTAAAGAGCATATGGATAATAGCTCTTTAAAGCTGATTTGTATAAGTGCTACAGGTATGAATAATGTGGATTTAGAACATGCAAAAAAATCCAATATTGAAGTTAAAAATGTAGCTGGATATTCTACTTCTTCAGTCGTACAACTTTCTTTTGCAATGATGTTTCATTTTATACAAAAACTTACGTATTATAAAAAATATGTAGATGATGGTAAATGGGAAGAGTCTGATATTTTTACCCATATAGATGAACCTTTTTATGATTTAGATAAAAAAAGACTGGGAATTATTGGTTTGGGAAATATTGGAGAAAACCTTGCCAAAAAAGCACAAGCCTTTGATTGTGAAGTCGTATATTATTCTACAAGTGGAGCTAATAATAACAGTAAATACAAACAAGTAAGTTTAGAAGAACTTCTTAGTACATCTGATATTATTTCTATTCACTGTCCTTTAAATGATAAAACACAAGACTTATTAAATTACGAGAATATGAAAAGTATTAAAAAAGGGGCTATTTTATTAAATCTTGGTCGAGGTGGAATTATAAATGAGAAAGACTTAGCAAAAATTATTGATGAACAAGAGATATATTGTGGAATAGATGTGGTTTCAAAAGAACCCATTTTAAGCACAAATCCACTCTTAAAAGTAAAAAATAAAGAACAATTACTTCTTACTCCTCATATTGGCTGGGCAAGTATAGAAGCCAGAACTAGGCTTATAAAAGCTGTGGCTAAAAATATAGAAACATTTAAGGCTAAATAATAAATTCTTTTTTTTGTTAGTATGGTTGAATTTTTTATACTTTTAAGTGAATAAAAAATTCAACACCTTCATTTTCAATACTCTTGCAAATAATTGTTCCTTTGAATCTTGAGGTAATAATATTATAAATAATATTTAATCCCAAACCAGAACCCCCATTGTTTCTATTGGTTGTAAAAAATGGATCAAATATTTTGTGCAGATTTTCTTTTTTAATGCCTTTGCCATTATCTGTATATACAATAATAAGTTCATCCTTGTTTTGTTCAATGCGAATAATAATCTTACCTTTTTCTTTTTTCTTAAAAGCATGAACCATTGAGTTCATAATCAAATTCGTAATAATTTGTGAATACTCACCGGCATAAGAGTTKATAACAATATCTTTTTCACACAGTACATCTATTTGTACATCTGCTTTTTTAGTAACAGAATGAATGCTCTGTAAAATTTCATCCATGTATACTTTTAAATTAAAAACTCTTTTTTCTTCACTGCTTTGATCAACTGCTACTTGTTTAAAAGATCTAACTAAAGATGCCGCTTTTTGTAAATTCTTGTGAATTAAATTACTTAAATCTTTAGAGGTTAATAAATACTCTTCAAAATCATTTTGAGACATAATATCTTTTTTATATTGTTTGTTTATAGTTTCAGTAAGTCCTTCTAAGTGGGATATCCCCGTTAGTCCAATGCCTACAGGTGTATTAATCTCATGTGCTACTCCTGCAACTAAACCACCTAAAGAGGCCATTTTCTCAGAAGCTACAAGTTGTTCTTGAGTTTGTTTTAAATTTAGTATGGTTTTTTGTAATTCTTCATTTGAATTTTCTAATTCTTGGTTACTGTATTCTAAATCATTGGTTCTGTTTTTAATTTGTTCTTGTAAGCGTTTTGTTGCAGAAATATTTCTAAGAACTACATGAATAATATTTTCATTGTTAATTTTTATATGGCTTAATACAATCTCCGCCCAAAAAATTTCGCCAGTGACTTTTTTATGTATCCATTCAAAACGATTTGAGCCATATTTTACACTGTCAATCATTTTAAGTTTTGCTTCTTTGCTGGATTTTTTATTATTTTCTTGATATAAAGGAGATATATCACTAAAACTTAAAGAGAAAAGCTCACTTTTGTTTTTAAAACCAAACATACTTAATACCGCATTATTACAATCAACTAAAAGACCATCTTTAATTAAAGCAACACCATCAGCACTGTCATTAAATAAAGTTTCAAAGATATTTTTTTGCTCTTTTAACTCCAGTTCTAAGAGTTTGGTTTTTGTAATATCTCTGCATAACATATGCAAAATATCTTCATTRAAATANTTTANCTTTACTTACAACAAACTCAATCCAAAGAATCTCTCCWGWAGTTCTTCTACTTTGCCATTGAAAACGAACGYTTCCTTTTTKGTAAGCTATGTCTAARWATTTACGCATTTCATTATGAGATAATTCTCCATTGWYYTGGTACTTAGGTGCCATTGAACCWGGMWCTTGATCTAAAAAATCTTTTTTRTTTTYTATATTAAAAAGTKTTAATAAAGAWTTATTAACATTAATATACCTACCATCCTTWGCAAGTATWACAGCATCTTGWATATCCATAAATAATGTTTCAAGRTTCTTTTTCTCTGCWTCGATTAAATTYTTTGYTTTRTTTAATTTTCTCATAAAAAAGAATATGATRAYAAGAATAAGAATAAAGACAGYTAATAATTGATAMAYCARSGTGTAATCAATHAYWRTTTKTKTWSWGGGRTKAATCCATTTATTTCKAATWTTRTTTTTTTGRTCTARRSTWATWGTATYAATYACTTTATTTAAAATWGACAATARTAYMGGRTTRTTTTCTTGKACTAAAAARKKRTGWSTRTAYTTTTTWTYTAATTGGCCTGCAATTTTCAACTTGCTATGAATATTTTTTATTTTGTAAGTAGCTATTGCATAGTGTTCAATTGTGGCATAAATTTTATTTGAGGATATAAGTTTGAAAGCTTCTTCTCCATTTTTTGCTTGAAATATTTTAATATTGGGATGAAATTTCTCAAGAAATCTTTTGAGTGAAAAATCTCTTGCGAGTGCAATAGTTTTATAATTCAAATCACTTAAATTATCAATAAAATCAGCATTTTCTTTGCTCACTATGACATAATTAAAAGTTTCATAGCTTTTTGAAGTTAATCCTTTTATTGGATTCAATTCAGAAGGATTATAGGACAATAAAATATCCAGTTCTTTTTTTTCAAAAGACTCTATTATATTGCCCCAACTTGAATGATCAATAGATTTAATGTGCTTAAATCTTAATGAGGTTTTGCTCTCTATTATATTTTTGTACTCAGTAATGATGCCTTCATCGTTGTTATTTTTATCTAAAAATACAAAAGGTTTCCAGTTGCTTTCTGCATAGCTTATTATAGGATTGTCTTTCATATATTTTAATTCTTTTTCTGTAAATTTTATTTTATTTGTTAAATATTGAAACCTCTGATAAATACTTTTTATATGCGAAAAACTATTTAAGCCTTTAAATAGTTTTATATCTGGAATAAGTTTATTTTTTGAGATACTTTTTTTAAGTTTTTCTTCGTTAAAATAAATTCTTATAAAACCAACTTCTAAGGGTTTAAAAAAAACATCGTAAAAACTTTTTTCTTCTAAAAAAACTTTTTTTTCTATCTTCTTTGAAGAGTAAATAATATCGCCTACTTTATTGAATACTTGGAACTTGTCTATATAAGGCCTAGACAAAAGAATTGTTGAGATAGCTTTTGTGTCTGTTGTATTGTTGTCGTAAATGCTCTTTCCTAAGAGTGAAGATAAAAAAATGCTTAATTTTTTTTTGGAGTTTATATCGTATTTTATATAATTATTGATTATTTCTTGATACTTTCCAGAGTCTTTTATCTTTTGTAATTCTATATCAAAAAGATCTCTAAGTGCTTTATTTCTAAAAGCAACTTGATAATTGTTTTTTTCTTTAAAAATAGGATCAAATTTATATTGGGAAATATCATTTTGGCTAAACTTTTTTAAGTACCATTTAAAAATGTTTTTGTCAATAATAAGAACTCTTTTTTTGTTAGTTAAAAAATCTTTTATTTGTTTTTCTTGTGATTTATATTCTATGAAATTTTTATTTTTTTCTACTGCTTTTAAAAATTCATTTCCTAAGTATTTTTTTGAAGAATGAAAAGAGGATATATTTTTATCTTTTAATGCACTTATGTTATTAATAACAATATTGTCTTCATATCGTGTAATGGCCACATTTTCAAAAAAAATAAAATCTTTAGAGTAATGAAAATGGTTGTTTTCTTTTTTTAGTGGAAGGGCTACATCAAAGTCTTTGTTTTTGTTAAACTCTTCATAAATATTCCCAAAAATATTTTTCTGTGCCTTTTTGATTTTTATCTTCAATTTAGTAAAAATGAATTCAATTAAATCGTATTCAATTCCTTTCAAAAATGAATTTTGAAAACTATAAGGTTCATTGGTTTTACTTATTATTACCTTTATTTCTTTTTTGATTTTTTTTTCTTTTATCCAAGTGTTCGTTAAATAATTTTTTTGTTCTTTGCTTAAAGACAAAACTGCTTTTCGCATAATGCCAGCTAACGTTTTATTTTTAATATGAGTGCCCATGGAAAATTTACCTGATTCAAAAAATATACTATTGGATATTTTTAAATTATATTTTTTTAAAATAGCATTAGTGACATCATTTGCGAAAACTACATCGCCTTCTTTATTTTGAACTTTTGCAAATCTATCAATAGGTTTTATTGCTAAAATAACGTTAATGCTTGGATATTTTTTCTTGAAAAAGGGAATAATCAAAGAATCCTTTACGCTAACAACTGTTTTATTTTTTACATCATTCATACTTTTAATACTATTATCATCTTTTCTTACAACGATATGAGTAGGTGAATAATAATAACTAGGAGAGTATAAGAATTGTTTTTCTCTTTCTTTTGACCAATATAAACCAAGGATTCCATCTACTTTCCCATCTTTTGCAGCATTATAAGCGGCAGTCCAAGTAGGATATTCTTTTATTATAAAATTCATTTTTAGATTATTATTCACTATTTTTAAAAAATCTATGTGATAACCTATGTATTTTCCTTCTTTGTTCTTATAAGAGAATTTTGACCAAAACTCAAAAACAGCAATAGTAATACGAGGATTTGTTTCTAAAAACTTTCGTTCTGTTGGATTTAAGATGTCATTTTTAAATAATGTATTATCTTCTTCTGCGCATAAGAATGCATTGATAAAAATTATTATTAAAAATATTTTAAATAAAGTTTTCATGAAATTTCCTTTTTTCACTTTACTATTATAATAAAGTATTAATATAAATTATCTTCTTTACTTGAGTTAATATTTCTTCTTAATATAATAATACAAAAAATTATATACAAGGAGAGTTTTTAAAGCAAAGCATGCCCTTTTTGTGATAAAATAAGACTCAATTTTAGAAGGAATATATATATGGAAACGTTTAAAGATAAATTTATTGCCAGTGTAGAAGATTGGAAATCATTTTTTAAAGTACTTTTTAACATTGTGCTTGTAGCTCTTGTCTCAATTGCATTTTGGTTCTTTCCTTTGAGTTTACTTGTAGCTCCTTTTTACAGTATTACAAGCGATGAAGTGAAAAATATCACACAATACAAAAAACTATCAGGAAAAACAACCGTTTACTCTGTAAGAAATGGAATAAATGATCTTTTAGATGAGGGTTTGGTTACTAATTTTACAGGAGTTAATTTATACATTGATAATAAATATTATGAGCAAGTAGGGCAAATTGAAATGTACCGTATTGCTGTTAATACTTTGGAAAATAATCTTGCAAGAAATAGGGGTACGGGTGGGGCTAATAAATATTTAGTAAAAGCACGCTCCAATATCTATGCTGATTATACCTTGCCTATTTTCACTTCTTATACTACAAGATTAAAACAAACAGTTTCTAATATAGATTCTTATGTAATGCAATTACAAAAAGATAAGAATGTTGGTATGAATAAAAAAGAGGCAGTATTTATTATAAATTCTGATAATTTAGCAGAAGTACTTGATAAATTAAAACAACAATTACAGACCAATACTATGGTGAAATCAAGTTTTTTTACGGATGATGATAAATTTTATCAGTTAAAAGGAAATTTAATAGCTGTATCTAAATTTTTACAAGGTATTGATTATGACTTTAAAGACAAAATGAAAGACAAGTCTTCTTATGTTGAAAACTTTGTTCCCTTATTAGAGTTAGTAAATGAAGCTATTTCACAAAATCATATTGTCATTCTAGAAACCTTTGGCCATGTTTCAAAATTAGAAAAACAAGCCAATATAATTGCTCAAAAACTGGGTGAATTAAGAGACAAACTAAGAAACGGTTAAAAATAAAAGTAAATTATTTTACTTTTGTTTTATTCTTCTTAATCTACATTATTGTAAAATACAAAAAATAGAAACCACATGGTTTTATCTTACAGGAATTTTAATGAAACAATATTTAGATTTAATGCAATACGTCTTAGCTAATGGCGTAAAAAAAGAAGACAGAACTGGTACAGGAACTACCTCTGTATTTGGGTACCAAATGCGTTTTGATTTAAATGAAGGTTTTCCTTTAGTTACTACAAAAAAATGTCATCTAAAAGCAATTGTTTCTGAATTATTATGGTTTATTGAAGGCTCAACTGATGAAAGACGCTTGGCTGAAATTCATTATGGGGATGAAGCTAAAAATCTTATTGACAAAAAAACAGTATGGACTGCAAATGCGGATCAACAGGGTAAAGACTTAGGTTACACGAACAGTAATACTATTAAAGAATTAGGACCTGTTTATGGAGCACAGTGGCGTTCATGGAAGAAAACAGATGGAAGCTCACTTGATCAATTAAGTGAGCTTATTTCACAGATCAAAAATAATCCTGATTCAAGACGTTTAATTTTATCGGCATGGAATGCAGGTGAGATTGAGAAAATGGCTTTGCCTCCTTGTCATACCTTTTTTCAATTTTATGTTGCTAATGGGAAACTATCTTGTCAATTGTATCAACGAAGCGCGGATATCTTTTTAGGCGTGCCATTTAATATTGCTTCTTATGCTCTTTTAACTATGATGATTGCACAAGTATGTGATTTAGAGTTAGGAGACTTTGTACATACCTTTGGGGATGCGCATTTGTACTCTAATCATATTGAACAAAGTACTTTACAATTAAGCAGAACACCCTTTGCAAAACCAAGAATGAAAATTAATAAAGATATTAAATCTATTTTTGATTTTAAGATGGAAGATTTTGTTTTAGAAGATTATAAATGTCATGATTCTATTAAAGCAAAGATGGCAGTATAATGATAGTTTCACTTATAGTTGCTTATGGAAAAGATTATCAAATTGGTTTAAACAATCAAATGCTTTGGCATATTTCTCAAGACTTTAAGAACTTCAAAAAAATAACATCAGGTCAYCATATTTTAATGGGAAGAAAAACCTTTGAATCAATAGGGAAACCTTTGCCAAATAGAACCTCTCTTGTTTTATCACAAAGTACTTTTGAACATACTGGTGTGAATGTTTATAGTGATTTAAAAACAGCGATTAACTATGCTAAAGAGAATGGTGAAAAAGAATTGTTTATTATTGGTGGGGCATTAATCTATGATTTGGCATTTGATTTAGTAGATAGAATGTATGTATCAGAAGTAAATTATAATGGAGCAGCCGATGCTTATTTTAGAACATATGATCAAAGTTTATGGAATATAAAAGAAGAAAAGTTTTATGAAGAAATCAAGGAAGAYGAAGAAATTATATCTCCATCTTGGGTTTTTAAGGTTTTAGAAAAAAAGTCTTNNAATTAAATACTAGAAWTTCTAGTATTTAATATAAGCTGTTTTASTKGTTGTATAAAAATCACTAGCAGCATAAGATTTCTCACGTGATCCATAAGAAGAATTTTTTCTTCCACCAAAGGGTACATGATTGTCCATTCCAGCAGTTGCAAGATTAATCATAATGTTACCTACAACAGCATCGTGTTTAAATCTCATTGCCATTGATAATGACTCAGTTATAATTCCACCTGATAATCCAAACTCTGTATCATTTAAAATTTCAACTGCTTCCTCATAGTTTTCAGCTCTAATTACACAAGCAACTGCACCAAATATTTCTTCTTGGTTTAGTCTCATTTGTGATTTTCCATCTACAAATAATGCAGGACTGAAGAAATAACCACCTGTTTCACTTTTGATTGCTTCTCCTCCACAAACTAAAGTAGCACCTTCTTCTTGCCCTAATTTAATATAAGCTAAATTAGAATCAAGTTGTTTTTGATCAATACAAGGACCAATTGCTGAGCTTTTATCTAAGGCATTACCTACAACAAGTGTTTTCATTTTTGCAGTAAATGCTTCTACAAATTGATCATAAATACCAGGTGTTACTATTAATTTTGAACACGAAGTACATTTTTGCCCATTTGCATTATAAGCACCTTTAATTGCAGCTTCAACAGCTAAATCTAAATTAGCATCATCTAAAACAATAAGAGAATTTTTACTTCCCATTTCAAGCTGTAATTTAGTCATTGAACTCATTGATCTAAGTGCTAATTCTTTTCCAACTGCAACAGAACCTGTAAATGTAATGGCTTGTACTTTTTTAGAATCAGATAAAGCATTTCCAACTATCGCACCAGAACCAGAGACATATGAAAATACTCCTTTTGGTAACTTAGTTGAATCAATAATCTCAGCTAAAATATAAGCAATAGCTGGAGTTAAACTAGAAGGTTTTAAAATAACAGAATTCCCATAAGCAAGTGCTGGAGCAATTTTCCATGCAGGAATTGCTAAAGGATAATTCCAAGGGGTAATTACTCCTACAACTCCAATGGGTTCATTTATGATTTCAATATCAACGTTATTTCTTGGAGAGTCCATGAATGCACCCTTATTTCTACTTGCTTCTGCTGCAAAGTATGAAAAGAATTCAGCTGATTTTACTACTTCATCAGTAGCTTCTTTAATAGGTTTACCAGCTTCTCTTGCAAGTACTTCTCCATAATATTCTTTATTGTCAAGTAGTTTTTTTGCAATGTCATTAAGTACTTCTTCTCTTAATGTCATAGATGATTTAGACCATTCTCTTTGCGCTTCATGTGCAAAATTTATTGTGTCTGTAACTTGGCTTAAGCTGGCTTTATAAAAAGTCGAAACGATATCAGATGGATCAGAGGGATTAATATTTTCAGAAGTTTCATCACTGTCTTTCCACTCTCCACAAATTAAATTTTTCATTGTATTATTTCTTAATGATTCCATAAATGTAGATTTTAATATATCGTTTTGTAATAAGTTTTTCATTTTGTCTTCCTTGATTAATTGTTATGTCATTATAATGATTATAATATTAAATTTAGCTTAGTTGTTATAATGACATGATAATATGTTGTCATCTCAGAGATATAGTGTATAAAAGGAGAATATTAATAAGAAAGGTAGGAATTAGGCTTCTTAGTAAATTTACTAAGAAGCCAGTGTTTAGAGAGTTATTAAATTTTAATTAGATATTTATGTAGAAAGTGTTCTTTTTACAGCATCTTTCCATCCCAAATATAAAGCTTGACTTTCTTCTTTTTTCATACTTGAAGTAAAGCGTTTTTCAAGTTTCCATGTTTTTGCAAATTCTTCTTTATTAGGATAAAAACCTGCTTGCATTCCTGCTAACCAAGCCACCCCTAAAGCAGTAGTTTCAAGTATTTCTGGTCTATCAACACTTTTTCCTAGAATATCTGATAAAAATTGTATTGTCCAAGAAGAAGCTGACATTCCTCCATCAACTCTTAAGGTTGCATTGGATTTTATTTCCTCATCGCTTACATTCCAATCGTTATACATGGCTTCAAGTAAATCGCGTGTTTGATAAGCAACACTTTGCAGTGCAGCTTTTGCAAATTCATTAGGTCCAGAATTTCGAGTAAGTCCATAAATAGCACCTCTACAGTTTGCATCCCAATAAGGTGCTCCTAAACCAGTAAAAGCAGGCACTATATATAGTTGTTGTGAAGGATCAGCATTTATTGCCATTTCTTGTGTATCTTTGGCATCTTTGATGATTTTTAATCCATCTCTTAACCACTGAACAACAGCACCTGCTACAAAAATTGAGCCTTCAAGGGCATAAGTTGTTTTTCCATCTAATTGATAAGCAATAGTGCTTAAAAGTCTGTTTTTAGATAAAACCATTTCATTGCCAGTATTTAAAAGAGCAAAACATCCTGTTCCATAAGTAGATTTTAGCATTCCTGGTTCAAAACATGCTTGTCCAATAGTTGCAGCTTGTTGATCTCCTGCTACACCATTAATAGGAATGGCTGTGCCTAATATTGAAGCATCCATACTTCCAAAATCACTTGCACAATCTTGAACCATGGGTAACATAGACATTGGAATATCTAAAAGTTCACAAATATCTTTATCCCACTTGCCTTCTTTTATATTGTATAACATTGTTCTTGCTGCATTTGTAGCATCTGTAACATGGTTTTTACCTCTTGTAAATTTCCATATTAAATAAGAGTCAATGGTTCCAAAAAGAAGATTGTTTTTATTGGCTTCTTCTCTTGCACCTTGCACATTATCCAAAATCCATTTCAATTTTGTACCTGAGAAATAAGGATCAAATAATAAACCCGTTTTTTCTCTTAATAAATCTTCATGGCCTTGTTCTTTTAAAGAATCACATAAAGCAGCTGTTCTTCTATCTTGCCATACAATCGCATTGTAAATAGTCTCACCTGTATGTTTGTTCCATACCACTGTTGTTTCTCTTTGATTGGTAATTCCAATTGATACTATATCAGTAGAGCTTGCATGGGCTTTTTTTAGAACATCTTTACACGTTGAGAGCACTGTTGCATATATATCTTTACAATCGTGCTCAACCCATCCAGAATTTGGAAAGTGTTGTGGAAACTCTTCTTGGGAAATGGCTTCAATTTTCATTTCTTTATTGAACAAAATAGCTCTACTAGATGTAGTTCCTTGATCAATGGCTAAAATATATTTCATAATACCTACTTTATTTTAAGTTCATTACACAAAAAGTTTTAAAAATACTTACTGTGAAATAATCTTGTGATGTTTTGAAGAAGTATATCTGATTTAAGAAAAATCTTAAATCAGATAAAGATAAATTATTTAGACCAAGATTTAATTAATTCATCATAAGAAACTGTAATTGCTTGAGGTTTCTCATTTGCTAATTTTGCTTTAGGAGCACCTGGTTGATTTAACCAATATGACTCAGCTTTTTTATCATTTAACTTAGGACCAATATCACCTTGAACACCAGCTCGCTCAATTCTTTTAAGAACTTTTTCTTGTGCTTTACATAAAGAATTTAAAGCTTCTTGTGCTGTTTTTTGCCCAGATGATGCATCACCAATATTTTGCCACCATAATTGTGCTAATTTTGGATAATCAGGAACATTAGTACCAGTTGGAGACCATTGAACTCTTGCAGGAGATCTATAGAACTCAACTAATCCACCAAGCATTGGAGCTCTTTTAGTAAATGATTCATGATTAATAGAAGACTCTCTAATAAAAGTTAATCCAACATGAGATTTCTTTAAATCCACAGTTTTAGATGTAACAAATTGTGCATATAACCATGCAGCTTTTGCTCTTTTAACAGGAGTAGATTTCATTAAAGTCCAAGAACCAGCATCTTGATAACCAATTTTCATCCCTTTTTTCCAATATGCACCATGTGGTGAAGGAGCCATTCTCCACTTAGGAGTTCCATCTGCATTTACAACAGCAATTTTTTCTTTAACCATATCAGCAGTAAAAGCTGTGTACCAGAACATTTGTTGTGCTATTTCACCTTGAGCAGGAACTGGTCCAGCTTCAGAAAATACCATTCCAGCAGCACTTGGTGGTGCATATTTTTTCAACCATTCAGAGTATTTTTCAATTGCATAAACAGCAGCAGGTGAATTTGTAGCTCCACCTCTTGCTACACAAGAACCAACAGGCTGAGATTTATCATTTACTCTAATTCCCCATTCATCAACAGGAAGACCATTTGGTTCACCTATATCACCCATACCAGCCATAGACATCCACGCATCAGTAAATCTCCAACCTAAAGAAGGATCTTTTTTACCATAATCCATATGTCCATATACTTTTTTACCATCAATAACTCGACCTGTAAAAAATTCTGCAATATCTTCATAAGCAGACCAGTTAACTGGAACACCTAAATCATAACCATATCTTGTTTTAAAATCAGCCATGTTTTTTTTGTCTGCAAACCAGTCAGCTCTAAACCAATAAAGGTTAGCAAATTGTTGATCTGGTAATTGATATAATTTTCCATCAGGACCAGTTGTAAAATCTAAACCAATAAAATCTTTTAAATCTAAACCTGGGTTAGTTACATCTTTACCTTCGTTTTTCATCCACGAAGTTAAATCTCTAGCTTGTTGATATCTCCAGTGTGTTCCGATTAAATCTGAATCATTAATATATGCATCATAAATATTTTGACCCGTTTGCATTTGTGTTTGCAGTTTTTCAACAACATCACCTTCTCCAATAATGTCATGAATAACTTTAATACCAGTTAAGTCAAAAAATGCTTTTGTTAATGTTTTACTCTCATAAACGTGAGTACCAATACCTTCTGAAACAACTTTAATAGTCATTCCTTTATACGGTTGTGCTGCATTCTCAAACCAAGATAATTCTTTCTTTTGTTCAGAAACACTTAAAACTGATGGTTGAAATTCTTTCATCCATTTACTCATATCTGCTGCGCCAAATGCAGCAGTACTAGAAACTAAGGCAGTTAATAGAATTGAAGTAGTCATTCCATATCTAATTTTCATTTCATTCTCCTATGTTAATGTTTCCCATAAATGGGAAGGTGCGATAATCGCACGCCTAAATATTAATTTAATACTTAGGTGTGAAATTATGTAAAAAAGTAAAAACCAAAAAGGTTTTTACATTAAATTTTATACCCAACGAAAAACGCAAAGGCTATAAAAAAAACAAACGATTAAAGCTCCAAAAATAGGTGCTCCAAAAGCTGCCAAATACGCTAAAGAAATAAACGCAGAACCAAGAAGACTTAAAAAAAGTCTATCTCCTGGTGTTGTTTCTATTCGTAAAATTCCAAGACGTGGTGCTTGAGGTGCTTTAATAGCCCAAATTGTCATTACTGCCAAAGCCATAAAAATACAGATAAAAAATATAGCTGTTGGTGTTGTCCATGCCATCCAAGATAAATTCATAATTCTTCCTTATACTCTTCCAAGAGATAAACCCTTAGCAATGTGATGTCTCACAAAATAAATAACAAGTGCCCCAGGTAAAATAGTTAATATTCCTGCTGCTGATAATACGCCCCAGTCAACGCCTGAAGCAGAAACTGTTTTAGTCATTGTTGCAGCAATTGATTTAGCATCAACTGCTGTTAAGGTTCTACTTAATAGAAGCTCAACCCATGAAAACATAAAACAAAAGAATGCAGCAACACCAATACCAGAAGCAATCATTGGCGTAAAAATTTTTGTAAAGAAACCAAAGAATGTAAAACCATCCACATAAGCAGTTTCATCTATTTCTTTAGGCACGCCTTTCATAAATCCTTCTAAAATCCATACCGTTAAAGGAACATTAAAAAGTGTATGTGCAAGCGCAACTGCAATATGTGTATCAAATAATCCTACACTTGAATACAGTTGAAAAAATGGCAAAGCAAATACAGCAGGAGGTGCCATTCTATTGGTTAATAACCAAAAGAATAGGTGTTTATCTCCTAAAAAACGATAACGAGAAAATGCATAAGCAGCAGGTAAAGCAACCCCTAATGAAATAAGCGTATTCATAACAACATATGTCATTGAGTTGATATAACCCCAGTACCAATCAGGGTCAGTAAAGATAACTATATAATTATCAAAAGTTATATCATTTGGAAACATAGAAAAGGTTCCCAGTATTTCTTGATTGGTTTTTAAACTCATATTCAATAACCAATAAATTGGCAACATTAAAAATATTATATATAAAAGCATAATTGCAGGTGATTTACTAGAGAAAAAACCTTTTTTTGCAGGAGCRTTATTCATGGTCTATCCTTCTTCTTTGTCAATATTGGACATAACAGTAAAGAACACCCAAGATACTAATAAAATTACTAAAAAATACATTAATGAAAATGCAGCCGCAGGTCCTAAGTCAAACTGWCCAATAGCCATTTTTACTAAATCAATAGAAAGGAACGTTGTTGCATTYCCTGGTCCTCCACCTGTTAAAACCATAGGTTCTGTATAAATCATAAAACTGTCCATAAAACGTAAAAGAGCTGCAATTAATAATACACCCATCATTTTAGGTAATTCTATATATCTAAAAACATTCCATCTTGAAGCCTGATCAATTTTTGCTGCTTGATAATAAGCACTTGGAATAGATTGTAATCCTGCATAACAAAGTAAAACAACTAATGAAGTCCAATGCCATACATCCATAACAATAATAGTAATCCAAGCGGATAATATATCTTGGGAATAATTATAATCAATGCCCATAGCAGCGACGGTATGCCCTAAAAGACCAATATCGGTTCTTGCGAATATTTGCCAAATAGTACCTACAACATTCCAAGGTATTAATAAWGGAAGTGAAATTAGTACCAAACATACAGACGCCCAAATTCCACTTTTAGGCATTTGTAAAGCAATATAAATTCCTAAAGGAATTTCAATGGCCATAATAATACTTGTAAATAAAACTTGTCGTCCAAGTGCATCATGAATACGTTCTGAATGCAGAATTTCTTCAAACCACTCAAGACCTACTGGAAAAAACTGATTGTTTCCAAAAGTATCTTGAATCGAATAATTCACAACAGTCATTAAAGGAATAACGGCTGAAAACCCAACAAGAAGAAGCACTGGTAAAACTAAAAACCATGCTTTTTGATTGACTGTTTTTTTCATTATATTTTTTCTCCTTCAACTAACCATGAGTTTTCGTAAATATTTACTCTACTCATATCAAAAGTCATATTGTTCATCGTTTYYGTAATAACTACATCTTCTTGTACAATAATATTRATATCTTTATTATCATAACGAGCTCKCACTATTTTATGATGTGCAACATCTTCAATTCTAGTTATTTCTATTTTAATTCCTTGACCTTCTTCGCATAAAGTCATAAATTCAGGTCTGATTCCAAGTTCTAATTTGCCTTTTAAACCAGAATAACTTTGTGTTAATTCAACATTGGCATCAAAAAGTTTTGCTTGATTTCCTGAAATTTCTACATCTAAAATATTCATACCAGGAGAGCCTATAAAATAACCTACAAAAGTATGAGCAGGTTTTTCAAAAAGCTCTTGAGGTGTTCCTATTTGAACCACTTCTCCTACGTTCATAACAACTACTTTGTCTGCGAATGTCAAAGCTTCTGTTTGATCATGGGTTACAAAAATCATAGTATGTTTAAGTTCTTTATGTAAAGCTTTTAATTGAGTTCTTAACTCCCACTTCATATGAGGGTCAATTACTGTTAAAGGTTCATCAAATAAAATAGCATTTACATCTTCTCTAACCATTCCACGGCCAAGTGAAATTTTTTGTTTTTGATCGGCACTTAAGCCTCGTGCTTTTTTATGTAAGATATCTTCTACTTGAATTGAGCGTGCAATTGAAGCTACTCTCTGAGCAATATACTTAGCATCTTTTCCTCTGTTTTTTAAAGGAAACTCAAGGTTTTGTTGTACTGTCATCGTATCGTATACAACAGGAAACTGAAAAACTTGTGCAATATTTCTGTCTGTTGTATCTTCGAATGTTACGTCTATATCATCAAATAAAATACGTCCATGAGAAGGAGTTACTATTCCTGAAATAATATTTAGTAAAGTTGATTTTCCACAACCAGAGGGTCCAAGTAGGGCATAAGCCGCACCATCTTCCCATTCGTGATTTAATTCTCTTAAAGCATAATCTTTGTCACTTTTTGGATCTTTAACATAAGAATGTGCTAATTTTGAAAGAGTTATTCTAGCCATAAATTTTCTCCTTCTATCTGTTTGTTACATAAGAGGCAGTTTGTAATAAATCACCATCTTTTTTAAAAATAAAAATATGTCGTAAATCTAAGTAAACACTTAAATTTGAACCATATTCTAAATCATGTACGCCATGAACCAATCCAATCCAATTTTCATTGTCATAAGACAAATGCAAAAAAGTTTCAGAGCCTGTAATTTCTGTTACTGATAAGTTCGTATCAAAATGAAAAGCAGAATCACTTYTTGCTTTTAACTCTAGGTGATTTGGTCTAAACCCMGCTAAATACTYCCCATCTTCAAGTTTAAGAAAGATGTCWGTAGCTGGAATTTTATTTGAATTGTGAAAATAAATAAATCCATCTTTTTTCTCTATATTTAAAAAGTTCATTGCTGGGTTAGARAAAACCTTCGCAGTAGTTGCATTGTTCGGATTGTGATAAACATCTGCTGTTTTTCCAAATTGTGTTATTTTACCTTCCCATAAGGTAGCCACATTACCACCTAAAAGAAGAGCTTCTTCTGGTTCAGTTGTTGCATATACAAAAATTGCACCCGATTCTTCAAATAATTTTGGTATTTCTGCTCGTAATTCTTCTCTTAGTTTATAATCTAAATTTGCCAAAGGTTCATCTAAAAGAACTAAACCAGACCCTTTTACAAGTGAGCGTGCCAGAGCACAGCGTTGTTGCTGTCCACCTGATAATTCAAGAGGTTTTTTATGCAACATATCGGTCATTCTCATTAATCCAGCAGTTTTTCTTACTGCTTTATCAATAAAATCCTCACTTTTTTTCATTAATCGTAAGGGCGCTGCAATATTTTCATATACAGTCATTGCTGGGTAATTAATAAATTGYTGATATACCATTGCAATTTTTCTRTCTTGTACTTTCATACCAGTAACATCTTTACCTTCCCACAAGATTTTACCAGATGTTGGTACATCTAATCCAGCCATAATTCGCATCAAGGTGGTTTTTCCAGAAGACGTTCTTCCTAGAAGAACATTCATCGTTCCTTTTTTCAGTGTCAAGTTTGTATTATAAATATGCATGTTACCATCAACGCTCATAGATATATTTTGTAGTTCTAATGACATTCACTTTACTCCTAATTCTCAATTTTATCAATTTCATATTAATAATTAAAATCTCTATGTTGTTATAAATATTTAGCAACGTTATAACATTATAATGATAGCCTTTATAGTGACGTATCAAAATTTAAATATAGCTTAAATTGTTCCTAAATTTCAAAAGTTTTTAAAAACTATTTTAATTCAGATAATATTTTTATTATTATTTAAAGCCACCATAAGGTCATTCTAAGTATGAAAGATTAATTATATTGAATTTTTGTTTGGGCGTTATCTTAGTGTTAGTTTACTTAAATACCATGTAGATTTTATTAAAAAGCAATATAATATTTTAGTTTAATCTAGTTTTAAAGGTTATGACCTTATAATCTAATCCATAACATTATAACCTTATGATGTAGTTAGGAAATAAGGAATAGAATCCATGAAAAAAAACAAATATGAACTTATTATTATAGGTGGTGGAGCAACTGGAAGTGGAATAGCATTGGATGCAGCTTCTAGGGGAATTAAAACATTATTATTAGAAAAAAATGATTTTTCAGAAGGTACAAGCTCAAGAAGTACTAAATTAGTTCATGGTGACCTTCGTTATTTAGAAGCAGCAGTAAAAAAATTAAACAAAGATCCGTTTTTATTGGTCAAAAAAGGTTTAAAAGAAAGATCACGTTTACTTAAGAATGCACTGCATTTATGTTCTAGCTTAACACTTGTTAACCCTATATATAAATGAAAAAAAATGGACTACATACAGAAAAATGTCACAAGAAGTAGTAGATTATCTTGATAAAAAGTTTGATTTAAATAAAAATAAATGTTTTACAAAAAAATTGAAATTAATTGGAAGTGAAAATTTTGATTCTTTCAAAAAAGACAATAATAATGAAGATAAAACATTTCAACATCTTGTTTCTTTGTATGGGGATAAAACTTCTTTGGTTCTTTCTTCTGGGAATAAAAATGAGTATATCAACAAAAACTATCTTTATACACATGCTGAATTAATGTATTGTTTAGAATATGAATTTGTTAAAAAACCYTTGGATTTTTTAGTAAGAMGAACAAGTTTAGCWCTAATAGATAAAGATGCTGCWAAAGAATCATTAGATACAGTTGTTAATATAATGGCTKWGTATTTTAAGTGGAACGATGAGAAAAAAGAAAATGAAAAAACAACTGCTCTAAGAATATTAAACAATAACTTATAAAAAAAACTGCGTAATTAGGTGTATTTAAAAAAAAAGTATAAATTTAAATACACTCTAGAAGTAAAAATATCCTATAGTAAATAAATAATGTTATAATGTTATGACTTAAGTACCTATATTAGTAAAACTTATTTGATTTTACAATTTTTTTGGTGCTAGTATTTAAAAGGATATGACTTTTGTTTATAAAAAATGGTATACCTCTTTATCTTCAATTAAAAGAAAAACTTTTAGAAGACATTCAACGTAATTATAAAGTCAATGATCTAATACCTGCTGAAGGCAAACTAGAGGCTATGTATAAGGTTTCCCGCATTACAGTACGTAAAGCAATTGAGGAATTAGAAAGAAGTAATGTTGTTGTTAAAAAACAAGGAAAAGGAACTTTTGTAACAGAAGAAAAAATTCTTTATGATGCAAATGCTATTGGTTCTTTAACTCAAAGGCTTGCAAAACAAAACAAATTCTTGAGCACTAAATCTATAACCTTTGAAATAATTAAAGAAGAACATTTTGTAAAAGATTTATTAAAGTGTGATACGCTTATATGTATTAGAAGAACAAGATTGTTAAATAAAATTCCTTTTGCTTTAATGATTAATTATTTTGATATTAATACTGTTCCTAATATAGAACATAAATTAGATGAAGATTCTTTATATACTTACTTAAAAAAAGAATATAATATT
>NVWN01000004.1 GCA_002733685.1 Arcobacter sp. | reverse complement strand
TTCACTACTTTGATCGACTGCTACTTGTTTAAAAGAGCGCACCAGTGCCGCTGCTTTTTCAAGATTTCTATGTATTAAAAAACTCAATTCTTTGCTATTGTCCAAATATTCTTCGAACTCACTTTGTGTCATTTCTGCCTTATTATATTCTTTACTAATTTCTGCTGTTAGCTCTTCTAAATGTGATATTCCAGTTAGTCCTATTCCTATGGGAGTGTTGATTTCATGCGCCACTCCCGCTACCAAACTACCTAAAGATGCCATTTTTTCTGCATCAATTAATTGTTCTTGTGTTTGTTTTAAATTCTCTATTGTACTTTGTAATTCTTCATTGGAAGACTCTAAATCTTTCGCTTTATTTTGTATTTGTGCTTCTAAATATTTTCCACTTGAAATATCTCTAAGGATGACATATATCAAGTTTCTATTATTACTTTGAATTTTAATTAAAACAATATTTAGCCAAAATTCTTCACCGCTGGTTCTTTTTCCTAAAGACTCAAAAGAAGAATAGGTATTTTTTTCGCACAAAGCCAAGTGTTTATAATATAACGCTTGTGAATTCTGTCCATCTGGCTGAGTTTTGGGGGATAAAGTAGAAACTTTATAGCTTTTAAAAAAGTTTTTATCTTCTATCTTAAACATTTCTAATAAAGAAGAATTAGTATGTATTACTTTTTCATCTTCTAATAAAACCAGACCATCTGATGTTCCTTTAAACAAGGCTTCAAAGAGATCTTTTTGTTCTTTTAAATCACTCTTCGTTTTCTCTAATGTAATAATAGTATCTTCTAGTTTTTTATTAATTTTAAGGATTTTATTTTTATTATCAGATATTCTTTTTAGAAAATATAATATTATTAACAAAATTAAAATAAAAGCAAATACTATTTGATATACAACTCTATAATCAACGGCAGTAGAAACTTCATAATTTATCCACTGATCGTTAATCCTTTGATGTTCATCATCTGATATATCTGAAATTATTTTATTGATAATCGATAGTAACTGGGTATTATCTTTATGAACAGAAAAACTATGATTAAACTTATATTTTGTAATACCTACCACTTTTAAAGTAGAGAAATACTTTTTCATATAATAAATAGCAACTGCCTCATGAACTAAAGTGACATCAGCTTTTCCTAAAGAAATAAGTTCAAAAGCTTCTTTAGTATTTTTACTCTCAATTATTTTTATATTTGGATAAAAATCTTTGATAAGAGTATGAGAAGTAAAGGACTTGGGTAAAACAAAGGTTTTATCTTTTAAATCATTTATATCATCAATAAACTTACTGTCTTTGTTCATAACCAAAACATAATCAAAACGGGCAAAAACTTTACTGGCTATTGCATACTCTTTCATATTTCCAGAAAGAGGTATGGGTAATAAGTCTATTGTATTGTTTTCTAGTTTATTTCTTATCTCAGTCAAAGATTTAG
Source organism: Arcobacter sp. (assembly GCA_002733685.1). Taxonomy (GTDB): domain Bacteria; phylum Campylobacterota; class Campylobacteria; order Campylobacterales; family Arcobacteraceae; genus NORP36. Next base: position 258,272 of record NVWN01000004.1, on the reverse strand, counting down.
ATTTTACAAATTCAAAACGCAAAGTAGAACGTTCTTCTAAAATCTTTATATAATCTGCAAAAACACCAGAAAACACTCCATTCTCTATTATAGATAAGGGTTTCCAATTTATTTCGGAATACTTAATAATAGGATTATTTTTAATAAAGTCTTTTTCTTTTTGTGTAAATTGAATTTTTTTATTCAAATAATCAAAGTTCTTATAAATATTTATAATATACTCGAAAGATTTTAATGTTTTAAAAATACTAATGTTGGGAATTAAATCTAAATTAGTGCTGGCCTTAAGTAATTCTTTTTCATTAAAATAAACTCTAATGTAACCCACCTTTTGAGGGATATTAAAAATAGAATAATAAATGTCTTGTTGCATAAAATCTTTGTACGTATCATTTGAAGAGAAAGAAATAATTTCATCTGAAAAAACTTCTATTTTATTAATGTAACTTAGGTTCTCTAATTCATTTATAATAGCATTAATCTCTTTTATGTCTTTTTCGTAGCTAGACTTAGACAAAAGTGAAGAAATAAAAGTATTTATTTTTACTTTTGCCAAAATATCAGAGTCTAAATAAGAGCTTATTATTTTTTTAAACTCACCAGATTCTTTAAGTTTTACAAAATTTTTATCGAATAAATCTCTTAAGTTTTTATCCCTAAATGCAAGCTTATAAGTGTTGTTCAACGGGAATATATAATCCATTTTATATTCTGCAAGACTTTTATTCGATAGTTTTTGAAGAAACCATTTAAAAATATTCTTATCTAAAATAATAATATCTGTTTTTCCGTCCAAGAAAGACTGAACTTGTTTTTCTTGTAATGCTTCTTCCCTATAATTTGGCATTTCTTTTGAGAACATATCTCTATATGTTTTTGGAAAATATAAAGAAGCTCCCTCAAAAGCAATAATATTTTTCCCTTTTAAATCGGAAATGCTATTTATTCTTATTTTTTCATCCAGCCTTGAAATAACAACATCATCGAAACGTATAAACTCTTTAGAATAAAAATAATTGTCTTTTTGTTCTTTAATACTGACAATAATATCAAGTTCTTTATCGTCTTTAAAAGCATGATTTTGATCTGTAGAAGAAAGTTTTTTTGTTTTATTAATAGAAATATTACTTTTTTTCAAAGCCAATGCAAGTAATTCATATTCTATTCCTTTTAAGTACGTTTTATCTAAAACATAAGGTTCCCTTCCTATTTTCAAGGCTATATTTACACTTTTTTTGACTTCTCTTGGTGTTAACCATTTTCGAATTATTTGATTTTTCTTATCTATGGATATAGAATAAAGAGATTTTTCTAAAATACTTTTTAATAATAAATCATCTTTCTTTAATAAAATATGTATATCATTTGGTTTTATTTCATGTTGGGCTATTCCTTTTATTCCAGTAAGTAATAAATGGTTTAATTCATATTCAATAGAAAGTTGCGATGAATATAAAGCATCTACCTCATTATTAATAAGTTTTAGAATGGATTCTTCTAAGGTTAATGTTTCAATGATTTTTATATATGGGAACATCTTTTGTACCAATTTTATGGTTCCAGAACCTTTTATAATGGCAAGTTTTTTTTCTCTTAAATCCTGAAAAGAAGAAATAGTACTATCATTTTCTTTGATGTAAATATAATCTTTGATACTTAAATAAGGATCGGTATATGTACCAAATGCTTTTCGGTCTTTATTATAATATGTAACTGGCAAAATATCAATTTTTTTATCTTTAAAGTCTTTTAATAATATATGCCAACTGTTTTTGACTAAGTTAATTTTTAAAGATGATTTTTTAAACATTAGTTCCAGTATTTCTCCAGCTAAGCCCTCTATTCTCTCACTGTCTTCACTATAAATAACGGGTTTCCAATCTTCTATTGCAACATTAAGTACAGGAGATTCTTGTATATACTTTAATTCTTCAGCGGTAAAAATGGATACTTTCTTTTTTTTATTAAACCATCTACTTTTGATTTTATTCATTTCATTTGAAGAAATTGAATCTATACCCTTGCTTAAGATACTTGCAAAAATTGCATTATTTTTATGTATTCCTATATATAGTTCTCCATACTTGGTATAATAATCGCCTACATTTTTGAGTTTGTATTTCTTAAGATTGTAATCATTTGCATGGGTTAATAAACTAGCATCGGCCCTATTATTAGAAATACTTTCCAAAATATCATTTACCGTTTTCACATATAAGATATTAGGGTTTTTTAACTCTTTTTTTATAATTTTCTCTACAATATTATTTTTTTGAGTCACTAACCTTCGTTTGTTAAAATCACTGATTTTAATGATATTTTCTTCATTCTCTCGCACAATAATATTATGAGGGGTATAATGATAAGAAGGAGAATAYAGAAATAATTCTTCTCTTTKTTTACTCCAAGATAAACCAAAAATGGCAGCATCTTTTCCRTTAAGAACATTAGAATARGCTTTAGTCCATGAATCATAAGAAACTTTTTTTAAATCAATATTTAAATTCTTATTTATTTGCTTTAAAATATCAAGATGAAAACCATGTAGTTTTCCTTTTTCATCCGCATAACTGTGCTTTTTCCATTTTCTCATAAATGATATTTTTAGATTGGGGTGCATTTTTAAATACAATCGTTCTTCTACAGTTAAAATCTCACTTTTTCTTTTTTTAGTAAAAAACCTTAGATTTTTATCTATAATCCATTTTTTTTCTAAGTCATACATTTCGTTACTAGTGATTTTATCGATTCCTTCTAAAACAAGTTTTTTTAGTTCATCATCCTCTTTTTTAAGTCCTGCATATATTTTTGTTTTATATTCAAAACTAGATAGTTTAATCACATCAGAAAATTTTGATGATTTAATTAATTCATGCCAGATGCTTAAAGATTCTGAGAAAATAGCGTCTGTTTCATTTTTGTATATTGAATTTATCATTTTAATATAAGATATATACTCTTTTAATTTAAGTTTTGGATAATTATTTTTTAAATATATTGCAGCGTGTGAGCCTTTTACAACAGATACCAGTTTACCTTCTAAATCCTCTACGGTTTTAATAAATTCAACATTCTTTCTTTTAATATAAAAATTCAAATGCGCAGAAATGATGGGACCTACTTGATGTAAATATGCTTCTCTTTTTTTAATATATAATAAACCTGCATGAATATCTGCTTCGTTATTCTTAATCATGTTTAAAGCCTGTGGCCAGGTTTTTCCAATAAATTCGACATTCACATTCACTTTTTTGGACCATAAAGTCCAATAATCAATCAAAAAGCCTTTAGGATCCTTATTTTTATCCAAAAAATAATAAGGTTCTACATCCATAGCAAAAGAAATTTTGATGGTCTTTGAATATAAAACATTGATAAAAAAAAGGCTAAACAATAAAAATACTTTAAATACATTTTTCATAAACTCTTCTTATACTTTTAATAGAATAATAAATTCTACGCCCTTATTTTCTTGGCTTAAACACTTAATGCTACCATTTAATCTGGATACAATAATATTGTATATGATATTTAGTCCTAAACCTGAGCCCCCACTATTTCTATTTGTTGTAAAAAAGGGATCAAATATTTTACTAAGGTTTTCTTTTTTTATCCCTTTTCCATTGTCCTTATAAATAATTTGTAACTCATCTTGATCTTTTAAGACAGTAATACTTATCTCACCTTTTTCTTTTTCTTTAAAACCATGTATCAGTGAATTCATTATTAGATTTGTAATAATTTGAGAATAAGCACCCGCATAAGAGTTTATTCTTATGTCATTGGGGCAAGATATATCTATTTTAATATTTGATTTTTTGGTCACTGAATGAATGCTTTGCAATATTTCTGCTAAGTATTTTTTTAAATTAAATTCTCTTTTTTCTTCACTACTTTGATCGACTGCTACTTGTTTAAAAGAGCGCACCAGTGCCGCTGCTTTTTCAAGATTTCTATGTATTAAAAAACTCAATTCTTTGCTATTATCTAAATATTCTTCGAACTCACTTTGAGTCATATCTTGATTATTATATTCTTTACTAATTTCTGCTGTTAGCTCTTCTAAATGTGATATTCCAGTTAGTCCTATGCCTATTGGAGTGTTGATCTCGTGTGCCACTCCTGCAACTAAACTCCCTAAGGATGCCATTTTTTCTGCATCAATTAATTGTTCTTGTGTTTGCTTTAAATTCTCTATTGTACTTTGTAATTCTTCATTGGAATCTTCAAGTTCATCTTTTATCAAAGATAAGTCTTCTACACTGCTATTTAGTTTTAAATTTATTTTTTCTATATCATTTTTATTTTTAGATATTCTATTTAAAAAATATAAAACGATTAATAAAATAAGCACAAAAACAAAAATCATTTCATATATAATCTCATAATCCACTGCTGTATCTATTTTTGTTTTAATCCATTTATGTCTAATCTCATTTTTTCTCTCAAAACTAATAGAATCAAGTACTTTATTTATGATAGTCAAAAGCTCTGTTTTATCTTTTTGTACCAAAAAACTATGTTGATATTTATTCTCTAATACCCCTGTGATTTTTAAAGAAGGGAAAAAGTTTTTAATATAATACGATGCAATGGCAGAGTGTTCTATAGTTGCATATGTTTTATTTTTAGCAACCAACTCAAAAGCTTCTTTAAGCGTATTGCTTTCAATTATTTTTATAAAAGGATAGTTTTCTTTAATAAAATGGTATGCACTTAAATGTTTAGGTAAAACCAAGGTTTTATTTTTTAAATCGTTTATATTATTAGTAAAATTCTCATCTTCTTTTGTCACAAGAATATAGTTAAAACGTTCATAAATATTTGATAAAACAGCATCATTAATTTTTAAGCCTAAATTTGAATAAGAAGGTAAAATATCTAATTCTTTGTTTTCAAAACTTTTTAGAATAGCTAATCGCGTATTTTTTTTAATAAACTCAAATTTTAAAGATGTTCTATCTTCAATTATTTTAATATATTCCATTACTAAACCACTTATTTTATCCCTATTTATAAAAACCAAAGGTTCTAAATTAGTTTCGGAAAATGTAATAATAGGATTATTTTTTATAAACAGTTTCTCTTTTTTAGAAAATTCAATTTTGTTTGATAAATAAGAAAATTCCTTATATATATTTTCTACATATTTATAAGAGAGAAGATTTTTAAACTTTTTTATATCAGGAATAAGAGTAGATGAGGATAATAGTTTTTCATTAAAGGTAAGCTTTAAATAACCTACTTTCGTGGGAAGGTTATAGAGGGAATAAAAACTATCAAAAGTCATTGCATCTTTTAGTAATTCTTTTGAAGAAGAATATAAAAGTTCATTATTATTATCATAAACTTCAATATCTTTAATATAAAACATTGAATTAAAAATATTTATAATATTTTTAATTTCAAGCGTATTATGATCAAAAATATATTTTGATAATAGTTTTGATAAAAGTGTAAGAACTTCAACTTTAGCTTTTTTATCATACAAAATATAAGAATTAATAATTTTCTGGTAAGTACCTGATTCTTTAATTTTTTCCAAGTTTTTATTAAATATATTTCTTAGGTTTTCATTTTTAAAAGCAAGTTTCAAGGTATTATTAGAGCCCTTAAGATAATTAAACTTATAGTCAGAGACTTGAGTATGACTCATATATTTTAAGTGCCATTTGAAGATATTATTGTCCATTAATATGATGTCAACTTTTTTATCTAAAAAAAGTTTTATCGCTTTGTGATCCTCTTCTTCTGTATAATTATCTCTTCTTGTTTGAGGCTTGAACATAGAATGAAATTCATTACTAGAGAACAAGTGAGCATTGGGAAAAGCAACTATTTTTTTGTCTTTTAAATCTTTTACACTGTTAATCGTAATATTATCTTTTACTCTTGTAATAAATACATTACTTAAAGTAATAAAATCATTTGAATAATAAAATTCGTCATCTCTTTTTTTAATAGAAGAAATCACATCAAAAGAATCATTGTTTTTAAAAGTATTATAAATATTCTCATAATTCGAACTAGAATAATTGATCTTTGTTTTATAGTCTTTAAAAACTTCTTTAATTAAATCGAATTCAATTCCTTTTAGATACGAATTAGAGAAAATAAAAGGTTCTCTTTTTTTATCAAATATAATATTTAACTCTTTTTTTATTTTTTCTTTTTTTAACCATTTTGAGATAATTCTACTTTTCTCTTCTCCCGAAACTAAATACAAAGATTTTTGTAAAATACTTTGCAAGATAAAATCATCTTTTTTAGAAAACATATGTATTAGATTTATTCTAATCTCACTTTGACGAATTGCTCTTAAACCTTTGATTAATAATTCATTCAATTTATGCTCAACAACAATTTGAGACTCAAAAATAGCATCCACTTCATTATTAATAAGTTTTAAAATAGACTCTTCCACACTTGTGGTTTCTATTATATTTATAGCTGGAAATTTTTCTTTTATGAAATATACACTTGCATAGCCTTTTACAAGAGCAATCTTTTTTCCTTTTAAATCTTCAAAAGAAGAGACATCTTTATTCTCTTCTTTTACATAAATATAATCTTGGATACTGAGATACGAATCACTGTATAATCCAAATGATTCTCGCTCTTTTACATAATAAACTACTGGTAAAATATCAATCTTTTTATCTTTAAAATCGTTTAATAAGTTATTCCAGTTATTATTCACTAACTTGATTTTTAAAGATGCTTTTTTAAAAATGAGTTCCAGAATTTCTCCTGCTAAACCTCCCATTTTATCTGCATCTGTTGTATAAAGTACGGGTTTCCACTCTTCAATACCAATATTAAGAACAGGAGAGTTTTTTATATATTGTAATTCTTCATCCGTAAAAACAGATTTTTTTATCTTTTTATTTGCCCATTTATTTTTAATTACTTGCATTTGTTTTTTACTAATTGAGCTAAGACCTTTTTCAATAATAGAGGTAAAAATCTTATCACTTTTTTTTGTTCCAATGTGTAATTCACCCTCTTTTAGAAAAAACGTTTTTTTAATTTGCAGCTTGTATTTTTTTAAATCATATTCATGTGGATCATCTTGAATAGTAAAATCAGCTGTTTTATCTTTAATCTTAGTATGTATGTCTATTTGATTGTTGGAATATATGATTTTTACATTTTTTTGTTTTTTTTGAAGTATGTCCTCAGCAATTGAGTTATTATGAACAATGGCTGTTTTATTATCAATGTTTTCTATATCTTTGATAGAAGTATCAGATTTTCTTGTCACTAAATACATTGGGGAGAAAAAATATGCAGAAGAATAGGAAAAAAATTCTTCTCTTTCTTTGCTCCAAGATAAACCAAATATTCCATTACTTTGTCCATCTTTACTGGATTCATAGGCTTGGGACCAGGAATCAAATACTTTATATCCTATTTTTGTATTTAGATTTTTATTTATTTGTTTTAATAAATCAACATGAAAACCAGACATTTCCATTTTTTCATTATAAAAACTCATACGCTTCCAAGCTTTTAATAAAGCAAGACTAACACTTGGATTTTCCTTTAAATATATTCTTTCATCAAGGCTTAAGATATCATTTTCTTTTATTAAAGAAAGTGAATGCTGGTCTTTATTTATAATCCATTTTTTTTCTAATTTGATTAAGTCTTTCGTATTTATTTTATTCATACCCTCAAGTACAATTTTTTCCAATTTTTTGTCATTTTTATTAATAGCTGCGTAAAACCATTTATTCAAAGTAAAATCTTCTATTTTTTTAACTTTATTGTAATCAAAATATCTAATTATATTCATCCATGAAATAACATCATCATCTATAAAAGCATCTAGTTTATTGTTCATCACATCTTTTTTAAAATCTTTATAATCTAGATATGTTTTTGTATGTATTAAGGGATAATTCTTTGCAAAATATGTTTCGAAATATGTTCCTTTTATAAAACCTAAGGTTTTTCCGTTGAGTTCACTTATTTTACTTATTTTTTTATTTTTTAGTATAAAGATATTAGAATTCGCATTATAAATTGCATTTAAATATTTCAAATACTCTTTTCTACTTTTCGTTTTAAATAAACCAGAATGAATATCAACTTTTTTATTTTTAATATTATCTATGGTTTCTTTCCAAGAAGAGGGGATGAACTTAATTTTAACATCTGTCTTTTCTGACCATAAACGCCAATAATCAATAAACAATCCCGAAATTTCGTTTTCTGTATTAACAAAAGAATAAGGAGGAAGATCAGAAGGAGTTGCAATTTTTAACGTTTTTGAGAATAAAGAAGAAGTGAAAAATAAAGACATAATTAGAAAATATTTTACAAAATTTTTCATATTATTCCTTCTTAGACATTATATATATTATATTAGTTAAATAAACTTTGAGAAAAATAATAAAAATAATATATTTAAAAGATTTATACAGCTGTAAGTATTTTAGCAATATTTACTTTGATTTATACTTCCTTAGAGCCTTTTAAAATCACTCCGAGGAAAAACTATTTAAACTTTTACAAAAAATAAATTAAAAATAATTTGAGAAAACTTAAGTAAAAAAGATTAATTAAAACAAGCCTTTTTTAAAAAAAAATTTTATATTTAAAACAAAAGATAATTTTATTTCTATTTCAAAGATAAGAAATTATCACTTAAAATTCATGTCAAAAGCAAGCAAACTCTGTATCATTATAATAAGAACAATTATATACAGAATGTATAAAAATAATTTTATTATCACATATACATTGTTTAAGAATAAAATTACAGTAAAAGCACATAAAAGTTTCATTATTAATACAAAAAGACCATATGTAGCTTATTTATTGGCATTTTGAATAATATTGGTAATTTTAGTTTTACCATTATTTTAATTATATTTCAGATAAATATAATTAAATTGAACTTAATTAGAAATTAAGAATTGACAAGACTTATAATGATAAACTTTAATAACAAATATACTCTTATTGGAGTGCCTATGATTTATGATAATGAAAGCAAATTTCTTGAACTCATTAGTAAAATACCCAATATAGCGGTTCAAGGATATAACAAAAACAGAGAAGTTATCTACTGGAACAAAGCAAGTGAAGATATGTATGGTTTTTTAGAACAAGAAGCTCTTGGTAAAAAACTTGAAGATCTAATTATTCCAAGTTATATGAAAGAGGATTTAATTCTATTTCATGCAAACTGGTGCAAAAAAGGAATTCCTATTCCTTCAGGCGAATTATTGTTACTTAAAAAAGATGGTTCTAGTATCTTTGTATATTCTTCACACATTATGTTGGGTGAAAACAGTGAATTCCCAGAAATGTTTTGTTTGGATATTGACATATCAGAACAAAAAACACAAGAACTGGAATTAAAAAGCACGCACCAAGATCTGGAAAAAAGTTTGAAAATATTGGACATACAAAAAAAAGAATTAGAATATCAGATGAACTATGATTCTTTGACTTCTTTGCCTAATAAAGTCCTTTTTTTAGACAGATTAGAACAAGCCATTAAATTTTCAAGACGACACCGCAATAAACTGGCCATTTTATTCATAGATCTGGATAGTTTTAAAGAAATAAATGATTCTCTTGGCCATCAAGTAGGAGATGAAATACTCGTTCAAGTAGCACAGAGAATAAAAAGTAAAATAAGAGACAGCGACACCCTTTCAAGACTAGGGGGAGATGAATTTACTATTATTTTAAATGATATACAAAGCCTTGATGATATTTCTTCTTTTATAAACAATATTCTAAAACTTTTTAAAGAACCTTTTCTTGTGGGTGATAATTTGCTTTACACAACAATAAGTATAGGTGCTTCCCTCTATCCAAGTGATGGTTATGACTCAAACACACTTTTAAGAAACTCAAGTGCAGCTATGTATGAAGCAAAAAAAGATGATTACAGTAACTACTGTTTTTATGATGAAGAGATGACGATAAAAGCATTACAAAGAGTACTTTTAAAAACAGCACTACGACAAGCTTTAAAAGAGGATGAACTCATTGTTTATTATCAACCCCAAATAGATGCCAATGATAATACCTTAGTTGGTATGGAAGCGCTGGTTAGATGGAATCACCCAACGCTTGGATTAATATCTCCTGATAAATTCATACCTCTTGCAGAAGCAAGTGGTATGATTATAGAATTGGATAGAATTGTTATGAAAAAAGCATTAGCACAATTAAAAATTTGGCATGAACAAGGATTTAAAACAGGDAAACTTTCTCTTAATCTGGCAATAAAACAGCTTGAGAAAGATGATTTAATCAGTTTTATTAAAGAATTATTAAGTGATGAAAAATGCGATTATGGCTGTATTGAATTTGAAATCACAGAAAGTCAAATTATGCAAAATCCAAGCAAAGCAATTCAGCTTTTGCAAGATCTTCATAACTTAGGTATTTCAATTGCTATTGATGACTTTGGAACGGGCTATTCATCCCTATCCTATCTACGGAAACTTCCTATTAATAAATTAAAAATTGATAAATCTTTTGTCAATAATCTGCCAAAAGATATTCAAGATGCTGCTATTAGTAAAACAATTATTACTTTATGCAAGAGTTTAAACCTAGAAGTCATTGCAGAAGGCATAGAAACAAACGAACAAAAAGAGTTTATGTTAGAAAATGGATGTAACGTAATTCAAGGTTATTTGTATTCTAAACCTTTATCAAGTGAAGATATGACAGCATTTTTACATAAAAAAGCAAGATATTTAAAGCAAGCATAAGAATATAATGTTTAATCAAAAACTGTGCAAAATTAAAGTAGACTAAAGCTAAATTTTTGAATAATTTAGGGATATAAATGTTTGGCAAAATACATAAAGAAATGAATACTTTTACATTTAATATAAAAACACTTGAAGGGCATGATGAACTTTTAACGTATATGARTACYAGTAYKTAYKCAAGTATAAAACTTYTAATTTTTTCWTCCAGTACTTTCTCACTTCTTATCAAAATGGTTTTCCCTTTCATTATAAGTCTAAGTATTTTRCTTCTAGCWTCAAGTTTAGGCCTCTTCCCTAGTGCTGTAARCGCCCTTCTTCTTATWACYYTWAGYTTATGTGTTTYKACATTCGYATTTATWAAAMACTGTAAAAGYTTTCTTATTTCAAGTATAAAAACCTCAAAAAACAAGAAAGAAAAATAATGAGAAATATTGTAATAATTATAGTAATTCTATCTTCTCTTGCTTATATGTTTGTACTTATGTCAGACAAGTATGACAGCATCAAAGAAACAAATGCAAAAGTACTGAAACAAAAATAAAATGGCATTTCAAATGGCTCAAATTTAAACAAAAGCGGTGATATATTCAAATTTATTTTATGTTATAATATTTTAAATAGGAAAAGGAGATACTTATAATTATGTCAAAAACTATTACTAAAACAAATATANTAGATTATTTAAAAGAACATTGTTCTGAATTTAAGAGAAAATATAATGTTGAAGAAATAGGATTATTTGGATCTTACGCAAGAGATGAAGCTTCAGAAAACAGTGATATTGATATTTTTGTTAAAATGAAACCCTCATTATTTGATTTAATAGCAATTAAAGATCAAATTGAGCTAGATTTGAATAAAAAAGTAGACATTATTAGAGAGCATAAACATATAAAACCTTTTCTGCTTAAAACAATCAAAAAAGACTTAATAATTGCAAAATAGTGAATTAATATTATCTACATTAGAAGATATAGATTTTTCACTAAATCTAATTTTAAAACGATCACAACATATACTTTCTGTTGATGATTTTTTAAAAGACGATTCAGGTTTAGAAAAACTTGATTCTATCTCAATGAGATTAGTCGCAATAGGTGAAGCATTTAAAAATATTGATAAATTATCAAATAATACTATTTTAAAAAATTATCCTCAAATTCCATGGAAACAAGTAAAAGGAATAAGAGATATTTTATCTCATCATTATTTTGATATTGATGCAGAAATCATATTTGATGTATCAAAAGATGAAGTACCGAAGTTACTTGATATTGTAAAAAAAATGATAAAAGACTTATCTAAAACATAAAAATCTTTTTATTCAAATATTAAACAACAAAAATAATTTACGTATCATAAGTTATCTTTTCTATTGACTCTCGTTATTACTAAAGAGCTCATACAAAGTCTCCTTTGCGCTTTTTTCTTTTTCTTAATTGTCAGAAAAAGAAACAAAAAGAAGCAACTGACGAGTTGATAAAGCCCTTCGGGTCCCTAAATATTTTTATTTATTTAACTAAGCTGTGGAACCTACTAAAATGTGCTAAAGAGCACATTTCTTCACGCTCGAGCAGTCCTCGCCTTTTTCCGTTAAAAAATAAAAATATTTAGCTTTATCAAAGTCAGGGGAAGAGCCGTTGTGAATGTAGTATTATTTTAGAAAAGAAGGAAAAGTAGCTTTAATGTACTCATATAAGTTAAGTTTTAACTAAGGAATTTACTAATTGGTGCCTGACACCTTTTCCATTGCAAGTACGATTTCGGGGATTGCACTATACTTTTTTTTAATATAGCATCTTTTGTAATTTTAAAACTCACTTGTTCTCTTCAATATATTGGCATCTCTTAAAATGTTGTCCCCCTATATTAATATGTACTACAGTCTTCTTTTTCAATTGTATGACGGAATAAAAGTTTATACTTCTTATCAGAGTAACTCTGACTGTAAATAACACCTTTTTCAGTAATAGTAAATTTTGAGTGCACATTATTACATGCAATATCTCTGTCTTGATGAAACATGATTTTCCTTAAAGTAGGTAAAATATCATAAATGTTTTTTCCATTTAATGATTCACTTTCAGTATCAATTACTTTGTCAATATATATTGTGTTATCTACCGAAAATACACGTGTTACTGTTGTTATCTCATCCAATTTCATTGGTAGATTCTTTGCTATTAAGTCTGCCATTATTTTTGCAATAGTCTTTCCAGATAAATTTTTAAGAGCAGAATCGGGAGATATTTTGGGTATTTCCTTCATTCCCGCAACTAAACTTAATGATAAGCATAATATTATGCTAAGTTTTTTGAACATGAGTTACCTTTAAATTTTAAAGTTCTGGGGAGAGTATACCTATTTAATTATTTAGTCAATTTAGTATCTTTTTCCCGAAATTCCAAAAGATAATAGCATAATAGTTTTATTTTATTACTTAGTAAGTTGTCTTATTTATGTAATAGTTGTATTTAAATAACTTTTATGAATAAGAATTGTATAATTAAGTCTAGATATACTAAATAATAAGGAATATAGTGGCTAAAGCAGAATTTTATGAAATAATTATTAGAGATAGAAAGAATGATACATTAGTTGAAAAAGACATAATTGAAATAATCAAAGAAAGACTAAAGTCGAAAGATGATGATTTATTATGTAGTGGAAAGACTTGTCTCGCAATTTTATCAGATTTTGTTGAAAATATAGATTCTGCTACTTTTGATTTTTCAAAATTAACAAATGAAGTTATTAATAGTACAATCATATCTAAACCTCTTGATAGTATTGATACATTTGAAGAATTCAATAAAATGGAATCAGATAAAGTTATACCAACAGTAGAAGAAATTAGTTTTATCTCAAAGATATCTTCAGAATATGAGAATGATGAATTAGTGAAAAAATTGATAGAAAGTGATGTGGAATATTTTACTATTTATAAAATTTTTAGAGATAATAATGGATTGATTAGTGATTCTGAGTTGGACTTGTTTTGTAAAAAAACTATTCAAAGAATGAAGAAAGAAAAAATATTTTTTAAAATTAAAAAACTAAGTAACAAAAAAAAGGGATATTTATTGATATTTCAAAAAGCTATGCATGGCTTCGATGTAGAACACTTGTATGAATATTTAAATAGACATCTTTTAATTAATGATAATATAAAAGTACATTTTAAAAAGATATACGATATATCTTTTATGGATGCATTACAAAATTCTGAGATTAAAAATTTTAAATTTTCTTATAATGCTGAGTCAAAAAACAATTTACTTGATAATGATTTTGCCTCACCGTTGTACTTTTTAACCAAAATGTTAGGTGACTCAATAACAATAAGTGTAAATAATGAAGATGATTTATTAGATAATAAGAAGCTGTTAGGTTTTTTTGAAATGGCCAATGACGCTGGACTACTTAAAACATGTAAAATAAAAAAAGCAGGAACACAAAAAGAAATTAACTCAACAGATAGTGGATTAGAACTTAGCCATACTAATAAGCGAAAAATAGTTGATATCAATCATGCAAATAGCTTCTTTTTAGAGGCATTTGAAAATAAAGAAAATATTATTTATAATAGGATGTAATTGTGGATGAATATGTAGTAATAACATACTTACTAATGGGAAAAATAGGTTTTTCACCTTTAGTTTTAATTGGATTATTAATAACATCATTATCATTAATTTTAAATCTAAAAGATACTAATACATATATACGAAAATTCAAAGAGCATAAAAATATTGACAAATTTATAAATAAAATTTTTCATACTGCATTATTTTTGCTATTTATGTTTATTCTCTGGATAATAACTCAATATGTTGGAAATAGTATTTTTCTTTCAATTTTATACTTGATGTCTTTAATTATAATAGTATGGAATTTATTTATCATAGTTTATATTTTAAAAGTTATTGTTGAAACATCATTAAAAGATGATAGATAGAAAATGGAATTAAAAAAACTCTACAAAAGAAAAGAGAATATATTATTAAATGCTAGAAAATTCAAAAGTTGTGAAAGAAAATACAATTCATGTATGAAATTATCTAATAAAAATTACACCCCATGGGTAGTAAATCCACTTTTACAAATTACACCCCAGGGGTAGTAAATCCACTTTGAGACAAGTTATCTATAAAAATTATTGTTTTTGAAGAGCTCATACAAAGTGACCTTTGCGCTTTTTTTTCTTCTTTTCTTGAAAAGAAGAAACAAGAAAGCAACTGACGAGTTGATAAAGCCCTTCGGGTGCCTAAATATTTTTATTTGTTAGCTAGGTTCAAAAACTCACTAAAACGTGCTAAAGAGCACATTTCTGACGCTCAGACAGTTTTCACCTTTTTCCGCTAAAAAATAAAAATATTTAGCTTTATCAAAGTCAGGGGAAGAGCCGTTCGGAATGTTGTTTTATATTGGAAAAGAAGATAAAGTAGCTTTAATGTACTTATGTATTTTTAGGTAAGGACTGACACCTTTTCTATGTTACTATATTTAAACCTGATAGGAAAAATTACTTCAATGATTTTTCTATAAAAGATAAAAAGGAAATAATCAAATGGAACGAAAATTTATTATTAAAATTTATAAAGACTATGATTGGGAAGTAAAGTTAAAGACACTATCAGATTACGCTTTATATCCTGAAATGAATTTAGATATTTTTGCAATAGAAAGACAAACCACAGAGCATGAAATTGTTTACTTATTTGATACAGATATTGAAAATAGTACTATTGAAGTTGCAAAACACGATCCCAGATTTAAAGAAATATGTAAGTTTGAATATATTTATAATGATGGTATTGAAGACAAAGAAAGCAAACATTTTAAAAGTACTTTTGTTGAAGCCTTAGCGCATATACAAAAAGAGTTTATTTAACAAATTGTCACCTCAATTCTGTATTTCCAATGGTTTGAAGTAAGAATACTAAACTATTAATTGATTACTGCACCTTTTGATATATTGAGTAGATTAGATGAATAGTGGAGCTTAATTTAATAAATATCGCCATAAAAAGCTATATCTTGAATGATATCTTTTAGAATATAGGAAAAGGGACAATTTTAAAAATAAGAATAGGATGTAAAGCCCAAAATCATAGGATTGTAGAAATCGAATAAGTTGGCTTAGGATAAAATATGATATATTTAAAAACTCTAAATAGTAGGATATAAAAATAACATGTCAGAATTAAAAATATCAAACAGCGTAACACTAGATGAAAACGAAGTAGAAATATCTGCTATTAGAGCACAAGGTTCTGGTGGGCAGAAGGTCAATAAGGTTTCTGCTGCTATTCATTTGCGTTTTGATATAGATGCTTCATCATTGCCAGAGTTTTATAAGCAGAAGTTATTGGAACTCAAAGATAAACGTATTAACAAAGTTGGCATTATAGTAATAAAGTCACAACAGCACAGAAGCCAAGAACAAAACAGAGATGAAGCACTTGAACGTTTGGTAGAGCTAATAAAAAGTGTGAATGTAGTACAAAAAAGAAGAGTACCTACAAAACCCACAAGAGGATCTGTAAACAGACGCTTGAACTCTAAAAAGAAATTAAGTTCACAAAAGAAGTTACGTGGAAGAGTAGAGCGGGAATTATGAATACAAAAAGTGAAAATGGAGCTTTGAAACAGTTGTATATTTCTAGATATCAAGCACAAAAAAGAGCAGATATTTTATTTAAAGAGAATGGTGTTTTATTAGATGTTTATTCTTGCCCTAATCAAAATGGCTTTCATCTTACAAAAAAATAGAATACCATTAATGTATAATAGGTTTTACATTATTAAAAACAATATCTAAAACTTCATTTTTCTTTTTATCTATCCAGCCTGTTGTTATATCATTGTAAATGATGATATTTGCGCTAGTTTTATCTTTAAATGGTCTCATTGCTCTTCCTATGATTTGCTGTAAACGAGCTGTATCTTCAAAAGGAGGGTAAGCTGGACTTGCACAAAATACATTTTTGATTGAGGGAATATCTGTACCTTCTCCTAGAAGTTTTGAAGTTCCTATTAAAACATAATCAGTGATATTGTTTTCTGTTAAATCAGAAAATATTTGATTTCTTTCTTTTGCTTTTGTACTTGCATCAATATATATGACATTAAAAGATGAAGATAACTCTTCTTTTATAGTTTGTCCTAGTTCAAGTGTATTTACTAAAATTACAGATTGATTAGAATTAAACTCTTTTTTTTCAAGCTCTAGAGATTTTTTAATATCATTTAGTATTAGTTCTTTTCTGTGTTTTGATTTATCAATATTCTTTTTAAGCATTCCTAGTTTGATATTAAAATCTAATGATCTTAAATATTCTTGGTCTATATTTATCTTATAATTTGTATTTTTAAATCTTATATTTGGTTGCACTAAAAAACCATTTTTATATAAATCTATTATATCAACACTTGCGATTTCATTTCCAACTAAATCGTAAAGTCTTTGTTCATTTTTGATATTATTTCTATATGGTGTTGCAGTAAGACCGTGTTTATACATTGCWGGTATAGAAGATACAACATTATAATAAACATTTGCACTAGCTTTATGCATCTCATCACAAATAATCATTGAATATTTATCTTCTATAACTCTTTGTAATGTTGCTTCTTTATTTAATGATTGCCATGTAGTAATTAAAATAGGAGCACCAAACTCTTTTTTGTGGGAACTAAGCTCACCAATCATTGATGGATCTATATCTAAGATATCTTGAAATCTTTTTTTTGTTTGTTTTACTAAATCATATTTAGGAACAATAAAAAGTGTTCTTATGTTTCTTTTGGCAATTAGATATGCCGCAATATTTGTTTTTCCAGAGCCTGTAGGAGCATATATATAACCTGTAAGTGTAGTTCGTGTAAATTTATCAACACAAGCTTCTTGGAAATCTCTTGCTTTAAAATTTTTAATATTAATTGTTTCTTGATTATCTATGATTTTACACTTATCTCTATTGGGTACATTTACGTTCCATTTTATATCAGTACAAATATTCTTAAATTTACTTAACAATCCTAAAACTTCTCCATAAGGGAAGATTTTTTCAATAGCGCCATCTATAAGTTTAACTTGTGATCCTATTATTAATTGCATCATTTCTCCTTAGAATATTTTATTTATTTTAAATMATATATAAAGATTTTCTTATACTTTAAAAGAATGACAATTTGCAATGTTTTCTATTATACGAGGGGTAGAATTAAAGGGGACAGGCAACTTTAAATTATTTTATAAAAGTCTTTTGATTTTTTGACTAGTTTTATTTTAAAGTTGCCTGTCCCCATTATTGCATCTATGAGTTGATAAACAATTAGATTACTTTTTTAAACTTTTATCATTATTATTACAACAAGAACTATTTTTTCTTGAAATAGCGTAAGCTGTTAGTAAAACAAAAAATCCCAATGCTGGGAATAATATGTAATCTAAGTATCCTACAATTGCACTAAGCCCAACTGTTGTTACAAGAATTACAAGAATGGGTGTAAAGCAGCAAAGTGCTATTAAAATAGTTCCAATAATTCCAGTTTTTAAGAGGTTTATTTTCATTTATTATCCTTTGATAGGTTTAGTTTTATATCTTCAAAAAAATACCCCTGAGAATGAATTTTCACTTTAGAGCGTTTACAACAACATTATTTCTACCTGAATTCTTGGCTTGATAGAGTCCATCATCCGCTCGTTTTAGAGCATGATTGATATTTGTTTCGTTTTTTATATCTACTTGAGCTACACCTAAACTTATTGTGAATTTAAAACTTTCATTTGATGGAAGCGTCATTCTTGATGATTCTACAAGTATACGTATTTTTTCAGCTACTACAGCTGTAGCATCAAGTGCGGTGTATGGCAGTAATATAATAAATTCTTCTCCCCCATACCTACAAATAATATCACTTTTTCTTTGACTTTCAATAAGTATACGGGATAATGAAATTATGACATCATCACCAAATTGATGTCCGTAGGTGTCATTTACATTTTTAAACTTATCAATATCAAGCATAATGATTGACAAATTCTCTTTTTCTCTTTTAGATAACGCTACTATACTCTTTGATATCTCGGCAAAATATCTTCTGTTATATAAGGTAGTCATAGGGTCAGTAATTGTCAATAGTTTTAATTCTTTAAGTAATAATTCTCTCTCTTCTATCAAAGCACTTAGTTTATTATTTGATTCTGTTAAGTTCTTTGTTCTATCTTCTATTTTTTTTTCTAAAATGATTTCATTTTTATCTTTCAATTCTAAAAGTTCATTTTGTATCTTAAATTTGTCACTTTGAAATATATAAAATCTATTGGTAAGAACCAGTGTAAAAAATAATATCTCAAAAAATGAACCAAATAAGAAAGAGTATCTATTTATATCACTGTTTTCAAGCCACCCATTTGCCATAGCTGACATTAAAGACATACTTATCATGTAAACGCTCATAGCCAAAAGATAGTATTTGGTATTAATATCATTATTTTTTCTTAAAATATAGATAGCTACTGAAAATAAAACCAAAAATAAAACAGAAGCTAATGTATTCATAATTTCAAACCACGGCTCAAAGCTAAAAACAATAAGAATAGCCAATGCTCCAAAAATATATCCAAAAATATTTAAAGGTTTATAGAGTTTAGGTAAGTGTTTTTTCACATTTAAAAATTCTGAAGAAAAGAGAATTAAGAACATTATAAACATAGGTGTTACCATKAGAAATTTATAAAAAAATTGATAAACTGGSGTATATAARATCAAGCCGCCGTAAGCAGCTGCCCATAAGGTATAAAAAAATGTATATCCACTATAATAAAGATAYATACGCTCTTTTAATCTAAAATAAATAAATAAATTTATTAATGTAATAGTGAAGATTGCTCCAAGATAAAACATATATAAAATATCATTAGAATGTCCATGTATCGAGTTAAAATACTCTTTTTTATAAATCTSAAACTCTCCMGATGTAGTWAGTTTAGAGTTTCCTTTTATATAAAAAGTTTGTATTTGATTGGGTTTTATTTTTAGATTAAATGTGGGATTGTGATTTAAAATCTCTCTTTGYTTGAAGGGTAGTATTAAACCATTTTGCTCTTTTTCCCAAGCGTTATTTACTTTTTTATAAAGRGTCATCTCATGATAATATGCTTCACTAAAATTTAAAATAAAGTYTTCAKATAAACTGTGATTTTTAATTACAAAYYTGAACCAAATATTTCCTTTTTCATGTCCAAATGTAAATTGACTTGGTATTTTTTCAAAGGATTTAGTCTCAATGTTTTCAATAGTAAGTTTTTTTGAACTGTCATAAAACTTTTCTAAAACAAAGTTACTTTTTTTTTCAATATCTTTATCTAAAATAATATTTGAAAAAAGAGTGTTTATAAATAATAAAACAAATAATAGAGTTCTCAATTTGTACCTTTTAAGAATATGAGCATGATTTATAATACATAATTTAGTACAAATTACATAGGTTTTAATACTGTCATATGTATAAAAGTATACGATTAAGTTTTATAAAAATGGCTTAAAATGTGCTTACACGCTTGGGGTTGAATTTCCACTTTTGATACAATTTCTTTTATATTTTTTGTTAAAGTATTGTGAATAGTTAGCATTAATTACTCTCATAAAAGAAGATAAGTTTTCTTTTTATGTTTCTATTAATAAATGATAGTGACTATCCATAAAAACATAAGTATGAAGAATAACATTGTCTCTTAAAGCTATTTTATTTATAATTTGAAGAAGCATATCCTTATCATTATTGTGCTTAAATATATTATATCTATTCACCCCCAGGGTGTATATAATTTACTATTAACAAACAAGGATACTCATGATTAAAGCAATTCTTTTCGATCACGATGGAACAATTGTAGACTCAGAACAAGCCCACTATGAAATGTGGAGAGATGTTCTACGTAGTTATAATATTGACTTGTCCCATGAAGAGTATAAAAGCCAATATGCAGGTATACCAAGCACCGCAAACGCAATAACTATTGTGAAAAATCACTCTATGGAAGTAGAGCCTTCTGAACTCGAAATGGCTAAAGCGAAAATTACAAGTGAGTACTTGGCTAAGCAAGCTTTTCCTCTTATGGAAGGAGCACTTGAGTCTATGCGTTATTTCTACGATCAAGGCTTAAAAGTTGGAATTGTTACTGGTGCAGGCGCAGAAGGAGTCAATACTACTTTGAGGAATCACAAACTCGAAAAATATGTCTCAGTGGTTGTTTCTGGGGATGATGTTGAAAAGAGTAAACCTGCTCCCGATTGTTATCTATTGGCAGCAGACAAACTGGACGTAGAACCATCAGAATGTCTGGCTATCGAAGATACTTATAATGGCAGTCTTTCTGCCATTGGCGCCAATATAAAATGTATCGGCGTATCTTCATCAAATAGTGTACGTGAGCTGTTTACTGATACGCAATTCGAATGTAGTAACCTTAATCTTGCGACACAGTGGATATCAAAAAATTTTCAGTTTAAAGTAAGTAACTAACAAAAAAACCAATATGGACATCAAAATAACGGGAACACAAAAATTACACCCCAGAGGCGAGAAATCCACTTTTAAATTTAGGGAAAAAGGGAAGGCACAATTAATTCTCTCATTGATAAGCTATTCTAAATATTGACACAATAAAATTTAATTATTACATGCAGGCATTTTTCTCTTATTAAATATCATTACTTTCATCGAATCTGCTTTGTAATAATTTATAAATTTTGTCATTTTCTCTTTTTGCAACACATAAAACGATAATGACAAGATCTTCATTTAATACTTCATAGGCAAGTCTAAAACCTGCATTTTTTAATTTGATTTTGTATACATTTTCAAAACCACTTAATTTGTCTTTTGGAACTTCTGGATTATTAAGTCTTTCTTTTATTTTCTTTTTAAATTGTTCTTTTATTGATTTATCTATTTTATTCCACTCTTTTAATGCTTTTTGGTGGAATTTTAGATTATAAGTCATCAAGATTTACAGAAACAATTTCATCTTTATCATTAATTCTTTTATTTACTTCTTGTTCTAATAAATAGTCATCAACAATACTTAATAGTTTTTCGTAGGTTTTTGCAGGAACTAAATATGAGCTAACCTTATTATGATTTAAAATAGCTACTGCTTCATCTCCTGCTTCTTCAATAATTGAAGAGGGTGATTTTTTTAATTCTGATATGCTTGCAGAATAATTTGATAAAATAGCATTCAAAAGAGTATCCTTTTTAGTATTTAATTTAGTACATTATACTTGATTGTTGATTTCTTGTCAAGAAAAATGAGGACAGATACAATTTCTTTAATTAAAGTTTTTACTTTGTTTATTATTGATATAAATACGATATTCGTATATTACTCATTGGCGACTGACAGCTTTTCTCTGCTTTATAGATATCTTTTAGATATGATACAAAAAACAAAAGATATGAAGGATTTTATATAAAATTTTATAGTAATAAAAACGATTTTAAAATGATTTGGTTACTGTCTTGGCCGGTGATGCTTTCTAATATCTCACAACCTTTATTAGGACTTGTAGATATTGCGGTAATTGGTCATCTCCCAGACAGTCGTTTTTTAGCAGCGATTGCTATTGGTACCACTATTTTTTCTTTTGTTTATTGGTCTTTTGGTTTTTTAAAAATGGGAACAACAGGAATGATTGCTCAAAGCGTTGGGGCGAATGATGGAGATGCTAATCGCACTGTTTTATCACAGTCTATTATTTTAGCACTTTTTATTTCTTTGTTAATACTGCTGTTTCAAGAACCCATCATTGATGTAGCTTTGAATTTATTATTATCCGATGAAAAAGTATTACCACAGGCTTTAGCGTATTCAAGTATTCGTATTTATGGGGCACCAGCTGTTTTATGTTCTTATGTTTTATTGGGCTGGTTTGTTGGTAATCAAAATACTAAAGTTTTACTCATCTTATTAGTAAGTACGAACTTACTAAATATAGTATTAGATGTAATAGCTGTTAATGTTCTAAATATGCAAGCAGAAGGTTTAGCCATAGCTACTGTAATATCAGAATATTTTGGACTAGTACTTGCTGCTTATTTTTGTCGTAAAATGCTTTTAAAGGTTGCGGGTACTGTTGTTTTTGAATCTTTAATCAAATTAAATAATTACTCGAAAATTATAAAAGTCAACCGTTATTTATTTGTAAGAACTATTTTATTACTTATATCTATGTCCTTTTTTACAGCACAAGGTGCTAAATTTGGGGCAGATACTTTGGCTGCRAATGCAGTWCTYCTTAGTTTTGTTATGTTAATTGCACATGTTTTAGATGGTTTTGCACACGCACTTGAAGCGTTAAGTGGAAAATCTATTGGGGCTAAAGATATGGAGAATTTTTTCCGCTTAGTTATTTCCGCTGCGTGTTTATCTTTTCTTGTAGCTCTTTGTTTTAGTGTATTTTTCTATTTTTTAGGTGAAGAAATTATAGGAGCTTTAACCTCAATATCACAGGTACAAGACATTGCTATTAGGTACTTACCTTGGTTAATAATCTTGCCAATATTAGCAGCACCCAGTTATTTATTAGATGGAGTATTTATAGGGGCAACACAAGTAAAAGTCATGCAAAATGCGATGTTAGTATCCGTGATACTGGTCTATTTTCCTGTATGGTATTTCACACAAGCTTTMGAAAATAATGGTTTGTGGATAGCWATGCTTTCCCTTTATATAGCAAGGGGARTAACAAGCGTTGCMGGTTTTATTTATATCACWAAAAAAAATARATGGTTTTAAAATTGATAAAATTTTCTACTTTATTAATTATTGACAAAAATACGGTATTCGTATATAATGTAAATATATAAGGATAGCGTATGACTCAAGTAGAAATTAGTAAATATTTAGAGATACCATTAACAACTCTTAATGATTGGAAAAAAGAGGACAGTAATAGAAATAAACTGTATCAACTACTTATTCATCTTGATAAAAAAGAACTTCAAAATATTAGTGAAAAAAAAACTACACATAGATTCTTCCATATACTTAATAGAAATATTGATGAACATTTCAAATTTACATATAGTGACATTAAAAAAGCATTTAATAAAAGTAAGTATGATGATGCAAGTAGTAAAGAGCAAAGTATTTATTCAAAGTTTTTTAAAGAACTATCGCCTGATGAGCTTGAAGAGTTTATTGTTACATTTGATATTTCAAAAAGAGATGTTAAGAATATATATATCACAAGTCCTTTTAGAAGTTTAACAGGTGTTGCTAAATTATGGGATAAAAGATTTAGACTTAAACATCTTTCTTTTAAAGGCGATAAGGAAAATATTGTTCCTCTTGCATTGCAAAATATCTTAAAGCGAAAAAAAACAGTTCATGTATGATTTTTTAAAACAAAAAGCTATGCTTAACGCAACGCTTTTACTTTTAGAAGAGAAGGGATTAAAAGATGTATCTACTCTTGGTGGAGGTACTGCTTTAGCAGCTTATTATTGGAATCATAGATATTCTACGGATATTGATATTTTTATATATGCTGATGTYGATAAAAAACACTTACTTAAAGAGTCTTCTTGGAGTRAKGMAGTAAAAGAAAGTATGAAAAACATTGGATTTGCTGGAGATTTTAGATCTCATCCTATTTATTCAGAAATTGTAATAGATGAAGATTGCAAGATTCAGTTTTTTGACGTTATTCAAAAATCAAAAGTTCCCTATACAAAAGTAAGGTTATGGAATCATGAATTATTAATCGATACAGTAGAAGAAATAATTGCAAAAAAAATTTATTATAGAGCTGGGAATGGTAATGCTAGAGATTTATTTGATATTGCAATTGCATTTAATAAAGAACCTAATATTCTAAGTAAAACAACGTTAAAAAAAGAAAAAATTATTGTACTTTTTGAAACGGTAAGTAATATTTTCAAAAATCAAGAATTAAGAGATTTATATTTAGAAGAAATAAAACAGATGAATCCCAATAAGAAATATAAATTTTTAGCAGTAAATACTCTTGAATATTTATATGGTATTTTAGAGAATATTTGTGGGGCTTATAATTTATCTTATGAGCTTACAAATGAAGAATATATTGAGATTGAGAATATTGTATTTTTAAGTTTAAAGAAGTAGGGTTATTTAGAGTATTAAGGCATTTGATGCTCCAAGAGCTTATTATATTTGCTGTATAATATAATAAGTTTATAAATTTTATTTTTATTACATTTTTTCGTTTTATACTATTTTACTTGATAATAATTTGATATAAAAGGATTTAATATGACGTATAAAAAACTTTTTTTTCCCGTTGGTGGAGGAGAAGAACTAGAAGACAGACTATATGGCGCTTTATTAATTGCAAAACATTTTGCGGTTGATGTTGATATTTTACAATCCAGATTAGAAACTATTGTTACTATGACAGATACCATGCGTTTACCTACAGAGATTCAAAATTCTATTGATGAAGTTCTTAGATCGCAGTATAAAGAAGAAGATGATGAATTTAAAGCCCTTCTTACTAATGTAATAAACAAGGTTGGGATTGATAAAAATCTTGTTAATTTAAAAATTAAAGTAGGAGTTAGAAGTTCTTTAGTGGAACAAGCTTCTAAGTTTTGTGATTTAGTTATTGCAGCAGCGCCTCCTTCAGGTATTGCTACTGCTACTTTTGAAACAGCTGTTTTAAAAAGTGGAAAATCAGTATTAATGTTTCCAAGAGTTATGAAAAAGTTTTCTTTTGACTCTATTATTATAGGATGGAATAATTCTCCTGAGGCCTCTAGAGCTTTGACTTCTTCCCTTGATTTATTAAAAGCTGCAAAAAAAGTAAAAATAGTTTCATCCAAAGAATATATAAAAAATGAAAATCAAATGAAAGATATACAAGAATATTTATCTTTACATGGAATCAAAAGCACTTATGAAATAGTTAAAACAACCAGAATTCCAGGGCAAGCTTTATTAAATGCTGCAAATGAAGGCAATTTTGATTTAATAGTTGCTGGAGCTTTTGGACAAAAAGGTTTAAGAGAACTTATGTTTGGTGGAACAACAAGATACTTGTTGGAAAATTCTACTTTGCCAGTGTTTTTATCTCACTAGTTACACAGAAGTATGGTTTATTCCATACTTCAAAACCCCCTTATACTCTATGCTTCTAAGCCTTTAAAACCTTTTTTATAAATTTTGTATACAATACGATTAATAAAGGATCTAAATGTTAAATAAGTATTCCATCATCTCAAAAATCAAAGTAATCGATAAGGGTATTTTATTCATGCTTTCATCTGCTCTTATTGGGGCACTTTCAGGGGCAGTTGCTAAAATATTATCAGATACTATGGACCCCATTGAAATAGTATTTTATAGAAATCTTTTGGGAGTTATCATTGTACTTTATAGTTTAAAGAAAATTCCTGTAGCTATAGATATGTCAAAACTTAACTTACTTGTTTTAAGAGGTGTTTTTGGAACACTTGCTATGCTGTGTTATTTTTATACTATTGCTTCAATTCCTTTAGGAGAAGCCGTAATATTAAATAAAACATCGCCCTTTTTTGTAACCATTTTTGCTTATTATTTGATGAAAGAGTCTATTAGTATGAGCACTATTTTAGCTTTGATTATTGGATTTTTAGGGGTGATATTTATAATAAAACCTTTTGGCCTTGAAATATCTTTTGAACATATTCTTGGAATTTTGGGTGGTTTTTTTGCAGCTGCTGCTTATGCCACTATAAAAAAAATAAAAGACATTTATGATGCAAGAATTATAATGCTTTCTTTTATGGGTATTGGAGTGATTATTCCTTTATTCATTTTATTATTTACTTCTTTTGTTGAGTTTAAAATATATACTGATCCTATTGTTTGGGCGCTTATTGCTTTTATGGCTGTTTTATCCACTGCTTCACAGTGGTTTCTTACGCGTGCTTATAGTTTAAGTGCTGCAAGTATTATTGGCGTTATTAGTTATACCAGCATTCCTTTTGCTGTTGGTTTTGGGCTTATGTTAGGAGATGAAATACCAGATATATACGCAATCTCTGGAATCGCACTTATTGCTTTAGGTGGTATTTTAGTGGGTAGAAAACCAAGAAAAAAAGAATAAAAGTATATAAAAAATATCACTACATTTTTTTTAAATAAAAATATCTTAAAATAAGAAGAGAATAAAAGGAACATAAATGGAAATACTCATATTTTTAATCGTAATGATTGTTATTTGGTTGCGTTGGAGCAGATATTATACGAACAAACAGATAAAAGATGCTTTACGCGAAGTAAGTGAAAACAAAGCTTTTCGTTCTGGCGTCAAATTTACTGAATATTTAAGATATTTTAAATTGGATATGGGCTCTAATGCCCAAAGTATAGATACGGTGTATGAAGATAAAAATATTACCATTGTAAAAGATGATAATGAATGTGTTTTAATGGTAAATAAAAAGAATGAGGACAGCTCAAAAATAGAAGAATAAAGAAACTACTGTAAATTTAAAAGTTATAGTAGTTTGTGCTTAAATAGAGAAAATCAAATTATATTTGTGTAAAATTTTTCTATGTGTTAATTGTCCTCTAAGCTCATTATTTCTTCTTCCTCATGTTTTCCTGCAATAGAATTGTGCTATAATTCGCGCAATTAATTAATTAACAAGATTCTAGGATTTAACTTACTTAAAAGAAGGCATTATTATTAAACTAATAACTTCTTTTAATATTATGTCAGATTTCTAAAAAATATTATAAATACGTATCTTTAAAATAACTATTTACTCTGATTCTATTAGAGCGATAAATAGAAGTATTGATTAAAGTATCAAAAAAATTTAAAAATTTAAAAATAATTAAAAGGCTAATATAATGACAATAACACCAGAACAAAATGCATTAATTCAAGAATTTGAAAATATAGTAGGTTCAAAAAAAGTTCTAACAAGTGAGAGTAAAACCTCTTATTACAGAAGTGGTTTTCGTTCTGGAATTGGTAGCGCTTTAGCTGTTGTTTTTCCAAATACTTTACTTCAACAATGGAAATTAATTGAAGCGTGTGTTAAAAATAATTGCATTATTATTATGCAAGCTGCAAAAACAGGACTTACAGAAGGTTCTGCTCCTAGTGGAAATGACTATGATCGAGACCTTGTTATTATCTCTACTCTTGCAATTAATGATATTTTTTTAATAAATGAAGGAAAACAAGCTGTTAGTTTAGCAGGTGCTACGCTTCACTCACTTGAAGAAACTCTGGTTAAAATAAACAGAAGTCCGCATTCTGTTATTGGTTCTTCTCAATTAGGTGCTACTGTTATTGGTGGTATTGCTAATAACTCAGGAGGCGCATTAGTAAAACGAGGACCTGCATATACCCAACTTGCTATTTATGCACAAGTAGATGAAAAAGGGAAATTACACCTTGTTAATAATTTAGGAATTGATGGCCTTGGTGATACACCAGAAGAAATATTAACAAATCTTCAAAAAGGTAACTTTGATGCTTCTAAAATTTCTTATGATAAAGGAATAGCATCTGATAATGAATATGAGGCACGTGTAAGAGATGTAACATCAGATATTCCAGCCCGTTTTAATGCTGATGAGAGAAGATTATTCGAAAGCAGTGGTTGTGCTGGTAAATTGGGTGTTTTTGCTGTACGAACAGATACTTTTGTTATACCTAAAAGAGAACAAGTATTTTATTTAGGAACGAATAATCCTGATAAACTTGCAAAACTAAGAACAGATATTTTAAAGGACTTTACAAACCTTCCCGAAATGGGAGAATACATGCACCGAACTATTTTTAATATTACAGAAGAGTATGGAAAAGATACTTTTGTAGCAATTAAATATTTAGGTACAAAAAGAATGCCTCTTTTATATGAAATAAAATCAAAAGCGGAGAACTTTTTAAAAGGTTTTTCATTCTTACCAAAAGATATTCCAAATAAAGTAATGCAATATACAAGTAAACTTTTTCCCAATCAAATTCCTACGCGATTACTTGAAACAAGAGATAAATATGAACATCATTTGATTTTAAGTATGGGAGATGATGGTATTGAAGAAGCAAAAGCGTATTTAGAAGAACACTGGAATGAAAATAAAGAAAACAGCGATGGTGGATATATCGAATGTACGAAAGAAGAGGGTGATAAAGCACTCTTACACAGATTTGCAGCTGGTGGAGCTACTGGAAGGTATGCTGTTATGAACAGTAGTATAATTTCAGGTGTTTTGCCTTTAGATATTGCATTACGTCGTAATGATACGCAATGGTTTGAAGTACTGCCAGAAGAAGTAGCAAAAAACATTGAAATTACCCTTCACTACGGACATTTTATGTGTAATGTATTTCATCAAAATTACATTTTCAAAAAAGGTACTGATTTAGTAAGAATGAAAGAAATAATGCTTGAATTCTTAGATGCTAAAGGGGCTAAGTATCCTGCTGAACATAATGTTGGACATATGTATAAAGCAGAAAGTACCTTAAAAAAGTTTTATGAAAAACTGGATCCTACGAATACTTTTAATCCAGGTATTGGAAAATTAAGTAAGTATAAACAAGCTTGTAATTGTTGTTAATCACAGCTTTTTAAGTTATTAAAATAAATATGAAGATATTTTTATCTTCATGTTTTTACAAAGTACAGTATTTGTATTCTCTAGTTTCAAAATAAAATAATCCAAATTCTATTTTTCCCATTTTTCTACTTCTTTTTTAATTTTTAACATGCATTGCTAATTATGTATTTATAAAAGCACATATTTTCTCAAAATAAAATTGGATTTTATCTTGCAAAATTCATAAACTTAAATTTATAATTTAATTACATCAAAAATGATTAAAGTGCTTATTATAAAGTCTTCATTACTTTTTTATTAAAATAAATAATTTATTGTTGTGATATATATAGTCTTTTTATTCCAAATCATTAAAAGAATAATATTAATAAGTAAAGATAACAATATGTTAAGAGCTGGTGGGGTATATTTTTAAGCTAAGATAAAAAGTTATTAAAGGATTTTAAATGACTAGTAAACTATTAATTAATATGAAACTAACAACAAAAATACTTTTTTCTATTTTAGTTGGTATTGCAGGTATGATTATTATTGCCACTTCTTCTTATTTGGGATTTAATAAAATTGGAGATGAAATCAGTGAAATATCACAATACCAAATACCTCTTAATACGATTATTACTGAATTAGAAAAAGACATCCTAGAAGAAGAGATACTTACGTATGAATTGATTATAGCAAGTGCTGATATTAATTCTGAAGAGTTTAAAACACTTGAGAAGAATATTGTTTTACTGGAAAAAGAAACAGACCATACCCTTATAAAAGCGGAAGAATTGTCAATGAAAGCAATTGCGCATAATGTAGATGAAAAAACAAAAAACACCTACAAACTTTTCTTAAAAGAGCTTAAGGTATTAGAAAAAGAACAAAAAGAGTTCGAAGCTACATTAAAGATGTTTATATCTGATTTAAAGAGTGGCAAAATGGAGCATATTAAAGAAGAAAAAAAGACCTTAAGCACCGAGCTAAAACTTATGGATAAAAATATACAAATATTAATGCATCAAATGGAAAATCTTCTTGAACATTCCATATCACAAACTGAGAAAGATGAGCATACTATCTTAAGAATGATAGAAATTATTTCACTTATTGTTCTTTTGATATCTTTACTAAGTGCCTATTTTGTTATGCGATCTGTTAGGTATAAAATATCAACTTTTCAAGAAGGATTACTTGGATTTTTTGATTATTTAAACAGAGAAAAAGATGAGATTAAACTTTTAGATGAAGTTTCAAGCGATGAAATGGGATCTATGGCAAAAATCGTTAATACAAATATTAAAAGTATAAAAAAATCCATTGATGAAGACAGAGCTTTTATAGATGAAACAATAATGGTTTTGTCTGAATTTGAACAAGGTGATTTATGTCAAAGAATTAATATGAATGTAGAAAATCCTACCTTGATGCAGTTAAAAAAAGTTTTAGATTCTATGGCTTTCCAAATGGAAAAGAATATAGGAAATGTTTTAAATATTTTAGAAGAATTTTCATCTTATAACTATMTAAATAGAGTAGATAATTCAAAGGTAAAAMATCAGCTTCTTGATTTAGCAAATGGAGTTAATTCTTTAGGRGATTCTATTTCGTTTATGTTGGTTGAAAATAAACAAATTGGTTTAACRCTAAATTCATCKGCTAATACTTTATTGGAAAATGTTGATATTCTTAATCATTCTTCTAATGAAGCAGCTGTTTCTCTTGAAGAAACATCTGCTGCTTTAGAAGAGATTACAAGYACGGTAACAAATAATAATAACTCTATTARTGAAATGAGTACATATGCTAATCAAGTACTTGTTTCAATAAAAGAAGGGCATGTTTTAGCAGAAAAAACCACTTCCTCAATGGATGAAATTAATGAACAAGTATCTTCAATAACAGACGCCATTGCTGAAATAGATCAAATAGCTTTCCAAACCAATATTTTAAGTTTAAACGCAGCAGTAGAAGCAGCCACAGCAGGAGAAGCAGGAAAAGGTTTTTCAGTAGTTGCCCAAGAAGTAAGAAATCTTGCAACCAGATCAGCTGATACAGCCAAAAGAATCAAAGATTTAGTATCTAATGCAAATAATAAAACAAGTGAAGGGAAAAAAATATCAGATGAAATGATTTCTGGTTATACAAACCTAACCGAAAATATAAATAATACAATACGATTAATTTCCAATGTTGAGACTTCATCACAAGAACAAAAGCTTGGTATTGAACAAATTAATGATGCGATTAGTACACAAGACAGAGAAACACAAAAAATTGCATTTGCTGCAAATGAAACCTTAGAAATTGCAGTAAGTTCAGCAGATATCTCTCAAAAAATAGTGGACAGTGTGAATCAAAAAGAATTTGTTGGGAAAAATGATATTAAAGATAGAAGAGAAAAAGACTTCGATTTAGATTATGATAACAATGAGCGACGAAGTGGAGAAAAAGCTATTATGAGACAAAAAAGTAATTTGAAAATAAATAAAAATAAAATTATAAAAGAAAGAAGTGAAAAAACAAAAGAAGAGGAAGTGAATAATAAAGTATTTGATACAAAGGATCAAAAAGAATGGGAAAGTTTTTAACTTAACTTTTTTTGTGCCTACATTTATTTTGAAGGATATGTTTTAAAATCACTTAATTTGATTAAAGAAAGTTTATTTTTATAGTAGTTTTTAGGGGTTTCTTTCATAAAGAATTTAAATTCTCTTATAAAATGGGATTGATCAAAAAAGCCTGTTTCATGCGCTGTTTTGGTGAAACTTTCAAGATCAAGTTTATTTAAAAGATCTTTTGCATTTCTCATTCTGATTACACGAAGAAATACCTTAGGACTAAGACCTATTTCTTTTTTAAAACTACGTTCCATTTGTCTGATACTTATATCAAAGTCTTTACATAAGGAGTCCAAAGTAATATCCCCCTTATTATCAAGAACTTTAGAAATCAAAGGAAACATCCAAGGGGCATTCTTTTTTTTACTTTCTTGAAGTTTTTTAATTAAAAAGTTCTCAATCTCTTTTATTCTTTCTTCTACTGTATTTTTACTAATAAGTGTAGAGTACAAAGCATCTAAGGGCCAGTTTTTAGTATTGTGAAGAGGAGTGTTTTTATCTGCAAAAGATTCTATCTTTTCTTCAAAAAAAACATAAGCACCTGCTGTTTTAAAGCGTACTCCAATAATATACAGTTCTTTGTCAAAATGTAGATAGGTGGGGTATTTTGTGGGTCCATCTATAGAAAAATTTGTTATACAATCAAAAGTATTGTTATTCATTTTACTAAAATATGGTTTTGCAAAATTAATTGAAAAACCCATACTTGCATCACTTAATATTTTATAAATCATTTCTTTTTTAAAGTCTTTTTTTTGTATCAACCAATACGAGTGAACATAAGGTTTTAAGAGGGCATGGGTTTCAAATAATTTAAAATTAAGTGCGTCTAAATTTGCATTGAAGTATCCCATACTCCTCCTATCTTCTATAAAATATGTTCTTTAACTTCAATCATTATATCATCTAATTGTTCATTCGTATATTTATGTGTATCTACTCCATAAAGTAAATAAGGATCAAGTTCTTTCATGCCTAAAGCAGAAGCCGTAATAGAATAAGAAGATAAACAATCTTTTACTTCTACCTTCATATTTTTATAATCTTCTTCACTTCCTCCAATAGTAACAATCATTTGAAACTCTTTATTTTGTAAATTAAGAGCTTTCCATGCACCCTTGTCATCGTAAGTAAAAGCAAAACCGTAAGTATAAATATCATCCATCCATTGTTTTAAAATAGCAGGTGCCGTCCACCAATAAAGAGGGAATTGAAAGATTATTTTTTCTGCATTTAGTAAGTCTTCTTGTTCTTTTTTTACGTCAAAATTATAATCTTGATACAAAGATTTAATATCTTTATATACAATATCTTCTTCATTTTCAAGGGTGTGTTTAATTCTTTTATTGATTTTAGAATCATTTGGATTGGAGTGGGCCATAATAATTAATGTTTTCTTTTTCATTGTTTTCCTTTTTTTAGAAGTATATAGAAAAAGTTTTTTTATTAATTGGACAAAAGCGACAAATGAAATATTTGCACGTACACGCTCATAACTTGAAAAGTACTTTTTTTTAATAATCCATTCGCAATTTTTGTTTTATATTCAATACAATTATTTTTTTTCTCTTAAAAAAGGAAGGTTTAATAGACTTAAAATATTAGTCATTTGTTTTTTATCTTGAAGCTTAGCTAAGCCTATAGTCATTGTTTCATACTTATCTTTTGGTTTTGCAGTATAAGAAGAAAATATTTTATCCCAAAAAGATATATTAAAACCATAATTTGAGTTCAGTTCTTCTTTATGTACACTGTGATGAATTCTATGCATGTCAGGCGTTACAATTAACAATCTAAGATATTTATCTAAAGATTTGTTTAAACGTATATTTGAATGATTAAAAACAGCAAAACTGCTTAAAATAATTTCAAAAATAAAGACAGCTAAAAGAGGTGCTCCTAAAATAAG
The DNA here is from genome assembly GCA_002733685.1 of Arcobacter sp. Lineage (GTDB taxonomy): Bacteria > Campylobacterota > Campylobacteria > Campylobacterales > Arcobacteraceae > NORP36. The sequence continues at coordinate 224,387 of NVWN01000004.1, read as the reverse complement.
AATAGCTGCTATTTTAATTATCATTGAGAAAAATATTTCTACAGGATGAAATCTAAGAGCAGTGCTTAAATCATAATCCATATCGCTGTGATGAACTTTATGAAACTTCCAAAAAAATGCATTTTTATGAAAATATCTGTGTTGAAAATATATAAGTAAATCCAATAATATTACGGAAAGAAGAATCTCTAAGAAGGATGGGAGCTCAAGATAAGAAAACAAACCTATGTTCTTTTCAGAAGCTAATAAAGCTGCCCCAATAGCTGCAAAAGGAAGAAATAACTTCACTAAAAAAGAACCCAAGAATACGAGTAGAAAATTACTGAACCAACGCTTTTGTTTTTTAATTTGTAATTTTCTTTGAGGAATAAACACTTCTAAAAAAAACATGATGAAAATAATTGAAACAAAGAATATTATTCGTATTAAGGCTTCATTGTTTAAAATAAAAGTATTCATTTCCTGCCTTTAGTTTTTGATAGTAGAATAGCATTAATTTATAAAGAAGATGTTTATTAATTAAAGCTAAGCGTAATATTCGAAATTTTAGGGGCAGGGTAGATCATAATAACTTGTCCCCAAAATTAGCAAAAGCACTTTCTAAGTTTGGCATGTTTTTGTAGCTAGTTTTTGTTAGTCTTACGCTTCTGGTTTTAAGATCACAAATAGCTATTTTAAAACTAGAACCCATAAAAGGTTCTACGACACAAATGATTTTATCTTCAACCTGTCTTGTTGCATAAATAGTACCTTGAAGCGTTGAAAAAAAGTATTTAGGATACGTCAAGGGCGTTATTTCAACAATATCTATGCTTTCTTCATTTTCAAGCGTTTGCATTATATCCATAGCATCTTCATAGCTCTCAAATTGAATACACCAGTCATCAAATATTTTATTAAAATGTTCTAGATCTTCATCTAAAAAACCACCAGCTAAAGATTGAAAAGTAAAAATAGACACAAATGACACCTTAAAATATATATAGTTTAGAAATTAATTTTAACATATTTAACTTTTAAATTCAAGAATGTACAGTGCTAATTTCTGCCAATCATCAATTCTCTTAAGCTTTTTCAATTTTATGAAACAAAGCGATAAAACCTAAAAAACAGTAAATACAAGCTGCTATGTATTTCTCAATCTTTCTAAATAATACAGATTATTTAAAGAATTTTCCCATATGTCCTAGCATTAAAGCATAAATACCATCACAAAAAAAAGCAATAATAACAAAACTAAATGCTCCTATGACTCTGCTTGGTATTACTAAGATTTCTCTTGCTTCCCTAATGTTTGAGATTGAGGCGTGTGAGGCAGATTACTTTTGAGAGTATAGGTAAAATTAAATTACTCGGAGACAGTATTTCTGTTCCGAGAAAGTAAGAGTGTTTGGTATTTTATTTTTTAAGAAAAGACAGGGCTTAAAAACTTTCCCAGGATTCATCTTTTCCTTTAGTTACTGCTTTTTAGGAGAAGGTACTTTTTCTTTCTTTTTTTCAGTTTCTTCCGATTTTTCTTGCACTTTATTTCCCTTACTTGACTTTTTATTTATTTCTCTTGCTTTTACTTCATCTTTTCCTTTAAATTCTTTATTATTAGCATCTTTTACAATATCATTCGCAATAACATTCGTTTGTTCCGCAATTTCTTGTGTTTGAGAGGCAATGGTTGCAATTTCTTGTGTTTGTGAATCAACTTGGGTTACAGCATCATTGATTTGCTCTATTCCTGCTTGTTGTTCTTTTGATGCGCTTGATACATCTGCAATAATAGAAATAGTATTTTGTATATTCTCATTTAATTTAGAATATCCTTCTAACATATTATTGGCAATTTGTTTTCCCTCACTGGCTTGTGCCGTAGCATTTTCAACCAGACTTTTTATCTCTTTTGCAGCTTCAGCAGATCTGCTTGCAAGATTTCTTACTTCTTGGGCTACTACTGCGAAACCTTTTCCAGCTTCTCCTGCTGTTGCTGCTTCCACGGCTGCATTCAAGGAAAGAATATTGGTTTGAAAAGCAATTTGGTCAATTAAACCAATGGAGTCATTAATAGAAGTAACTTGTTTATTTAGTTCATCCATGGATTGACTGGTTTGGGTAGCTAAGTCTTCTCCATTTTTAACTGCTTTGGTAACTTCTTGCGCATAATTTGACATTTGTTGTATGCTTTCATTATTACTTACAACTGTTGCTGTTATTTCTTCAAGGGCGGCTGCTGTTTCTTCAAGAGAAGCTGCCGTTGAATTTGCATTTGTATTTAACTGTTCTACATTACGTACAAGAATTTTTGCACTTTTTGAAAGACCTAAACCAATACCTTTATTTTGAACTAACATTACAGTCGTAGAATCTCCTAAGAAATTGATTCCTTTACATAACTCTTTTACTTCACCTTCAACGCCTTTAATATCCACTACTGGCAAAAAGTTGTATTTAGAATAACTTTCTAAAACAATAAGAATATTGTCTATATTATTATTCAAGTTTTCTAACATTTCATTAATAACATCTTTCAAATCATTTAATTCATCCGAATTAGACTCTTTCGTAATTCTCTCTTTTAAGTAACCCACTTTGATTTTATTAGCTACTACAGTTGCATCATCAATTAACGCTCTGTCTTTTTCAATATTTATTTTAGTAGTAGCAATGTTTTGATTAATGATTTTTGCCATATTTCCTATTTCATCACTGTTTTTATCATCTAATCTATCAACTTCTTTTATTTCATTGTTAACAAAAGAGAAAAATTGAATTAATCCTTTTTCAAAATCTCTTAATGACACACTTATAGAATTACTGATATAAAGAAGGGAAAATACAATAAATACGGCAATCGAAATAGCAAAAACAGCAGCAAACATTTGAATATCAGATACTTTTTGTGTAACAGCAACACCTATAATAGAAGTCATATTTTTTAATGACGTTTCTGATTTGTGTATAACTTTTCTCATTTTTCCTAAAAGTCCCAGTTTACTGTTTAGACCTTTTTTTTCTTCAAATTGCACCAATTTATTAAAATCTTCTCTGTATTTATTTAACAAGGAGGACATGTTTTGATACTTATCATCTGCTTTTAAAGCATCCAGTTTTGAATTAAAAGAGCTAAGATATTTTTTATCACTTCTTAACATAAAATCCTTTTCTTGTTTTCTTAAATCATATACAATAGATAAAAGATTTTTATCATCGGATTTTTTGGCAAATTCTTGAACTTGATGAACCGTACTTCTTAAGCTTCCATATAAACCATCTTTTGGATTTAAACCTATTTTTTCTTGGGTTTTAACGAGCTGGGAAAATACAGAGCTGTACTCATGAATAATTTTATTATAAGTATCTGCGTCTTTGGTATCTAATTCAAAATCAATAAGCATTATTTTCAGTTCTTTTGATTCTACATCAATTTTAGCAACAGTAGTTTTGAAACTTTTCAGATACTTCATGTCTTTTCTTGCTAGAAAATCTTTTTCATGTTTACGTAAATTGAGCATATCAATATTTAAGTCTTTTACTACCTCTTTCATATGGCTTAATTGATTAAGCTCTTTTATGTCATTTGTTTCGAGCACTACAATTGCAGCAAAACCAAGAGATACTAGTATTGCTAAAATAATAAGTTTGAGTTTAATTGTCAGGTTATTCAACATAAGAAGTCCTTTTTTACCTTGATATAACAATGTTACTCCTAGTAAACCCATATTATTATTAATTAAATTATTAACCTATGATATTAATTTAATAGAGTAAAAAAGCATTAAAATAATATTGTGGATTACTAATAGGAATGGATTCTATCTCAAAATTAGTAAATCTTAGTTTTTAAGTTAATAATAATATTAATTATATTAAGATGAAAATAAACGGAGTTTTAATGAAAAAAATGATTGAAATTAGCTTATTTACTTTTACTTTGTTGTTTGTTACAGGGTGTTCCCCAAAAGTTGGTAGTGATGATTGGTGTACAGATATGAAAGAAAAAGAAAAAGGTGAATGGACCGTAACACAGGCCGGTGATTTTGCAAAACATTGCCTTCTTAAATAAAATAAAATTATCCCAGCATTATCTACTTCTTTACCTGAAACACTTCCCAAACGCAAATGAAAGAAGATTTAGATAATATTGATTTAACGTAGAAGTTAAAAAAACAGACTCTATTTAAGTATTATTAGAATGCTTAAATAGGGAACAAAAATTTTAAAAGAGAGTTATAATGAGTTTATCTAAGATGACATTTTTTGAGCGTTTTGAAAAAGATATTTTATCTTCTAAAAAGACGATTACCATTCGTGATGCATCAGAAAAAGATTATGCAATAAATAGTATTGTGCAGGTTTCTACTTTTGAAAGCAGCCGTTGGTTTTGTACGTTAAAAATAAAAACAGTGATTCCTATTCTTTTTAAGGATTTATCTGATTTTCATGCCAAACAAGAAAATATGACACTTGAAGAGCTTAGAGAAATAATACAAGAAATCTACCCTTGTGTGACACGTTTGTATGTCATCTCGTATGAACTAGTAGATGTTCTAGAGCCTAGAGATTAGGCGCGCGAAGTCTTATTTTGAATTTGCTAGTTTATAAGAAAACAAAACAAATACACTTCCTGCAAAATAATTTAAAAAGCTAGCATTTTTCGCTTTGGATAAAAAATCTTTTAAATATTGAGACAAAAGAATAATTATTAAAAACCAAAAAGATACAACTATAGCCTGTATCGCTCCTAAAAGAAGGCTGTCTTCCAAAATATTAGAAGAACTAACAAATTGAGGAAAAATGGATAAGTAAAAAAGTATTATTTTGGGGTTCAGAAGATTTGTTAATAATCCTTTAGCAAAATTGTTCATTAATCCTTTTTGTGCTTCACTCTTAGGTGCTTCTATTTTTTTTAGCTGATAAGCTGCTTTAAAATGCGTAAACCCTAAATATAAAAGATAAAAAACACCCAGTATTTTTAACAATGTAAAAGCAATAAGCGATTGTGATAATAACAGTGAGAGTCCTAGGGCCGAAATAAATGCATGTATTAAAAAACCACAGGATACTCCAGCAACATTTGCAAACGCTCTTGACTTATTATTACTAAGGGCAGTAAAAAGAACCAATAAAGCATTGGGTCCTGGAATTATTGCTATAAAAAATACAATAAGCGCAAATGTTAATAATGATTCAAAACTCATCTTCTATTCCTAATATATTAAATTCTAATAATAGTTAAATTGAAAAAAGATTATAACATCTTTTTTTTTTGATAAAAAATTTAWMTTATTTTTTATTTNANNNNANNTWTAWAWNTATAYATTNTATWYNTTTKATTTATWAGTATTMTCTAAATTATTGWAAAAACATCTTTTTTATAAGCAAAAAMNCTYGCTTGATTTTAATCAAGACAATTTTTGTCCTATTTAGTTAAGATTCGACTACATAACAAATAGGAAAGAAAATGTTAAATATAAAATCACTTTATTTTAGAATGACGGTTGTTCATTGTATTGGAATAATAATACTTCCTCTTAATGCAATATTCTTTACTTCTTCTATAATATCTCAAAGTATTCAAGTTATTATTGCCTTAGTTCTTATCATACATGAATTAGATGAACGTAAAAATGGTAATAAATTATCAAAAGAATTGGTGAAGTTTTTAAAAAATATGGACAATAAAAATGTTAGTTTAAAAATCAATACTTCAATGTCGAGTGAATATTCTCAAATTAAAGAAGTTATTGACAAAAGAGAAATTGAGCTTCTTAAAAAAGAACAAGAAGATTTATTGTTAATTGAGGAAGCCAATGAAGTAATGAATAATTTAAAAAGAGGTATTTATTCTCATACTATTGAAAAATCTACTTCCAATGAATCTTTAGAAAAATTTAAACAAAGTGTAAATGAAATGATACTTGAAACAAAAGATCATTTTTCAAAAACAAACACTCTTTTAAAACAATATACAAATTATGACTATACGCAGGAATTAAAACTGGAAGGTTTAGCAAAAGAGGGAGAATTTAATTTATTAGTATCTGCTGTTAACCAATTAAAAGAAGCCATTAGCAATATGTTATTTGAAAACAAAACAAATGGCGTTAGTTTACAGGGGTCTTCTTCTACACTATTAAACAATGTTGGAACACTAAATACATCCTCAAATGAAGCGATGCAAAGTTTAAAAAATACCTCAGAAGTATTGGCTGTTATTACGAAAAACGTGACTAAAACATCTGAGCAAACAATCGARATGTCTGCTATTGTTAATGATGTAATTCRTTCAACAAAAGAGGGTCAARACTTGGCTTCCAAAACWACAAAAGCAATGGATGAAATAAATGTACAAGTAAGTGATATCAATGAATCTATTTCTATTATTGATCAAATTGCTTTTCAAACMAATATTTTAAGTCTAAATGCAGCAGTGGAAGCAGCAACRGCWGGGGAAGCTGGAAAAGGTTTTGCAGTWGTWGCWCAAGAAGTAAGAAATCTTGCAAACAGAAGTACAGAAGCTGCTAAAGAAATAAAAASCATAGTWGAAGCTGCAAAAGTWAAAGCAGATGAAGGAAAAATGATTGCYTATGARATGATTGATGGCTAYAAAGACTTAAGTAATAATATTGATAAAACCATAATMATCATAAATGATGTMTCCAATATATCAAAAGAACAGCAAGTRGGAATTGTRAAAATCAATGATTCTGTAGAAGTATTGAAACAACAAGTTCAAACAAATCTTGAAGTATCTTCTCAAGCAAATACAATTGCTCATAAAACATCTGCGATTGCGAATACTATTGTAGACAATGCCAATGAAAAAGAATTTGAAGGCAAAAACAGTATTCATTGCAGYAGATGYGAAGCATAGAATATGYTTATGAATTTAGAMAACAAAMAWAACAAAMAAATTGATGATAAAAATTATAAAACWATTGTTAAAAACTATAAATTTACAAAAAAAGATGCYKCWAATCTTAAAAGCATAGAWGYTTTGGCTYYTGTGTGTGTAAAAGAATTGTTAAAAGGTTTTTATKCTTTTATTTTTGAATTTGAACATGCGAAAAAATTYYTACACAATAAAGAAATYCTTTCTCGYCATGAAAAAGGAATASMGCTTTGGTATRCMAATCTTTTTTGTGGCAAGTATGATGAAGAGTATTTTGAAAAACTCAATATTATAAGTGAAATTCAYGTRCGYATTGGTCTTCCTGCWCATTATGTAAATGCMGCTTTTAGTTATGTKCGTRGKTTCATAAAAGATATTATTATAAAAGARAAAAAGTWTGAGGTTTTAGTATCTGTTGATAAAATTATTGACATTAACTTAGATGTWTTAACYATTGCTTATAGGCAAGAAGAACAAWCAAAACTTCTYGATGATATWGTTTTACTWAAAYATGTAGTAGATAATGATTATATAGARCCTTATATCCAASCCATTTTTGATAAAGAGGGYTTGAAAATYAGTAAATATGAGTGTYTAATGCGMTTATTCCCAGAAGGRAAARATAAAGCTTTGTCTGTTTTTCCTTWTTTAGAAACAGCAAAAAAAATCAAACTTTATGAAAMAATGATGCRAACAATGTTTGAAAAATCTTTAAAATTRTTCKGYWCWAAAGAAACAGAGTTTAGTATTAATCTGTCTTATGAAGAYATTTCAAATACTRCTTTTAGAGAATTTATATACAGCYATATTAAAAAYGCTGYTTWTTCAAAATATATTATYTTTGAAATTCTBGARAGYGATTTTATAGAAGATTTTACAATAATGCAAGACTTTGCAARMMRWGTWCGTACTTWTGGATGTAAGATAGCTATTGATGATTTTGGAAGTGGTTATTCTAGTATGGAAAATATTTTAAAACTAAAACCAGAGATAATAAAAATAGATGGTTCTTTAATTAAGAATATCGATGTATCTAAAGAATCAAGAAGTATTGTTAAAAACATAGTCAATATGGCCAAAGATTTGGGCGCAAAAACGGTTGCTGAATATGTTCATTCAAAAGAAGTTTTTGAGATTACAAAAGCTTTAGAGATAGATTTTTTACAAGGTTTTTATYTRGGAGAAMCWAAAGAATTCAGTTTTTATTTCAAATAAMAKATTAANCAAANATAYAKKGAKAAARSYTYTTGTTTYTYAAWTRTYTTTATKTTRTAAAAACTTCAWGAACTCACCYATAACACACTTGAKCYSAATATAMTTTTCTTTTAATATCYAAGGARATAATWAATGCAKRAAACWACAMTYMAAAWCCAAGAAGATTTAKTACTTAAATACATTCGWGCCAAAGATACAAACATGCCAGYTTTAATGAAAGAAGTRTTTAGCKCTAATGCACGYTTAGAAATGAAATTACAAACTCAAAATATTTCMTTTCCTTCTTTWACACTTGGGYTAGAAAATATTACYGAGGTTTTAGTTACAACATTTKCCAAGTCTTATGAAAARGTTCAYACTTTTTGCCTTARMGATASYCTWAAAAACAATGAAGAMACGCTTACTTGTCATTGGATAGTGTGTATGAGAGAAAAGAACTCAGGAAATGTGAGAATTGGATATGGGCTTTATGATTGGATTTTCACTAGTGGTGAAAATACAAAAGTCAAACACTTAATCATTACAATAGAAGAAATGTTTAAGCTTGAGAAAGAATATTCCTCTGCTTTTTTTGAGTGGCTAGAGGGGCTTTCTTATCCCTTATGTAGTATAGAAACATTTTTTAAAAACAGTCCACAAAATGAAGAAGTGCAAACTATTGAAAACTATTTTAGAAAAGTAGAAACAAAAAAACAAGAGACAATTTAAAAAAGTCTTTTGTTTTCTTTACTATTTTTATTTTTTTGTATTTACAATATAAAGGGTATTTGAATCTACTTTTCCAGTACCCAACATTTTTGCGTGAAGTTTACCTTTTGTTGACCAAGTTGCGAAATCATCGTCATTTAAGATACCTATATAACCATCTTTCATAAGCCATAAACCTTCCATTTTATCATGAGGGTATTGTACTTCTTTTACCATATCAAGAATGAGTTTTTTGCTAACAGGTTTWATKCCATATTCTAAAAGTTTTTGCCAACCTTCTTGTAAAACAAACTCTTCTAAGGTTTTGCCTTCAATCATAAGYCCAAGMGCTTCATCTTGTTTAATAGCAGCGCTTTCTTTWATTTYTTCAAGATTGCTTCCTTTGCTTAAATCAATTTCATAGATATGTTTTTGTGCTTTGTTATTGGCTTTTTTAGGTCCACCTTTCAAAAAAGAACCATCTCTTTCAATAACATAATAGGTGTKTTTYCCAATAGCAACTATTCCWGAGTTTGAATTTTGTGCTTTTTCTTGTTTGTATAAATATTGTGCGGTTTCACCTGTTTTTGGATTAATACTTACAATACGTGTAAGATTGAGTTTTTTTACTTTTTTACTTGGATTATACAGGGTTGATTGCATTATTCCTAGCAGTATTGTTTCATCTAAACTTGAAGCTAAACCTTCCATTCCTCTGTTGGGTCTTCTGTTTTTATATTCTTGCGGAAGATTGAACTTTGTTCGTATATCGTTTTTAAAAGCATTGATTCGCTCAATTTCTATTCCCTTCGCATCAAAATGAACCATATGTGGACCATATTCATCACTTACCCAAAATGTTCCATCTTTTAGAGCAACTAAACCTTCTCCATCTAAACCATAATCATCCAGTTTAATGGGATTATTTTTTTTATGATAGGCTTTGTTCATATCAAAACGAATGACTTCCCCTTTTGCATTATAAGGAGTTTCTCCAGTGCCTCCTAGGGCTGAGGAGTTAGGAATACCTGTAATTTTTTCACCTGTAGGACGTTTTAATAATATTTGTTTAAGCAGTATAATAGAAGCATCTTCTTGTAATTCAAAAAGTCCAATTCTAGGAGTATAATTTGGTGTTGGAAACTTTTTTCCTTTTCCGTAAGCTCCTTTATACTTGGCATTTGGACCTCTATCTGTTAAAGCATAAAATTGATTATTGTTTTTGGGATGGGCCACCATATCAGAACCATAACCCCCATTTCTAATTTCAAAGGCTTTTTTTGTTTTCATATCAAGAACATCCGTACGTAGAACCTCATAAGGCAGGGCTATACCCTTTTTAGACATTTTACTTAATACTTCATCCATATTTACATTTGAGCTTGCACAGGCGGTAAAAAGCGCAGCAACACTAAGAGATATACTAAAAGAGAGATATTTGGTCATTAACTTATCCTTGGGTTTTATTCTTTTAACATTTTATATTAAGATTATTACAAAGCAGTTACTTATATATTTATGCTTTTAGCATTTTTTTAGACCTTGTTTTTATTAAGTAAAAATAGGTTTAAGACGGAGGGATATTTTTATTATGTATATACGCTATAATCCAGAATTAAAATAGAAAAAGTCTATAAATACAAGAAAATAAGTGAGTCAACAATGCAAGAAACAGCTCTTAAAATATTAAAATCTGGTCAAAATGTTTTTTTAACAGGATCAGCCGGTACGGGTAAAACTCATATCTTAAATGAATTCGTTTTATATCTCAAAGCAAGAAAAATACTTCCTACAATTGTAGCACCTACGGGGATTGCTGCCTCACATTTAAATGGGCAAACCATTCATTCTTATTTTAGCTTAGGAATAAGAGACAGTATTGATGAAGCGTTTATTTCAAGTTTATTAGAGAAAAAATATCTGCAAACAAGATTTAAGAAACTAAAAATATTAATTATAGATGAGATTTCTATGGTAAGTCCTAATGTATTTTCTGCAATTGACCAAATATTAAGAGCGTTTAAACAAAATGATGAACCTTTTGCAGGTATTCAAGTAATACTTTCAGGAGACTTTTTTCAGTTACCTCCTATTTCTAAAAATATAGAAGGTAAAAGATTTGCCTGGCAAAGTCCTTCGTGGAAAAACCTTGACTTACAAACGTGTTATTTGGAAAAAAAGTTTAGACAAGACGACAATCAACTTATTTTTGTATTAGATGAGATAAGAAGCGGGCAGGTATCTCAAAAAAGTCATGATATTTTGAATTCAAGGTATCAAAAAGATTTAGATATAGATTTTACGCCTACCAAATTGTATACCCATAACATGGATGTAGATAGAATTAACAATGATGAGTTAAGAAGCATCAATAATGAAACACAGGTATATACGTATAGAAGTGAGGGTGCTAAAACAAATATAGAAAAGTTATTCAAATCTGCTTTGGTAAAAGAAGAACTTAGCTTAAAAAAAGATGCGGTTGTTATGTTTATTAAAAACAATCCCGAAAAATATTATATAAATGGAACTACAGGTGTAGTTATTGATTTCTCAAAAGATGAAGAAAAACTTCCTATAGTAAAACTATCAAATGGTTATATCATAAAAGTAGAATATGAAGATTGGATGATAGAAAATGATAAAGGAAAAGTACAGGCACGAATATCTCAAATACCTCTAAAACTTGCTTGGGCTATTACTATTCATAAATCACAAGGAATGACACTTGATGCTGCACAAATTGATTTATCTAAAACCTTTGAAGTAGGGCAAGGATATGTAGCACTGTCAAGAATAAAAAATATAGAGGGTCTTAAACTAATGGGCTTTAATGACAATGCTCTAAGTGTGGATTCTTTGATTTTAAGTATTGACCCTAGAATCAAACAAGCTTCAAAAAAAGCAGAACAAAAAATACTAGCTTATGAAGATAAACAACTTGATGCTCTTTTTTTATCCTATATACAACGACTTGGTGGAATTTGTGATCTAAAAGAGATAGAAAAAGAAAAAGTATTATTAAATTCAAAACCTAAAATCGAAGAAAAAGTAGCCAACCATATCAAAACAAAAAATCTAATAAGCACATCAGATAGTCTTGAATCTTTAGCTAAAAATGCTGGTTTTTCTGTATCTACTATTATGAATCATCTGATTTTAATAAAAAAAGAAGAAGCCAATTTTGATATATCAAAATATATGCCAAAATTAAGTACGATTAATCTTGTAAATGATGCCATTAACGATATCAAAGAGAGAAAAACACAAGAAGATTTTTCAGAAGATGGAAAAATCAGATTAAAAGCAATATTTATGAAATTGGAGGAAAGAATATCCTACGATAATATTAAAATGGCGATGATCTAAGGTATGCAAGACCTAAGAAAATAAGAATAGAAAAACTTACAGGCATTGGGGCTAGTAAGTTTTAAAATTAGCAAGCTTAGAGTAGTTTTGTTTTTTTGATCCTAATATAATCAGATACAAAAGAATTGAAAAGAGGCAAATGAAAATATCTACAAGAGATGAGCATATTCATAGTGTATGTAAAGTTATTTTATATATTGAGCAAAACTACAACTATGACTTAAACCTTGAACAATTGTCAAAAATTGCCAGTTTTTCAGCCTATCACTTTCATAGAATTTTTCAATCTATTATGGGGGAGACCTTGAGTTCGTATATTAGAAGAGTAAGACTTCAAAGTACAACATTAAAGTTTAAAACAAATCAAAGAGTTACCAAAATAGCACAATCTAGTGGATATGAAACAAATGCTTCTTTTTCAAAAGCTTTTAAAAATCATTTTGGAATAAGTCCTAAAGAGTTTTCCAAAAATGCTAAAGTACAAGAAGGAAATGAAATGTTAGAGCCAAAAATTATTGAACTAAAAGAAGTAGAGATTCTATATGTGAGAAAAGAGGGTGCTTATACGGTATCTGCCTCTAAAGCATGGGAAGGATTAATGCAATTCGCTTACAAAAATAAGATAAAATACAAGAAAAATATTATGGGAAAAAGCGCTATGATGTTTGGAATAGGACATGATGATCCCAATGTCACAGCTTCAAATAAACTAAGATACGATGCTTGTATTACCTGGGATGATAAAACAGTAAAACCAGAAGGCGAAATTTTAAACAAAACCATAGAAGGTGGAAAATACGCTATGTTTTTACACAAAGGTTCTTATGAGAATCTAAAACCCTTATACGATGAAATTGGTAATTGGATTGTGCAAAGTGGTATTGAATTAAGAGACTTGCCCTTGTTTGAAAAATATTACAACCGTGATCCAAGAAGAACCAAAGAAGAAAACCTGAAAACTGAGATTTATGTTCCTATTAGATGATATGAGTGAATATACAAAATACGCAGCTATAATTAGAAAGGAACTCCAAAAAGTGAGTACTCCTGAAAAAATAAAGTCTACAAAAAGGTATTTCCCCAATGGTATTACTTGTATTGGGGCAAGCGCTTCTGATATAAGATTAATCATTGCTGATTTTCATAAAAATAACCCTTTGTTATCAGCGAAACAAGTACTTTTAGTTACAGAAGAAGTATTAAGAAACTCAGTTTACAGTGAAGAAATAATGCTAGCTTATGGACTTATTAATACCTTGGTAAAAAAAAACTATGATGATGATTTATTGTTACGTTTTGAGTATTGGCTTGAGAATTACTCTACTAACTGGGCGCTCGTTGATGATTTATGTATAAAAACTATTTATAATTTTTTATTAGTACGACCTCATTTAATTGAAAAAACAAAACATTGGTCTAAATCTAATGTTTCTTGGTGCAGGCGTGCCAGTAATGTTGTTTGGGTTAAATTTATAAAACGAAAAATGAAAGATTCTATCTATTATTTAGATAAGGATTTGGTTTTTGAAAATTGTGATACTTTGTTACATGATGAAGATGAATTTGTTCAAAAAAGTATTGGATGGCTTTTAAAAGTAACTTCCTTACAGCATGATGCTGAGGTTCTTAATTATATTATAAAGAAGCACAGGTTGATGAAAAGATCAACCATCTTATATGCACTGGAAAAGTTTCCAAAAGATATTCGTCAAAAAGTACTGGCATTAAAATAAACGTGAGACACAAGTACCCTTATGCTGTAGTTTTTAAAGAGGTGAAGACTTAAGCTTAGGGCTTATATTTTGTAATTTTAGAATAAGAAGAGCTATTCCACTTGATATTAAAATAATACCAAATACTTGAGTACCTTCAATATATTCATCTAAAATCAACCATCCTAAAAAGAGGGAGAATACTATACTTGAAAGTGATATTAAACTTACGAACCAAGCGGCTGCATATTTATACGCTTGTGTTTTTGTTATATCAGATAACAAGCCAAATACAGCAATAGCTATAACATAATATATATCATCTCCTACGGGTATAGACAAATTATCATAAGATACTATGCCAGCTCCTATTATGTTGAATAACGAAAACCAAATAATCACTACTTGCGTGCTCACTATTTTTAATGCGCTACGCATTGATAAAAAAGCAATAGCTGTTAATACACTACCTAATAATCCTATACTAAAGGGAAATAAATCTACTCCAAAACTTATTTTGTCTACAAAACTTATGTTTGCCACAAAGAATAAACCAATGAACACAGTGAGTATTGGTATTATTTGATTTCCTGTTACATTTTCTTTTAAAATAAACTTTCCTAATATCATTACAAAAAGGGGAGTAGTAAAAGTCAAAACCATTGCAATTGAAAGCTGAAGATTTAAAATAGCGTAAAACATAGAGCCCATTCCTAGAAAACCAAATATTGCTCGAGAAGCTAATATAAATAGTGCATCTTTTTGCAAACACTCTTTAATTTTAGGTTTAAATACTAAAAAAATAAAAACCAATGAGAATAATGCTCTGTAGAAAATTTGTTCAAAAATTCCAATTTCACTGGATACTAAGTTAATAAAAACTCCCGTTAATGAGAACAGTAATGCATGTGATAAGGTTAATGATAAGGCTTTTAAATTATTATTTTCCAACATGATTCCTTGTCCTGATAAATTCCAGAAATCATCATTATAAAAAAATATCGATAATTGAGGTGGAGATTTAAGCTTAGAGATGTAATTCTATTATTTTGTCATAACTATTTGTTAATTTACGGCTTCAATCCATTTATTGCTGTTAATCTCATCTCTAGGTATTCCACCTTGAACATATAATTTAGCAACAAAATTTATAGCTATTTCTTGATTATTAAAACATTTATAATAATAGTATTTTTTTTCATTATGTCCCATGCCAATTAATGCCATTACCCCATTATCTACCGTTGTTCCCATACTTGCTTCAATCATCTCTAACCTTTCGTAGTATAACTATTTATGTATTTCAACGTTAATCCACCAAGCTGTTTTTATAATTAGTTTTCTCAAAACTTCACACATTATCAGAAAACTTAATAACTATTTTATTATTAAAATATATCATACCATTAAAAAGTAACATTTTAATAACAATTGAATAATTTAACCCTATTTATCTTATAAATAATAATAAGGTGCTACAGTTTTTACCCAAGAAAATTAATCTCAGAATTAATCGTCACTTTTAAAAAGTAAATATGCCGAAATTATAATTATAAATCTAAGAGCTCAAAGGTACTTTTAGGAAACTCAAGCCTTAGGGTTTAATTTTAAATGGGGAGTTAAACTCATAATCGCAAGATTCGGATTTTGTTATTTTGATAAATAAGATAGAGTTCAAGTAATAAAGATTATAAAGGAATTATATGCAGTTTAAAATTAAAAGCATTGAAAGTCGTTTTTTTAAAAAAGTACGAGAAAAGGGACTAGATGATTTAAATCAAAGAGTAGTATATTTAATAGCACAAGGAGGAGAACCGTGCAGAGATGTCTTACGACGTGCTAAGAAAGGCGAAAAATTAATTTTAGCCAGTTATTGTCCCTTTAAAAGATCAGGCCCTTATAAAGAGTATGGGCCTATTTTTGTACTTGAAGAAGAAAATAAAAAGAATCTTATTTATAATGAATTACCTCTCTCAAAGAATTTAAATCAAGATTATTTAAAAAATAACTTTGTACTAAGAGCCTATAACAAAGAAGAAATAATTGTTGATGCTAAAGTTGTTGAAGAAGAAAACTCTTTAGATGTTTTATATGGTTTTTTAAAAAATAAAGAAATAGATTTTATTTTAGCAAGATTCACAGCCTATGGATGTTATGCACTAAGAATAGAAAAAGATTAATAATTTGAAAGCTGTAATTTTTAGCCCTAAATTAATTGACAGCTGCTGTCATTTTATAAACCTTTCAACTATTTTTTGAATTTCACCGTTTTTCTTCATTTTGTAAATTTCAATATCGAATTTGATTGAAAAATCTTTTTTATAGGGATAGTTTTCTTCATCATTTATATCCGTATAGCCTAAATATCCCTCATTAGTAGAAATGACAATGGCTTCTTTCAAAATAACATTGTTTTTTGCATATTTTTTATATTCGCCCGTTTTTTTCATTTGTTTTACTTGCCAAGCGAAGGGGATTTTTGAAGTAACAGTGCAGTCAGCTCTATTGGATAACAAAAAGTTGATAGTGCTTTTTACATCTTTTAGTAAATGCAATGCAATTTTTTTTTCTTCAACCATTTTTGTGAATTTTTCACCTGCTCGACCGTCACCACGCCACATCACGAACTCAAGCCCTTGAAAATCCTTAGGATATTCCGTCCTAGCTACGCTTAAAACTTTTTGATTGCATATTACTACATCACTCTGTGTAAAAAGCGCTAGAGAATAAGGCCAGAGATAAGGGCGTTTGGGTTCTGTATCTGTTAACCAGTCATGCGCATGAAAATAAGGAGGAAGAATTGCGAAGGTACTGCCTTTTTTTGCTTCAATTTTTGCTCTTGCCCAAGGGATAACGTTGAATGACACATTGTAATCAGGCATTCTTGAGACTGCTTTTTTTACTATCTCAATATATACCCCACTTAGTTTTCCTTGTTCATCTCTGAAAGCAAAGGGTGCAAGTACATCATAGGTAGAAATTTTCACTTCATGTGCTGTAAGCATTAAAGTGTTTAAAATGAAAGATGTAAGTAAGAATAAAGCTATTTTTTTCATATGAAAAACTCCTTTTGAAAGTTTTCTAAAGAACATAAATTACGCGTATCAATTATTTATTAGTTGTGTATTTTATAGCAATGTTGCTTAATAATAACATTTATAACACATTGTCAATGAATTATAATTACCACAATTATGGCCTTTACTAGAAAACATATCAATATATAATATATTGATAATTTTTTAAAGATGGCTATTGACCGCTTTTCTATGTGTCAGTTTATTAAAAGAATATCTTATATTTGTTATTATATGCTTACTAAATAGAAAAGGATTTTCATCTTAAAACTCAAAAAAAAACATGAATTATTTTAACAAAGATTTAGACAAAATCGGTTTTAAACTAATAGAACCTTGTTTAGAATTAAAACCCTTTATTCAATCTTTTTGGCTTGTTAAATTTAATAGAATTCCTTTTTCTGTGCCTTTAAAAATTATAGCTGATGGAAATTCAGGTTTTGTAATAAACTTCTCATCTGCTTATATCGTTAAAATGAATGGAGAATCAAGCACCTATAGCGATAAATTTGTTTATTTTCCTCCCAGTGAAGATCCTGCTTTTGTAAGTGCAAAGGGCAATGTTTTTGTAATAGGGGTACGCTTCAATGCAGCGGGAGTTTATAGATTTTTTAATAAAGATATTTCTAGTTTTAATAAGATCTCTAACATAGAAAACAGTCCGGATTGGCAAATAGATTCTTTATACGCTAGTTTGGAAAATACGCAAAAAGTAAAAGATAAAATACATACTTTGGAATTATTTTTATTAGATAAATTAAAACACTCTAAAAAACGTAATTCACCTTGGATTTTTGAGTTTATAAGTAGAATAAGAGAAGAAAAAGGAAATGTAAATATTCAAAACTTATGCGAAGAATTTAATGTAGATATAAGACATGTTCAAAGACGTTTTAAAATTGAACTTGGTTTAAGTGCTAAGTTATACTCCAGATTAATAAGAATTCAAGACAGTAAAAAAACGCTTAGTTCTTTAATTGTGGCTTCTTTAACCTCTTTTTCTTATGATAAGGGGTTTTTTGACCAGTCTCATTTTATCAATGAATTTAAACATTTTATCAAAGAAACTCCTCGCGAATATTTGCATAAAAAGTTTTTACAAGCAAAAGAATTCTCTTTTAAAAAATATAAAAAATAGTGTCGTTTTTTTACAAGTAATAAAAATATTTTTTTTGTAATATTATAAAAATTACAAAGGAAGTATTATGAACACTTTAAAAAACTACTATGGATTAGTAAATAAAATGAGCCTTTTATTGCTTGGTCTGTTTGTTTTTATTCACATTTTTAACCATCTTATGCTTGTAATATCTATTAAAGAACATATCTCTTTTATGGAGAATTTTAGATTTATTTATAGAAATATTTATATTGAAAGTATATTATTATTAGCATTTTTATTTCAAATAATAAAAAGTATCAAAACTACATGGCGTGAGAGAAAAAACAGAAGAACCTTCTTTGAAAAGTTAGTCTTTATCTCAAAGATATATTTAATATATTTTTTGATTAATCATATATCAGCAGTATTATTTGGAAGAGTAGTATTTAATCTTGATACAAATATATATTATGCAATTGCAGGCTTACATGTTTTTCCTTATTCCTTCTATTTTATACCCTACTATTTTTTATCTATTATTTGTTTATTCTTTTATGTGAGTAAGAATAAAAAATCGTATTCATTTTATACAATAAATACTATAGGTTTTATTCTTGCTATAGTACTTTTATTTGCTCTAAAAAGCGTTTTTTACGATATAAATATTCCTTTTAGGTATCTTAATATGTATTAGCAAGATAAGTACTTGGGCGCGTATATCTATTTAACTGCTTAGTTACTTAGCTATACTGTTTCCATAAATTTTATACAACAAACAGAGACTTTAAAAGTATCTGTATTAAAAGGAAATCATACATGCCCCAATATTCATTTGAATTTGACTTTTCTGGTTTTAATGTAAAAGGCGATAAATACAGCGATAATTGTAATACTGTCATCTTACATGGTGCTGGAAAATCCTCACGCGCAAGATTAAAGAAACTAAGACATGCGTTAAATCAAAAAGGTTTAAGCAGTATGAGTTTTGATTTTGTAGGACATGGAGAATCAGAGGGGGAACTTATAAATAGCAGTTTAGAGCAAAGATTTGAACAAGCAAAATTTACTATAAAAGAGCATTCTCCTGATTTCTCCACATTAATAGCTTCTAGTATGAGCGCTTACACTGCTATCAAATTAACAGAAATATTTCCTATTAAAAACTTAATACTTATGGTACCTGCTGTTTATACTTCAAAAGCATATACCCTTACTTTTGGTCCTACTTTTTCAAAAACGATTCGTGAAGAAAATAGTTGGTTAAATTCTGATGCATTTAGTATTTTAAAAGAATTTAAAGGTAATTTGTTGATTTTAGCTGCACAAAATGATGAAGTTATTCCTCCTTTGGTTCTTGAACGTATATACAGTTCAGCAAGCAGTGCAAAGAGTAAAAAACTGCATATAATACCTAATGCAGAACATCGAAATCTCTTTCCCAAAACAGGTGATTTTGATTTAAGTTTGGATTTAATTCATACAATGAGTAAAACGTAGTACCGCACATTTGCTTAGTAATTTTATTTTTTCTTTTAAGATAAAGGTAAAATAATCGTACAGGCACCTTTTCTAAGATGATTTTTAAGAGCTCGTGAAAGCTAGCGCATTCGTTCTTTTTCTTTCTTGATTGCAAGAAAGAAACAACTGGATGTAAAATGTTGTTTCATAAGGCTCTTTTCCTGACTTTGAGAAAAATAAAAATAGTTAGGAACAAGAAGGGCTTTATCAACTCGTCTCTTGCTTCTTTTTGCCTACAAGTAGGATTCCATGTTTCTTTTTCTGACAATTAAGATGCCGAAACGAAGTGTGCAGACCAAAAAGCGCAAAGGTTACTTTGTATGAGCTCTTAAATATAAAAGTGGAGATTCATTCGCAGGGGTGTAATTCTTTGCCTCAAGCATTGTTAAAATATATAGTATGTTTTTACTATCAAACATAAATAAATTCTTTCTCTGAGTGAAGCTTAACAAGTGGATTGAAGTTTTTATAATTAATTAAATCAATTTTAGTCTTAAATATATTTTCAAGTTCATTTTCAAGTTTTAAATAATTATCAAAATTTAATCTTCTTTTTTCATCTTCTATATAAGCGATATCTATGTCACTATCAACTTTATTTGTTCCCGAAGCGACAGAACCGAATAATATGAATTTTTTTAAGTGGTACAAAGATTTTTTACTTTTAAGTACTTTTAATATATCTTCTTTATTCATATTCTTGAGTCCTTTATTTATTAAATTATATCACAATTAACACATAGAATTCGCTCCACGATTTAATATGTAATCGTAATTCTTATTTTTAGATATATAAAAGGTGATAGAACATATATTAAGTAAAATAATTCTTCATTAGGCTCTTCCCCTGACTTTGAGAAAACTAAATCTTTAGGACTAGGAGGGCTTTATCAACTCGTCTCTTGCTTCTTTTTGCCTACAAGTAGGATTACATGTTTCTTTTTCAGACAATTAAGAAAAAGAAAAAAAGCGCAAAGGTTGCTTTGTATGAGCTCTTGAATAGTTAATAATTATAAAAGTGGATTTACTACCCTTAATGTGTAATTTTCGTTTTTCTCTTTTAACTAAAGTTTAGTTATCATAAATAACTTAAAATAAAAGGTTTTTTATGTCTGGAAAAATAGTAAATTTTTATATTGCAAAAGATTCACAAAGTGAAATTCAAAGTGTTAATGAAATTGTTTTAATAAAAGATAGTGGAATATTTGGAGACAGATATTCAGTAAAAAAAGGCAGTTTTTCAGAACAAGAAGGTGAAATTAAACCTAAAAGACAAGTTACTTTAATTGAGAAAGAAAATATTGATGATTTAAAT
Organism: Arcobacter sp.; assembly: GCA_002733685.1. GTDB lineage: Bacteria > Campylobacterota > Campylobacteria > Campylobacterales > Arcobacteraceae > NORP36. The sequence goes on along the minus strand of NVWN01000004.1, from coordinate 203,512 downwards.
ATTCTCTTAGAAACAAACTTCGATTATGGAGCATTTAGACGTAATATTCTTGTTTCAAACTGTGATTTAAATGCACTTGTTGGAAAAGAATTTTCTATTGGAAATGTTGTTTTAAAAGGAATACGTTTATGTGAACCTTGTTCTTTACTTTCCAAAAGACTTAATAATAAAAAAGTTCTAAAAACACTTATTGGTAAAGGTGGTCTTAGGGCTGAAATAATTCAAGGTGGAGGTTTATCTTTAAGAGATCAAATAGAGACTAAATAACATTCCTTGGATTTAACAAGTTGATCAAATAAATATACTGTCCCAAAATTCTCTAAGATAATTTTTAAGAGCTCGTAAAAGCTAGCGCATTCGTTTTTTTTCTTCTTTTCTTGAAAAGAAGAAACAAGAAAGCAACTGCCACGTTGTTGAAAGCAAAGCTACCTTCCCTTATTGTTTTCTTCTTTCTGCTCTGCAAAACTCATTAAAATGTGCGAAAGAGCACATTTCTTAACATTCAAACAGTTTCGAGCTGTTTCGAAAGAAAAAAACAAACACTCTGTTTCATCAAAGGCAGAATCTCCGCTCCACATTTTACTAATAATTGATTTCTTCTGTTTAAGATATATAAAAGAATAGAGATGAAATACAAAGTAAAATAATTTTTCATTAGGCTCTTCCCCTGACTTTGAGAAAGCTAAATCTTTTTATTTTTTAGCGGAAAAAGGTGAAAACTGTTAGAACGTAAAGAAATGTGCTCTTTAGCACGTTTTAGTGAGTTTTTGAACCTAGCTAACAAATAAAAACATTTAGGCACCCGAAGGGCTTTATCAACTCGTCAGTTGCTTCTTTTTGTTTCTTTTTCTGACAATTAAGAAAAAGAAAAAAGCGCAAAGGTCACTTTGTATGAGCTCTTAAATATAAAAGTGGAGATTCATTATCAGGAGTGTACTTTAATTTTATAATCTCTTTTTTTACTACTATAATAGCCACAAAATTTAGGCTATAAATTCATCATAAATTTTATTATATACAATATCACTTTTCCAATAACCATCATGTGCTTTAATTAAATCTTTTGTATTTATTTCCTCCGTAATATCAATATTATTACTTTTTTCAATTACATAATCTTTTAATTTTCCACTAATATAATCATATGAATTATAAATATTAATCCATTGTATATTTTTTGTATTATTATCAATTTTTTTAATTGTATATTTTTCTGAATTTAGAGTATCATTAGCTGTAGTAGACGTAATATATCTATCTTTTGATCGAAAACACCTATTACTATCTATAATTTGTTTTCTTATGAATTGTTCTTCTTTTGAACTTTCTTCAAAAAAGTATCTTATTTTATTGATGGGAGAACCTAAAGTTACAATACCTTTTATACTTTTTAATAATTTTTTTGATTTATTATTATAATTAGATTCTATATTAATTTTATTGATACAATCATACATTAATGCACTTCCTAATGAATGACCTATTAAAATAATTTCTGAATTATCAGAATATAAATCTTTTATTGCTTGAATTGCGTTGTTTATCATATTATTTTTAGTATTAAAATTTTTAGATCTTGTATCTGCACTTGTATATATTACTAAATCAGTAATATAATTTTGCATATATTCAATAAATTGTAGATTAAAAATTTTATTTATAATCATATTAATTAGACCAGATTGAGTAAAGTTTTTTAAAAATGGGTAAATAATTTTAATTAAAGGCGCTAATGATCTAGCACGATTAAAAGTTTTATTTAGAATTTTTTGTTGAGTTTTATCATTATTATCATCTTTTTCAATTGTATTATGTGTCATAATTCCCTTAGTGAACCAATTGATTGCTTCATCAAGACTTACATCATCATCTCTGTAAAATGCCCAATAATATTCATATATTTTTATGATTTTTGATTCAGTTTCTATTTTTATATAGGTATACTCGCGATTATCTATACTTTCAATATTATGTGAAATTATGTATTCTTCTTTTATCATTATCTTTAATAGTCCATTTGTAAATAAATCTAAAATAACATAAGGTTCTTGTTTCCCAATGCCATGAGTGACTAAAAATTTTATTTCTTTTTTCAAAAAAGTTCCTTTATAAATACTACTAAATTAGAGTGGTGACTAACGCCTGAGTCCAAAAATAAGGGAATATAAACAGATGAACATTCAATCGTTCATCTCACTAACTCAATGGGATAAAATCTTGAAAATTACAACGCTACACTTATTTTTATTTCTAACGCTTTGTTAGATTATCTTTCTTTAAATGCTTCTTTTAGCGCTTTTATCCCTATTCCTAGTGGAGGTAGTTCAACTTTAAATCCTGGTCCTTTGAATTTCCCACCTGATATAATTACGGCAGCAGCCAAAGCAATTGATATGCCCCCAAATATTATATCTAGTGGGTTTTCTCTTTTTATATCAACTATTGTCAAATCTTCATTAATGTCTAAATTAGTAAATGAAGATTCTAAAATTTCTTGTCTTGAGAATTTTTTTATTTTTTTAGCTACTATAGTTACTAAATATTTGACATCCCTTCTTGTATAGTCATTTCCTTGAAAATTATTTCCACCTGATTTAACAGATATTACATATATTGCACGAAATAAATAAAAAAAGTATGAAAAATCCTTTACGGGAATAGGTCCAGTTTCTGTATTAATTCTAATAATCTCGTTAGTTGTTAATGGTAGCATTTATATTCCTTTTGTAATATAACGTTTGACTTCAGCGACACTCTGTGTTCGTTTACACAGGCATCTTTTATTTGATTTAATGGTACCTCTTAACTCTTAATATTTATCTATTATTTTAAAATTTTAACTAAGAAAAGATACTAATTGGTGCCTGACACCTTTTCTAATGGAGTTATTTAAATTAAAGGTGCCCGTCCCCATTAATTTTATGCTATTTTTTTGCATCTGTTCCTAAGTTTTTAGTTTTCTTTAAAATATCTAATACTTCATCCATTACCTTTGAATTATTACTCGTATTCTTATCAAAACCAAATACTTTATCAGTTGGAATAGAGAAAATATTTTCTATTGAAGATATTAAAAAATCTCTATACTTGCTGTCTGAACCAGCATCTTCGATTTTTTTAACTAAATCTGCATATGGGGTTAATGCAAGTGAAATTGTTGATTTAAAGGCATATTCTTCAACCAGTCTTCGTTCTCTTGTGTATCTATTTGATAAAAATATAATGGCATAAATTAAAGGAAAAGAAATACCTAATTTTACAATTAAAAAATTCCAATTAAAAATTTTATTAACTATATCATTCGCTATCCAACCTGATATGCTAAGTAGAGAAATAATTACTAGAGTTAATGCAATTAGCCAATATTTTAGATTTTTATTAAGAGATTCTTTCCTTTTATCGAATGTTGAAAATAAACTAGCACCGACAGCTTTATTTAATTGTTTATCTATTTCTATTTGGTACTTTGTATTAGTATTAATTATTTCAGTTGTTTTTAAATTATAATTAGAAACTTCTTCTTTGGTCATCTCAATAAAATTTTTCATAGATACTTCATGCTCATTTATCGTTGAGTGAAATTTTATGATTTCTTCTTCTAAGTCTTTTATCCCAATATTTGAGGTCTTTGATTCTTGAAGTAACAAACTCACACTTGATTTATGTTCTTTTATTGTTTCAAGAATTGCATTAATTTGGTTATTCATTTCATTAACTTCATCTATTTTTAATATAGATTTTTGTTTATTAGACTCGGTTAAATCTAAGTTTTCATATAACTTTTTAATTATTTCATTTGAATTTTCTATAATTTTAGTTAGTTCTATTTCTTTTACTTTTGTTAATTCCAATGTTTGATTCAAGGTACTTAATTTTTCAATAAGTTCTTTATACTCTTTTATTTTTTCCTTGTATCTCGGTATTCTTTTAGCTTCAAAATCTAATCTATATGTTCGTATATAAGCAATTAGTGTTTGTGTATGATCTTGTAAATAAATAAACTGTTGATGCCCTGCATAAACGTTGTTTAAATAGGTATTTAATTGACTGACTATATCTAATATAGAATGTCTCCAATTATAAGGAAGGCTGTCAAAAGAGTTATTTTCAATATTTTGTTTTATAACATCAATTGCATCTGGTAATTCATTTATTACTTCTAGGTATGAAGACTCATTTCTATCAGGAATTTGCCATTTATGTCGAGAGGTTATGTCTTCCAATTTTTTTTTAATATTTTCAAAGTTATTATTAGTAATTAAATTATAAATTTGTTCAGTTGTTTGTTTCATATTTAATTTTACTCCTTTATTTGTATAACTTTTTCTTGTTCTAAATTTTATATAAAATGTTAATTTTTTGGTCCGTATACCTATTTAGTAAACTTCTCTCGGTTTTTTAATTTAATTTATTCTCTTTTTACGGTAAAAACAAAAATTTCATCTCGATTCATAACTTCAACTTTGAGAGATAGTAGAACTTGTTTATTAGTATATGAATTATAACTATTAAAAATAGCAGAAATATCATATTCACCCTGTTGGCGTGTTACAACATAAGCCATTTCAAACTCCCACGGATGCATATTTTTTTGAAGAGGTTCATTTTCATCTTTATATTTCATTAAAGCATCAATTGCAGTTCCCCAGTCACACCATAAAGCATCAAGACTTTTGTAGTTTTGTATCATAATTTTTTTTCCTCTACCTCTTTATTAGTCCTAGATTTTATATTAATTAACACCAACTATTAGTATTATCAAACACTTTAAATGTATTACAATGTGTTTTAGTCAGACAAAAAGTTTATTTAATCAATTTTCCCAAGTTTTCACCCATTATAAGAAAACAAAAAAAATATTGCCTTATCTAAAATCAATAATTCCATTAAAAAATAACATTTTAATAACAATAAAATCACTGTATTTATAAGTCTTAAAATCAATAATAACAAAAAGGTGTCACAGTTTGCGTCACAGTTTTCACAAATTTCAAAATTCTCTAAAGAAAATGACTTCCCTTACAATCAACAAATAACTCCAAATATGAAACAAATAGCAATTTTCTCCTATCTTTATAAGTTAAAATGAAATATACTACTTATTAAAAAATAGATTTATAACTTTAAAGGCAAATCATGGCTAAAAACTTACCTCTTATATTATTTGCAATACTAGGAATAATATGGGGCTCAAACTTTATATATATGAAATGGGCAAGCGAATACTTATCCGACATTCAAATCGTACTAATAAGAGTACTTTTTGGTTTCATCCCCGTGCTGATATATGCTATGTATCTAAAAGTACTAAAACTAGAACACTTAAAATACAGTTTTCATTTTTTTGTAATGTCATTATTAGCAACGACTGTTTATTATTACTTTTTTGTAAAAGCATCTTCTTTGCTATTATCAGGGGTTGTAGGTGCACTAAGTGGCACCATCCCTCTCTTTACTTTCATTCTTGCCGTTATTTTCATAAAAGACGAAAAAATAACACCCCTTAGAATCTTAGGTATTGCTATTGGGCTTTTAGGCGTGGTACTTATTGCAAAACCTTATGATGCCAATTTATTAGAAACAAATATTGAAGGGGTTATTTTTGCAATAACAGGCTCTTTGATTATTGGAATATCATTTGTTTATGCGAAACGATTTATTTCGCCTCTAAAAATACATTTTGCAGCTCTTACGTCTTATCAATTGGGTTATGCTCTTCTTATATTGCTTTTTATTACGGATTATGAAGGCATTGAAAATATTCTGCCTCATACCCATGTTTTTATAGGTTTAGTTGTTGGTTTGGGATTATTAGGTACGGGTTTGGCTTTTATTATTTACTATTATTTAATTGAGCGAATTGGTGCAGTAAATGCATCATCAGCAACTTATCTTCCACCTCTTGTAGCTCTTTTTATTGCTTACTTTTTTGTGAACGAAGATATTACTCTTGTTGATCTAATGGCTACTGTTTTGATTTTTTCTGGGGTATTTTTAATCAATGCTAAGAAAAAAGCCGAAGCTTAGAGACTTTGGCTGAATCTTTATTTTATACACTTTTTATAGGAAGATAAAAAGTAGCATCTATTTCATTGTCTTCTAAAAAATGATTTTTGTGCATAATAAGAAAAGAGGAGTCTGTTGTTGTCTCAAAACCACTTGTTGGCAACCACTTATGATAAGCCCATTTAACAAACCATGCGGCTTCTCTATCTCCTGCATACAAATCAAAGGTGGCATACAAGCCACCTTTTAAAGTATTGCAAGGAATATTGGTATTTTCTATTTTCTTTTTACTGCTAAGTGCTGCTATATAAAAACACTGATCGTGTGGAGTAAGAGCAGGGTTATCATGATAAATACCTATTTGTTCATAGTCTTTTAAATCATTGGTATAAGCAAAAGCTTGAAGCTGCTGCCACTTCTTTTTGGCTTCTTTTACTATATATCCTTTTTGTCTAATATAATAAATCAATCGGTCTTGTGTTTTAACAATTCTTACCTTTGAGGTATCAAAATTAGGCAAAGAATCTTTTAATAAAGAATTTTCCATTATTTTATCTGAGTAGGCTTCATAAGCACCTTTTCTCCACTGCGTAGGACTTACTTCAAAACGATTTTTAAAGGCTTTTATAAAAGAAGATTGAGAGCTATACCCACACATATTAGCAACTTGCGTTATTGTTGAGTATTTATTAGTAAGTAAAATATTTGAAGCTTTTTGCAGCCTTATTGATTTTATGGATTCATAAATATTAATACCCAGTTGTTCTTTAAAAATATTATGAAGATGTTTTTTACTTATAGAAAAACTAAGTGCAAGCTCATCTATATTAATAGCCGTATCTATATACATATAAATATAAGACATTGTTTTATTTGCGATGTTTATGTGTAAATCACGTGTTATTTTTCTTTGCATAAAGAATCCTATCATAAATAAACTGTTATTTGGTTATATATGGACAATAAAATATACTCAAAAAGACAAATATCTGAGGTGTTTTGATAAAGACTTAAACAAATCAAAGGGCTATACTTCTTTCAAATTATACTATAACTGCCTAGGAGGCATATATGTCAAATAATAATACACTTGTACAAAATATTACGAGCACAGCGAAACAACAAACTCTTGGTTTGTTTTTAGCTTTTGTAACGGTGCTAATTTGGTCTTCTTACACCTTATCTCTTAGAGTTGGTGCGCTTACGCCTTTAACATTAGTAGAATTAACCTTTTTTCGTTATGCAATACCTGGATTAATACTCTTACCTGTTTTTTTAAAAAGCATGAAAAATTATGCAAAAGTACCTCCTTTRTATTTGYTRGGAATTATTATAGGAAGTGGTTTGCCTTTTTTYMTARTRTCTGGATATGCCATGCAATTAACACAAGTMGCTTATGGAAGTACTTTAATACCWGGWACWACACCMTTGTTTGTAACCATAATAGCAGTMRTKATTTTCAAACAAAAATTACCACTTTTTAGAACMATAGGTCTTAGTATTATTTTTTGTGGCATTGTWTTTATGTTARTTAATGCAGGWARTARTYTKGATGAAACTTTRTTATTGGGRCAAGGACTKTTTTTATTTTGTGCAATGTTGTGGGCWATCTTTACTATTAGTATTMGKGTATCWGGRCTTWMWCCTCTTCAAGTWGCAGCACTTTCTGCTTTACCAAATGGAATATTTATCACRCTTTGGATTGTAATTACGCAGCCTGMKCTTGGWTATTCTTTAATGCCACTGTCTGARTTAMTTGCACAAATATTGGTGCAAGGTATTATTGTGGGTATTTTTTCAGGGCTTTGTTTTTCTGCTGCCATTTTAAGAATTGGTGCAGAAAAAGCGGCAGCAATTGGAGCAGCAACACCTGTTGTTGCTACTTCAATAGCTGCATTTATGTTAGGAGAACAAATTAGTATTACTTTATTATTAGGAATGCTACTTGTGATTTCAGGTGTGCTTCTTGCAAGTGGTGTTTTACATGGGGAGAAAGTATCATGATTTTAGAATTATTAAATAAACCAAAAGGTGATCCTATTCTTTCAGTAATGTCTGCTTTTAAAAACGATGTATCAAGTGCAAAAATCGATTTAGGCATTGGTATATATAAAGATAAATATGGAAAAACACCTATTATGCAAGCAGTAAGAAATGCTTCTGTAAGTAGTGCTGTAAGTGAAGAAAGTAAGAGTTATATAGGGCTTGTAGGAGATGAACATTTTAATACTGCTATGCAAGATTTGGTTTTAGGTAAATGTGAAGCAAGTTTACGAGCAAGTACTTTGCAAACACCAGGGGCTAGTGGGGCATTAAGGCTTTTAGCAGATTTAATTAAACTTTCTCGCCCTGGTGCTCGTGTATGGCTTAGTAATCCCAGTTATATTAATCATCGTACTATTATGGAAAAAGCAGGTTTAGAAGTTTGTGAATATCCTTATTTGGATCTTGAAACAAAACAAGTAAATGAAGCGTTAATGATGAAAGTGGTGGAAACCCTAGGAGAGAATGATGTTCTTTTAGTTCATGGATGTTGTCATAATCCTTCTGGAGCAGATTTGTCTTTTGATGCTTGGAAAAAAATAGCCCAGTTGTCACAAAAAAATGGTTTTCTTCCTTTTATTGATATCGCATATCAAGGACTTGGGGATGATTTAGATGAAGATGCCAAAGGACTTAGATTTTTAGTTGATCAAGTACAAGAAGTACTTATATCAACTTCGTGCTCAAAAAACTTTGGTTTATACCGTGAGAGAACAGGCGCTGCAATTGTAATTGCAAAAACACAAGAAAAAGCAAAAGAAGTACGAATTCATATGGGGGAATTAGCCAGAGGTTCTTATTCAATGCCACCCGCACATGGAGCTGCTATTGTTTCTAAGATATTAAATGATGTTATCTTAAAAAAACAATGGGAGTTAGAATTAAAAGAAATGAGAGAGCGAATTTTAGCTTTACGTCATGCTTTAGTAGAATCTTTTAGAATCAAGAGCGATTCAAATAAATATGATTATATTCTTTCTCACAAAGGTATGTTTTCTATGACTGGGCTTAGTGACGCTCAGATGTTAAAACTTCAACAAGAGCATTCAATTTATTTAGTACCAGGGGCTAGAATTAATATTGCAGGTTTGCAAACTAATGAGGTTGATAGAGTGGTATCTTCTATTCTTGCTGTTGCAAAATAAATAACTATAGCTGTTCTAAAACAAGGGTGTTTACTATTTAAATTACAGTAAGTACACCCTTGCGAATGAAGCTTATTTTATTAAAGTTAACTGTTTATATTAATAGATGAAAATTAATCTTTAAACAGTTAAAATACCTCATAAATAAATCAACATAAGAAAGATATACTTATGAATTATGAAGCATTTAATAAATTTTGTTCTTCTTTAATAGCTACTTCTTATGTCAATCAATGGGGTGGGTCTCATGTATGGAAAGTGGCAGATAAAGTTTTTGCTATTGGGGGTTTTACAAACAAGGAGCAAGAAGCTTTTACTTTTAAAACCTCGCCAGAGGATTTTTATTTTTTAAGTGATTTAGAAGGTTATAAACCAGCCCCATATTTTGCAAACAGAGGCATGAAATGGATTCAAAAAATTGATAATTCACAAAAAATAGATGAAGAATTAGAAGAATACCTTAAAGAATCGCACCGTATAGTATCTTTGGGTTTAAGTAAAATCAAACAAAAAAAATTGGGCTTGAATCAAAATCAAGAATAAAAACAGTATTAATCAAGGCATACTGCTTTATTAACTGTATAAAAAAGGGAAAACATGCCAAAGATGATATATGGAACGGCTTGGAAAAAAGAAGAAACGACCAGACTTGTAAAAGAAGCTCTAACTTTTGGTTTTAGAGCTATTGATACCGCTTGTCAACCCAGACATTACAGAGAAGATTTAGTGGGCCTTGCGTTACAAGAAGCTTTCTTAACTGGTCTTAAGAGAGAAGATGTTTTTATTCAAACAAAGTTTACGCCTATTAATGGTCAAGACCAAGATAATATGCCTTATTTAAGCTCTGATGACATAATCATACAACTTGAAAAATCTTTTATACGATCAAAAGAGAATCTAAAAGTGGATTGTATTGATTCGTATTTAATTCATTCTCCTTTTTCCCCTATGAAAGATTTTATAAGTGTTTATAGAACAATGGAAGAATATGTAGAAGTAGGGCAGGTGAAACAACTTGGTCTTTGTAATTGTTATGATATTCAAACACTTTCTTATTTATACGATATAGCTAAGATTAAACCCAAAGTTTTACAAAACAGATTTTATGCTGATTCTGCTTATGACAAAAAAATAAGAGAATTTTGTAAAAATAAAAATATCTCTTACCAAAGTTTTTGGTCTTTGAGTGCTAATCCACATATTCTGGCTTCGCGAGAAGTTCTTTTTTTATGTACTAAGTATAAAAAAACATCGGCTCAAATATTTTATAGATTTTTACAGCAAATAAATATTACGCCTTTAAATGGTACAACTTCAMCWRAACACATGAAAGAAGACTTAGMTATAAGTTCTTTTTYTTTAGAARCTGGRGAAATAACCGCTGTTTTAAAACTATTRGAATAAGTATTTAGACGGGWTTTATTTATTTTATAAAAGGYAAAAAATGACATTAGAGCGAAAAATTGCTAATTTTTTTAATTTGAGTGATGAWAACTGGATGAAACATGCCAATCCTCTTAGTGTTTGGAGTAGGTATTCTGTTCTTCCTATTATACTGTTTTCTTTTTGGAGTCGTATCTGGATAGGCTGGTGGTGTTTAATTCCTGCTGTGTTATCTTTGCTTTGGATGTTTTATAATCCTGTTGTTTTTAAAAAAGCCAAATCAACCAAAAACTGGGCATCAAAAGCAGTATTAGGAGAAAGAATTTATTTAAACAGAGATAAAATTCCYCTTCCKTTCCACCATATTAGTTCTCTTAATACMATWCTTAATATYATTTCTTCTYTTGGTYTRCTTTTATCAATTTGGGCAAYTATTTATTATTCTCTTTGGGGMGTTATTTTAGGARTTCTTATTACGTATTTTGGMAAAAGCTGGTTTTTACATAGAATGGTTTGTTTATATGAAGATATGAAAAAYGAAAACGATACMTATAARAGTTGGGAATACTAARWATAAAAAGGATGWAAATGAGCGCWTATATAATTTACAATTATAAWATTACGAACRSAGATAAAATARATGAATTRGGRCCCTTGTCTTTAGAAATTATCAAAAAATATKMWGCAMWATTAGTMGTTGCWAGTCCTACACAAMTATTAGAAGGTTCTGCTTATTCAAATATGGTGATGTATAAGTTTAAAAGTATGGARGATGCGAAGGATTTTTATAATTGTTTTGAATCMAAAGAGCTTWMAAAATTAAGAAATGAAATTACRGAAGGTTTTGYTGTACTKGTTCCTGAGTATNMAAACYARKRYTTMATGTTTRMAATAAATTWGGAGGACAGTAGTTTAGTCCCCCMAAYTTTAAATATTATGAATCTTTTTTCGCTTTTTTATCTGCTCTTTTTTCTTTTAATGATTTMGCAGGKGCTTTTTTAACTGAYTTTTGAACGTCTTTACCTTTTGCCATTGTATCTCCTTTTATTTTAATAATATTAGTATAGCTTAATAAAAAAAATCTTGGATTAAAGGCAGGCTAAGTAGTCTTAATCTTTAGCTTAGTAGTTTAAATTTAGCTATAATGTGGAAAAACTAAAGGGCATTAATGGCTAAGGGTAAAAAAACGAGTATCAAAGAGATTAAATTATTGCAAAATGATGAAATCTTAATTAATGGAAAAGAGTATGTAATACTTGAAACATGTGAAGATATTCTAAGTGCAAAAACAATGAAAATTTCTTCTAATGGGAACCGTATATTACGTTTTGATGATGAAAAGAAAAAAGCAAGAATTGATGTAAAAAGAGACATCGATATTATCAAATGTACCTTTAAAGACATAGATAGAGCAAAAGCATTTAAAAAAAGTAATGATAAGGGTGTTATTGTAAATGAAGATAAAAAAGAAATCATTGCAACAGCCAGTTCTTTTATTAAAGCAAGAGAAATTATCGATTCTTATAAAGATACAAAAAGCAAAAACTACGATTCACAAGCAGGAAAACTAAGTTTTTATTTCACAGAAGAATAAAAACAATAAAAGCTAAGAACTAGGTTCTTAGCTCTTGCCTAAAATACTACTTCCTTAATGAAAATAATGTACAAGCAGATCTATAAATCCTTTTTATTAATAATAATAAGATATTTTACTAAAGAAAATATGGATAAAGCTTTTGCTTACTCGAAAATTAAAAGTACTACGCTAAGAGATAAAATAAAGACAAAATAAATAAAAATAATAATTTTTAAAAAAAGAAGAAGAATTATTATATAAAATGTAACTATAAAACAAGGCAAATGTTTTATTAGAGAAACAACTGTTTTATTCCTTTCTTTAGCCGATACATACTATTTTACTAAACTATACTATTGAATAAGAACACACTCCTTTTTCTTCGAATATTTTTGTTATTTATTAGTTTACTGAAAAAAACAAACAGAAAAATTAGAATATATAATTTAAGTTTTTTTTAATATAAAAGAAATATATATTTGATATACTAATGATATATCATAAYWAWTYWAMWAWAATKRWWSRARWWTYYTTTTMWAWWWWMKATTMTWMTKARWKWATAAATAATAATTTCACATTTGTATTTTCTATTAATCTGCCTAAGGAAGAAGAATGAATAATTTTACAATCAAAACAAAATTAATAGCTAGTTTTGTTTCTATTGCCGTGTTAATATTAATACTTAGCATAATAAGTATTTCAAGTATTAAAGAAATATCAAATGGTTTTACGAACTACCGATCGATGGCAAATGACAGTGCTTTAGCACAAAAAATTCAATCAAATATGTTTATAATTAGAATGTCAGTTAAAAACTATTTAACAGAATCTGATAAAAAAAATATTGAAGATTTTAATCATAAGTTTGAAAAGGCAGTTTCTTTTGTTAAGAAAGCAAAATCTGAGATAAAAGAAGAATCGAGAAAAAAACTTTTTAATATCATAGAAGATGACCTTCTAAAGTATAAAAATAATTTTTATGATGTAACCGTTTTTATGGATCAAATAGATGATATTGTGACTAAGAACCTAAATGTAAATGGGGAACTAATAGAACAATATTTAACAAAAGTTATGGACGATGCAGAAGTAAATTATGAACTTGAAATTTCTTTATCAATTGCTCAAAATATTAGAACACTGCTGCTTGCAAGACTTTATACAAGTAAATACTTGGCTTCTAATGAGCTTGAATATTCTAAAAGAATAGCAAATGAATTCCTAACCTTAAAAGGTAAAATTGAACAATACCATAAAACATCTTATGCAAAAGAAATTGATAAAGCTATATATCTTATAGATAAATATCAAGAAGGTGTGAATAAAATAATTACAATTATTGCGAAACGAAATACGCTTGTTAATGAAGGTTTAACTGTGATTGGAAAAAACATTTCCAAACTTTCAGAAGATGTAAAAATGGCTATAAAAAAAGAGCAAGATAGAATTGGACCAATGGTAGCTACGTTAAATTCAGATGTTCAAAATGTTGTTATGATTATCTCATCTATTATTTTAGTTCTGGTTATTTTATTGTCAATATTTATACCAAGAAATATTTCATCATTAATTAATGCCTTTCAAATTGGACTTATTGACTTTTTTAAATACCTGAACAAAGAGAGTACGGAAGTTCAATTAATTGGAATTGATTCAAAAGATGAAATAGGTGTAATGTCTAAAATAGTTGATGAAAATATTGAAAAATCAAAATTACTAATAGAAGAAGATATTGCTTTAATTAATGAAGTAAAAGCAGTTGTAGCAAATATTAAAAATGGTGATTTAAAACAAGAAATAAAATTAAATACAAATAATAAAAGTTTAGAAGAACTGAAAATTATTATTAATGAAATGATTGAAGTCATTGGGAATGAAGTATGTGAAAATATTACAGATTTACAAATATCATTAAAAAGTTATCAACACTTAGATTTTAGACATAGAATTCAAAACTCTAAGGGCAAAACAGCCGAGGGTTTGAATGCTCTGGCTGATATTATTAATGATATGTTATTAAAGAATAAAGACAATGGTAATGTTTTAGTAGAGAGTTCAAAAACTTTATTGTTAAATGTAGATGATTTAAATAAAAACTCAAGTTTAGCAGCAGCTTCACTTGAAGAAACGGCAGCTGCAGTTGAACAAATAACAGGAAATATAAGAAACAATACGAATAATATAGAAAAAATCTCTGTTTTTGCTTCTGAAGTAAGTGCTTGTGCAAGTGAAGGAGAAACACTCGCAAACAAGACAAATAATGCCATGGATGAAATTAACTCAGAAATAAGTGATATAAATGAAGCCATAACAATTATTGACCAAATCGCCTTTCAAACGAATATTTTATCTCTTAATGCTGCTGTTGAAGCTGCAACAGCAGGTGAAGCTGGAAAAGGTTTTTCAGTGGTTGCTCAAGAAGTAAGAAATCTTGCTTCACGTAGTGCTGAAGCTGCAAATGAAATTAAAGCTTTGGTTGAAAGAGCAAATATAAAAGCCAATGAAGGAAAAAATATTGCCAATGAAATGATCGAGGCTTACATTGGTTTAAATGAAAGTATCACTAAATCAGATGATTTAATTAAACATGTATCAAGTGCTTCGAAAGAACAATTACTTGGAATTGAACAAATCAATGATGCGATTAATAGTTTAGATTATCAAACCCAAGAAAATGTAAAAATTGCAAGTAAAAGTAATGATATTGCTCAACGAACAGCAGATATTGCGGATGAAATTGTTGCAGATGTAAATGCAAAAGAATTTAGAGGGAAATAAATCTATGGATTTACCTGCTAGTGTAAAAATAACTGTGTATAGCTTAAAAAATTTATTAGATAGAATATCTACTAAACTAGTTTGAGGCTTTACATTCTGGAAAACGTTAATAAATCCTATGAAATAGGGGAGATTAATATCCTTAAATCAGCTAGTTCGTAAGAAATTATAGATTCTTATAAAGATACAAAAAGCAAAAACTACGATGCACAAGCAGGAAAACTAAGTTTTTATTTCACAGAAGAATAAAAACATCAAAAGCTAAGAATTAGGTTCTTAGCTCTTCTTAAAATACTGCTTCTTTAATAAAAATAATATACCTGCAGAACTATAAATTCTTTTTACTATTAATAATAAGATGTTATACTAAAGAAAAACAATGGATACGTATGAGTCTTAAAACAATAATAAAAGAAAATATGGACAAAGCTTTTGATTACTCAAAAATCAAAAGCACTACACTAAAAGATAAAATCAAAGAAAAAATCAGAGAAAATGCAGTAATATCTACAAAAGCCAGATTGGCGCAAGTACACAAAACATTTGATGATTATACAAATGAAGAATTAGAAATCATAATAAGTGATGAAGAACGTAAAATTATTGATGAATTAAAAACAAAATCTTTGTTGTTGGCCCTTGCTGCACTTGGATTAAACGTTTTTATTTAAGGTTATAGATGTTTAAACAAGTTAAATCGGCAGTGTTTTGGTATTATTTATACAAGTTTAGAAAAAGAGTTTTACTTATTGTTCTTTTATTAAGCATCACCTTGTTCTCCAATGCAATTTATGCAGATATTGTTGAGTATTTACAAATAAGCAAACAATTAGAGTATTTAAAAGTGTTGCTTATTGGAAAATGGTTGATTATTTTATTTAATATTGTTTTTTCTGCGTATTTAGTGCTTACATTATTTAAAAATAAAGAAAAAGACAATAAAGATAAAAAAGAGAAACAAAACAATAAAAAAGAAGAATTCTCTAAAAGAGAAAAAGAATTCTTATATAAAAAGAACTTACGAAATAAAGCCGATATTTTATTGGATAAATAAAGTAGAACCTTTTTATTAAAAATATATGTTAAATACTTATCCTTTTATTTTTAAACAAAAGTGCTTATATCGCTTTGTTCTTTTTTTGTTCCAGTTGATGATTAGAATCATATTTTAAGCTTTTTTCTATTGTTCTTTTTTCATCTCCTTTATAATGCATATTAATACTTTGTACTCTAATGGATGCATTTTTAATAAGGCTGTGTTTTCCTTCAAACTCTTTTTCATTGGCTTCTTCAACAATTTGTTTTGAGATAATAGATGTTTTTTCTGCGATTTCTTTACTAGTAGAAGCAACTTGGGCAATTTTTTGAGTTTGCTGATCTTGAATTGATACAGCATCGTTGATTTGTTCAATAGCGTGTGTTTGTTCAAGGGAAGAATGTTCTATCTCTTTGATTAGGATAATGGTATTAGAAATATCTGAGTTTAAGTTATCAAAGCCTTCTATCATATCTTGGGTTACTTTTTTCCCTTCTTTGGCTTTTACATTTGCATTATTTACAATGGTTTGAATTTTTTTAGCGGCTTGTGCTGAACGTGATGCTAAATCTCTTACTTCTTGTGCCACAATAGCAAAACCTTTCCCTGCTTCCCCCGCAGTTGCTGCTTCAACGGCTGCGTTTAATGACAATATATTAGTTTGAAAAGCAATTTTATCAATAATTTCAATGGCTGTGTTTATTTCATTCACTTGTGTATTAATTTGATTCATTGATTGCATGGTTGAAGTGGCAAGTTCTTTTCCTTTATTCGTAGCTTCTTCTAGTTTTTGCGTATTATTAGACATCTTCGTAATATTTTGAGTATTTGATTGTATGTTTGCAGTGATTTGATCTAATGCGGCTGCGGTTTCTTCTAATGATATTGCTGCTTCACTGGAGGATTCGTCTAATAAGAGGGTATTGATTAAAAGTTTGTTTGCATTGTCTTGTAAAATGAGACCATTGTTGATATTTGAGTATAAAATACTAGTAATAAGTTTGTTTACTTCATTTATTGCAAGTGAGATTTTCCCTTTATCACTTTTTACCTGATGCATAAAATTTAATTTTGAAAAATGCTCCAATACATTTAAAATGCTGTTGGTATTTTCACCTACATTCGAATGTAAACTTTCTAACATTTCATTAAAAGAAATTCTTAACTCTTCTAGATTTTGAGATTGTGTTGTATTGTTTAAACGCTTATTTAAAACACCATTTTTTACTTGACTTACTATGTTATTAACATCTTTTAAAAAACTTCTGTCTTCTTCTATTATTTTATTGGTATTTTTAATATGGAGATTGATTTTTTTTGACATATTTCCTAATTCGTCGTTGTTTTTATCATGAAGAAGTTGTATATCGTTTTTTTCTTTATTTAAATATTTGAAAAAATCAAACAAACCTTCTTGAAACTCTTTTATAGCCTGAGAAATATTCCTACTTAGATAAAGGGTGATTAATACTGAGGATAAAACAGCAATAATAGCGATAATTGCAATAATTTTTAAAATGAGCTGTTCATCTGCTTCTGCTTTTTTAGATGAGAGTTCAAGAAGTGCTTCCATTTGATGGCTTAATATCTGAATATTTGCATCCATTTCATCTAATTCTTCATGCAATAACTTTTTTTCTGCTTCAATATTGTGTACATTGTTTGTTTTTAAATCGTCTTCAAATAGATGCAGTGTTTTTTTAAAAACATTTTGTTCTGCTTCTAAAACATTTAATTCTTTTAAAAATAGTTCGTAAGTATTTTGAGTTTTTAGATCTGTATTATGTGAAAGAGCTTGTTTGACTAAATTTTTTGCTTCTAAAATTACTTTATTGGTTTCCTCTTCTAATATTCTCATATTTTCTTTAATCTTTAAAAATTGACTACTTTTTGTATTCTTACTTTCAATAATCAAATTATACGTAAGAATTTCTTCTTTTAAAATGTCTTTTTCAAGTTGTGAAATAAGTTTGTTTATGGGGATTTGGTAATGATAAATTTCATCTAACTCTTCTCCAATAACCTTAAAGCCAATATAAGATGACAATGAAATTAAAACCATAAAAAATAATGATAAAGCCATTGAAAGCGCAAATTTAGTTGTTAATTTAAAATTATTAAACATTAGATACCCCTTATTTAGTATTGGATAATAATGTTAATATAATGATTATAAAATTATACTTATTATTTTAAAGTAGATTACTTAAATTATATATAAATTTCAAACAAGCCTTGGGTTCCTATTACATGGTTCTTGTGAAATTTATTTTTTTATTATTTTATAAATATTTCCTTGGTCGCTTGAAAAATAAATATATCCTTCTTCATCTTCCACTATTGCTCTAATACGCTCTTTTAGATTTAAGAACAGACGTTCTTCATGTATTACTTTCATCTCTTTATTTAAAACAATACGGTTAATATGTGTTAAAGCAAGCGCACTTGAAAATAAATTATTCTTCCATTCTTTGTATATTTTTCCAGAATAAAGCAATAAAGAAGAGGGTGCAATTGATGGGATATAAACTTTTATTGCATCTTCCATGCCTTTTTTTCTTCTTGTTTCTCCTACAAAAGATAAAGAATAATATTCTTTTCCATATGAAACTAGGGGCCAACCATAGTTTTTTGCTTTTTTTATTATATTAATTTCATCTCCTCCTCTTGGCCCATGTTCATTTGAAAATAAGAGTTTTCTTTTTTTATCATAAAAAAGTCCTTGAGGGTTTCTGTGYCCATAAGAATAGATTTCATCTAAARCATTTTTMTTGTTTACAAAAGGATTATCAGWWGGAAYACTTCCATCTAAATTAAGACGAATAATRCTTCCYGCATGATTTAATAAATTTTGTGCATTCTTTCTTTCTCCTCTGTCTCCTAAACTAATAAAAACATGATTGTTTTCATCAAAAGTTATGCGTGAACCAAAATGCCTGTTTGTATTACTTTTTGTAGTGCTAATAAATATATCTTGAAAAACAAGAGGGCTGTTCTCTTTGTATTTGGCTCTAGCAAGGCTTAAAAAAGAAGTATTTTTTTGTACATAGGTAAGATAAAGATAAGAATCTTTTTTAAAAAAAGGAGATTTTTTTAGGTCTAAGAGTCCTCCTTGGCCCCTTGATTCAATTTCTAAATTATGTTCAATGTTTTTTCTTTTTTTTGTTTTTAAATCAAAAAGTACCATTTCACCACTTTTTTGATTGATTAAAATCTTTGTTTGAGATATAAATACAAAAGACCAAGGTTTATTCAAAGAACTTATTAGCAGTTCAAGTTTGTAGTTTGTATTGTTGTTGGCAAAAGCAGTGTTTACAAATAACAATAGCAGTAGAAGTGTTAAAAAAGTATTTTTCATAATAAAAGCCTTCCTTATAGTTTATTACAAAATGTTTTAAAGTAAAAACTAATTAAAAAAACACTTCTATTATTTTAAGAGTTTTTGTTAGAATTAATAATGAATGAAAGGATATATTATGAAATATCTTTCTGATATAACACTGGCATATGTTTTTGTGCTTGCTTTAATGCTTCCTGTAATTGTGGTATTATTTAATGCTTATGGTTTTTTTATTGCATTGTTTTTTGTGATAATACCTCTTTTTTGGTTTGTAATGGATTCAGAAGTGAACCATTATGATGTGGATAAATATTTGTTATAAAGTATAAATTTAGAAGTTTGTTTATCTATACATGAAGGAATTCTTTTGTTTTTTTTCCGTATTAATTAATAAATGTTACTTCTTATTTAAGAGCATACTTATTATCTAATTTACACTTAAGTTTTAAAAACAAACATATGTAAGTTTAGATATAATGCGAAAAATACATATAAGGATAGAATATGAAAGACTGCATTTTTGTGGGTGTTGCTGGTGGAAGTGGCTCTGGAAAGACTACTGTTGCCCACAATTTAGTAAAAGCATTTAGAGGTGGAGATGCGGCTTTAGTAGAGCAGGATGCATATTATCAAGAACTAAAGAATACAACAATAAAACAAAGAGCTAAGGTGAATTTTGATCATCCTAATTCTATTGAGTTTTCTTTATTGGTTAAACATTTAAAAGCCTTAAAAAAAGGMAAGTCTATAAAAAGACCWATTTATGATTTTACGACACATTTAAGAAAAGAAGAAAGTGTTAGCATTTCTCCTAAAAAAATCATTATTATTGAGGGAATTTTAATTTTATCAATTCCTGAAGTAAGAGAACTCTTAGATGTAAAAATATTTGTTGATACAGATGCGGATGAGATGCTTTTAAGAAGAATTGAACGTGATATTAATGAGAGGGACCGTACCTTTGAATGTGTACGTGATCAGTACTTAACTACGGTTAAACCAATGTATTTAGAATTTTGTGAACCCTCTAAGCGTTATGCAGATATTATTATTCCACGTGGTGGGGAAAATAAAATAGCTGTTAATATGATAATTGCTAAATTAAAACGTTACTTAAAAAAAGGTACTTTAAATAAATAGATAAATAAATCTTTTAAAGATTTATTTATCTTCTAACCAGCTATTTTTTACCGCTTCTTCTACTTCATCTTGTACGTAAGCCCATAATTTTGGTGAGGCTTCTTTTAAATAAGAATTTCTTTTTAAGACTTGAGATTTAGAAATACTGTGTTTAACCCACGATCCCCCATCATTTCTCATATTAATAAATAAAGGTAAGATTCTATCAATAGCTTTTGCAAAACAAGCATCGTTGGAAATACAGGCTTCAAATTCAAACCATAAATCTTTAAATTCTTTTGCTTGATTTTGAGGCAATAAAGAAAATAAACGCTCTGCTGCTTTTTTTTCTTTTATTTCTTGTTCATCTTGATTTTTTTGATCTTCAAAAGCAAATAAATCTCCTGCATCTATTTCTATAACATCATGAATTAATAACATTTGAATAACACGTGAGATAGATATTTTTTTTCCTGCATATTCTTGAAGAATTATAGCAGCTAGTGCTATATGCCAAGAGTGTTCTGCTGAATTTTCTTGTCTGTTATTGTCTTCTTTTACCGTAGTTTGACGATAAACTGCTTTGAGTTTATCTATTTCCATTATAAAATTTATTTGTTGGTTTAAAGCCTTCATATTTGTCCTATACTTAAGTTCATTATTCTATAATTATAACCAAAGAAACTGTTTTAAACTAAGGCTTTATGTGCAGTTTATAATAAATTTAAAAAAAGTGAATATTATATGAACCTATTAAAAAACCTCTTAGAAAAACAAAAAATAATAGTGCTTGATGGCGCATCTGGAACAGAACTTCAACGCAAGGGTTATGATGTAAACGATGAGCTTTGGGCTTCAATGTTTTTAATTTCTAATCCAAAAGCCATTAAAGAAGTACATGAGGATTATTTAGAAGCAGGGGCTAATTGTATTACAAGCTTAAGTTATCAAGCCACATATGAAGGATTTTATAAAAAAGGACTTAAGGAAAACGAAGCTAAAAAGATGCTTTTATTATCTGTGTCTTTGGCTAAAGAAGCAAGAGATGCATACTTCAATAAGAACAGTGAAAACACAAGTAAAGCTCTTGTTGCTGCATCTATTGGTCCTTATGGTGCATATTTAGCAGATGGTTCGGAGTTTAGGGGAGATTATTCTTTAAATCAAAAAGAACTGGAAGCATTTCATATAAAAAGACTGAACACTTTACTTGAAGCCAAACCTGATATTCTTGCTTTTGAAACCGTTCCTTGTTTAAAAGAAGCAAAAGCTTATGTTAATTTATTAAAAAATAAAAAGAATATAAATGCTTGGATTAGTTTTAGTGCAAAAGATTCTTTACATATTAACAGTGGAGAAACAATAAAAGAATGCGCGCAATATCTTGAAAAATATTCTTTTATTACTGCTATTGGAATTAATTGTACCTCGCCTAAATATGCCCAAGCTCTTATACAAGAGATAAAAAAAGTCTCAAGTAAAATAATCATTGTTTATGCAAACAGTGGAGATATTTATGATGCAAACGATAAATCATGGAAAACATCTACAAACAATATTTCCTATGCAAAAATGTCAGAAGCTTGGTATAAAGCAGGGGCTAGAATTATTGGAGGATGCTGCCAAACTACTCCAAAAGATATAAAAGAAATAGTTAATATTTATAATCAAGGGAAGTAATAAGTAATTTTTTGTTTTTAAAAGGATCAATAATGGCTTCTATTTCATCAAACTTATACTTAAATCTAAAGCCTATTTTTGAATTTGTAGCTGTGCTTTCTAGAATATAAAAGGCTTTTTTATTTACATAAAGCGCTTTTTTGTTTTTAAGTTTATTTTTTAAATGCACAATAACAAAGATATGTTTGGGTACTAAAACAAAATACGCTTCATAGTTTTTTGCTTTTAGAAGTGAAATTAAAAGATTGCTTTTATCATCACAATCCCCATAGTTTTGTTTGATAACGTTTTTTGAGCTTCTTGCAATACTTTGATTTATTTTATAAGGGATATTTGTAACTAAATCAAGAAAGCTTTGTACTTCGCATATTTCATTTCTTTTACATCCTTTGCTTAGATGAAAACTTAGTCTTTTTGTATAATCATCCATTCTTACTTGATTSACATARGTAGAATCTCCTAAATCAAGGAATTGATTTTTTACAATAAAAAAAGACAGGTAAATCATATACAGTAAATAAGATATAAAAATAAAACAAAAAAGAATTGAAAAGTATTTTAAGAATTTGTTTTGTATTAACATGGTATTTCTTTTTATATATAATTTAAATATTATTGCATAAGTAGCATTAATATTTAAAAAACATAAACGAATAAACGAAAAGAGTTTTCGTTTATTATAGACTTGTTTTAAAGAATGAAAAAACCTAAGGAAATTAAAGCACCTAAATAAATAGCTCCAAAGATTGCTCCTAATCTCCACCATGTAGCTTGTGGAATGTATGAAGCCCCATACCAAATAGGAGAAGGACCTGTTGCATAAGGAGTAATAATACCCATAAGTCCAAGAGAACCTACAAATAAGATTGAAAGAGGTTGAAGCATCTCATTTGGTAATAAACTTGAAGCTACTGCTAAAAACAGTGGTAATAAAGCTACGGTATGCGCCGTTACACTTGCAAAAAAATAATGAAATATAAAAAATAAAAATAATAAAATCAAAGCAATACTAAGAGGTTCAAAACCTTCAAGACCTGTAGAAATTAAACCTGTAGCCCAAGATAAAAAACCAACTTTTTTAAGTCCTGCTGCCATAGTAACTAAAGTAGCAAACCAAATGAATACATTAAAAGCATTTTTATTGCTAATTACATCATTCCATGTAATTACATTGCTTAAAACCAATAAACATAAAACCAACAAAGCAGCTGTTGTTCCATTAATAGAGAATTGTTTTCCAAAAATCCATAATACTAAAGCTAAGATACCAAGACCTAACATTAAGAGTTCATTTTTAGTGATTTTTCCCATTTTTTCTAACTCTTTAGCTGCCCATGCAGGAGCTTGGGGAGATTTTTTTTGCGTAGGAGGGTAAATTATATAGGCCAATAAGGGTACAGCCAAAAACAAAGGAATCATAATTATTGCCAAAGTAGAAAACCATTCTCCCCATTCAATAATAATACCTGCGTTTTTTTCAACTAAAGAAACGGCTAAAAGATTGGGTGCAAGGGCTGTTAAAAACATAGAACTTGTAACACAAGTAGCTGCAATAGCTACCCACGAGATATACGCACCCAGTTTTCTTGGTTCATGCTCAGGTGTTGAATCAAACATTTGTGGAATATTAATAGCTATTGGAAAAATGGTTCCTGCACTTCTTGCTGTGTTGGATGGCATAAAAGGAGCCAAAATTCCGTCTGCAAATGCAACTGCATAACCAAGACCTAAAGATGTTTTTCCTAAAGCTTTTACCAATAAAAGAGAAATCCTTTTTCCTAAACCACTTTTTTGATAGCCAAGAGCAAACATAAATGCTGCAAAAATCAGCCAAATTACACCATTTGAGAAACCACTTAARGCCCAATCTCTGTTGGCTTTAGCKSTAGYTTCAACAAGTCCMAAASWTGCTGAAAAGATAACACCAATAAGTCCAATGAGAGCAGCTGGAATTGGTTCTAGAATTAAGGCAATAATAACAGCTAAAAATACTGCAAAAAACTGRTGGGCATTTGTRCTTAGGCCTTCAGGCGTTGGTAATAAAACAACAAAAATKCCRATTAATATAGGTAYTAAAAGYCTRATTTTTTTAYTTTCTAACATWATAATTCTCCATAAAGWGTGTRGGTTTAAATAAATTGTTTGWTAAAACAAAAGRAAAAATRCTTCTTACSTTAAAATTTTACTCCAAAGAAAAAGTACTTRCCTTGTTTYAAATCAATTMMTTATATTAAAWATAACTTTAAWATATAATATAATWTAATAAATTAAAATTTAMARAAGGANASACAATGAWTAAAAAAGTAGGAATARTAGGTRTTGGTAATGTAGGTGCTACTTTGGCTTTTATTTTAGCCAGTAAAAATATTTGYGATGAAATTGTTTTAAAAGATATAAGAGAAAATATTCTTGAAGCAATGWMTTTAGATATTTCCCAAGCAAGCGCTGCAAGTAATTCAAAAACAAAGGTCACATCAGCAAAAGAAGCGCAAGACTTAAGTGAATGTGATATTGTGGTAATAACAGCTGGAATTCCTAGAAAACCTGGAATGAGTAGAGATGATTTATTATTAACCAATGCAAATATAATGATTTCTGTCATTAAAGAAACAATCGCATTTAATCCCAATGCTGTAATAATTATAGTCTCAAATCCTTTAGATGCTATGGTTTATACTGCTTTAAAAGCTTCTTCTTTTAAAAGAGAGAAAATAATAGGAATGGCAGGTATTTTAGATTCTTCAAGAATGGCACATTTTATTTCAAAAAAACTTAATATTCCTTCTACTGAAATTGAAACATCTGTTATGGGAGGGCATGGGGATGCTATGGTTCCTTTAGCTAATTATACAAAAGTACAAAATAAAAACTTAAGTGAATTTTTAAATGATGTTGAGATTCTCGAAATCATGGAAAAAACAAGAAAAGGTGGGGCTCAAATTGTAGCTGCTCTAGGAAACGGAAGTGCCTATTATGCTCCTGCTTATTCTACATATTTAATGCTTAATGCTATTTTAAATGATACAAAAGAGATCTATCCTTGTGCGGTACAACTAGAAGGTGAATATGATTATAGCAATATTGTTGCAGGTGTTCCTATTGTTTTAGGAAAAAATGGGGTAGAAGAAATTGTTGAATTGAATTTAAATGAGGATCAAAAAGAACAATTTAAACACTCAGTTTTAGGAGTAAAAGAATTAACACGTATTTTGGATAAAGAGATTTTTAATTAAAAATCTCTTTATAATTTTAGGCATTACCTGTAATAACAAGTAAAAATGTAAGCATTAATCCTGTAAAAAGAACAATTGCCAAGGCTATATATAATCCAAGTTTCATAAAGTATGCCTTTATTTTTTAGAATTATACACAAAAATCTTAAAGGTTTTCTTTTTTATAAACATTAATGATGTCTTCCACCACAGTAGAATCTGCAAGTGTGGAGATATCTCCTAAATCTTCAAAGTTTTTATTGGCAATTTCTCTTAAGATTCTTCTCATGATTTTTCCTGAGCGTGTTTTTGGAAGAGTAGGGCTTATTTGTATTATTTCTGGTTTAGCATGGCTTCCTATTTGTTCTTTAACCCAAGATTTTAAATCCTCTTTTAAATCCTTTTTTATTTTAATATTCTTCATTAAACTTACGTAAGCAAAAATGGCTTCGCCTTTTATGGGATGAGCATAAGAAACAACGGCTGCTTCTGCTACGGTTTCATGAGCAACGAGTGCTGATTCTAATTCTGCTGTTGATATTCTGTGTCCTGAGATATTCATAACATCATCTACTCTTCCTCTTATCCAATAAAAACCATCTTCATCTCTATATGCACGATCCCCTGAAAAATACTTATTTTCATGTGTTTTAAAATAGGTTTCATAAAATCTTTTTTTGTTTCCATATATGCCTCTCATTTGCCCTGGCCATGAATTATTAATACATAAATCACCTTCTGCCTTGCCTGTTAAAATCTTAGATTTTTCATCTAATAATAAGGGTTTTATTCCAAAAAAAGGTACGCTTGCACAGCCTGGTTTTAATTTAGTAGCATAAGCTTGAGGGCTTATTAATATTCCCCCAGTTTCTGTTTGCCACCAGGTATCAACAATGGGGCAATTCTCTTTTCCTATGTATTTATAATACCAATTCCATGTTTTTGGATTAATAGGCTCTCCTACACTTCCAAGTACTCGTAAAGAAGATAAATTGTAGGGTTTGACATACTCATCTCCTTCTTTCATTAAGGTTCTAAGAACTGTGGGCGCTGTATATAAAATATTTACCTTATGTTCTTCTACAATTTTCCAAAATCTTGATGGATTTGGATACGTGGGCATTCCTGCAAAAATGACTGTAGTAGCACCATTTGCAAGAGGGCCATATACAATATAAGAATGTCCAGTAATCCAACCCACATCAGCAGTACACCAGTAAATATCGTTTTCTTTATAATCAAAAATCATTTCATGGGTAAAAGAAGCATAAACCATATAGCCACCAGTAGTGTGCAAAATACCTTTGGGTGTTCCTGTTGAACCAGAGGTATATAAAATAAACAAAGGGTCTTCTGCTTTCATTTGTTCTGGTTCACAAATTTTTTCATACTTGTCTTTTATTTCATGGTAATAAATATCTCTTTCTTTATCCATAAATACTTCTGTATTTTTGTGTTTTATGACTAAAACTGTTTTTACTTTGACTGCTTTTATTTTTAAAGCTTCATCTACAATATTTTTATATTCAATCTTTTTTCCACCTCTTTGTCCTTCATTTACAGTAATTACAAAGTGTGATTTACAGTCTTTTAATCGTTTGGCAATGGCTAAAGAAGAAAATCCACCAAAAATAACAGAATGCACCGCTCCAATTCTTGCACAAGCGAGCATGGCAAAAACAGCTTCTTTAATCATAGGCAAATAAATAGTAACTCTATGGCCTTTTTTTACGCCTAAGTCTTTGAGTGCATTGGCTAAAATACATACTTCTTCATAAAGTTGTTTATAACTTATGTGTTCTGCTTGCTTTTCTTCATCTGCTTCACAAATCAGCGCGGTTTGAGAAGCTCTTTTTTGCAAGTGCCTGTCAATACAATTCACACTGGCATTTAAAACTCCTTCTTTAAACCAAGAAATATGTAAATCTTCTTTTTTAAAAGAAACATCTTTTATMGTATTAAARTCWTGATACCAAGAAATTCTTTTRGCTATTTTTTTCCAAAAATTTTCATTGTTTAGGAGGGATTCGTTATAAATTTTGGARTAGTTTTTATTATTAAGRTGATGTTTATGTAATAACATCTCTTTGGGTTCAAGTAGAAAYTTGTTCATTATAAATCCTTCTTGTTAKKGKGTAATAATAARTATTATTAAKGATAACRAAGAAGTGATTAGTAGTAAAAAAAGAATTTRATGTAAATTAAAAWTTAAACTTTTCTTAAGATTTTAAAGATGTTTTKYWAGCCATKCTTGTTTTTCTTTTTTACTTAARAAACTCCAAACTAAAATTCGAGATATTTTTTGRCCTTGTTTCATCTCAAGAATTTTAATATCAATRGCTTTTAAGTTTTTAAGTTTTCKCTCGAAAATACTTAAGTGCTCTTTTTTAGAAACCAAMGTAGAGAAACAAAAGAAATTCTTTTTATAAAGAGTACTTTGAGAAATAAGTTTAGAGATAAACTCTACTTCTCCTCCTTGACACCAAAGCTCRCTTGCWGTTCCTGARAARTTAAGTACGGTTTTTGCRTAYTCATCTTTTTTTAGRTTCTTTATTTTTCTGCTTGAAGCKTCACTTGCATCTTCTTKTGATTTATGAAAAGGAGGGTTACAAATACTTGCCATGAAATATTCATCGTTTGAAACRATGTTTTTCAAAACATCACTTTGTTTATTTTGAAACCTAAACTCTACTTTATTKTTYAAAGATGTATTKGAGGCTACAATATTTTTTGCAATGTCTAAAGACTCTTGTGARCTATCACTTGCAACAAGGTCCCASTCATAAGCAGARCTTGCAATAATAGGATAAATACAGTTAGCWCCWGTTCCTATGTCYAAAATCTTTACGTYTTTKCCTCTTGGAATTGTATTGTTATTGTTTTGCATTAAATATTGTGCTAAATAGTGTATATAATCTGCACGTCCAGGAATAGGAGGAATTAAATGCTGCTGTGGTAAATCATAATKCTCWATTTKGTAATAGTGTTTTAAKAGCGCTTTATTMAGRGCAAGYACTGCTTTKGTATTAAAAAAATCTATGGATTCATTRTTGTATTTATTTATTAATACATATTCTTTTAAAGCAGGGTAAGAAGTACAAAGTTCATCAAAATTGTATTCTTGATTRTGCGGATTGTTTTTATGGAGTGTTTTTGTTTTTTTCATTGTTTATCTTAATGTTTTTTNGTATTATAACCTAATTATATGAGTTGRGAGTGAACAAAACTATTGTAATGYCCTTCTTCTAAAGACAARGTCTCATGATTTCCTTCTTGTACWATATTMCCTTCATGTAAAACATAAATTTTATTGGCATTTTTTACTGTACTTAAACGATGTGCAATMGTAATAACGGTTTTRTTTTTTAATACTTTTTCTAAATCTGCAAAMAGTCTGGTTTCTGTATGWACATCAAGTGCAGAAGTTGATTCATCAAATATAACAACCGCAGGATCTGCAATAATCATTCGCGCAATGGATAAGCGTTGTCGTTGTCCTCCGCTTAAGCGAATTCCATTTTTCCCAACAATRGTATTTAAACCCTCTTTCATATCATTWATAAGTTCYGTCATTTGAGCTATTTCAAGGGCTTCTTTAATTYTATCATCRCARATTTCATCATTWCCCATAGTAATATTAAATCTAAGAGTATTATTAAATAAAATAGGCATTTGAAGTACTAAAAATATGTTTTCTCTTAAAGAAGATTTTTTAATATCATGAATTGAAATGTCATTGTAAAAAATATTTCCACCTTTTAGGGTATAAAAAGAAGATATTATTTGAGCAAGGGTCGTTTTTCCTGATCCACTTGCTCCAATAAAAGCYACTTTTTCACCGGCTTTAATGGAAAAAGAAATATCGTCTAAAACAACTTTATCTGTATTGTAAAAAAATCGCAGTTTTTTAACATGTATGTCTAAAGCATTGTTTTTAAGTTTTAATATTTCATGKSWRTCTTCTTCTAAATGYAAATCAAGAATTTTATTAATTCTTTTAATGGCTGCTTTKGCAGATGCATAAGAGTATTGCATGGATAAKATATCTTGAATGGGMGTTATTATAAACCAAATATAACCAAACATTGCAAACATTAAACCAATAGATAAATCACTGTAAGCCACCATAATTAAMCCAGAGGCTCGYAAWACTTCAAAAGCAACTAAAAAAATAGTAAAAGAAAAACGTTCATACGCCAAACTTTTATAGGCATATTCATTCGATGTTATTTGTACATTTTTGGCTTTGTTAATGGCCTTTTGAAAAAAGTTTTCTTCTTTATTTGATGCTTTTATTTGTGAAAAAAGTTCTAAAACTTCTGAAATATTGTTTTGAAAATCTTCTACTGCTTCATTTTCTTCTTTTTTTAATACAGAAACATTTTTTGATATTTTTTTTGATATGAGCATGATTATAGGTTGTATGGTTAAAATCATAAGTCCAAGCATAGGATGAATAATAATCATGACAACAGACACAGCAATAAGTGTTAAAACAGAAGAAATTAATTTTGAACTGCTGGTTATAATAAATGCATCCAAGGTATTAACATCAGTAATTAAATTAGCAGATACCGCGCCAGATCCTAAGGTTTCATATTCATTGATACAAACGCGTTTTAAATGCGTAAGAAGTTTCTCTCTTATTTTAAACGTAACATGTTTGGAAATTTTTGTAAAAATTTTAGTAATAATTACAGAGAGAAGAAAATATACTACACGTAATATTATGACACTAAGTGTTACAATAGCTATATAATAAAAAGCATCTCCAGCTCCTAGAATTGCATTAATACTTCCTAAAATTGAGCTGGGTTTATCTAAAAGAACTTCATCCACTAACATAGGCAATAACAAAGGAATGGGAATAGAAATCATTATTGCAAGCACAGTAACAATTTGACCAATTATAAGTGCTTTCTTTTTTTCTAGAACGCTTTGTAAGATGAATTTAAAAGTAATATTTCTTGACATAAGATACTAAACTAGTTCATTTCTTCGCAAATATTGGATTTTAGTTTTTCATTGTATACACAGTGTAAACCACATTTATAAGTAGCTAAATCTAATTGTTTGCTTATTAAATAAGATTTTGCAAGTTCTTGACATTTTTTTAAGTCTTTTGTTGTATCTTCTAAAATTAAAAAACGTTTGGTATTGCTTGGATCTGGATAAATAAACACACTCCACTCATCTTCTACTTCTTCAAAACATCCTTGAAATAAAATTGCTGTACAAAGTACTAATAAAATATTTTTAAACATAATGCTCACTTTTGTAATTTTTATGTTAAAAATACAAAATAATTAAATTTTATGTATTTTTAACTGGTTTTTGTTAATGGATTCTAATGAAATATTTCTTAAGATAGGATTTTATTAAGGGTATTCTTCATAATAGTAAACTCTTTAAGTTCTTCTTTTAAACGTAAATTCTCTAAATACATTTCAATGGCTTTGTTTAATTGTTCGGATATTTTTCCTGTAGATGCTGATTTATTAATCGTATCTGGTTTATATCCAATTTCAATTGCCAGTCTTTTATACGTCAATTGCAAGTCTTTACACACTTGTTTGATAATATTGGGATGCAATTCTTTATAAAGTTCTATAAAAGAAATATCAAATTCTTGGCAAACCTCTTCTAAAATACTTTTTTTATTTAATAAAGTAAGTCTGTTCAAATTTGCAGAAGAATTGGGTTTATAAATATTAAATTTATCTTTTGATACAGATATAAACAGTTTGTTACCATCACATCCAATCATATATTCAAAWGCATCAACTAAAGCATYGTTTTCTCTGTGTTTAAATTCTTCTATGAACATCAAAGAGTTAATCGTTTTTGCTTTGGTTTTTGCTTCTTTGTATTCTTCAAAAGTGATTTCAAAATTATGATGTTTATAATCAACATAAATCGAATCTTTTGGCATGTTTCCATTTACTTTTATATGGAAATTTGTTTGTGTATCTCTGTTATTTGAAAATACATTTACTAAATTGTCTATTTTTAGCATATAATTTGATAGAAAATCGTTTATAACTTCTTCTACYTCAGGGATGTCWGTATAACCACATTCTTGGTCTCTTACAATATAWGGGACAGAATTGAATAATTTTCCTACTTGGGGCATTTTAGGTCCTATTATTTTAATATGTGCATTATATGATTTATTTTATTATTAAATGCTTATTTTTGTATAATTATTAAACAATTAAAATATTGATAATATAACTAATTATTTTAATTGCTTAAATGTCTCTTGTTTTTACCAAAAAATTAAAAATATAGACTAAAATATGTTTAACAATATTTAAAAGGTTGGTATTTATGAAAAATTACGATTTGATAATTATAGGAGCTGGAAGAGCAAGTAATTTAGCAGTAAAAGCTTCAAAATTGGGAAAAAAAGTTGCATTGATAGAAAAAAGTGCTTTAGGTGGTACTTGTCCTAATAGAGGATGTGTTCCMTCAAAGTTATTAATTGGATATGCCCATGTAGCACGYKCWATTAAAGARTCAAAAAAACAYTTTATTGAAGCMAGTATTCAAAATATTGAYCTTGAGAARATTTTTGAAGAAAGTAATGCWTATGTTAATGGTATTGATASYGTATATAARAATAAATTTAATGAAAATGTTACTGTTTATAAAGGAAATGCAAGTTTTCTTAAYAATACWACGATTAAAGTAAAYAATGAAGAATTAAGTGCAAAAATYATTGTTATAGCAACWGGTACAMGWCCTATTGCWCCWYMRCATGAAAAAGCYTGGAGCAGTGATGATTTATTTCCMTTAAAAACACGTGTTCCTAARTCTATTACTATWGTAGGYTCTGGWTTYATWGCKTGYGAACTTGCGAATTTTTTTGATGCGGTGGGTATTAAAACYAARTTRTTAGTRCGWTCAAATACWTTATTRAAAAATGAAGATGCWTATATTTCTRAYATTTTTAAAAAAGAGTTTTCTAAAAATATAGATATCGATTTTGAAACAACAYTGGAWGAYGTGCARTATAGTAAGAATGAATTTAYWATGAAATTAAAACATAARAATAAAACAAGTACGCTTCATAAAAGTGAAGCTTTATTATATGCAACAGGAMGAATAGCYAATACAGATACSYTGRAACTTSAAAATACGGACATAMAAATYAAAGMAAATGGTTTTATTAAAAGAGATGAATTTTTCCAAAGTTCTGTAAAAGGAGTATATGTTGTAGGMGATGCRAGTGGAGAACATATGTTACARCATGCGGCTGCTTAYGAAGTGAATTATTTGTACAARATTTTATTTRCGAATGAAAAAAAGCCYYTKSYYTTTAAATATATGCCTCATGCYGTTTTTACTGATCCTGAAATYGCAAGTGTTGGATATACWCAAGAAGAATTGGAMWMWAATAASRSAGTTTATGTAAGCTCAACAACAAACTGGTTAGCAAGTGCAAAAGCAATGTCTACCAAACGTACTTATCCYCGTACRAAATTATTAGTAGATCCTGWTTCTTATGAAATATTRGGATGTCATTTAATAGGACCAGAAAGTTCAACCTTGATGCATCAAATTTTGGCAGTWATGCATATAAATAATGATGTAAGGCATTTAAAAGATATGTTGTATATTCATCCTGCTTTAAGTGAAGCAATCTTACCAGCAGCTGTAAAAGTAATGGAGGCTGTAAATAATTATAAAGAGAATGCTCACGCTTAGTATATGATTTTACACTATTATTATGATATTATTAACAAAAAAAGTGATTAAATGAAAAAATTATTATTAATGCTGCTTTGTTTTTCTTTTGTGTATTGCGAAAACTTTTCAGAAATGAGTACACAGGAGCTTATTGCAATAATGGGCTATGTAAAACCTGCTAAAATAAATAATTTTAAGCGAGAACTTAAGTCTAGGCTTTCTACTATGAATGCTTCAGAAAAAAAAGAGTATTTAAA
This sequence comes from Arcobacter sp., assembly GCA_002733685.1. Classification (GTDB taxonomy): domain Bacteria; phylum Campylobacterota; class Campylobacteria; order Campylobacterales; family Arcobacteraceae; genus NORP36. Next base: position 170,245 of record NVWN01000004.1, on the reverse strand, counting down.
AAATGTTAAAAAGATGAAATAATGAAAAAGAAAATATTTTTATTAGAAGATGATATTATTTTGAATGAAACGATTTCTGAATATTTAAGTGAAAATGATTATGAGGTCGTATCTATGTTTGATGGTTATGAAGCCTATACACACTTGTATGAAAACTCTTATGATTTGATTTTATTGGATGTTAATGTTCCTTCCTTAAATGGTTTTGAGCTTTTGAAAAATCTACGCAATCATAATATTTTAGTGCCTGCTATTTTTTTAACGTCTTTAAATTCAATGGATGATTTTGAAAAAGGTTATAAGAGCGGATGTGATGATTATATACGCAAACCTTTTGAATTAAAAGAACTTCTTTTACGTATTAAAACCATTATAAAAAACGGTTATTTTCATAATATAAATGAAAGAATAGAAATAGATACAGGTATTTTTTACGATGTTAATAACAATACTTTATATAAAAATGATGAAAAAATAGTCTTAAATCATAAAGAATGTTTGTTATTAAAGTTTTTTTTACAAAAACAAAATACCTTAATTTCTCATGAAGAAATACACCAAGCTCTTTGGGATTATGATGAAGTATTTAGCGATAATTCTTTACGAACCTATATTAAAAACTTACGAAAAATATTCGGTAAAGACAGGATAATTAGTGTTAAAAAATTTGGGTATAGATTTACATCAAAGTGAAAAAAAGACTTTATATTCTTTTTTAAGCCTTTATACTTTCCTTTGTCTTGTAATTATCTTTTTTGTTTCTTTTTTATACTTTACTTTTCAAAAAGACTTAATGCTTCAAAATAAAAGAGAATTATTACAAAGCTATTCAAAAGACTTTATCTTACGTTTAAAAGATTTACATATTAATTTTGATAAATACAAATATTATCCACGCGATGAAAAATTCAATTCAGCCATTTATGACAGCGAGCGAACACTTATTTTTTCAACCCTAGAAGCCAAACATGTTTCTTTAAATGAAGTTATTTATACCAATACTTCTCATATACATTTTATAGAAGAACCTGAATCTTATTATTTAGGGGCTAAGTACATTGTGATTGAAATAAGAGACAAAAATTATTGGTTTTTTAGTGTAAAAAAAGAGATAGCTCTTTTTTCAAGTATTGCTTTTATTTTTATGTTTTTAATGGGATTTTTTTTATTAAGATTATTTTTAAAACCAATGAGGGATTCTTTTTTCCTTTTGGATAATTTTATAAAAGATACAACGCATGAATTAAACACACCCTTAATGGTTATCACTTCAAATGTTGAAATGCTTAAAAATCATAGTTTAGATGAAAATATTCAAAAAAAGATAAACAGAATAGAAATTGCAGCACGAACGGTTTCTAATATTTATGATGATTTGACGTATTTAACGCTAAATAATAAAATTATTTCAAACAATGAGAATATTAACCTAAGTGTTTTGTTTCTTCAACGCATTGAATATTTTAAATCCTTATCAAAAAGTAAAAAAATAACAATGCACTCAAAGATAAACAAAGATGTTTTTATTTATTGTGATTATAAGAAGATTTCTAAAATAATTGATAACTTAATTTCCAATGCTATTAAATATAATAAAATAAAAGGAAAAATATATTTTATTTTAAAAGAGTCTTATCTTTGCGTAGAAGATACAGGTATTGGGATTAAAGAAGAAGATATAAAATATTTGTTTCATCGTTACTCTCGTTTTTCTTATCAGGTTGGGGGTTTTGGGATTGGACTTAATATTGTTAAACTTATTTGTGATGAGTATAATATAAATATAAGTGCTTCTTCTCTTATTAAGAAAGGAACAAAAATGGAGCTTAAATGGTAAAGGTTATAATTATAGGGCTTTGTTTAATACTGCAACTACAAGCTTCTGTGTATAAACAGAATTGTTTATCTTGCCACAATAAACTTCCTGTTTCAATTGATAAGTTTTTTTATAGGTATTTACTTACGTATTCTTCACAAGCTGAGCTTAAAAAACAAATGCTCTCTTATCTACAAAATCCCAAGAAAAAAAAGACCATAATGCCAGAAGCTTTTATTAGTCGTTTTGGAATAAAAGAAAAAACTTATTTAAGCAAAGAAGAATTAAAAAGTGCTTTAGATGAGTACTGGGAAGAATATAAAGTTTTTGGGAAACTAGAATAAAACAGTAATAAGATTCTTACGAAAGCAATCTTATTACTGCATCTTGTTTAATATTATTACTTTGAGCAAGGGCGTAAATACCTGCTTGTGTTAATACATTGTTTTTATTAAAGTTTGCTATTTCTTCTGCAATATTAGCGGAACTTAGAACGGATTGCGCTTCTTGTGTTTGCGTATAAGCAGAGATTAATGATCTTCCCGAGCTTTCTAATTGGTTTTGTGAGCTTCCTAGCTCTGATCGGAAGCTGCTTAAAGTAGTAATAGCAGAATCAACAGTCTCTAAATATTCTCTTGCTGTACTTGAATCAAAAGTAGCAGCATCTTGATTTAATAAGTTTTCAAGACCTAGTCCTAGCGTATTAGCTTGAATTCCTTGTGTTTCAATGAGATCTGCACTTGAATTCCCTGCTTGAAAACTTAAATTTGCACTTGAGGCTTTCGAAGTGGCATTTTCTTGTAAGAGATAATTGCCATTATAATTAGTTGAACTTGCAATATTGTTTAATTGCTCGCTTAAAGCTTGAATATCTTTTAAAATATTTGCTCTTCCATCATCTGAAGTTGTATCGGTTGATGCTTGTAAAAGTTTTTCTTTAATGGTATCTAGGATATTACTTTGTTCATTAATGGCCTGATCTGCAATTTGTGTTAACGCAACACCAGAATTAACATTTGAAATGGATTGTGCGTAACCACTGCTGTCTTTTTGTAGTTGGGCCGAAATAGCTAAAGAAGAAGCATCATCACTCGCAGAGTTTAGTTTTGAGCCACTTGAAATTCGCTCTAATGCTTTATTTCCATTTAAATAAGAACTTTGATTGTAAGATATTCCTGAATTAATTTCCATAAGAACTCCTTAATATATACAAATTGTATACTTAAAGACTTTAAAGTAGAATTAAAGGTATAAATTAGTTGTTTAAGAATTTAAATGTAATTAGAAATATTTGTTTGGGTGTTTAAAAAAGCATGGAGTAAATATCAAATCTTGTTAAAATAACAAAAGTGTTCTTTAGTAGTAGCATTAAAATTTTACATAAAAAAAGGCTTGTGAAAACACAAGCCTTTTAAAAAAAAATAGAATTATTTTTTTCCAGATACTGCTTCTTTTAAAGATTTTCCAACTTTAAATTTAGCTACAGTAGTTGCAGGTACATTAACTGTTCTGTCTGTTCCTGGTACTTTCGCTGTTCTAGCAGCTCTGTCAGCTGTAGAAAAAGTTCCAAAACCAATAAAACTAACGTTTTCTCTTTTTACTAATGTTTCAGTAATTGTTTCAAGTACTGCATCAACTGCACCCTTAGCGTCTTTTTTAGATAATCCAGCTTTTGCTGCAATTGCGTCGATAAATTCTGCTTTATTCATAGAAAAATCCCTTTGTTTAAATTTAAGATACGCAAACTTTATACTATCTAAGCTTACAAATACCTAAAAGTAGGCTCATTACTTAAATAATTGTATTTTTCTTATATATCTCTCATTAAAAAGATGATTTTAGACTAAGTAATCTRCAACTATTTTCTAARATTGCAATYTTTTTTAATAAAGAATTGATATCTCTGTCGTAAACATAAGTACCTACMCCTTTGATKATCATGACATGATTATKGGATTCTTTTAAATATTTTGTAATCTCCAAACCATTTCTRTCATACCARGTAKMRAAATCCCCTGGATCRTAAATRGGWAGTTCWTTAAACRYTGTTTTKCCAAARTAGTCTTCAAAAACAATYTTATCRTGMGTTAAAGAATAWGCTGTTGTATAAAGAGGCACTCCAAAAGCAATATATTTTGCTTCATGAATGTTATTATAAATATTGGCATGAATATGAGAATCCATACTTGCAGTATTCCATCTGTAATCTTGWGTAATAATACTTAAGTCACAATATGCATTTTCATCCATTTTATCAAACATTGAGTCCGTTTTATTGATTAAGAACCTGTGCTGGTCAGTCTTTGCTGAAATTGCACCGTGGTAAATACCAAAAAAATTCTTTCTAAACATAATAGAACAAATGCTGGATAATAAATTTATTGTTTTTTTATCAGTCATTTTAAAAAGCCTTAAATTAAAGTTTTGTTATGATATCAAAAATARAATAAGGATGTATTTAATGACTGCACCACATATACCTGTAYTATACAATGAAACGCTAAAGGCTTTTGAAGATATASAAGAAGGTTATATMATTGATTGTACTACTGGTTATGCAGGACATTCCAAGGGTTTATTACTGCAAAATGAGCAAGTTAATCTTATTTGTAATGATCAAGATGATGAAGCTTTAGATTTCTCAAAAATTGCCTTAGAAGATTTTTCTTCTAGAGTTAGGTTTAATAAAGGAAATTTTGAGCATATATTTGAACAATTTAAAGATTTTGAAATMAGAGGAATTTTGGCTGAYATTGGYGTTTCTTCTTTACAATTGGATAAAAAAAGCAGAGGTTTTTCTTTTGAGAGTGAAACKCTTGATATGAGAATGGATGATAAACAAGAACTGGATGCTTCTTWTGTKGTWAATAATTATTCCCAAGATGAATTAGAACGAGTATTTGATGAATGTGGAGAAGTAAGAGAATATAAAAAAATGGCTTCACTTATTGTTAATAATAGGCCTTTTACCTCTGCAAAACAACTTTCATCTTGTATATCAAAGAATATGCACAAGGGTAGAATTCACCCAGCTACTCTTCCTTTTCAAGGAATTAGAATAGAAGTAAATGATGAGCTTGGTGTGTTAAAGCGATTATTCGATTCTCTTTTTTTGTTCAAACCCAAAAATTGTATTGTGGCTATTATTTCTTTTCATTCGCTGGAAGATCGAATAGTAAAACAATATTTTAAACAATGGAGTAAAAAATGTATTTGCCCCAGTGATGCTTTTAGATGTACTTGTGGAAATAACAACTCTTTGGGTAAAATTCTTAGTAAAAAACCAATTACTCCAAGCGCTCTTGAGATTAAAATTAATCCACGCTCACGTTCTTCAAAATTAAGGATTTTTAAGTTTGATTAAACTAAATGCAAAAAATTCAATTATTATTGCAATGTCTGCTTTAGGCATTGCATTATTATTGTATTTCCCAAAAATATATATAAAAAACAATATCTATTATACTTCTAAAGATATTAATAAACTTTTTGGGCATTATATTTCTTTRAAAGAAGAAAACAGATTTTTAGTTCAACAACTAGAAGATATGAAGTTTAAAAATCAAATTATTGATTCTTTGATTATAAATACCTTGGATAAACAATGATTAGATATATCATCTCTTTTGCTTTAAATAAACCCATTCTGAACCATCTTTTATTGTTGTTTTTACTGCTTTTGTCTGTATTTTCTTATTTTAATATTCCAAAAGAAATATTTCCCCCTTCAAAAATGCAAGCCATTTCAATAGATGGAAATTATGCAGGCGCTAGTTCTGAGCTCTTGGACAAAATAGTTGTTGAAGACTTAGAAGATGATTTAGGCCAGGTATCTGATGTATCAAAGATTTCTTCTACTATTAAAAATGGATTTTTTACTATTGTTTTAGAATTAAAAAAAGATGTAAATGTAAATGATGTTATTTTTGAAGTAAAAGACATTGTWRGYAAAAGTAAAAAGAATCTGCCTTCTGATATGGATGAACCWACTATTAGTGAAGTTATCTATAAAATACCTCTTATTACTGTAGTACTAAGCTCTAAGCTTGAAAAAGAAAAACTCTTAGTTATTGCAAAAGATGTAAAAAGAGACATTATTAAACTAAAAGATTTATCCGAAGTTGAAATTTGGGGCGATTCTTCAAAAGAACTAGAGATTGTTTTTAATGAAAAGAAAATAGATGCTTATGGCTTAAATTTAAATGATGTAATAACAGCCGTACAAAATCAAAGTAGTATTTTCCCCTTGGGCGTTATAAAAGACAGTAAAAGGCATTATTATTTAAGTACGTATAATGGTGAGAAAGAATTAAAAGTCTTAGAGAACTCTTTAATTACTATGAATAATTTAAGTCTGCGTCTTAAAGATATAGCAAAACTTGATTTTACGCTGGATGATAATTCTTTTGTCTCACATTTTAATGGGGTAAGAGATATTTCTATTGGCATTAATAAAAGTGCCTCAGGYGACGCTATTTATTTAGCACAAGAAATAAAAAAGATTTTAAAAAACTATGGACAAAAATACCCAGATATTGTTTTTGATACACATACTGATACCTCTGTTTGGATAAAAAATAGATTAAATACGGTGGTTTCAAATATTTTATTTGGTTTGTGTTTATTGTTTATTGCTTTAYTGTTTTTTATTAATGCAAGAATTGCAATTGTAATAGCTATTGGTATTCCTACTTCTTTTATGATTGCTTTAATTGTTATTAATGCTTATGGCTATTCTATTAATATGCTGTCTTTATTAGGTGCTTTACTTGCGCTTGGAATGTTGGTTGATGAAGCTATTGTAGTAGGRGAGAATATCTAYAGGCATTTAGAAATGGGGAAAAACAGATTTGATGCAGCACTTGATGGGGCRCTKGAAGTTTATCCTGCTGTWTTAACAGCMACTGCMACAACTATTTGTGCTTTTTTACCTATTTTACTAATGACAGGKGARACAGGCAAGTTTATGAAGATACTKCCTGTRATTATTAGTATTTTACTYCTWGCTTCTYTKTTAGAAGCCTTCTTTTTTCTTCCTTTGCATGCAAAAGAGTTATATAAAGTACATACAAAAGCKAAAARATCAGATATTTTTTGGATAAAAAGTAAAATATTTTATAAAAAAGTGTTAAATTATTTATTRAAAAAGCGTTTTTTTGGRCTTATCTCTATGGTAKTTATAATTTTATCAYTGATTGTTACGTTTGCTTTTAACTCAAAATTTACGCTAATGCCWGAATTTGACAATACTCAAATATTTATTAATGGTTCTGTAGGTGTTGGGGCTAAACTCTCGCAAACAGAAGAATTAGTAAGTAAAATTGAACAAAAGATTCTAAAGGAATATGATTTTTCTAATAATGTGGCTTCTATTTCTTCTGTCATTGGTTTAAAACTAGATGGGCAGAACCAAGCACAGTTTGAAGAATTTTATTTCCAGATTTTTGTTAATTTAAATGAGCATGTTCCTGCTAATGTTTTTGATAAGTATATAAATCCTTATTTATCTCCTAAATATGATGACAGTAATATGTTAAGAACGACTACRGCACAAAAYATACAAATTGNANKCTCTTNNCTCTTYTAAAAGAGTTTACGCTCYMACCTTCRTTTAAGGACTTAAATATTTTTGTACCACAAGCAGGTATTATTAAAAATGATTTTGAACTTTCTTTAAGTGGAAACAGTGAAGAAGTAAAAAAAGCCCTTGTGTTACTTAAAAATAAACTTTCTTCTTTAGACGGTGTTACTAATATAAGCGATGATGTTCTAGAAGGAAACTTAGAAATAAAATTACGTCTTAATAATTATGGAAAAAGTCTTTCWATTARYGAGAGTTATTTAAGYACACAATTAAAACCTCTTTATTTAAATGCWACSTATTCTAAAATGTTTGATAAAGAAGGTTTGGTTGATATTGTATTTAAAGGRAAAAACAAAGATATTTTTTCTTCTTTGGAAAGTTTTGAAATAAAAGTACCTTWTGRMRATAAAAAAGTTTTATTAAAAGAAATAGTATCTTTTCACAGTAATACCTCTTATTCTCAAATCTTTAAAGAAAATTCATTACGTATTATTTCTCTTAGCGCTTCTTTATCAAAAATAACATCATCAGAAGTATATTCGCACTTAGAAAGTTTATTAGAAGATGTAGGACATAATGTAAGCATTAAAATMAAAGGAGAAGAAGAAGAAAATATAAAAGTAATTGAAGAAATGATTCAATCTGTACTAATTGCAGTTACTTTGATTTTTATTTCTTTGGTTTGGATGTTTAATTCTTTGATTAAACCTCTTATTATTATTTCAACCATTCCTTTATCTCTTTTAGGGGTTATTGTAGGACATAATCTTCTTGGAATGAATATTACCATGCCTTCTTTAATTGGAGTGGTTGGTCTTGCTGGGGTGATTGTTAATGATGGTATTATTATGATGGATTTTATAAAAAAAGCAAAAACGCTTGAAGAGTTAGAAGAATTAGCGCTTACTAGGTTACGACCTATTTTATTAACCTCACTTACTACTATTTTGGGATTATCTACGTTGATATTTTTTGCTTCTGGACAGGCTTTGATTTTACAGCCTATGGCTGTTTCTTTAGGTTTTGGAGTATTATGGGCTACGGTGTTAAATTTGTATTATGTACCTATGTTATATCGTTTAGTCTATTTAAGAAAAGCAGTATAAAAAATACTGCTTTTTAATTGTTCAATAAAACAAGTCCTTTTATTTTAGATAATAAAGAATCTTTATTTTCTTGATTTCTTGCAGTAAAAGGTTCAAGTGATGAAATAACTGCTTTTCCAATAATACTTTTGTTTTTTACCCCTTCTTCATTTTGTCCTACAATACTCCAAAGATTATGAAAAATAATAGGTTCATTGTTTTTATGTCCAATATATAACATAATATGACCTTGTTTATAAAGTAGGGTTAAAAAGGGAATTCCATGTTTTATTAAAAACGCTTTTTTCTCTTTATTGTTTAGTTTCTCCATACTTAAATATTTGCCATTTTTACTTTGAGATCTTGAATTTCTATCCAAATAAATACCAAAAGGAGATAAAAAATCTCTGGTTAACTCAGAACAATCTCTTGCATGAAACGTACCACCCCAACCATAAGGCTCATTAATAAGCTCATTGGTTAAAGATGTAAGGTTAGAGGTATTAAAAGCAATGGGAGCTTTTTTTACATTGTCAGAAGAAATACGTATGTAAGAAATAAGACCTTTTAACGATCCATGTTTTCTTACTATGAAAAATTCATCGCTTTTTTTGCCTCTTTTATAAGGAAAAATAGTTCCAACTTTAACGTTTTCAATAAACATATTGTGTTTATAAATTGCAAAATTATCTTTTGTTGCTATGAAATAATCTTTTGTTTTAAAAAGTTTTATTAGTTTAGCACTTACATAAGCTAAATCTTTCATTTTTAACCATCCCGAAGTATACGCTGTTTGTGCATAAGCCCAGGCTTTATCTTTTGAGAGATGAGAAATGACAATAGGGGTGTTTATTTTAATGCTAGAAGCTTGATTATAATCAAAAGCTAAAGCAGAAGCATTGTCTTTAAAATTATAAAAGATTTTACCATCACTTGGAAATACTCTTAAGTTTGAGTTATTAACAGTAATGGCATTTTTCATCAAAGTATTGTACTTTTTAAAGTTGGAATTGTATGTTTGTTTTTTAAACCAAGAAGAAGGAATTTTTTGGAAGTTTGAGCTGTAAACGTCTCTTTTAGCATACATCAAACCCCATTGCGCTTCTTCTTTTGAAAAAGAAAACTTTCTAATTTCCCAGGGTTTAAAATGTTTTGCAAGTAAGTGTTTGAACTTTTTATCTTGTTTATTTATGTTTGTTTCTATATTTTGTGCATAATGCAAAGGGTTTTGTGAAACGTTTAAAGAAACTTGTTTTTCAACTGGCGTGTTTTGTACTTGTACTTGTGTTTGTGTAGAAGAACAAGCAATAAAAAAAAAGCTTAAACTTATTAAGAGAATAGGTGTTTTCAATGTTTTACCTTTTAATAAAATATAATATAAAACAATGCTTCTTTTTAATTATCCAAAGAAAGCAGTATTGAAAAATTGTATCATAATAATAAAAAAAATGCCTTAGCTCTTAAACAAAGATAAGATACACTTCATTAAATAAAAAAAGGCAAATAAATGCTACAACTTAGTGTCGATCAAAAAGTTTTTGAAGATATTTTAAATGCACAACAAAAAATATTAAGAAAAGACTTTTCAAAATATTGGCAAAAAGAGCTTTTAGAACCTAARATACAAAATGATAAAATMAGYTATTCCATTAAAGACATACAGAAACTAAAAATAGTAAATGGTTTGGGCTCTTTAAAACCTCAGCTTATWATTGAATGYACTTCCTTAAAATACAATRMYAAAGAACAATGTTTTGAATTTCACTTAGGYATTATATTAGAACAAAAGAATACAACTTCTATTGATTTAAGAGATGAGATAATAAAAAAGCTTTTAAAAGAAAAAGAAGAYATGGCAGATATTATGTTTAGGGATTATTTAACAGGTTTATATAACAGGTATAARATGAAAGATGATTTAAATGCTTATGTTAAACGTTTAGACKCAAACAAACTTAGCGCTGTKTTTGTAGATGCAGATAGGTTTAAAGGTATTAATGATAAGTTTGGTCATGATGCGGGRGATGAGGCTTTAAAATACTTAAGTTCRAAACTACAAGATTATTGTTTRCTTTTAAATGCACAGGTATATAGRTTTGGRGGAGAAGAGTTTATTCTTTTATGTTTTAAAGAAGAAGAAGAATTGTTAAAGATTCTAAACAGACTAAGAATAGAAATTAAAAGTCAAAAAGTGCCAAATGTAAAAGAAAGTATTAGTCTTACTGTATCAATGGGTGTAGCATTTTGGAAAAATGCCAGTTCTAAAGATGATTTAATCAAAAGAGCAGATTTAGCTGTATATGAAGCTAAAGAACAAGGAAGAAATAAAGTTTTAGTTCATCAAACCTAGAAAATCTAGATTTGATAATAAAATTTCTTATTTACCGATTTTATCAGCAATTGCTTTAATATCAGCAGCGCTTAATTTAGCAACTTGACCTTTCATAAGACCTTTCATTGGTCCACCGTAAGATCCRTCTTTATAACCGTTTAATGCAGCTACRATTTCAGACTTAGTCATATCTTTCATTACTTTTGATTTACCTAAAGCTTTTTTCTCTCCGTTTGCTCCATGGCATCCAGCACATTTTGCATATGGTGATGAGAATGCTGCAGTTGCAGCAAGAATACAGGCCATTATTACTAATTTTTTCATTTTGTTTCCTTTTAATGTTTGTAAATGTAGTTATTTTAAACTAAACTAAATTAAAATTACTTGATTACTATCAAAGCTTAGATTAAAATTGTAAATTTTTTGTGTATTGCTACTTTTTTTCTCTGATTTTGATTATTTTATTTATAAAAAAACCTGAGAAATGGGACTTATTGATATTGAATATTATTATTATATATTTTGTTCCCCTTTTTACTCTAAAATATTTAAATATAATCCCTTATAAGTAAACGAAGAATACACATAAAATGACTAGAGTACGAAAATTTTTAAAAGAGAATTTACCTTGAATTCTCTTTACTTTATTAAAGGTAAGTTATGGTTATAATGTACCCTACAATTTTACCCATAGTAATTATTACTATAAAATACTCAAAAAATAACTAAGAGAGATAAAATGAATTATATTAAAGATACCATTGTTTTAGATACTGGCAGTATAGAAGAGAAAAGAAAAGAAATTAAAGAATATTTTACCCAAACCTATGAACTGGATGAAAAACTTTTTGATTTATTAAAAGATAAAAAAGACATATTAAAACAACCCAATAGACTAAGACATCCATTGATTTTTTATTTTGGACATACTGCAACCTTTTTTGTTAATAAACTAATGGTAGCTAATATCATTAAAGAACGTGTAAATAAGACCTTTGAAGCAACATTTGCTATAGGGGTAGATGAAATGACTTGGGATGATTTAAATGCAAGCAGTTATGCCTGGCCTACCTATGAAGAAACAAAAATCTATAGAGATGAAGTTAAAGCTATGGTATTAGGACTAATTGATAGTATAGAATTTACCATGCCTATTAATTGGGATTCTCCTATGTGGATTATACTTATGGGTATTGAGCATGAAAACATTCATATAGAAACATCTTCTGTATTGTTAAGAGAATTAGACCTAGAGTATTTAACTTCTAAGGCTTTGTTTACTTATAACAATGAAGCTTCCTCAACGTATCCTACAAATGAGCTATTATCTGTAGTTGGATCTACAGTGGTTTTACAAAAAGACAGAGAGAATCCTAAAGCCTATGGATGGGACAATGAGTTCTCTTACCATAAAGCAAGTATCAAAGATTTTGAAGCTTCTAAGTACTTAGTATCTAATGGAGAGTTTTTAGAGTTTATTGAAGCAGGGGGCTATTCTAAACTGCATTACTTTAGTGAAGAGGGGATTCAATGGTTAGATCATTCAGAAGCCTGTTATCCAAAGTTTTGGATAAAACGAGATAATAAATATTATTTAAGAGAAATCAATAGAGAAGTTGAGCTTCCATTAAATCATCCTGTAGATGTAAATGCACATGAAGCAGAAGCATTTTGTAAATACAAGAGTGAGCTTTTAGCATATGAAGTAAGATTGCCTAGTGAAGATGAATTTTATGCTTTAAATGATTATGTTAATGCACAAGACAAAGAAGCCAATATTGCTCTTAAGTATTTTAATCAAACACCTGTAGATAAATATGCTTTCGATGATTTTTATGATGTTGTTGGTAATGTATGGCAATGGAGTACTACTCCTATGTATCCTTTTGATGATTTTTTAGAACATAAATCTTATGATGATTTTACTACGCCTACTTTTGATGATAAACACTGTTTAATGAAAGGGGGCTCTTTTATGTCTTTAGGAAATGAAGTTTTACGTTCTGCTAGATATGCTTTTAGAAAAGATTTTTATCAACATGCTGGCTTTAGATATGTTAAATCAAGTAATGAGTACAGAACAAAGTTAAATGACAATGTATATGAAACCGATGAATCMATTTCYCAATACTGTGAATTYCATTATGGAGCWGAAAAYTTTGGCGTAAAAAACTTTTGTGTGAATGCGGTTGAAATTGTAAAAGATTTTATTCCTAAAAACAAAACTRTGAAAGCTTTGGATTTAGGATGTTCAGTWGGAMGRTCTAGCTTTGAATTAGCAAAACATTATGATGAGGTCTTAGGAATTGATTTTTCTGCTAATTTTATTAATGTKGGAATWAAAYTGGTTAAATACGATACTTTGACGTATAAAGACAAAAGAGAAGGTGAAATYTTTGATAATAAAGTTATTTCCTTAAAAGACTTAGGGYTAGAAGAGTATAAAAAYAAGGTAAGTTTTATGCAAGGMGATGCGTGTAATTTAAAAGACAATTATACRGCTTATGAYTTGATTTTTTGYTCAAACTTAATYGATAGATTGTATTCTCCCCAAAAATTCTTAGAAGATATTCCWACACGWGTWAATAAAGARGGTCTTTTAGTGATATTRAGTCCTTATACGTGGTTAGAAGAATAYACWCCAARAGAAAACTGGTTGGGTGGATATATWAAAGACAATAAAGAAATATCTACYTTGCAGACATTAAAAGAGTCTTTAARMGACTTTGAATTRCTKCATACAACAGATGTVCCTTTTGTTATTAAAGAGAGTAAACGAAAATATCAACATACTTTATCTGAAATGTCAATWTGGAAAAAAATCAAATAGTTTAATAATTTAAATCATTATTTMATATAATGGTTTATGAAATTAAAAAAACTAAAATTACTTAAAAACAAACAAGAATATATCAARGCTTGTTTGTTTTTAGYTTTAATMCTTTTMTTAAGTACTTTATATGAATATACTTCTTATAAAAACGTTAAAAAGAATGTATTGTACGAAGACTCTTTTACTATTTTGTTCTTTTATAAAAAAGATGATTTTTATATTAGCAAAYTWWCAAACAATGATTTYACTTTTTACAGCAAAATACCYMWAGAYTATAATTTAAATGAAATCAAAAACATTCAATTATTACTTTTAACAAAAAATATTACTTTTTATTCTTATCTTAAGGGWTTTTATACCAACAGTATTGTTTTATATGMMAAYAGTTCTAAACYTAMTACAAAAAGCARACTTTCTTYTTTAATTAAACARCAGCATGAGAATATATTAATGCAGCACTTATATCAAGCCTTRTTTTTAGGWSAARGTATGGSAAAAARYTTRCGAAAAGCTATTAATACTTATGGCGTATCGCATTTATTTGCCATTTCTGGTTTTCACCTKGGRGTRATTGTTCTTGTTTTATATTTTATTTTRCATCTTTTGTATAAAAAYATACATCAGCAGTTTTTTCCKTATAGAAATAAAAGAATGGATATTTTRTTAGTTATTTTTTGTTTCTTGTTTTTYTATTTRTATTTGATTGGWTTTTTAGCATCGTTTTTAAGAGCCTTTATAATGTTTTGTATTGCTTTAGTCCTATTACGTTCCCATATTAAACTTTTCTCTTTTACAAGCCTCTTATTAACCTTTATGCTTATTTTATGTTTTTTTCCTAAGTATATATTTTCTTTATCTTTGTATTTTTCTTTAGCAGGCGTTTTTTAYATATTTTTGTATTTTGTRCATTTRAAAAATTTAAATAAAAAAATATCATTTTTATTTTTTAATATTTGRATTTTTGCTGCTTTAAAYCCTATYATTCACTATTTTTTTCCTCTTACTTCTTTGTATCAGCTTTTTTCRCCYCTCTTGTCTTTATTGTTTATTCTTTTTTACCCTTTTGTTTTGTTTTTGCATCTTATTAATGAAGGTTCTTTTTTTGATGAGTATTTACTTTTTTTTATTTCTTATGATGTGAGTACGTATAATTATGATACAAATATTTATTTTTTTCTTATATATATTGTTTGTTCTTTTTTAAGTATTAAATCAAAAAAGGCATTTATTGTTTTAAATATTTTATTGTTGTTGTTTAATATAAAAGTTTTTGTTTAAGAGTTGTGATTAGAATAAGAAGTAAAAATACTTCTTATTCTAATATTAAGAGATTAGTCCCAGTTTGTTTATTAATAAAATAGTAATAGCTAAAGGTACAAGATATTTAACCAACATATACCAAATATTAAATACTAAAACAGAAGTGTGTTTTTCAAAGCTTGTTTGTAATAATTTTTTATCTACAAAATAACCTAAAAATACGCAGGTTAAAATAGCAGCAAGAGGCATCATAACAGAGGATGTAATAAAATCCATCCAGTCAAAAGCATTTTTACCAGAAAAACTTAATAAAGAACCATATTCATCTGACATTGATAATAAAGCTATTATTCCAAGTATATAAAATATAGCACCACATAATACTGTTGCACTTCGTCGTGTCATTTTGAAACGTTCAATAAAAAACATTAAAGCAGGTTCAATCATAGAAACAGCAGAAGTAATTCCCGCAAATACTAAAGCCATAAAAAATGAGATTGCAATAACTTGTCCTAATATTCCCCAAGAAGAAAATATTACAGGAAGAGAAATAAATACTAAACCAGGTCCAGCAGCACTAGGTGCTCCTGCTTCAAATAAGAAAGTAAAAATAATCAAACCAGAAATAAGTGCGATAGAAGTATCTATAATTGCTACATACAATGAGGATTTAATAAAATTAGAACCTTTAGGTAGGGCTGCTGAGTAGGTAAGAATAGTACCAATTCCTAAAGACAAGGTAAAAAAAGCCTGTCCAAGTGCTGCTAAAAGTGCATCTGCATTGATTTTTGAGAAATCAGGTACAAACATAAAACCCATGGCTTTTGAAAAAGAATCCAAAGACAAAGCATATAAAAGTAGGCCAAATAAAATTAGTGCCAATAAAGGCATCAAAATTAGGTTTACTTTTTCAATTCCTTCTTTTATTCCTTTTAGAACAATGTAAATAACAGTAACAGATATCAAAGTATGATAAAATATTTGTGTATTAATATCTTTTGTTAATGCAGCAAAACTAGCCCCTGCTATTGAAGCTTCACTGGGTAAAGATGAAAATGAACTTACAACATAGTGTAAAATCCAGCCCAAAACTACAGAATAAAATGCCAAAATAATAAGACCTGAAAAAACCATAAATCCTGCATATTTCCATAAAGGATTTTTTTTACTTGATGTTTTAACAAAAGCGCTTGATACATTAGATTCTGCATACTGGCCTATAAATGATTCTGCAATAAATACAGATAATCCAATAAGCAAAATACAAAGAAGGTAAACAAGAACAAAAGCGCCTCCTCCAAATTCACCTGTAATATAAGGGAACTTCCAGATATTTCCTAGTCCAACAGCTGAACCTGCAGCCGCTAAAATAAAACCTATTCTTGAAAACTTATTCAATCTTTTCCTTTAATAACTATTTGTATTTAATACTTTGTCTAAAGTATATTTTAAATCTTCATCTAAATCCATATTTGATTTCATCCAGTTAAGGTATGAAGCATCATCTTTTGCTACTTGTGCAATTTCTTTACCTTTGTGTTTTCCAAATTTAAAGGTTTTAATTAAAACAGGTGTTCGTGTTAAATCTACTAAACGCTCAATTGGATTGTAATCTGGATAAAGTTCTCTTGCTTTTGATATAAGTTTTGATAAAAAGAGTTTCATTACTAAAACATCTCCTAATGCATCATGGGCTTTAACTACAATATTAAGTTTAGATGCTTCTTCTTCTTCTGTTTTATACAATTCAAGTGCATATCTTAGATATTGTAAACGATGATAAGGAAGATCAGGAAAAAGGTGTTTAGCACATCTTAGCGTATCAATTAACTGTAGATTATTTTCAAAACCTTCTTTTTTTATCATTCCTAAATCAAAAGAAATATTATGAGCTATTAAATAGTTCTCATTTGTATTTAACTCTAATAATTTTTTGTAAAAGTTTGTATCTGTTGCTTTTGGTTTTCCTTCAAACATAACAGGGGTTAAGTTATGAACTTCCATTGCTTCAATTTTAATTTTTTCTTCACTTGCACACAATTCATCAAATACTTCTAATGAAGAGTCTTGATTAATAATCATAGCCCCAAACTGTATGATTCTGTCTTCGTCTTTATTTCCTGTCGTTTCTGTATCAAATAATATATATTTTGCCATATTTTTTCCTTCTTTATATAATCAACATACCATCACCATAAGAAAAAAATCGATATTCTTTTTTTATGGCTTCTTGGTAAATTTCCATGGTTTTTTCTAAACCAACAAAACTAGCAATTAACATAATCAAAGTAGATTTTGGTAAATGAAAGTTGGTTAGTAAATGGTCTACTTTAATGGGTTTGTTTGTGGTATTTAAAAATAAATCACACTCTCCTTGTATCATATTGGTTCGTGCATAATATTCTACTGTTCGTGTGACTGTTGTTCCAACAGCCAGCGTTTTTTTAGCAGTATCAAGAGCTTCTTTTGCATCTATTCCTATATGAAAATATTCACTGTGCATAGGATGATCTAAAATATTAAGTGCATCAACGGGTTTAAACGTACCAGCTCCTACATGTAAGGTAAGATAATTCACTTTATATTTTTTATTTATTTTTGCAAGTAAATCTTTTGTAAAATGCAGCGATGCAGTAGGAGCAGCTACTGCTCCATAGTTTTTAGCAAAAAGCGTTTGATAATCTTCATTGTCTTTTTCTACATCTTCTCTGTTCATATAATGAGGCAAAGGTAAATGCCCAATGACATTTAATAAATCAATAAGTTCTAAAAAATCCAATTGTTTTTGATTTTGAAAGAACTTTACAACACGTGTTCCATCTTCATTGATTTCTAGAACTTCAACACTAAGATTTTGTTCAAAATATAATACAGAACCAATATTTACCTTGCCTTTAATCATTACTAAAAAACGGTTCATAAATAAAGCTTTATTAAATAAAAGCTCAATTTTCCCACCTGTGTCTTTTTTCCCATAAATACGGGCTTTTATAACTTTTGTATCGTTTAAAAATACAGACAGGTTTTCTGGTAAATAGTCCATTAAATGTTCAAAAGTAGAATGAATGATTTCATCCTTTTCTCTGTTATATACTAAGAGTTTTGCTTTATCCGCTGGATACAATGGCTTGTTTGCTATGAGTTCTTGAGGTAAGTCATAGTCATAACTTGAGGTTTTAAGTGGGTCTAAAATTCTATTATTCATCTTCTTCTTTACTACTTGGATTAAATACTTTTGCTATATAAATGGATACACCGTATAATATTATAAGTGGTCCTGCCATTAAAAATTGTGTTATTACATCAGGAGGGGTTAATAGTGCTGAAAATATAAAAATGATAACAACAGCATATTTAAAAAAATCTTTTAACATTTGATCATCAACTAAACCAATTTTTGCTAAAAAGAAGGTAATTACAGGTAATTCAAACGATACCCCAAAACCAAACAATAATTTGGTGAAAAAACCGACATATTTTCCAATACTTGGTAAGATTGTTACAACAGTTGAACCAAAAGCAATTAAAAATTCAAAACCAAAAGGTACTACTACATAATAAGCAAAAGCTGCACCTGATACAAACATTAATGTTGCAAAAAAAACAAAGGGGAATACCAATTTTTTTTCATGATCATAAAGACCAGGTGCCATAAATAACCATAACTGCCAAAATATCACAGGTAAAGAAAGAAAAAAAGCTGAAAAGAAAGAGACTTTTAACGCTGTGAAAAATGTTTCTTGTATTTCAATTGCAACCATTTTCGAACCCTCTGGTAAAACCGCTTTAACAGGTTCCATCATCCATTCTAAAATAGGTTCGTAAAATGAAAAACAAATAAAGAACATAACTATTAGTGTAAGAACACTAATAACCAAACGTTTTCGTAAGTCAGCAATATGAGGTTTTAGTTCTTCAAACATTATTTATCATCCTCATTTTTTTTTACTTTAAATTTATCACTAGCTTTTACTGTTTCTTTTTTACTTGTAGTTTCTTCTTCTATTGTTATTTCTTCTTTTGTTTCTTCTTTTTTCAAAGGAGTAATTAAGGGTTCATCATCTTCTACATCAAAGGATTTTGATAAATTATCTAAAGAAACACTGCTTTTTGCATTTTCAATTTGTGCTTTGAATTTACTGGCTTCTGCTTTCATATCCGAAATATTAAGTTCACTGTCTAAAGTTGATTTTGCATCATCAATACCTGATTTAAATTTTTTTAAAAATTTTGCAATTTCTACCATGGCCGTTGGTAGTTTCTCTGGCCCCAAAGCAATAATAGCAATAATAGCTACTAATAGTATTTCCATAAAACCCATTCCGAACATATAATCTCCATTATTTATACAATATTTACTTGCATTTATTAACAAAAGTATAGTATTTAACAATATACTTTTTTTTTAATGATTAAAAGATGTGATTTTACCTAATTTTTGATAAAATTACACAAAATTATGAAGGTTGCCCATGAAATTCTTAGTATTATTACTTGTTGCTTTTGTTTTGTATTTAATATCTCGTTCGTATAAAACAGAAAAATTTGTTAATATTAATCTAAAGGTTAAAGACAGATACACAGGTGATTTAATGCACCACGAAGCTGGTTTGTTAGTTGCATTAATGGCAAAAGTAGCCAAAGCAGACGGACAAGTTTCTGAATTAGAAGCACAGGTCTTACAACATACTTTTTCTGATATTT
The DNA here is from genome assembly GCA_002733685.1 of Arcobacter sp. Lineage (GTDB taxonomy): Bacteria > Campylobacterota > Campylobacteria > Campylobacterales > Arcobacteraceae > NORP36. Next base: position 150,631 of record NVWN01000004.1, on the reverse strand, counting down.
CTTCTCATTTTGAAAACCAAGAAGAAATTAGAGAAAAATTAAAAGAAATATTTTCTAAAGAAAAAGACAGTTTTGATAATACTGTTGATGTGTGTAATAAACTGTATAAGTTAACATCAAACGATTATACTAAGCGTGTAAAAGTACTAGAATACCTGTTAAACCTTGCATTTATAGATAAAGACTTTTCTAAAACAGAAGAAATGATTGTTGAAGATATAGCAAGTGCTTTAAAAATCAAACAAAGTGATTATGAAAATATAGTACAAAATTTTAAGAATTTTTATGCAAATGCTGCACAAAATGCAAGTAAAACCTTGGATGAAGCGTATGAAATATTGGGTATTAATGTACAAAGTGATGATAAAACTATCAAAAATGCTTACCGTGCTTTGGTTAAAAAATATCATCCAGACATAATTACGGGGCAGGGTGCAAGTCAAAATATTATTGATGAAGCGACTTCTAAATTACAAGAAATTAATGAAGCCTATCAAATGATTAAAGAAAGTAAAAAATAATTACTGTATACTTAAATATAAGAATTAATATAAGAATTAAAATAATAGAATAAAGGCTAGCTTTGGCACAAAAGTTTTTACATTCATATATTGTTTGTACCTGCAAAAATGTAAGTTTAGCAGAAATACTGTTTGCAATAAAAGAAAAAAATGCCAAAAACTTAAAAGATATTGCTTTTTATACGGATGCTGGTAGTGCTTGTGGCTCTTGTACCTGTAAAGAGAATGATGTTGGTGAAAAAAAAATGGATTTGTATTTAAGTCAAATTCTAGATAAATACAATAAAAAATGAAGATAAAATGATAAAAAAAACATTAATAGAAGATATAAAAGAGCTTATTAAAACGAATAAAGAGGACGTAATAGAAATTAATCCTAAATTTCTGGATTATTTCACTCAAGAAGAGTTAGAAAGCATAAGAGACGATTTAGTCATTAAAAAATTGACACAAAAAGACAACAATTCATTATTTCTTGATGAAATTTATGAAAAAACAAAAAAAGATAAGATATAATAATTTTTATGAGGGTTTAATAATGAATTTTGAAGATATAAAAAAACAATTAATTGATTTTTTAAAAACAGAAGTATCAAAAACAGGACTTCAAAAAGTAACTGTAGGTATTTCTGGTGGATTAGACTCTGCAATAGTTGCAGTTTTATGTAAAGAAGCCTTTGGTAATAACTTTTCAGGGGTATTAATGCCTTCTCAGTTTTCCTCTGATAGCTCTATTAAAGATGCTGTAAAATTATGTGAAGAGTTTAATATCTCTTATGAAGTTGTTGAAATAAAACCAATGTTAGAAGCATATATTAAACATATGAATGAAGATAAACTACGAATTGGAAATTATTCAGCAAGAATAAGAATGTCTGTTTTATATGACATTTCAGCACGTGATGAGTCTTTAGTTATAGGAACTTCTAATAAAAGTGAAATTTTATTAGGTTATGGAACCATTTTTGGAGATATTGCTTGTGCTATTAACCCAATTGGGCAGATGTACAAAAGCGATGAATTTGAATTTGCTAAGTACTTAGGTGTTGTTCCTGCTATAATTGAGAAAAAACCAAGTGCAGATTTATGGGAAGGCCAAAACGATGAAGATGATCTTGGTTATTCTTATAGTGCAATGGATCAGGTTTTAAAACAATTAGTAGATGAGAATAAAAGTAAAGAAGAATTAATTAAAGACGGTGTAGAAAAAGAATTAATTGAAATGTGTGAATATCGAATGAAGAGTAATGCGTTTAAAGGGAAGTTACCAATAATTGCAAATATTAAAGGATATTAGTATGAAAGAAATTGCATTTTACAGAGCCAGTGTTGATCAAGAAGAAATAAAACAACTTGAATCCGCTTTAACATATACCAAAGATGGTTCTAAGGTTGAAAAGTTTGAAGAGAGTATTKCACAGTTTGTTGGATCAAAACATGCWGTTGCTACGTGTAATGCMACAGCTGCAATTCATYTAGCACTTAGCTCAATYAAACTAAAACGTGGAGATAAGATTYTAATGTCTGTTAATTCTTTTGTAAATGTTCCCGARGTAGTTAGACATTTTGATGCGGAACCTATTTTTATTGATATGAATATGGAAGATATGAATATTGATTTAAATAAATTYGAAAAAGTTTTAGAAGAAAATAAGTCMAAAAAAYTAAGAGGGGCTATTATCTCTTTTGTGGCTGGKCAAACGCCTGATTTAGACAGATTATATGCTATTTGTAAAAAATACAATATTATTTTRATWGAAGAYGCAACRTGTGCTTTAGGTGTTACKTATAAAAATGAAACAATTGGTTCMTTAAAAGCWGATATGACAATATTYTCAACCAATCCWTCTAATGGAAAACATGCYGTTTCACGYTGTGGRATTTTGGTTACAAATAATGAAGAAATAGCTGCWCGTGCAAGGTTATTACGAACACATGCWTTAACTACTACTTATGATGATTATGGAAATTTAGATTATATTTATGATATTGTTGATATTGGTCATAAATACGATATGAGTGAAYTRGATGCTGCTTTTTCTYTGGCTCAATTACAAAAAACAAATAAATTTATTAAAAGAAGAAAAGAAATTGCAAAAATGTATGAAGATCGTTTAGCGGGTGTAAAACATATAACTACTCCTATGCATAAAGAAGAACATATTTTCACTCAGTATATTATTAAAGTATCAAGAAACAGAGATGCTTTTGCTAGAGCATTAAAAGAAAAAGGAATAGCAACAGGTCTTAAYTATATTCCTTTACATCTTTTATCGTATTATAAAAAYAAATATTCCATTAAAATTACCGCTTATGGAACCGCTTTAACTTCTTACCAACAAATTCTTTCAATTCCAATGTATCCTGGATTAAGTGATGAAGAAGTGAATTATATTTGTGACCAAATTATTGACATAGCGTCTTCTTGGATTTAATTTGCGACAAAAAATAATTTTATGGATAGAAGATTATCTTTTCTATCCAGATTTTTTTCAAAAACTGCTTTCTTTTTTTTTACTGCCCTTAACTTTCATATATATATTAATTATTACCTTTAAAAAAGTAGGCGTAACAAAAATAGATTTTGGTCTTCCTATTATTTCTATTGGAAATTTAATTGTAGGAGGAAGTGGTAAAACTCCTTTTGTTTTAGAATTGGCAAAAAATAAAGAAAATGTAGCAGTAATATTAAGAGGTTATGGACGAAACAGTACGGGTTTACATATTGTATCGTATAGAGGTGATATCAAAGTAGATATTAATACTTCTGGGGATGAAGCTATGTTACTTGCAAATAGTTTGCCAAAAGCTAGTATTATTGTTGCAGAAAATAGAAAAGAAGCTATTTTAAAAGCGAAAACACTGGGATGTAGCCTTATATTTTTAGATGATGGTTTTTCTAAATATGATATCAAAAAATTTGATATTTTATTAAAACCAAAACGTGAACCTGAAAATGTCTTTTGTTTGCCTTCTGGCGGATACAGAGAACCTAAAATGATGTATGCTAGTGCTGATATCGTTTTACAAGAAGGTATTGATTTTGAGCGAATGGTTAGTTATAAATTAAATAATGATGTAATATCTTCTTTGCCATTAAAACTTGTACTCTTAACAGCTATTTCAAAACCCAAACGTTTATTGGATTTTTTACCAAGTTATACTATTCTTGAAGCTTATGCAGATCATCATAGTTTCAAAAAAGAAGAGATTGATGAATTATTACTTAAGTATAAAGGATATTCTTTTATCACTACTTCAAAAGACTTGGTTAAATTAGAACAGTTTGCTATAAAAGATATCTGTTTAATGTCTTTAGAGTTAAGAATATTAAAAAATATGGATAAAATGCAGGAATATATTTCTAATTATTATAAAAATTAGTTTTGCAGATCTTTTTGTGGTTTAGAAAAATAATAACCTTGAGAATAATCAAGATCTAATTTTTTTAGAACATTAAAGATTTCCTCATTTTCTACAAACTCAGCAACTGTTTTTAAACCTTGTTTTTTTGTAAACAATAAAATACTTTCTACAATATTTTTTTGATTTTCATCTTTATGAATGTTTTTAATTAAAGAACCATCAATTTTTATAAAATCAACTTTTAATTTAGCCAAATAAGAAAAATTTGAATAACCGCTTCCAAAATCATCAATAGCAACTTTGCAGCCATAGCGCTTTACTTTATTGATAAAAGAAATAATATCTTCAAAGTTTTCAATTCCTTCTGATTCAACAATTTCTAAAATCAGTCTGGATCCACACTTATATTCTTCTAGTTTATCATAAAGGTATTTACGCGTAGTATAAGACAAAATATCTTGAATGGTTAAATTAATTGAGAATTCAAAATCAAGATCCTTAAACTTTTTAAAGGTTTTTTCAATCATGATTTTGGTCAGTTCTCCATATAATTTTGCTTTTTTAGCATGCTCTAAAAATAAATTAGGAGACAGAACTTTACCGTCACGATCAATTAGTCTTATTAATGCTTCATATTTACTTACTTTTTTTGTTTTATTATCAACGATTGCTTGATAATATGGAACAATTCTATCTTCTGTGATAGCTTGTTTTATTTTCTCTATCATAATAATATTGTTTCTAATTTTTTCTTTTAAGGATGACTCTGCATTAAAAAATACAATTTTTTTCCTTTGTTCTTTGGCTTCTTTTAAAGCTATGTGAGCAAGAGTATAAATATTTTTTCCTTTTGCAAATGCCATACCCGAAGTAGTATTAATAGAGATGTCATATTTAGCAATTTTATAATGAAGATTTTCCAGCTCAAGAATTTTAAAATTAATACTTTTTAATAAAGATTCCCATTCTTTAGGACGTTTACTGACAATCGCAAATTCATCACCTGCAATTCTAAAAATATTATTTCCAAAAATATTTTTTAAATTTTTTGCAAAAAGTTTAAGTACATTATCTCCAATATTGTATCCGAAGTAGTTATTAATTTCTGAGAATCTGTCTAAGTTAATTAAAATAAGGAGATATTTTTTATCTTTTTTTTCAAAAAGTTTTAACAAAGACTCTCTATTATTTACTTGTGTTAACTTATCAATTAATCCTTCTTTAATAATCTTATCTTTTAAAAATATTTCACTGACATCGGTACGTATACTTATGTACTCAATAATTTTTCCCTTTTTATCAAAGATGGGAATCATAACTGCTTTTACATAATACTCTTGACCCAGTTTATTTCTGTTTTTGAATGTATTTTGCCAAACCTTACCTTTTGTAAGGGCACTCCACATGTTTACAAATAAAGAATTCGGGGTATCTGGGTGTCTTATAATATTATGGTTTTGTCCTATAAGCTCTTTTTTTGTATATCCAGAAGTTTGGCAAAACTTATCATTAACATAAATAATTTTACCATCGGCATCTGTTTTTGAAACAATAGCACTTTCATCTAAGGCTATTTTGTATTGGTTTAATAAATCTTGACTTGAGGTTAGTTCATCTTGTATGGTATCAATTAAGTGTGTTTGCACAGAAATCTTTTTTGATAAAACTTCTTGTTCTTTATTTGATTCAATTTTTTTATTGATATTATTTTCTGAAAGAGAAAGTGTTGTACTCGTATTGTTTAATAAATACGTTTTTCCATTGTTATGAAAAAACTCTCCATAAGTAAAAAATCCACTGTTTGTACCAACTTTATTTAAGATAGTAAATTCATTGTGTGTTTCATCATAAATAAAATGTTTTCTTGCTTTACATGAATAAACAAAAAGTGCTTCTACTGGGTTTTGAAGTATTCTTTCTTGATGTTTATAGGTATCATTTAAACTGTCTGTTTCGTGCGTAACAGAAAACTTTACCCTATCTCCTTCTTGAATTTTTCCTGAAAATAAATAAGCATTGTTTTGTGTTTTTTCTCTAATTGAGAGTGCAACATTCATAGTTTTTACAGTTTTTATAAGAGGAAATTCGTAGTCATAATTTGGTAGTTGAGCGGCTATTTGTTTTCCTAAATAATGCGAATAGACCTCTTGTATAGGTTTATTATCAAGCTCATATATAATATTATTTTCACACTTACTTACCAACATTTCTTTTCCCACTGTACTCCAAGTAAGTGAATAATCTGAATATACATTTAATTCTGTTGAATTTAATGAAAGTAATACAATACCTTCTTCATAAATAGTATTGTTTTTGATAATAAAATTTTCTTTTCCATGATTTTCTCCACTTGCACAACCTCCAGCTATAACAAGCGATTTATTATTCTTAGTAAAAGCATCAAGAAAACCTTCTGAATCATTTTTAAAGGTTTCTGAAAAAATAATGCAGACTTTTGTATCCCTTTTAATAATATTTTTTGCTGCTTTTAAGCCTTGAGAATAATTGGCTTTTGGATAATAGTATGCATTTAGGCGGGTATGTTCGAAAAAACAAAAGGAAATAAGAATTTTATCATTACATAGTTTTCCATTATTTATTCCTCCTGCACTGGAAGCTCCAATAATAACTGCATGCGGAAGACTTTCTTGTAGGTGTAACAGAATTTTTTGTATAATTTTTGTATTAAAGTCAGCACAAAAAAGTTGTATCATAATAGTCTTAGAAGAAGGAAAATCTAATATTTCTTCTTCTAATTTTGTATGCGTATAAAATATGTGGTTAACTAGGTGCATAATCTTTTGTCTTTATTTAATAATTTTAACTATTATAACAAAAGAAGCTTATTACTAGCTATGTAAAAAGAAAAATAACAATTTATTTTAGTCTTCTATTATATGCCCCACAAACTTAGACATATTATCAAGAATTTTCCCACCTTTTCTAAAACCTAAAGCACAGGCTTCATAAGCATAAAAAACACCTGCTTGATAATAGGCGCCATTTTCATCTTGATTAAATTCATAAAACTCTTGGTAAATAGCTTTGTACCCTTCGTATTCTCCATCTGTTTTCATATCTAAAGAATTATCTGCATTTACAATGGCAATATTTGCGCCTTCTCTTCCAAAACATCTTTTTTCAACTTGTTTGGTATTAATTAATGGCTCGTAAGATGTTTCTAACAATAAAGGATGATTCGGATACATGTCCCATAATATTTTCATCATGGCCTTTGATTGGAACATTAATGTATAAGCAGGATTAAAAATAATACTTTTTTTGCTTTTAATAATTTCATTAATAATCAATGCCAATTCATTTTCATCGATTGCTATGTCTTCCCAAGGAATGAGTTTAAACCAAAATTCAAAATTTACATCGTCTTTATGAATTCCTTCATCCGAAAACTGTACATTTTCAATATATTCGTACTCCGTATTAAAACCTGCTTCATTCGCAATATGCTGTAATAATTTTGTCGTATTTTCATCTTCAGAGGAAGAAGAAATAGAAGAAAATAGTATTTTCCATCCTAAATCTTTGTAGTACTCTTCAAATTTTTCTACATCAGAGTCAAGGGTRATYAARCGTTTRAARTTATCTTTGATGGCTTCATACAAATTATTAAATTGTTTTGCTTCATCYARACCATTCTTTTTTAGAAGTGCCCATTGTATAATRGCYGTTTCAAAWARWGASGTAGGAGTATCTGCATTAAACTCTATTAGTTTTATMKCTTTTCCATCCATTCCTCCTGCTAAATCAAAGCGTGARTATAAATGCCAGTGTACMTCTTCTTCCCAWGATTCTTTAATKATTTCTACTAAATTAAAAGGAATATTGATWTCATGAAATAARTCATTATCWATAACATATTGTCCTGCTTCACAAAACATATCRTAAAGCTCATTTGTTGCTTCATAATAAGCRTTGGCTTCATCTTCRCTCAARACTACAACATCATTTGAAATATAAGAGCTTTTATCAAGATCTGTATGCCAAGAAAATCCTATAGATTCTARGTATTCATTACTTAAAGGTTCAAGTTGTTTTAATTTCATMTYTTAACCTCCAAAAAATGAAGAACGTTTTTTACTGCTGTTWGAAGAACCAAAAAAACCACTTTTTTTAGAGCTTGMACTTGATCTTGASGYACTTGATTTAGCTTTRSWAAAACTRCTTTTTGATTTTGAATAYGTAGAWGGAGATTTATATTGAGTTCTTCKTTGASWTTGGTAGTTTGAATTATTRAATAATTTATTYCCAATGTAAGAWCCAATCATTGCTCCTGCAACAGAAGAYAATAATACYCCACCTAATCCCATACCACCATTACCTGATGACATTTCWGGGTTGGTTAAYGCWGASGTTCCRTTTTGAATTTTTACRTCTTCTTCTCKMACKAGKGCATCAATTTCTGCTTTAGATAAGATACGYTCAGTTCCATCTGGTTTTCGTAAAACAATAGTAGTATTTGCRCTTGGAAATTCATCAACAATTGCATAAGAACCATTTATTTCTTCTTGWATRATTACAAAAGCACCTTGTTTTTGGCTRGCATTCGTAAAAGCATCATTTTTTTGGGAATTTTTRTCTTCACAACCWACTAAACCCATAACCAATATAGCGCCAAGTCCACCAACCATTGCATAGTTCGATATTTTCTTAATGTGTTTCATTATTTTCCTTTAAAGCTTGTCTCATAATTTCAATTGTTTTTGTATCTATTGTTTGTTTTAAAAAATATTCTAARGCYARTACWCCTTGGTATARAAGCATRTCTTCMCCATCTYTTRYTKGWAGYTTTTCTTTTTTTGCTAAAGCTAAAAAAGGTGTTTCTWTTCCATAAATRCAGTCAAAWGCATARTGKGCATTTAAAAAYACATTTTCWAGTTTYTGCATWGGTAAGGGATATTTTTGGTCTTTYAATCCAGCRCTSGTYGCATTAACAAYTAARTCATAAGCATTTAATCTAAAAKCATCCCAAGWAAAGGTTTTKATATYRTTTTCTTTAAAAAAAGCAAGTTTTTCAGSAGAGCGRTTAAYTACAGTWACRTCATAATYYTTTTCYTGTAAACTTAAAGCAATRGCTTTWGCMGTKCCWCCAGCWCCTAAAATAAGAACCTTTTTRACATTWTTGAATRYTTGTATGGCTTTTATAAARCCTKCTCCATCTGTATTATAWGCAAYGATTTTATCRTTTTCTTTKACATAAGTATTAACTGCTTGTATTTTTTKMGCAATTCCTCTTACTTCATCTGCTTCTAAATARGCCGTTTCTTTATGTGGRACTGTWATATTAGCTCCTTTAAAYCCTTCTTTATTAAATACWTCTTTAATAGTACTTGCATTTGTTAATAAATATTTTTCATATTTATTATCATAATTTAAATGCTTAAATGCAGCATTATGCATTTGAGGGGATTTTGAGTGTTCAACAGGGTTRCCAAAGATWACGAATCTATTTTTTTGCATTGTTTTCCTTTTAAAAAAGGATTTTAACACAAAATCAACTAAGAAGATATTAAAATATACAAAAGAATTTTAAAGGTTAATATATGTATCGTATTGAAAGTTTTTTTAGCGATAAAAATGATGGCAATATAGCTTACCATGTGGGGGATATTGTAAAGAATGTTAATAAGAACAGAAAAGAGCTCTCTTTAAAACACGGTTTTAATATAAATAATATTATGTATATGAATCAAGTACATGGAGATAAAATCCAAGTAGTACATAATACTTCTGTTAGACACAGTCTTGATTGTGATGCTTTAATAACACAGCAAAAAGGTCTGTATTTGATGGTTATGGTTGCTGATTGTATTCCTATACTTATKARRGATKCWAAAAARGGYGTTGTAGCAGCTGTTCATGCGGGTAGGAAATCAAGTTTTTTAAARATTRTWGAAAARGTAGTATTRAGAATGRAAAAAGAGTTCTYTTCTWMRRSSTGTGATATTGAAGTAGAATTTGGGSCTTCTATACAAGTTTGTTGTTATGAAGTTGATGAAGAAATGCAAGATTTTGTTAAAAATAACTTTGGAGCRGAATTTTGCAAAGGYAAAAAYATAAATTTACAAGAAATAAATAAAAAAATRCTAAATGATTTGGGTGTAAATAAAATYATTCTYTCAAATCATTGCACTAAATGCGGAGAAAAAAAATATTTTTCTTATAGAAATGATTCAAAATGTGGACGATTTGCTGGTTTTATAGGTATTAAATAATAATTAATTTTATTTAATACATAGTATTATGTAAATATTATGTAGATATCATGTAATTATCATGTATCTTAAGCTTAAAGAAAACTTTTTATGCGAAGTAATACTGTGTTTTTATTATAATTAAGTTTCATTTTGTTACAATTCTTTCAAATAACATATAGGGTTATAAAAATAYYAAGGATTATTMAATGAGCAAAACAGTWACAAAAGAAGARGCATTAGATTATCACCAGTWTCCAAAWCCTGGTAAATTAGCRATATCAACAACAACAAACCTAAGTACACAAAGAGAYCTTTCTTTAGCRTATACTCCTGGWGTTGCTCATCCTTGTTTAGCTATTCAAGATGATCCWCAAAAYGCATATAAATATACAGCGAAAAGAAATCTTGTTGCTGTTATCTCAAATGGTACKGCTGTTTTAGGTCTTGGTGAYATTGGTGCACTTGCTTCWAAACCAGTTATGGAAGGRAAATCMGTTTTATTTAAAGCTTTTGCTGCYGTTGATTCTTTTGATATTGAAGTKGATGARAMAGATRTTGATGAGTTTTGTAAAGTTGTAAAAGCAATMGCTCCTACTTTTGGKGGAATCAAYYTAGAAGACATTTCTGCACCTTCTTGTTTTGAAATTGARAGAAGATTAATAGAAGATTTAGATATCCCTGTAATGCATGATGATCAACATGGAACTGCAATTATTACAACTGCTGGTTTAATTAATGCTTGTGAATTATTAGGTAAGAAGTTAGAGCATTTAAAAGTAGTAGTAATTGGAGCTGGTGCTGCTGCAATATCTTGTTCAAGAATGTATAAACATGTTGGAGTTACAAATATYATTATGTGTGATTCKAAAGGTGTTATACATAAAGGAAGAACAGATTTAAATCAATAYAAAGAAGAATTTGCAATTGATGAAGAAATGAGTTTTGATGATGCATTTAGAGGAGCTGATGTTGTTTTAGGTTTATCAAAACCTGGTTCTTTTGGAATTGAGCATATCGCATTATTATCTGATAAACCAATTGTTTTTGCTTTATCTAATCCTACTCCTGAAGTATTTCCAGAGGATATTTTAAAAGTTAGACCAGATGCTATTGTTGGTACTGGACGAAGTGATTTTAATAATCAAGTAAATAAYGTAATTGGWTTTCCTTTTATTTTTAGAGGTGCDCTDGATGTTCAAGCAAGAAAAATYAATATGGAAATGAAAACAGCTGCTGCTYATGCTATTGCAAATTTAGCRAAAGAAGAAGTTCCAAAAGAAGTRCAAGATATTTTTGGWGGAAATGTRAAATTTTCAACKGATTATATYATTCCAAAAGCTTTTGATAAACGATTAATTGTTGAAGTTTCTTCRGCTGTTGCACAAGCTGCTTTTGAATCAGGMGTTGCAAGAGTTASTGAATTTAATCTTGAAGCYTACAGAAAAGAACTTGCTTCRYTAATCTNAAAAAGTCCTMTTCGTAAGNMAATTACGAATASATTTTATTTTTAATTTTCTTTAAAATTAATCAATATAATGGTATTATTTCAAAAATAATTTTGGAGTAATACCNTKWTATATAGGTTTACTTTTTTATAGGAAAAGAATGAAAGAATTTATACTTCTAATAAATACAAGCGATGAAATAGGGCTTGTTTATAATGTCTCAAAAGTTTTATATGCTAATAACTTAAATATAATACAAAACTCAGAATATGTTGATCAAAATACAAACAAATTTTTTATGCGTACACTTATCTCAGGGGCTGTTGAGAAAGAACTTCTCTTAAAAGAACTAAAGAAAGTACTTCCTGAAACAGCCAGTATTTCTTTAAATATGCAAAACAAAAAAGATATTGTAATAATGGTKACAAAAGAAGCTCATGTATTRGGRGATTTATTAATCAGATATATTGATGGYGAATTAAATGCAAATATAAAAGCAGTTATTTCTAACCATTCTSMYTTAAAATCTTTGGTTGAAAAATTTGATATTCCTTATTTTCATATTTCTTCTAATGAAATATCAAGAGAAGAACATGAAAAAAAAATTATTGCTAAAATAGATGAGTTTGAACCTTCTTTAATTGTATTAGCAAAATACATGAGAATTTTAACACCTTCTTTTGTAGAGAATTATTCTAAAAGAATATTAAATATTCATCACAGTTTTCTTCCTGCTTTTATTGGGGCAAATCCTTATAAACAAGCACATGAAAGAGGTGTTAAAATTATTGGTGCTACTGCACATTATGTTACAAATGATTTGGATGAAGGTCCTATTATTTCACAAAATATTGTAAGAGTTGACCATAACTATACATGGCAAGATATGAGAAAGGCTGGAATTAACGTGGAAAAAGTGACTTTAAGTAATGCATTGGAATTATTATTAGACGAAAAGGTGTTCATACATGGAAACAAAACGGTGATACTATAATGTTTAATATTGTATTACATGAACCAAGAATGCCTGGTAATGTAGGTACGATTGGAAGAACTGCTTTTGCACTGGATTGTACACTTCATTTAATTAAGCCTTATGGCTTTGGAGAAATCACTGCAAAAGAAGTACGGCGCGCAGGACTTGACTATTGGTTTGATTTAGATGTAAGAGAATATGAGAATATAGAAGAATTTTGGGAAAAAAAYCCCTTTTCTTCACGTCATTTTTTTGCAACAACTAAAACAAAAAAGAATTATTTTGARGCCAARTTTGAAGARGGTGATTATATTTATTTTGGAAGAGAGGATGCKGGTTTGCCACAAAGTATATTGGATAAAAATAAAGAGACRTGYATTACTATTCCMATGGCTAAYAAYGCACGTTCTTTAAAYCTCTCAAACTCTGTWTCAATTATTGCRTATGAAGCTTTAAAACAGAACTATAGCTCATTTAAACARTCTTAAATGTTTAAAATACTAATTCTTGAAGAYGATTTACTTTTTGCTCAAAGTTTAGAAGATTGTTTAGAAGAWGAAGGYTATRAAATTCATCTGGCAAAAGATTCAGAAACTATGATSGAATTSTCWTATWYGAACAATTATGATTTATATTTACTTGATATAAATGTTCCAGGAATTAGTGGTTTGGATTTACTTAAAGATTTAAGAGAAGCAGGAGATAATACTCCTAGTATTTTTCTTAGCTCCTACAAAGACCAAGAAACACTAAAAAATGCTTTCATAAATGGAGCAGATGATTTTTTACGTAAACCTATTGATTTAGAAGAACTGTTTTTGAGAATTTCTTCTTTATTAAAACGATCAGGAAAACGCATAGAATCTCTTGTATTAAAAAATGGTCTTTCTTATGATGCACAAAAAAGCAGATTATTCTTAAATGAACGAGATTTAAATGTACCCATTAAAGTCATGCACTTATTTGAATTATGTTTGGAAAATAGAAAGTCTATAATTACTAAAGAAATGATAGTATCTAAACTGTGGACGCTTAATGAAGATTATAGTGAGGGCTCAATTAGGGTATATGTAAATAATTTAAAAAAGATATTGGGAAAAGAAAGTATTATTAATATCAAAGGAATAGGGTATAAAATTGAATTCTAAAAAAAAGATATTTTATATTTCTCAAAGCATTGTACTTGTATTTATTTTATTAATATCACTTAGTTTTAATTATTTTTTGTACGATACTTTTGGTTTTCTTTTAGAAAATATGATTTTAGTTACTTTATTTTCTTTATGTTTTGCTTTGTTTTTGTACTTTATTTTATCCAAATCTATTTTGGATCCTTTGTTTAAAAGTGATGATAATTTACAAAAAGCCCTTAGTGAAACGCTACATGAACTAAATATTCCTGTTTCAACCATTGAATTGAATGTAAAGATGCTTGAAAAAAACATACATGATGAAAAGAATATCAAACGCTTAAACAGAATAAAAATGGCTTCAAAAAACTTATTAAAACTCTATGAAGATATGGAATATTCAATTAAAAAAGAAATTGATAAAATTGAAAATAAAGAGTTTGTTTTAAAAGAATGTATTAACGAGTCTTTATTAAAATTTGATGATATTAAAAAAGATATAAATATTCAAATCAATATAGAAGAAGTAGTTCTTAATGCTGATTACAATGGCTTTTGTACACTTTTAGATAATTTATTATCAAATGCTATAAAATACAATAATGGCGAAAAATTAATAGAAATAAATTATAAGAATGATATTTTAAGTATTTTTAACACAGGCATCTCCATTGATGCACAAAATTTAAAAAAAGTATTCGATGTATATTATCAAGAAGACAGCTCTTTAGATGGTTTTGGTTTAGGTCTTAATATTGTCAAAGAATTTTGTGACAATAATAAAATTTTTATTTCTATTAAACCAGAAAAAAAAGGAACTATAGTTTACTTAGATTTAAAAAATCTTCGTAAGACCTAAGTTTATCTGCATATTTTTCTAAGATTACCTTGTTTTTATGTTTTTTCGCACCTTTTAATAAAATAGTAGTTTTTATTAAAAGTTCTTCCAGTACTTCTTTTTTATATTGGGAGTTTATGTGCTTTTCTAGGGCGTAAATTCTATAAATATCAATTAATTTTGTATTGAATGAGAGTTGGTTTTCATGTCCTGCATATTTATTAATTAATTCTTCATTTATTAAGTGTATTTTATACTTTTGTAAAATTCTTAACCATAAATCATAATCTTCACAAGCAGGTAAGCTTTCATCAAAATATAAATCATTCTCAAATACTTTTTTATGTGCGAAAAAACTTGAAGAACCTATTTTACATAAGTCTAAAGAATTTATAAATGTAGGCTGGGCTTTTTGTTGGTATTTTTTGAGTGAAATAACTTTTCCATTACGTATCCATTTTTCATTTGAATAAGAAGCATAAATATCTTTGTTATTTAGATGGAAATCTATGTGTTTTTCTATTTTATTATTATTCCAAGTATCATCAGAATCTAAAAAAGCAAGCCAGGGATTTTTTGCTTTTTTTATACCTAAGTTTCGTGCTGCTGCTACACCTTTATTGTCTTGATAATAATATTGTACATTTTGATCTTTGAGTATATTTTTTGTTTCATCTTTTGAGCCATCATCAATGACTATTATTTCATCAACTAAAATACTTTGTTCTTCTATGCTAGTAATGGCTCTTAAGATAAAATCGGCTCTGTTATAAGTAGGTATAATGACGGATATTTTCATGCGCCATTATAACGTATTATAAAATTTATAAGTATTTTCTACTGTATTTAATTAAATAATAAATAAAACGAAGAATTTATGATTAATTTAATCTTTAAAACAATAGAATAATCCATGAAAAAATATAATGARAATCAAATACTATTTATTATYAGATGGGCTCCTATATCTTTTATTGTTATTATTTCTATTATTATTACGTATTTAAGAATAAATGACAATAATATTTTACATAATAAAGAAATTCTTGAGCTTAAGAAAAATTTTATTCAAACAAAAAATAATCTTATTAAAAACGATGTATATGCCGTTGAAAAATACTTACAGTATTCTAAGGCAAAAAGTGAAAATGAACTTAGGGTTTTATTAAAAAACAAAGTTTACAGAGCACATAATATTGCAAGTCGTATTTATTTTGAAAATAAAGATAAAAATAAAGATGAAATACTTAACTTAGTAAAAGATGCTTTGCGTCATATGCGTTTTAATGATAACAGAGCCTACTTTTTTATTCATAATATAAAGGGCCAATCTTTATTATATCCATTAAATAAAAGTCTAGAAGGTAAAAATTACGCTTCTTTACAGGATATTAATGGATATTATTTTGTACAAACAATAATAAAAAAAGTTGAAAATAAAACAGAAGGATATGATGAATATTTTTGGGTAAAAGAAAAGAATTTATCCTCAAAAGCCTATAAAAAAATCATTTTTACAAAATATTTTGAAGCTCTTGATATCGTAATTAGTACGGGTGACTATATTATTGATTATGAAAATAATATTAAAATACAAGTACTTAAATATATTAATACTTTATCGATTCAAAAAAATTCTTCTTTATTTATTATAAATAAGGATAAAAAGATTTTAAGTCATTCCAATGTTAATCTTTTAAACAAAGCATTTGATGAACTTCCAGCAAATGTTCAAAATACAATTTTAGATATAAGTGAAAAAATTCCTAAAAAAGAAGGTTTTATTAATTATATAAATACCTTTGATGTTAAAAATAATTTAAAAGATGAAAAACAAACAACGTTTATTAAAGTATTTAGTCCCTGGCAATGGAAAATTGGTTCTGCTTATTATGATAAAGAGTTGACGTCCTTAATCTTTAATGAGAAAGAAAAATTAAATAAAAGAATAGATGATGACTTTCTTTTTACTTTAAAAGCAAGTATTTTCTCAACTTTTGCTTTTTTATTGGTTTCATTTTTTCTTTCTTCTTTAGTAAGTAAACGTTTTATATCATATAGAAATGAGCTTTTAAAAGAAGTTGAAAAAAACAGATTAAAAGACTCCCTTTTAGCTCAGCAATCAAAAATGGCAGCTATGGGTGAAATGTTGGCAAATATTGCACATCAATGGAGGCAGCCCTTATCTGTAATATCTACTGCATCAAGCGGAATTCGTTTAAAAAGTGAGTTTTCAAGTCTAGAAGAAGAAGATTTATACCATTCTTTAGAAACAATTGATAACAGCACTGTTTATTTATCAAAAACAATTGATGACTTTTCTAATTTTTTCAAAACAAGTAAAATATTAACACGAACAAATACAAAGAAAATATGGGAAAACGTTGAATCATTAATTTTTGCACAATTTAAAAATCTAAATATTTCTTTTGTTCTGAACATTGATGATGAAAAAGTATACCTTTTAAGCAATGAGTTAATTCAAGTACTTTTAAATCTTTTAAGTAATGCTAAAGATCAATTTGTTTTAAACAAACAAGGTGGGTGTTTTATTTTTGTAAGTATGTATGTAAAAGATGAGAGTTTACATATAAAAATAAAAGACAATGCAGGTGGAATTGATAATCACATCATTTCTCGAATCTTTGAGCCATATTTTACTACAAAATATAGAGCTCAAGGAACGGGTATTGGTTTATATATGAGTGAGCAAATAGTTACAAAAAGTTTAAAAGGAAATATAAGTGCAACAAATAGAAAATACAAACACAATGAAGTACCTTATGAAGGTGCTTTAATTACAATTATAATTCCAACAAATATCTAAGGTTTAAAGCATGAATTTTTTTTGTATTTTTTCTTCTAATTGCATAACGGTATCAATAGCATCTTCTTTATGATCTGAAAAACCCCAGTTCACAAGAACCCAATCCACTCCTGCACTTTTTGCAGCCTGAGTATCTTTATGTGAATCTCCAATCATTTGAGCATTTTCTTTTAAGATATCGTGTTTATCTAATATCTTATGCAACATCTCAGGATGGGGTTTTGCTTGTGTCACATCGTTGTAACCTAAAACAGTATCAAAATAATGATCAAGACCCAAATGCGCTAACATCTTTTTTGCATAGATTGAATTGGCATTGGTTGCTACACTTAAGGTAAAATCATTTTTTAAATTTTCTAATAAATCTTTAATTCCATCATAAATAACTAAATCATTTAAACAATGTTCTTCATAATATTCACCAAACAGTTTACTTTGTAAAGGAGTGAATTCGGTAGTCCCATAAAAAAACTCAGAAGAATTAATTTCTGGTTTGTTAATATTCTCTAAAATATAATTTTTTTCAAGTCTTTCTAAATTTAAATTTTCTCGTACATAATTTACAGTATTACTAATAGCATATCCACTGTTTATAAGTGTTCCATCCATATCAAACATTAAAAGTTTCATTGTATTCCTTATAATAAATATTAATTTTAAGATTATAGTATCTTCTTATTAAAAATGTAGACTTTTCAAAATTTAACACATAATTAACACATCAAAGATAAACTATTTTTGTTAAAAGATTTTCTCCCTTTCTTTTAATAGGCATTGGTTCGGCAACTAATGCTTTTATATTTTTTTTGCTATTATACTCATAAATTAAAAGACGGATACTAATGGAATCTTTTTCACTTCTTACAATTATTACTATTGCTTTTTTAGGATCTTTTGGTCACTGTGTAGGGATGTGTGGAGGAATCGTTGTTGCTTATACTTCTACAAAAGTTAATAATTCTTGGAGCAAACAAAAACAAAGTATTTCTCACTTATTGTATTCTTTTGGCCGAGTGACTTCTTATACTATTTTGGGAGCAATTTTTGGAGCCCTTGGTAGTTTAAGTACTTTTTCTAAAGAAACAAATGGCTACTTTTTGATTTTTGTTGGAATTCTTATGTTTCTTGTTGGAATTTCTATTTCGGGTCAATTTAAGTTTTTAACACTTATTGAACACTCTTTATCAAAACAATCTTGGTATAAAACAAGCTTTAAAAAACTATTGTCTGATTCTTCTTTAAAAAGCTTTTATTTACTTGGTGTTTTAAATGGCTTGTTGCCTTGTGGATTTGTATATGTTTTTATTATCATGGCTTTAGGAACTGCTAGTATTTTCTGGGGTGCAATGGTTATGTTTATTTTTGGAATAAGTACCATTCCCGCACTTTTTTCCTTGGGTTTTTTCATTGGTTTGTTTAAACAAAATACCTATAGAGCCTTATTTATTAAAATAGCTTCTATTTTAGTCATACTTTTTTCTTTCTCAACTATGTATAAAGGATATTTGTTTCTTTCTTAAAAGAAATAAACAATTAACGTGTAATAGCTATTCTTGAGTATCTTAGTCTAATATTTTTGTCTTTTTTTTAGCTATAATGCGCCCATGAAGAATCTTAGAGGTTATAAAAAATCATATTTTAAATTAGCTGTTATTGCTATGTTTTCAACACTTTGTAAATTATCAAAGATTGAAATTAATATGATGTACCACAAAAGAGCCTACGAAGACAGTATCAAGTGCCTAGACCCTCCTTTTATCCTTTTTTCTCACAACAAAACATACTAAAATCAAAATAAAACACAACAATACCTATTAAATAAATAATAGATATTTAAATGATGAAAGAAAAAAAGGAAAAAATTGAATAATAAAATTACAATGAGTTTAATCACCTGTGCACTTTTCACCACAGCGCTAAGTGCGGATGCAAATATAGGTGAAATCACAGTTTATTCTGCAACAAAATCTGAGCAATCAATAAAAGATGTTACATCAAATATTTCTGTTATTACTAAAGAAGAAATTGAAGAAAAACATTTAGGTACTGCACTCGACGCACTAAAGCTAATTCCAGGAATTAGTTTTACTCAAAATGGAGGTGTCGGAAGCACATCTAGTATTATGTTAAGAGGTTCATCAAACAATAGACTATTGGTTCTTATTGATGGTATAAGATATAAGAATAATGGTAGTACTTCAGGTACTAGTTTATCCAATATTAGTTTAAGTAATGTAGAGAGAATTGAAGTTATTAAAGGTGCACAAAGTGGAGTATGGGGCCCTGATGCTGCCTCTGGTGTAATCAATATAATAACAAAAAATGCTGAAAATGGTACTCATGGAAGTATTGAACTCGAAAAAGGTTCATTTAACACAAATAAACAAAATATCTCTTTATCTCATAACGAAGGGTCAATTTCAATACTTTTTAGTGCAAGTAGATTTGAAAATGATGGCTTTTCGGTTAAGCTTCCTAAAGGGAAGAATCTTGATGATTATGAAGCTGATGCTTATAAAAATACAACATTAAATGCTAAAATTAAATATTCAATAAATGATAAAAGTAATATAATATTTACTTATCAAAAAACGGATGCCCTTAAGGAACTTGATTCTTCAGCTCCAGAAAATAAACTACTAAAACATGATGTAAAAGATATAGCTAAAAGTATTAAATATACAAACGTGTATAAAAATCATAAATATTCAATTAAAATTGATGAAGCAAAAATTTCTTCTAAAAACATAGGGACTACTTTTGGAGTTACTGAAGTAAATAGTACAAATGGAACAGTAGAACTTTTTGATAAAATATCTTACAATGCTAAGGATTTTTTAATTCTAGGACTAGGAAAATCTAAAGATAAAATTGACTACACAAATACTTCGAATGAAAACAATGATGCGTATACAAAAAGCTCTTTTGTATACTTAACTAATAACAATAAATTCGAAAATTTTGTTCTTACTCAATCCCTACGACATGATACTTTTAACTCATTTGATAATAAAACTACGGGAAAAATAGGTATTAAGTATTATGTTAGTAATGATTTTTCACTTAATTCAAATTATGGAACTGCATATAGTGTTCCTTTATTAATAAAGAACCTTAATCCTTGGGGATCTTCAACAACAGAACTTGAGCCAGAGACCACAAAAAGTTTTGATATTGGTTTTGATTATAAAGATTTTAATGCTACTTATTTCTACTCAAAAGTTGATAATTTGATTGATTGGGATAGTCCTTCAAGTACGTATTCAAATCTAGATGGAGAGTCTAAATTTAAAGGTATTGAATTATCATATTCACACATTATACTTGAGGATACACTACTTAGTGTAAATTATACAAGGTTAAGTGCAAAAAATAAAGATCAAGAGAATTTAAAAAGAAGGCCTACTCAAACCTTTAATACATCTGTAGATTATTACGGGATTAACGACCTGCATTTAAATTTAAATGCACAATATATTGGAAAAAGATTTGATAAAGCTAATGATCAAGGTGAACAAACAGGACGTTATACGATTTTTAATACTGTTGTAAACTACGAAGTTAATAAATACTTATCAATGTTTTTGAAAATCAATAATCTTACTGATAAAATATACCAAGTTGTTGATGGTTATTCAACAGAAAGACGTTCAGCTTATGTTGGATTAAAGGCAAGTTTTTAAATGAAATATTTTATATTTGTACTGTTTTTTAGTATAAATTCATTAGGAGAGAGTCGTATTATTACGCTCTCTCCTTCTTTAAATGAAATTGTTTTTGCTTTGGGAATGGGAGATAAAATAGTTGCGAATACTTTGTATTCAAATTATCCAAAAGAGGCTCAAGATATTCCTAAAGTAGGTGGTTATTCTAGTATTTCTGTTGAAAAGATATTGGCTTTTAAACCGACTGTTGTACTCTCTCAAAATTATGATAAAAAATTCTTAAGAATTTTAAAAGAACTCAAAATCAATACCAAAGTTTTTAATACTTCTTCTTTAAGTGATATCAAAAATACTATTGAAAATTTGGGTATTTATTTTAAAAAAGAAAAAAAAGCACAAGAAATTAATGCGGCCATTGATTTACAGTTACAACTAATTAAGAATATTGTTATAAATAAAAAAATTCTTATTGTCATCTCTGCAAGAAAAGGCTTGTCTCAAGCTATTTATGTCACAAACAATTATATTTATTTTGAAGATATAATAAACGCATCAAATAATAAAAATGCCTTTTATTCTAAGAGCACAGCACAGCCTATGGTAAATGTGGAAAAAGTGATCAATATGAATCCTGATATAATAATACTATTAACGCCTTTTTTATCTAAAAATAAAGAAAAACAAGAAGAACTTATTGCTTCATGGAGTACTTTACCAATAAGCGCAAGTTCTAATAAAAATATTTATACTATCTCTGAATTTTATGCAGGAATACCTTCTCATAGAGTTCAGTATTTTATAGAAGACTTTAGGAAAATACTTGAAAATGTTAGAAATAAATAATTACAACAGTTCACTGTTAAAGAATATTTCATTTTCATTACAAAAAAATGAAAACTTACTTATATTAGGGGAAAATGGAGCAGGGAAGAGTACTCTTGCCAAAGTATTGTGTTATTTGATAAGTAGCAATAATGTAAAACTTTTTGGCGAAGACTTAGCTACGTTAAGCTCTCTTAAACGTGCTTCTTTGATTAATTATATTCCTCCTAAACTTGATATCTTTGATGAATATATCACACTTAGAGAATTTTTTGCTCTKAGTTTTATAGATGAAAGTAATGAGAARAAAATTGATGAAATAATCAAACTTCTTTCTTTACAACATCTGGAGAATAAAAGTTGTCTTCACTTTTCTTCAGGAGAAAAACAGCTTTTATTATTGGGATCTGCTTTATTACACAATGCGAAACTTACTATTTTTGATGAATTAAGTGCCAATTTAGACATTAATCGTTTGAAAGAAGTTTTTAAYGTTTTTAAATCTMACGCTTTAGAACAAAAAATYATTATTACTCACAATCTGGATTTAGCTTATGCATTAAAATATAAAATTTTGTATYTAMAAGARGGYRARATTGTTTTTTTTGGAGAACATGAGGAGTTTTTTTCTAGTGYAAATTTAGAGAAATTTTACAAAAATACTTTGATTAAAATACAAAACCATTTGGTTGTGAATCTATGAAAACAAGTTTGTTTRTATTTTGTATTATTTTAATATTTTTTTCACCTTTTGTAGGYGAAATTAGCATGGTSTTTGAMGATATTTTTAAAACTTCAAGTGTGACCTATAAGGTTTTTTGGGAGCTACGTATTCCACGTGTTATTTTAGCTTTTTTTGTTGGTGGAATCTTGGCCTTATCTGGTTTGATTTTTCAAATCATTTTTAAAAATGCACTTATTACTCCTTATACCCTTGGAATTGCGAGTGGAACAACTTTATTTACGGCTATTTCTATTTTATTTTTTCCTTTTGTTCCTTTATATATTCCAGGTATTTTAGGTTCTTTTTTTACTATTATGGTTTTATATTTTATTTCAAGAAAAATGAGTGAAAGAGAAATTAGTGTTTCTACGAATTCTATTTTATTAATTGGAATTGCTTTGTCTTATTTTTATTCTTCTGCATTAATGCTGGTATTTTACATGAGTAATTTAGAAGAAAATTATTCTATTATCCGTTTTACTCTTGGTAGTTTAGATACGATTGGATATAAAAATGTAAGTATTATTGCTCTCGTAGCCAGCTTATTTTATATGGGAATTTATAAATACAAAAATAAAATAAAGCTTTTACTCCTTTCAAATGATACGGCTTTTTTAAAAGGTCTTGATGTTCATAAAACCAATTTATTTTTATTGGTTTTGATCTCATTATGTGTGGGAATTTCTATCTCTTTTGTAGGCCCTATTGGTTTTATAGGTTTGATTATTCCTCATGTTATGAAGTTATTGTATAAACAAAGTGCAGATAAATTGATTTTTCCTGTTTTCTTTTTTGGGGGAGTGTTTTTGGTTTTTGCAGATTTGATCTCCCGAAATTTAAATACCGCATCTACTTTACCAATTGGAGTAGTAACTGCTTTTATAGGCGCTCCGTTTTTTGTGTATTTGCTTATTAAAAGGAATAAAAACTAATGCACGCTATTTGTATTTCTGCTTGTGCTTCGAATCAAGGAAAAACGATATTAAGTACTGCTTTATTGTACCACTATAGAAATAAGGTGCGTCCTTTTAAAATTGGTCCTGATTTTATTGACCCTTTATTTCATGAAAAAATATCAAAAGAAAAAAGTATAAATTTAGATACACATATAATGAACAAAACCCAAGTTAAGTGGATRTTTGATAARTATGCAAATAAAGATTTTAATATTTTAGAAGGYGTWATGGGTTTTTATGATGGCATGRATAAAAATGCTTCTGCTTATGATGTATCTTCTTTACTTAAAATACCAAGCCTAATMATTTTAGATGCCAGTGGATCTTATATAACRYTAGCAGCTGTTTTACAAGGGCTRTGTAACTTTAGAGATGATAAYACTATTAAAGCKGTTGTTTTTAATAAAGTRGCTTCACAATCKCATTATGAYCTAATTAATACCTGCATRCAAAAAGAATGTCCYAATATTGTTTCTCTTGGTTTTATTAAAAAAGAYTTRGAYGTACTTGATTCTATWCATTTGGGTTTAARTTTGGATRAAAAYAATTWTAAAGCATTGGAAAAAATATCYAAAGAKGTATTAGAACATATAAATTTAGAAAAACTAGAAAWRATTTCTGTTTATAAAAAAGTAGCTACTRYACCTTATCCTTTTATAAAACAAAMAAAAGTRMAAAARTCCATWGCTATTGTWAATGATGAYAATTTTTGTTTTTTATATCATGACAATGTCATTTTTTTAARWGAAGTATTTGAAAACGTATATTTTRTCTCTGCTATTAAAGATGARATTATTCCTGATGTAGATGTTGTTTATATTCCAGGTGGTTATGTGGAAACAAAAWTGGCCTACGATARAATAAAARATTCTAATAATTTYAGRAAGTCTTTAATCAAACATGGAAAAAATAAAACTATTTACGCTGAGTGTGCGGGTTTRTTATACTTAGGDAAAAAYGTWGATGATAAAAAAATGTCTGCTTTACTTCCTTTAGAATTTACTCTTCTTAAAAAAGCAGCAAGAATGGGATATTATAAAAAYGACTTAAATATCACAGGACATGCTTTTCATTACACCCAAGTAAAAAATGAAATGAAAGGTGAATATACCTTATACAAATCABCTTCTTCAAAAGCTACTTAYGCTGCKTTTAAACATAAMAAGGTTTTTGGAACCTACTTRCATACAATGTTTAGAAACAACTTTCATCTTRTAAAGAGTGAGTTTAGTATAGAATAATATTTTAGCTCAGATAATTATTTTGGGTTTAAAAGGGCTTTTATTTTTTTAGGTAGGTGGGCAAAAACCATTTGCTCGTTCTTTTGTAAAACACCATTTTCTTTTACTTCTAATTCTACACTCATTTTATCTTTTCTAAATGTTAGAATTTTATATTCTTTTGTTTCTTTTGTGAAACAAATATTTTTATTTTTTAAATTTATTATTTTCATAARRAATTATAATCAAATAGYCTTATTTTTTGTTTACTTTAAACTTTAAGTGATAAAATTATTYAGATTATAATTTACAATATAAAGGTTAAAGAATGACACACAGATATATTGGAAAAACAGGACTAAGAGTTAGTCCTATTTGTTTAGGAACAATGACTTTTGGTTCATGGACTTCTAAAAAAGAAGCTTTTAAAATTATGGATAAAGCCTATGATGAAGGAGTTAATTTTCTTGATACAGCAGAACTATATCCTGTACCWCCYAAAGCAGATATGCAAGGWGTWACWGAAAYAATAGTAGGAGAGTGGTTAAAAACAAAACCYAGRGATTCTATTATTTTAGCATCAAAAGTATCAGGAGCAGCATCAGGATGGTTTGTTCCTCCYACAAGACACGGKTTAACGGCWGTRGATTCTTTTCATATTAAAAAAGCCATTGAAACATCTCTRAAAAAACTAGACACYCCTTATTTAGATTTATATTATATGCATTGGCCTGATGCTATTGTGCCTATTGAAGAGAGTTTAAAAGCCTTTGATGCKTTAGTWAAAGAAGGAAAAGTAAGATACATAGCTTCTTCAAATGATACAGCKTATGGTTTAAGCAAAGCCACTGAAACATCAAAACACARAGAYTTAGCACGTTTTGAAGGRRTTCAAAATAATTTTTCTTTGGTTAATCCACGTGCATTAGATGAAATAGCTGAAGTTTGTAAAAAAGAACAAATTTCACTTCTTCCTTATTCTCCAATGGGTGGAGGAATGTTAAGTGGAAAATATAATAATGGATTATATTCAAAAGATTCTAGGTTCGGTGAATATTTAGCAAATGAAAACCCTCGTGTTCAGGAGATGGCTAAACGTTTTGTAAATGAGAAGTCTATCGCTGCTTGTAAAGAATATGTTATTTTAGCAAAAGAGCTTGGAATCTCACCTGTTACATTAGCTATTGCTTGGTCAAAAAACTTTGATTTTGTAGCTTCTACTATTATAGGTGCAAGAAGAATTGAGCAATTAGATGAATCCTTAGCAGCCATGAATTTAGAACTTTCTGCTGAAACTATGGCTAAAATTGCAACAATACAAAATAAAATTATGTACCCATTAGGATAGGTTTTAAAACTTATCCTTATAACTAGCCAAATGTTTTGTTCAAACATTTAAATATAAATAATAAAAAAAGGTATATTTTACAATTCTAAAGATTTGTAGATAAATGCTATCTTTATGCTATTTATAATTGTTAAACTTTATTTGTCAACGGATAATTAAAGGATTGACCAAAAAACTTACGAAACAAAAATATTAAAATATTTTATGTGTCATTATTTTGTTTCAACAACGAATTTTTGAATATTTTGGCTGGTATTCAACTATTCACTCCCTAATAAAACTTTATCATAAACAAAAATCATTTTTTATTTATTGTTACTTTATTTACTTATGTATCTTTTATAGCTATTTCTAAAGATGTTTTAAGTATTATTACTCTTAGAAAAACAAGGATAAATATATGATAAAAAGAGTGTTTTTAACAAAAGAACAGTACGATAAAGAAGTGAAAAAAGGCGATATGCCTCATAAAACATACGAAGAATATTTAAAAGCATCAAATAAACTATTTGATGAATTAGATTTAGATACTGAAGATTAAAATATATCATAGATTATTAAGTATATTATGAATATAAAAAGGAAAACCATGACAAATTATATTAAAAATAAAACAGCTTTAATTACAGGAGCAAGTGCAGGAATGGGAAAACAATTTGCTATAGATTTAGCAAATATGGGACTTAATTTAGTACTTGTTGGGCGTAGTTCAAATAAACTAGAAGAAGTTAAAAAYGAAATAAATAAAACKTGTGATGTGCTTATTACTTTAATTACTTTTGATGTAAGAAATAAAGAAGATGTRAATGTTTCTTTAGAAAACTTACTTAAAAATACCACTGTTGATATTTTAATTAATAATGCAGGTTTAGCTTTAGGACTAGAGCCATTGGATCAAGGTGACTTGGACCAATGGGAAAATATGATAGATTCGAATATCAAAGGTTTATTGTATGTAAGTAGAGCTATTATTCCACAAATGAGAGGACTTGAAACTGCGCATATTGTAAACATAGGTTCAGTAGCAGGAAAAATATCTTATCCTAATGGAAATGTATATTGTGCTACAAAAGCTGCTGTTCACTCCCTTGGGGACTCTATGAATATTGATTTATATGGAACAAATGTAAAAGTAACTACCTTAGCTCCAGGGGCTGTTGCAACAAACTTTGCCAAAGTACGTTTTGAGGGAGATGAAGCTAAGCGTGATGCTGTTTATGAAGGATATACTCCTTTAAGTGCAGAAGATGTCTCTTCTGTACTACTAAGTATTTTAAATACACCCAAACACGTAAATATTCAATACCTAGACTTAATGCCAACAGCACAAAGAAATCCGTATATGTTATACAGAGAAAAATAAAGGTTTAAAATGGATAATTCAGAAAATAGATTAGTTGATGTATTTTTTTATGGTTTGTATATGGATGAAAAAATTCTTGCAAGCAAAGGTGTAAAAATAAGAAATCAACGAAAAGCATATGCAAAAGACTGTGTTTTAAGAGTTGGTAAAATGGCTACATTATTAAGAGCTGAAAAAAAAGAAGCACATGGATTAGTATATGAACTTACACATAAAGAAATTGATATTTTATATAAAGATTCTGGATTAATTGAATATGTAAGTGAAGCCATTTTATTACAAGTTAATACTAAAAGTATTCCTGCTTTAGTATGTAACTTACTTGTTCCACCTTTAAAAGATGATAAAAATGAGCAATATGTAGAAAAACTTCTTGTTTGTATGAATAAATATAAATTACCTTTACCAAAAGATTACTAACTAGATAAAAAAAGGATGAATATGAATATACTAGAAATTCCTTTCGTTAAACTATTAAATATTACTCAAGATGAAAATAAACTTAGTTTAAATGAGAAAAAAACCTTGTTAAATCATCTTGAAACTACTCATGCAGGAGCTATATATACTTTAGGGGAAACTCAAAGCGGTTTGTATTTACAAAATCTTTTTCCATCTTTACAAGATAAAGTCATTCCTATATTAAGAGATTCCAAAATTAAGTATAAAAAACCTGCTCTTGGGAATCTAAGTGCAAGTGCAACTTGTACAGAAGAAACAAGAAAAAAATTCCAAAAAATATTTGAAAAAAAGAAAAGAGCCAGTATTGAAATTACTGTTAATATTTTAAATAAAGATGAAGAAATAATAGCCATAGCAAGTTTTACATGGTTTATTCAAAGTATATAAAGGCTAATTATGAATAAAATTGTTTTAGTAACAGGTGGAAGTAGGGGCATTGGAGCTGCTACATCACGGCACTTAGCGCAAGAAGGTTATTGGGTTTGTATTAATTATTTGCAAGATGAAGAAGCTGCTTTGGAATTAGTAGCTCTTATTGGAAGTGAAGGCGGTGAAGCCATTGCTGTGCAAGCAGATATTTCTATTGAAGAAGACGTAAAGCGTTTATTTGAAACTATTGATGAAATATATGGTCCCATAACACACTTAGTTAATAATGCAGGTATTATTATGCCTCAAGCAAAACTATTAGATATGGATGCTACAAGAATTAATAAAGTTCTTAATACAAATGTCACTTCTTGTTTTTTATGTTGTAAAGAAGCMATWAARMGYATGARARRWGGRKGTGCTATTGTWAATGTYTCWTCARKGGCKGCMARAWYWGGCTCWSCTAATGAATAYATWGAYTATGCTKSYTCWAAAGGTGCAATWGATASTTTAACWATAGGTTTAGCAAAAGAAGTAGCCCACTTAAATATCAGAGTAAATGCAGTACGACCAGGACTTATTTATACCGATATTCATAAAAGTGCAGGAGAAGAAAACAGAGTCGAGCGATTAAAAGATTCTGTTCCTTTAAAACGAGGGGGAGAACCTTACGAAGTAGCTAGTGCAATTGCTTATTTATTAAGTGAAGAAGCTTCATACAGTACAGGAATATTTATTGATGTATCTGGTGGAAGATAAAATTAGTATATAAAAGGAAGAGTAAATGAATATTAGAGCTGCTAAAAAGAACGACATAGTTTTTATATCTGACTTATTAAAATCGATGTCATTACCTTGTGAAGATTTTAAGGTTCATTTGAATAATTTTTACGTAATTGAAGAAAAAAATAAACTTATAGCTACAGCTGGATACGAAAGCTGTTCATCTTATGCTTTATTACGTTCTTTTGCTGTAAAACAAGAGTATAAAGGATTAGGCTTAGCTAAAAAATTATATATAGCATTGGAAAAGAAAGCTAAAAATGAAAATATAAAAGCTTTTTATTTATTAACACAAACAGCCATAAAGTATTTTGAAAAACTAAACTTTGTTTGTATTGAAAAAAATAAAGCACCCGAAAGTATTAAAAATACAGAACAATTTAAATCTATTTGCCCTAATAGTGCGCAATTAATGTATCTTGATTTACTAAGATAATTAATGTACGTAAATTGGCTAAAACAAAAGCTTAAGAATGCTTAAAAAACTTGTATCTTTTATCTTAAATAAAAAAGCAGTTAGCCTTTCTTATCCTTTTGGGGAACAGGCGATGGTTTTTAAACTTAATGGAAAAATGTTTGCCCTTATTGCCAAAGAAGAAAAGCCGTTACATCTAAGTTTGAAATGTGATCCTTTTGATGCGCTTTCTTATAGAGAAATATATGAAAGTGTTATTCCTGGCTATCATTTAAATAAAAAACATTGGAATACTATTTATGTTAATGGAGAAATAAAAGAAGATATACTCTTTGAGATGATAAATGATTCGTATGAACTAGTACTTCAAAAATTTTCCAAAAAAATACAAAAAGAAATACAAATTTACAAGGATAATAATGTCTTATAAAAAAACGAAATATTGTAAAGTTAGAACAGTCACTACTTTTTTGAGTTTATCTAAAGATAAAAAAAGCTGGGCAAAAGAAATACAAAAAGCCTGCGCTTTTTGCAAAGATTTAACAAAAAAGTTTGAAGCTAAAAATTATGAAGTACAATCAATAAGAATAGTTACGAATGCTTTTGGGGAATATTTAGATACTTCTTCTTTAAAAAATGCCTCAGAAGATTTGCAAAGCATTAAAGATATTATTGATAAGATTTCTTTTGATGGTTTACGAATACGTTTTGCTATTGGGGAGGCTAAAACCTATGAAGAAATTGCTTTATTGCCAGAGCTTATAAGAGATTATGGGGATTTATGTAATGCCTGTGTAAATGTACCATCTAATAATTTGGGTATTTTAGACAATGAATTAATTGAACATTGTGCAATTGCTGTTAACCGTATTTCGAAAATTACGCCAAGAGGGGAAGGAAATTTTAATTTTACGGTTAATTTTAATTGTGAAGAATTTATTCCTTATTTTCCAGCGTCTTATTTTAATTCTTCTTCAAAAAACTCCTATGTTATTGGTTTAGAAACACCTGATTTATTGGTAAAAGTTCTTAAAAATCTTGTCAAAAAACATTCTCATGTTTCTCATACAGAATTTTTTGAAGAAGCCTATGCACGTATGTGTGAAGCTTTGCAATATCATGTAGATGAATTAAAAACAATTCTTGATACACATGCAAATGATGATTTTATTTTTGCAGGACTGGATTCTTCAGCAGCTCCTTCTAAAAATTGTTCTTCAATGGTTAAGGTATATAAATTGTTAGGGGTTAAACACTTTGGAATCTCTGGAAGTATTGAAGTATCTTCTTTATTAACAAAAGTTTTTAAAAGTATTAAAAATATGCCACTTTTAGGCTTCTCTGGCTTAATGTTGGCTGTTATTGAAGATGAAGGTTTAGCAAAAGATATTACAAACAAAAAATATGACATCAGATCTCTATTGGCCAATTCAGCCGTTTGTGGAATAGGGCTTGATACTGTACCCATTCCAGGAGATACGCCTTTAGGAAAAATTTCTGCTTTAATGAGAGATACGGGTACTTTGGCTTTTAGATTAAACAAACCTTTAACCGTACGACTTTTCCCTTATCCTAAATTAAAGGCAGGTGATATGACTGCGTATGAAAGTGATGATTTATGTAATTGTGCTGTTTTAGAAGTTCCTTAAAAAATAGAAAAGAGAAAATAAATGAAAATTGCAATTTTATCCGATATTCATTCCAATGTATTTGCACTTGAGGCAGTTCTTGCAGATGCAAAAAGTAAAAATGTTGATATTTTAATTAATCTAGGAGATATTTTATATGGTCCGATTGCTCCAAAAGCTACGTATGAGCTTTTGAAAAAAAACAGATTTATTACAATAAGTGGCAATCAAGACAGACAAATAGTAGAAGCCTCACAAGAAGAAATAAAAGAGAATGATACCTTAGCTTATATTTTGGAAGACTTGGGGTCTGAGGGCTTAAAATGGCTAAAGGAACTGCCTTTTGATACACAATTTAATGAAGATATTTATTTATGCCATGCTACTCCTAAAGATGATTTGACGTATTTGTTAGAAGATACACAAAGTGGTTATAATATTTTAAAAGACGATAAAGAAATTTTAAAATTACTTGGAAATAATAGCTCAAAGGTTATTTTGTGTGGACATACTCATATTCCAAGAAAGATATATTTAAGTACAGGCCAGCTTATAATTAATCCAGGAAGTGTTGGTTTGCAAGCATATAAAGACGATGAGCCATGGGTTCACTGCATGCAAAGAAAAACTCCTGAAGCTTCTTATGCTATTTTAGAATATAAAGATAATACCTATACAGCTGCTTTAATTAATGTTTCTTATAATTATTCTTTGGCAATAAACGAAGCTAAAAAAAGAAAAAGAGAAGATTGGATGCATTATTTAAAAACGGGAAAAGAGTACTTTGTATAAGTACTCTTAATAAAATTTATTTAAGTTCGTTTAATAAAAGAATATCTACTAAATCATCTTTTTTAATATCACTTGAATTTTCATCTTGTATTAATAAAGCAGGATTTTGTAGCATATTGGTCAAAATTGCTGAAGTACCTGCTTTTTTTCCTTCAAAATCAATACTGTATTCATTGTTTTCATAATATACATTACACGCCGTAAAAATGGTTTTCTTCATTTTCATTTTATAATCTTGTTTAATTCGTGCTTTTACAAGAGGAAGTTTTTTATTTGATCCCAATAATTTATAAATCATAGGTAAAACATATAAAATAGCACAAACAGTTGAAGAATAAGCAAACCCAGGCAAAGCAATGATTAATTTTTCATCTTTTACAGCAATTAAAATATGCATGCCAGGTTTAATAATCACTCCATGAAATAAAACTTTTGCATTTAATTTATCTTTAATAACATCTTGTACAAAATCATAATCTCCAACAGAAACTCCTCCTGTTGTTACAATAATATCTGCTTTTTTTAAGCCCTCAAGCATTAAATTAGTAATTGAGCTAATATCGTCTTTTACAATTCCTAATTGTAAAGTAGAAGCCCCTGCTGTTTGACATAAAGCTTCTATTGTTAAATGATTAGAGCTTCTAATTTGCGAATCATTTGTTTGTTTTTCCCCAAGGTCCAAAATTTCACTTCCCGTACTTGCAATCGCAACAATGGGTTTAGAAAAAACGCAAACCAAAGGAATATTTAAAGACGCCATAACTCCAATTTCAGCAAAAGAAATAATGCTTCCTTTTTTAATTAAAATTTCATTCTTTTTATAGTTTTCTCCAATGTCTCTGTTTGCAAAACCTTTGGGTACTTTTTTATTAATTATAATAGCATTGTTTTTTACTTCTACATTTTCAATTGGAATTAAAGTATCTGCTCCTTGTGGCATAAGTGAGCCCGTAAAAGTTTTAATACAAAGACCTTCTTTTACGTCTGTTTTACTAATACTTCCAGCAGGTGTTTTATCAATAATTATAATACTTTGTTTATCTTGGTCACTGTATTTAATAGCATAACCGTCCATTGCAGATGTTGGAAATTCTGGACTGTTATGATCTGCAATAATATCTTGGGCCAAAACGCGACCTCTTGCATCTGTTATAAATAGTTTTTCAATTAAATTGTTTTTTAATGTAAGTGTATTTAAAATCTCTAAAGATTTTTTGTACGTTATAAAATCTCTCATTTTTATCCTTAAAGTATTTTGCATCAATAATAGGGCAAATATAAAATATATTAGCACATAATTGTAAAATAAATAATTAAAAAATGAGTTTTTTTCTTTTCTTAGTTCGCGTTTTGTAGAATATAATCTTTATATTTGCTGGCGGTATTATAAGATACTTTTGCATCTTTAGCAACTGAATAAACAGTGATTTTTGCATTTAAAAGTCTCATCATATTAATACTGTTTTCAATTTTTCTCTTAGCCGTCTCTTGCCTTGTTTTAGTAGCTTTTTTAGTAGCTTTTGTTTTTTTAAGTGTTTTACTGTTGTTTGCTTTTTCTTCTTCAATATGAAGTTTTTTATACAATTCTGCTTGGCCTTGATTTTTACATAATTCTTGTAAAATTTTTAATTCAATGAGTGTAAGTGTAATTCTGATAATCTTTCCTTTAAAATGGATGCGAATTATAACACTTAAGGATTAATTTTAAATAAATTTTGTTAAATAAATCAATCGTAACTAAGAAAATTATTAAAATGTTTTTTTAATATAAATTAATAATTAATATATAAATATAGAATGACTATTATTAGATACAAATAAAAAGGATCACTTATGTTTACTCATGATTTAAAAATAAGTATAAATGGTTTTGAAAAGAAAGAAGCGAAGGAATTGATTGATTCCTTGTTAGAAATTTTTGCATTATTTGTCAATTTAGACCTTAGACGGTTTTCAWCATTAATTGTAAGCGATACTTTTGATGATGAAATAAGAAAAATTACTACAAGAAGCACTCTTGTGATGAAAAACAAGTTTCTCCTAAATAACAATACTCATGCAATGGTATTAACTCTTGTAAAAGATGATACCTATGAGATGGTTCTTGTATTAAAAAGTTGTTTTGCACTTAATTTAATAAGAAATGAAAAAAATCCTATTCGATATAAAGATGCAATTCATATTGTTCATCATGAATTTGCGCACATTCATGATATAAATAAAAAAATCGATGCAAAAAAAGATTTTTCTTTTTCAAAAAGAGTAGGTATTAACAAAGTCTTTTATCCCATTGCCGAATTATGTTGGAGTGAGTATATTGCCAATTATATTTCTTCCAAATCTGCAACCAAATCGGAATACCCTTTAAAAATGGCTCAAAAATTAATTAAACTTATTAAAAATAATAATTTAGAGTTTTTACTTAAAAAAGGAGAAAAAAATCTTAATGATGAAGTTCTTCAAAAGATTTCGGAAGAAGTAAATGCTTTGTTAAAAACATCTTCTTATTTATTAGGGTATTTACATGGTTTTAAAATTTCTTTAGATCAATTGGATTCTAATCTTGCATTTGATTTAGAAAACTCATATTTCAAGGATACTTGGGATATTTTATCTTACGAATTTTATGCCATTAGAAAAAATTATCCAAAGTGTTTTTTTAATGACAATACTTATGACTCTTTATGTTTGGCAATAGAAAGTGCTTATAATAAAACAGGAATACTTTTTTATGAAAAAGAAAATAAAAAGTATGTAGCCAAAGTATTGTATTAAAAGATAGTTTTTAAACTGTCTTTTAATGTGCCATAAAAATAGGAATAGTGGTATGCTCTAAAATATACTTAGTTGCTCCTCCAAACATTAGTTCTTTTAAACCTTTTCTTCCAAAAGCACCAGCAACTATTATGTCAAAGTTTCCTTCATTTGCATGGTTTAGTAATGCCTGTCCAGGTATTCTTGTTGTTTCAATGATATTTGAAGTACTTTTAATACCATGGCATAATAAATAATCTTGAAGTTTTTCCATTTGATTAGAGTTTTTAATATATTCAATGGAAGTAACAATATGCACTTCTTTTGCATTTTTAAGTAAAGGAATGCTTTGAGTTAAGGCTCTTGATGCTTCTGCTGAGTTATTCCATCCAATTAATATTTTCTCATCTTTAAAACTTTTCATTACTCTTGGAAACATTAATACAGGTTTACCACTTTTTGTAATAGTTGTTTCAAATGTTGCTGTAATATTTCCATTAGGAGGAGAAGCAGCAATAACCAAATCACAAAACTTTGATTCTTCTTCTATTAATTTACTTCTGTATCCATTTCTAGCTATAAAAGAAGCACTTGCTTCATTGTCTAAAGCTTTTTCTGAGATACTTACTCCTATCTCTTCAGCAAGGGTTTTAACCAAATTTTGATGAATATGCAAACTTTCTTCTAATCTATTATGTGCAACTGCATTAAGCTCTTTTAAAAGTGTCTCAGGAAGATTTTCATCAAATTGCATAATTTCACTGGGTTTTGCAATGGATTGAAATATTTCTACATGAGCATTTAATTTTTTGGCAATTAATAAAGCACCATTGATTCGTGATTCTAATTCGTCTCCACCACCAATTGGGAAAAATAGTTTGTTGTAATTCATAATATATCCTTAGTTTAGTCATAATGTTATAATGTTATGAAAGTGTATCTAAAATATTTTTAAAATAACAAGTCTTTACACTGTATTGTTATGGAAAGTATTGTTCTGAACAAAAAGTATTAAAGTGAATATAATAAATTTTCTACGATAACTTAAGAATGTTTATAACAATATTTAAGCCATTTTAATAAAAAAAGTATTATGATAAGCAAAAAACATATATTTGATTTATGAGATAAGTGAGAAAGAATTGCAAAAATTAATTGATAATAAAGTATTTATTTTAGGCTGTGTACTGTTGGTAGTTGTCTTGTGGGCAATGAATTTTGTTTTTATAAAGTTTGTTCTTCTGGAATTTGATGTTTATACCGCTTTGTTTTTACGTCTGACACTGGTAGCCCTTGTGCTGCTTCCTTTTGTAAAAGCCCCTAAGTTAGATGATTTACTAATGATATTTTTAACAGCACTYGTACTTGTRCCTGGGCATTATGGTTTATTGTTTTTATCTCTTAAACTTACGACTAATGTAGGAGTGATTTCTGTAGTGATGCAATTAGCTATTCCTTTTTCTATTTTATTGTCATGGTTTATTTTCAAGGATTCTCCAGGAAAGATGAAATTAACAGGACTTTTTATTGCTTTTTCTGGAATTATTGTCTTGTTTTATGAACCAAGCATGTTTGATAATATCTGGGCATTATTAATTGGAACCGCTTCTGCTTTTTTTCTGGGTYTGTATTTTATCTTAGTAAAAAAAATTAAGTATTTATCTCCTTTTGGAATTATTGCTTACACCTCTTTATTGGGACTTCCTTTTTTATATATATTAATGCTAATGAATAATGAAAGTTTTTCTTCTGTTTTAGCTATTGAAAATAATATTACATGGTTTTCTTTGTTGTTTACTGTTATTGGAAGTAGTATTATGGGTCACGGTTTATGGGCATGGTTGATTAAGTACCAAGATATTTCTTTTATTACACCTTTTTTATTATTAGTACCCGTTTTAGCCGTGATGATTTCTTCTGTAGTTTTTAATGAAATACTTACTTTTGAATTTTTATTGATTTCTTCAGTGATAATCTTTGGAATATTTCTGGTTTTTATTGCAAAAAAATAAAAAAAATAAATATTTAAAGATGGATTTTATACTTTTTAAGAATAATGAACAAAAAAGTATTAGTATAAATTGAAGGATTAAGATGAATATTATAAATTTTGAAAATGTAAATATTGGTTATGACTATAGGTATTTAATTTTAAAAAACTTAAATTTAAAAATACAAGAGGGCGAACATTGGGTTATTTTAGGAGGCAATGGTTCAGGAAAAACAACCTTACTTAAACTTATGTCTAATGATTTGTACCCCAATACCTATACTGCTTTTAAAAAAGAAGTTTTTGATCAAGAGCGTTGGGAAATTAGTAAATTAAAAAATCATTTAGGAATAGTAAGTACTAATTTACAAAATGACTTTATCTACAATGCGAGAGATTCAAGTGCTTTTGAGATTATTATGTCTGGTTTTTATTCAAGTTTAGGAAAAATGCTTCATCATATATATACAAAAGAACAAATACAAAAAACAAATGATATTTTAAAAGAATTGTCTATTGAAAACTTGAAAGATAAAAAAGCCTATGAAATGTCAACRGGAGAGTTACGTAAGTGTTTAATAGCAAGAGCGTTAATCCATCAACCAAAAGCTT
Source organism: Arcobacter sp. (assembly GCA_002733685.1). Lineage (GTDB taxonomy): Bacteria > Campylobacterota > Campylobacteria > Campylobacterales > Arcobacteraceae > NORP36. Next base: position 113,410 of record NVWN01000004.1, on the reverse strand, counting down.
TGATATTAGATGARCCAAGTACRGGYTTRGATATWAAAGCACAACATGAGTTTACWAAGCTTTTACGAAAATTAAGTAARAAAYTAAGCATTATTATTATTACWCATCATTTGGAAGAAATATTTGAAGAAATCACACATGTAGCACTYTTRGCYRAKAATCAAATMTATAAACAAGGAAAAAAAGAAGACTTACTTAACTCTAGTAATATTTCMAAGGTATTTGATATGAAACTWGAACTTGRAAAGAACAATCAAAGATACTTTATAAAAAGTATTTTATGATTTYTTYTTAAKCTGCTGTAATAATAGTCCCATTATTATTAARCAWAGACCTAWTAGCGTTGARAAAAGAATTTTTTCATCTAATATYARATAAATWAGAAGTAATGAAATRAAGGGTGCTATGAAGATYAAATTAGCAATTTTTGACGTTGAAATTGTTTCTTTCATYGCTTTTAGCCAAAATAARAAYGTAATACTCATTTCAAATAAACCTACATAAAAAGCCCCTAATAAACCTTTTATTTCTGGAAGAATAAAACCCTCATCAAAATAAACATAAAGTAATATAAAAGGAAAAGAGAGTAAAAAGTTACAAAATAGACCTACTACTGGGTCTACTGTGATTTTTGTATTATAAATCCAATACAAGGCCCAAAATACAGTTGAACTTAAAGCCAAAATTATTCCTAGCGTACTTGTAAACTCTAAAGAAAAAGGACTGCCTTTGGTGGCAATAATTAATACTCCAAAATAACAAATAATTCCAGCTATAAAATCTCTTAGATGTAATTTTTGTTTTAATAAAGGAATAGATAAATAACTTAAAGTTAATGCCCACGTATAGTTTATTGTTTGTGCTTCTTGAACAGGTAATAAATCATAGGCTTTAAACAATACAAGATAAAATAAAAATGGATTTAAAATAGCTAAAAATACTATCATTAAAAAGTTATTTTTAATATGTATAAGTATAAGAGCTGTTTTATTCTGATATATTAATATTRAAAACAAGGTGAGAATCGAAAAAAGTGCTGCATAAAACAGTAGTTGAGAGGGGTTTAAATATTCCAATGATATTTTAAATGCACTAGCTACTGTGGACCATAGAAATACAGCTATTAATGCATAAATATACGCAAGCCTTTGATTCTTCATTTATTGCCTTTTTAATTATTTCAGGATTCTTTAAGTTAAAAGTAAAATTCTATATGATATACTTCTGATATATCAGTTGATATATCAGACATATATTACATCCGACATAATATTACTATATTAATTAAATACAAATAAAAGGATTAATATGACTTGTGATTTTATTGGAGTATATCAAGCAGTAACAACAAAGTTCACTTCTAATGATGAAGTAGATATGGAGAAGAAAGAAAAGCAGTTTAAGCTATAATTGATACTGGTTTAAAAAACAGACCAAATTACCAACACTATAAAAAAGACAAAAATAAAAGGATTTAATTTGAGTATACATGGCAAAAACTTTATTGGAAATGATTTATCAGCACAAGGCGATAAAAGTAATAAAATATATGATATTAACAGTAATATTGCATTAGAAGGTGATTTTAGTCATGCAACTTCTAATGAGGTTTCTAAAGCTTTAGATTTAGCATCCAGTGCTTTTGTCGTGTATAAACAAAAATCACAAATACAAAGAGCCGTTTTTTTAGAAACTATTGCTGAAGAAATAATGAATTTGGGTGATGAGTTAATACTTAGAGTAATGAGTGAATCTAATCTTCCAAGACCAAGACTTGAAGGTGAGAGAGGCCGTACGGTTGGACAACTTAAAATGTTCGCAAATTTATTAAGAGAGGGTTCTTGGGTTGAGGCTACAATTGATACAGCCTTACCAAATAGAGCTCCACTTCCTAGAAATGATTTAAGAAAAATGCTTAGACCTTTGGGTGTAGTATCTGTTTTTGAAGCAAGTAATTTTCCTTTGGCTTTTTCTTGTGCAGGTGGAGATACAGCTTCTGCATTAGCAGCAGGGTGTCCTGTAATTGTAAAAGCACATAGTTCACATTCAGGGACTTCTGAATTAGTAGCGGGCGCTATTATTAAAGCAGTAATAAAATGTGATATGCCTTCGGGAACATTCTCTATGGTTCATGGTAGTGGACGTGTGGTAGGACAGCAAATTGTAATGCATGATGCTGTTTGTGCTGTAGGATTTACGGGATCTACTTATGCAGGAATGGAACTGTATAAATTAGCAAATACACGAAAACACCCCATTCCAGTATTCGCAGAAATGGGGAGTATTAATCCGTGTTTATTTTTACCATCAGCATTAAATGATACAAAAAAATTAGCTGCTTCTTATGCATTTTCTATTACCTTAGGTGCGGGACAATTTTGTACGAACCCTGGACTTATTATTGCACTAAAAGATGAAAAACTAGAAATTTTCAAGAAAGATTTAGCGCAAGAAATAGAAAAAGTAAAACCTGCAACTATGCTTTCGAGCTCAATTGCCAAAGCCTATAAAGAAAATAAAGATAAAGCAATAGCTCAACATGGAACAACAGTAATTGCACAGGCTTTAGAAGATGGAATGATTAGTGAAGGAAAAGCTATAGTTGCAAGTGTTGCAGGAAGCGAGTTTATTAAAAATCCTACTTTACAAGAAGAAGTATTCGGACCTTATTCTCTCTTAGTTGAATGTGAGAATAAAGATGAGTTAATGCAAGTTATTACGTCTTTAGAAGGACAATTAACTGCTACTGTTATGGGTGAAGATTATGAAATGGATGAGTTTTCATCGTACATTTATGCCCTTGAAAACAAAGCGGGAAGAATATTATTTAATTCTGTTCCCACAGGAGTAGAAGTATGTCATTCTATGCAACATGGAGGTCCTTTTCCAGCTGCAACAGATGCAAGATTTACCTCTGTAGGAACAGGAGCAATTAAACGATTTGTTAGACCTGTTTGTTTTCAAGATTGCCCCGTTTCACTTTTACCTCTAGAATTACGAGATGAAAATGAATTAAAAATCTTAAGAATGGTAGATGATTCTTATTCAAATGAAAGTCTATGAGATTTTATACTAAAGAAGAAATAGATGGTGTTTTAAACTATCCTTCTTTAATAGAAGCACTAAAGAGTGCTTTTATTGGAGATAGTATTGTTCCTCCAAGACATCATCATGATTTCAAAAACCCAAAAGAAGGTATTGACTCTACACTTYTATTAATGCCTGCRTGGAAAGAAAGTGAAAGTCTGGGAGTAAAGGTTGTAACYGTTAGTCCAAAYAATGCAAAATACRATATGCCTTCAATTCAAGGAATTTATCTTTTATTTAATGCCCAAAATGGTGCACTCGATGCTCTTTTAGATGGTAAAGCGCTTACAGCTAAACGAACAGCTGCTTCTTCTGCTTTAGGATCTTCTTTTTTATCAAGAAAAGATTCTTCTTCTTTATTAATGATAGGTACGGGTGCTTTAAGTATTGAACTTATACGTGCACATGCAAGTGTAAGACCTATAAAAGATGTTTTTGTTTGGGGAAGAGATATTAACAAAGCACAAAAAATAGCAAATGAATTAAAAAATGAATTTAATATTATAGCCGTTGAAACAATTTTGGAAGTTATTTCAAAAGTAGATATTATTTCTTGTGCAACCTTAAGTAAAACGGCTCTTGTTTTAGGTGAAAACCTAGTGGATGGGCAACATATAGATTTAGTTGGGGCTTATAAACCAGATATGAGAGAAGCCAACGATGCTTTRATCAAAAAAGTTGATATTTTTATTGATACMCCTATGGCTTTAAAAGAAACAGGTGATCTTAAAATTCCTTTAGAACAAGGTACTATTAATAAAAATGACATACAAGCTGATTTATTTGACTTAAGTAGAAAAAAACACTTAGGTAGAAACAATAATAAACAAATTACTTTATTTAAATCTGTTGGTCAYGCGCTGGAAGATTTAGCAGCGGCAATATTAGTAAAAGAAAMANTNNTNNANAAAAATTAAATATTATAAATTATGTAGGAGAAACTATGTCTTGTAAAACTTTTTTTTGTGTAGATGCACATACTTGTGGAAACCCTGTTAGAGTTATTTTAGGAGGAGCACCTTTGTTAAAAGGTGCTAATATGAGTGAAAAAAGACAGCACTTTTTAAAAGAATTTGATTGGATTAGAACAGGGCTTATGTTTGAACCACGTGGTCATGATATGATGAGTGGAACAATAATATTTGAGCCAAGTAGTGATGATTTTGATGTATCTATTTTATTTATTGAAACAAGTGGGTGTTTGCCTATGTGTGGACATGGAACAATTGGTACTGTAACTGTATTAATTGAAAAAGAAGTAATTACTCCTAAAACGCAAGGAATATTAAGAATAGAAACTCCTGCTGGTTTAGTAATTGCAACATATAAAAAAGATGAAATGAACAGAGTTAAATCTGTAAAAATCGTTAATGTTCCTTCTTTTTTACACTCAAAGAACTTAAGTATAGAGTGCGAAGAACTGGGTGAGCTAAAATTTGATGTAGCATATGGTGGAAACTTTTACGCCATTATTGATCCTCAAAAAAACTTTTCAGGTATTGAAAATTTTACAGCAGGTAGTTTAATAACAATGAGCAAAAAACTAAGAGATAAAATCAATGAAAAATATACTTTTATTCATCCTCTTAATGAAACCATTAATGGACTGTCTCATCTTGAATGGACAGGAAAAACAATAGATTCTAGCTCAAGTGCACGTAATGCTGTTTTTTATGGAGACAAAGCTATTGACAGATCACCTTGTGGAACAGGAACCTCTGCCCGAATGGCGCAGTTATACGCAAAAGGTGAACTAAAACAAGGGGATGAATTTATTCATGAAAGTTTTATTGGTTCTAAATTTATTGGTCGCATTGAAGAAGAAATAAAATTAGGAAAATTTAATGCAATCATTCCTTCTGTTGAGGGTTGGGCAAAAATTACAGGTCTAAATACTATTACTATTGATGATGATGATCCTTATGCTCATGGTTTTGTGGTAATTTAAGATGAGCAGTGTTGTAATTGTAGGAGCTGGAATTTCTGGACTTTGTTGTGCGTATTATTTGCATAAAAGTGGACATGAAGTAAGTATATATGATAGTTCTGATCTTGGAAAAGAATGTTCTTATGGAAATGCAGGACTTATTGTTCCCAGTCATTTTGAAACCCTAGCAAATCCAGGAATTTTAAAAAAAGGATTTAAATGGATGTTAAATCCTAATTCTCCCTTTTTTTTGAAACCTCGTTTTGATATGGATTTAGTAAAATGGCTTATTAAATTTAATATGTTTTGTACTAAAAAACATGTAAACGATAATAAGTATTTTTTACGAGACATAAATTTGTACTCTTTGTCTTTATATAAAGACTTAGAAAAAAATAATGATTTGRATTTTTCTTTAAAACAAAATGGTTTGTTAATGTTGTGTAAAGAAGAAAAAACTCTAGAAGAAGAAAGAAAATTAGTAAATGAAGCAAAAGAGCTTTCTTTAGATGCGGAAATTTTAAGTTTGGATGAGATAAAAAAGCTTGAGCCTAATGTTTCTTTTAATGCCTTAGGTGCTAGTTACTTTAAAAGTGATGCAATTTTACAGCCCTATGATTTTATGATGAGTATTAAAAAATATTTAGAAGATAATAATGTCAAAATATATGAAAACTGTRAAATTGAAGATGTTAATATTCAAAACAATAAAATCGTCTCTATTTCTTCTMAAGATGAATCTATTTCTGCTGATAATTTTGTTTTTACAGCGGGAATTGCTACTTTTAAATTTGCAAAAAAACTTAATTTAAATCTAAGTATGGAAGCAGGAAAGGGATTTTCTTTTAAAGTTGAKAAAAACCCYTCTTTAGATTTTTCAACACCTTTAATATTAGCKGAGCAAAAAGTTGCKGTTAGYCCTTATGACTCTTAYGTGAGATTTGGTGGTACTATGATGTTAKMRGGAGTTGATTTGTCTTTAAATGATAGAAGAATCACAAATATAACAAAAGCTGCAAATTCTTATATTAATAATTTAGATATTAAAAAAGAAGACAGAAAAGATTTGTGGGCAGGATTAAGACCTTGTTCCCCCGATGGTTTACCTTATATTGGAAAAGATAAAAACATCAAAAATCTTTTTGTAGCTACTGGACATGCAATGATGGGAGTTTCTCTAGGACCAGCAACTGGAAAAATTATTTGTGATTTAATTAATAATACAGCCTGTGATTTAGATATATCTAAAATGGATATAAATAGGTTTTAAATTTAATCTTAAAATAAAAAAGGAATAAATAATTGATTATTATTAAGATACATATTGAAGTGAAAGAAACACTGATTCACAGTTCTCTCAGCTTAATATAAGTCTTACTATGAGATAATTTTTATTAGGTAGTACTAAAAGTAGTACTTATTTTTTAGAATAAATATTAATCTTAAAATAAAGGAGATCGGACAACATCGTTGAATTAGGACTAAACAAATTACACAAATAAAGGAAAAATTATGAATATAGTAAAAAAATTGGCGTTTTTAGCAGTATCGGTTTTAGCATTTGGGGCTACAAGTGCAAGTGCAGACAAGTTGGATAAAATTCTTTCTAAGGGTACAATTAGATGTGGAGTTGTTCTTGATTTCCCACCAATGGGATACAGAGATGCGAAAAATAATCCAGCAGGGTTTGATGTTGAATATTGTAAAGATTTAGCAAAAGCTTTGGGCGTTAAATTAGAGCTTAAATCTATGTCTTTTGCTCAAAGACTTCCAGCATTAAATGCAGGAAAAGTGGATGTTGTAATTGGATCAACGTCTGATACATTACAAAGAGCTAAATCAGCTGGTTTCACAATGCCTTATTTTGTATTTAAATTGCAAGCTATGGTTAAAAAAGATTCTGGAATTAAAGAATTTAAAGACTTAAAAGGTAAGAAAATTACTGCTGCTTTAAGTACAACTCCTGAAACAGAATTTTTGAAAAATGCTAAAGCAAATGGATGGGATTCATCAAACTATTTTTCTTCTAAAAAAGAAAGTGATACTCACTTAGCTCTTTTACAAGGTAAAGCAGATGCAATTATTACAACTGATACTACTATAGTTGAATTATTAAAACTTCCTAAGTATAAAGATTATACAGCTGGTCCTTTTGTTCCTGGATTTGATGATTTTGTATCAATTATTGTTAAAAGAACTGAATATGGAATGATTAATTACATGAACTTATTCATTCACCAACAAGTAAGATCTGGAAGATATAAAGAACTTAATAAAATGTTTTACGGAAATAGTCCTGTTAGAAAATTAACTGTTGATGGTATTTATTACTAAAAATTAAGAGCTTTTGCTCTTGATTTTTAGAAAAAGAAGGATTAGTAATGTTTGATTTTGATTACACATTTCACTGGATAACCGTCTGGAACGTTTTTCCTGAGATGTTAAGTGCTGCAATGGTTACAATAGAAGTTGCAGTTATCTCTATGATTGTTGGTTTATTTTTCGCTGTTTTTTTATCCTTAGGGAAAGACAGTACAAATGAATTATATAGAACACCCAGTATTATTTGGATTGAGATTGCAAGAAATACACCTGCATTGTTTCAAATATACATGGCATATTTTGGTTTAGGAGCATTTGGTATTCATTTAAGTCCTTATTTGGCAGTAATGATGGCGCTTATTTTTAATAACGCAGGTTATTTAGCTGAAACATTAAGAGGAGGATTTGCATCAATACCACATACTCAAATGGCATCATCAAGATCTTTAGGTATGACTACTTTTCAAGCCTATAGATATATTATCTTACCACAGGTTTTTAAAGTGGTATATCATCCAATGACAAATCAAATGATTTGGTCAATATTAATGACATCTTTAGGTACTTTGGTTGGAATGTTAGAACTTACAGGGAAAACTGATCAATTGCAATCTCTGTCTTTTAGAACCTTTGAATTTTATTTAGTAGCAGCTGTAATGTATTTTRTTATTGCAAAAGGTACACTGCTTTTAGCAAAACTATTDGCANATAAAATATTTAAAGGAGATGCATAATGAGTAATAAACAAATAAAATATCTTATTTATATTTCAATTTTTCTATATGCTGTTTAYCAARCTGTAGTATCAGTAAAAGCATCGTCTTTRACATATTATGATTTAGTATTTTTACTAGAAGGATTAGAGCGAACGATTTAYATYTCTTTTGTWTCTATYRTAATTGGAACATTTTTTGGAATAATWTTTGGTTGGATGAAGGTTAATATGGGAACCTTTGGAAATATAATATTAAGTGGWTTTTTGGATATTTTACGTTCCGTTCCTTTAATTATTCAACTTATTTTATTTTATTCTTTTATGGGAATTTTAGAAATTGAAATATCTGTTTTTTGGGTAGGAGCTATTATTTTATCTGCTTATACTTCTGCTTTTGTAACAGAAGTGGTACGTGCAGGAATTGAAAGTGTACCTCAAACTACAAGAAGAGCAGCCAGATCTTTAGGWATGACATATTGGCAAGATTACAGATATATTGTTTTTCCCTTAGGTCTTAGAGCMGTATTCCCTTCATGGATATCAATTGTTTTGTCTGTKATTAAAGATTCAGCATTGATTTCTGTTATTGGGTACTTAGAGTTGTTAAAAACAACAGAAGAGTTAATAGCAAAAACAAATGAAGCACTGTTATTATTATTAGGAATTGGTTTGTTTTATTTTATTATTTCATATCCTATTTCATTGTATGCAGCTAAGTTAGAAAGGAAATTAAAAGTATGATTGAATTAAAGAAAGTACATAAATCTTATGGGGATTTAGAAGTGTTAAAAGGTATTGATTTAACAGTTAAAAAAGGAGAAGTTCTTTCCGTTATTGGAGGTTCTGGTTCTGGAAAATCTACAATGCTTTATTGTATTAACGCTATTGAAAGCATTCAAAAAGGTGAAGTTTTAGTGGATGGAATTTCTGTACACGATAAAAGTACTAATATTAATACCTTAAGACAAAAGATTGGAATGGTTTTTCAACAATGGAATTCTTTTCCTCATTTGACTGTATTAGAAAATGCGGCGCTTTCTCCACAAATCGTATTAGGAAAAAGTAAAGCAGAAGCAGAAAAAATTGCAAAAGAACAGCTTGATCATGTTGGATTAGGAGATAAATTTAATGTTTATCCTGGTCGTATGTCAGGTGGACAACAACAGCGTCTTGCAATTGCACGTGCTTTAGCTATGGAGCCTGAATACATGCTCTTTGATGAAATTACATCTGCTTTAGATCCTGAATTAGTAGGAGAAGTACTCGATACATTAAGACTTTTAAGAAAAGATGGAATGACAATGATATGTGTTACTCACGAAATTGCATTTGCAAGAGAAGTATCAGATAATGTTGCYTTTTTCCATAARGGTGTTATTGAAGARTTTGGACCTCCTTCTCAGGTTATTTCAAATCCACAAAAAGAAAGAACACAACAATTCTTATCAAAAGTACTTCAATAAKATATATCKAATTTATACGAAACACTYAARGTTTCGTATAAATATATKTCATTCTTTNTNWARMAAAGARTGAMATATRTTTATACAAAGGAAMACTATGAAAATTACAAATATTTTAGTATAYCAAGTAGATTTRCCCTTACATGAAGGYAGATAYTCTTGGGCCAGYGGTAAGTATGTKGATGTTTTTGATTCAACTATTGTATGTATACAAACAGATAGCTCTTATATGGGGTGGGGAGAAAATTGTCCTTTAGGGCCATTTTATTTGCCAGCACATGCAAAAGGGTGTAGAGCAGCAATAGAAGAAATAGCACCTCATTTAATTGGTCTTGATCCCAGTAATTATGGTTTGATTAATAAAGTAATGGATGAAGCATTAATTGGACACAACTATGCCAAATCAGCTATTGATATGGCWTGTTGGGATTTATTGGGTAAAAAAGCGAACTTAAGTATTTGTGATTTAATGGGTGGTAAACACGGTGATGAAATAGAATTATACAGAGCTATTTCTCAAGAAAGTCCTGAAAAAATGGCAGCAAAAGTATCTGGATATAGAAAAGAAGGATATAGAAAATTTCAGTTAAAAGTAGGTGGTGATCCGGTTGAAGATATCAAACGAATTAAAGCAGTTTCTCAAGTATTAAAAGAGGGTGAGACTTTGGTAGCTGATGCTAATACTGGCTGGAAAGCACATGAAGCAATACGCGTTGTTAATGCCGTTAAAGATATTGATGTTTATATTGAGCAACCTTGTTTGTCTTATGAAGAATCTATTAAAGTTAGAAACAATACTACACTTCCTTTTATTCTGGATGAAAATATCAATGACATGTTAACGCTTTTACGTGCGGAAAATGACAGTGCAATGGATTGTATTAATCTTAAGATTTCAAAAGTAGGGGGACTTACTAAAGCCAGACAAATAAGAGATTTATGCGTTAATTTAGGACTTCCTATGACTATTGAGGATTCTTGGGGTGGAGATATTGTAACAGCTGCAATCTCCCAATTAGCGCATTCAACGCCTGAGCGTTTCAGGTTTTCATCAACAGATTTTAATTCTTATACCCCTGTAACCTTTGCAAATGGAGCTCCTAAAAGAGTAAATGGGAAAATGTCTGCTTCTTCAAAACCAGGACTTGGAATTGAACCTATTATGGATGTTTTGGGAAAAGCTGTATATACATGTATTAAATAAAAGCGATTCCGGCTTTTGTTTTGATCTAATTTATATCACAAATGTATTCTAGGATAAGTGTTTTTTCTGTTTAACGTAACAGTAAAATATCCTTTTATACGTGTTATTCTTATAATAAATTAAGCTTTAAAATACTTCTTTAATAAAGAGAGAAAAATGAATATATTTAATAAAATAAAACAAAGTAAATTGTCTTATACCAATGCATTAAGCATTAAAACAATTGATATGCACACAGGAGGCGAGCCTTTACGTGTCATTATTGATGGTTATCCTACTCTTAAAGGTAAGAGTATTCTAGAAAAAAGAAACTATACAAAAGAGCATCTTGATCATTTACGAAAAGCTTTGATGTTTGAACCAAGAGGCCATGCTGATATGTATGGTGTGATTTTAACTGAAGCTTGTACTAAGGGCTGTGATTTTGGGGTTATTTTTATGCACAATGAAGGCTACAGTACTATGTGTGGACATGCAACTATTGCTATTACTAAATTAGCGGTACTTCAAAATTGGGTTGAAGTAACTGCTCCAATAACACATATCACAATAGATGCGCCTTGTGGGGTTTTGCATGCAAGTGCTTATATTAATGATGAAGGAGAAGTAACAAAAGTAAGCTTTAAATGCGTACCTTCTTTTGTTCTTGCTTTAAATGAAAAAATTGAAGTTACAGATTTAGGTGAAATTACTTATGATTTGGCATACGGAGGAGCTTTCTATGCKTATATAGATGCRGAYRAAATAGGCCTTAGTTTAGATAAGAATAATTATGATAAAATYATCACTTATGGGAAAAAAATTAAAAAAAGTATWGTAGAAACAAAAGACAATATAAAACATCCTTTTGAAGAAGATTTAAGTTTTTTATATGGAACTATTTTTATYTCAAACAAATCAGACGTGCATTCTAAAAATGTTTGTGTATTTGCAAATGGTGAAGTAGATAGAAGTCCCACTGGTTCTGGTGTATCWGGACGTGCCGCAATACACTATAAAAAAAATGAATTAGAAAAAAATCAYTCAATTATTATTGAAAGTATTTTAAATACGAGTTTTGAAGTAAAAGTCCTGGAAACATTAAAATATGGACAGTTTGATGCTATTATTCCAGAAGTTAGTGGGAATGCATATATTACAGGCGAGCATAACTTTTTAATAGATGAAGACGATGAATTAAAATATGGATTTTTTTTAAGATAAAGGACTGACATGCCAGAAAATAAGTTATCAAATAAAGCGTATATAATACTAGAAGAATTTTTAGTAACACTTAAATTAGAACCAGGAAAGACCTATTCAGAGAAAGAGTTGATGTCTTTAACTGGAGTCTCTCGTACACCTTTACGAGAAGCTTTACTAAAATTATCTTATGAAAGTTTAATAAATATAATTCCACGCCGTGGTATAGAAATATCAGATATTAATATGACAAACCAATTGGCTATTTTAGAAACCAGAAGGGTTTTAGACAGTTTATTAATTTCACGAGCGACTAAATATGCTACTGCTTTTGAAAAAGAACATATTCAGGAATTTAAAAATCATATGCAAGAAGCCGTTGATGCTAATGATGTGGAAGCGTTTTTACGTATTGATAAAGAGATGGATAATCTTATTTTTAAAACAGCAAGAAATGAATTTGCAAGTAAGGCTACAAGCCCATTACATGTACGATCAAGACGTTTTTGGTACTACTTTAAAGGCATAGAAGATTTAGAAAGATCGGCAAATACTCATATGAAATTAATTGATGCGATAATAGAAGGTAATGAAAACGAAGCCTTACAAATTTCAGATAAGATCATAAATGGTTTGGTAGATGTTGTAAAAAAATATATTAATCTGTAATAAAATATTGCCTTAATCACGAATACACTGTTTCTGCATATTGTTCTTTAATTGTTACTACTTTCAAATGAGTATTTTTTTGTAATAAGTTTTAATTAAGTTTAAATGTGAAATAATTACTATATTAAAAGTAGTTTAAAAAGTACTACTTATATTATCTTAGGATTAAAATGGCAAAACTCAAAAACTCTAGAAATATTATTAAAAATGTTATTCAAAAACACGCAAGTGAAAATAAAAAAGAAATTTCACAAATAACTATTAAAATTGATAAGCGCTTGGATAAAGCGTTGATTATCTTGTCAAAAGAGTTAAGCGTGTCTAAGAATAGGCTTATTGAAGATATTTTATTTGAGAGTGGAATTATTGAAGAGGTGGATGAAAATTATGTTGACTAAAAACAATATTTTTCCTGAAAAAAAGGATGTAGTAGATGCTGTACTAAAAGGTATTCTTTGTTCTAAAGAAAACTACACTTCTTGGACTTGTGATGAACTTTACCTTTCAACTGCTCCTAATAATTTTTTAAGAGTGCATATTGCACAAGAAATTGCCAAATTAAAAGATAATCCAGAAATTTTCATGGATGCAACGCTTGCAGATATCTTACGTTGTTCTTTAAGTTCACGTACTTCGTATAAAGCTTTTATGAAAGATAATAATTTGGCACAAGGAACATTTTGTTTAACTCTTGATGAGCGATTTACACATCATAGTGATAATGATTCTATATCGCGGGTTATAATGAGTATTCAAAATGGGGTTAGAAATGCTCAAGATGAATATAAAAATCAAATTAAAAGAATTTGTATTATGTTAGAGCGGGAAAAAAAAGAAGATTCAAGTTTGGATTACGGAATATTCGCTTTTTATTTAGATATCTCAAATCTTGCACGAAAAAAAACCCAAAAACGATTGGATGAGATTATTTCTAGTTTTGATGCTATTGTTTCTTCCCATAATGGACTTAGATCTACATTTAAAAGAGGAGATATTAATATAATTGAAGGTACTGGTGAATGGTGTATAGCTTGTTATCTAATAGAACCAACTTTYWAATWAATCTTTTTTACGTATAMTTTTARGMCTTCATMTTTTTWAWWTGAAGYTTCTRARAWTTTTYTACTAWACCTTTAAATACTTTTCCCYTATATTWACSNANGCCCMRNAATATTCTTATTTGATTWAACTRTGATYTYWAKCTAAGYGTTTYTAACAAATTTTAYTTTATTTTCACAGTYCAAGATACTRCCTTATKAAYWTATTYMTATAACTRGAAAWWMWKSMTNAAANTTATCATTAAGGAATACTCTTATAAGCTTAKTATAAGTATTACTGTGAGATAATTATTAAAAGGTAGTACTAAAAGTAGTACTAAGAAATAACTAAGGAATAATAATATGGAAAAAAATATTGAGCTTATCAATTCGGCAATAAAACTTGCAGCTAAATGGCAAAACAGAGCTACAGAACTTGTAAGTGATTTTGACAGAGTATTTTATATTAAAATGAATAAGATGTTAGAGCAGCCAAAAGACAAGGCTTTGTTAATAGAGTTGATGGATCAATGTTTTAGAGCTGAATCTAATGCTAGAGTWGCTAATCAAATTTGTTTTTTRYTARAAAAACATGGAATGGCACATTTTTTTACAACAAAAGATAAAACATTATTATATCTTTTCCAAAACATAGGGAAATACTTACCCAATATCTCTGTTCCTTTATTTGTGAATCAAATAAGAGAAGATACTAAAACAGTTGTAATTAAAGGCGAGGAAAAATTTCTTTCTGCTCATTTACAAAAAAGAAAAAAAGAGGGTACGAGAGTTAATGTTAATCTTATTGGAGAAGTAGTTCTTGGAGAAGAAGAAGCGGGCGAGCGAATGGATAAGTATATTAAAGCTTTAAAAAACCCTGATGTAGATTATTTATCAATTAAAATTTCTACTATTTTTTCTCAGATTAATCCTTTAGATTTTGATAAYACTGTAGAAATATTGGTTGAAAAATTAACAAAAATTTATAGAGTGGCAAAAGAAAACACTTTTATTAATTTTAATGGTAAAAAAGAATATAAATTTGTAAACCTTGATATGGAAGAGTACAGAGATTTAGCAATTACYGTTGCAGTATTTAAAAAAACGCTTGAAAAAGAAGAATTCAAAGATTTGTATGCKGGAATYGTATTACAAGCTTATTTACCYGATTCTTACCTTTGGCAAMAAGATTTATGTGACTGGGCWAGAAWYAGAGTTSAARAWGGTGGYTSTGCTATTAAGTTTAGATTGGTTAAAGGTGCTAACATGGAAATGGAAGAAACCGAAGCCTCTCAAAAACATTGGGAAATGGTTACTTATATAGATAAAGCGGATACAGATTCAAATTACAAACGAATGGTAAATTATGCACTTGATAAGAACAATGCCAAATATATGCATATAGGAACAGCTTCTCATAACTTATTTGAATTGGCGTATGCAACTGTATTAGCTGACGATAATAATACGGGGGAATTTCATAGCTTAGAAATGCTTGAGGGTATGAGTGAATCTGCACGACTTGCTATTAAAGAGATTTCAAAAGAAGTKATTTTATAYGCACCTACTGCTTCTAAAGAACAATTTACCAATGCTATTGCTTATTTAGTAAGAAGACTGGATGAAAATACAGGACCTGATAACTTTATACGCTACTCATTTGGTTTAASSGTAGGTTCAAGTGATTGGAAAATGCAAGAAAAACTTTTTGTGGAAAGTTTTGAAGTAGAAAAAACATCTWTTGTAGGTAGTAAAAGAACACAAAACAGATTAGAAGAAAAATGGAATAAATTTTCAAATTCTTCTTATGATACGAATTCTTACCATGCAGAAGCAGATACAGACTTTATTTTATCAAAAAATCATGAGTGGGCACAAAATATTGTTAAAAAATGGAAACACTCAAAAAATACTGAGCATGTAATTGCTCCTGTTGTTGTAGGTGGTGAAGATTTAATAGGAGATCGTAAAATTTATGAGGCTATTGACAAATCACAATTTGAAGAAGGTGTTCTTGCTGGGAAATTTGCATTAGCTAATGAAGCTGATATTAAAAAAGCCGTTGACGTTGCAAAAGCAGATATTGATGGGTGGAGAGATTTATCTCATGAACAAAGACATGAAGCTTTAAAAAAAGTGGCTATAAAAGTACGTGAGAGAAGAGATGATTTAATTGGCGTTGCTGCTGCTGAAGTTGGTAAAGTATTTACGGAAACAGATGTAGAAGTATCTGAAGCGATTGATTTTATTGAATTCTATACTCATGCTATAAGACATTTTGATGCTTATGAAAACTTAGAGTTAAAAGCTAAGGGCGTTGGTGTTGTTGTTCCTCCTTGGAATTTCCCTATTGCTATTCCTATGGGTGGAGTTGCTGCTGCTTTAGCTGCTGGGAATACAGTTATTATTAAACCAGCTTCTGTTGCTGCTTTATGTTCTTATGAGATGTGTAAGTGTTTTTGGGATGCTGGAATTTCTAAGAATGTATTACAATTTTTGCCTTGTCCAGGCGCACTTGCAGGAGAATTTTTAATTCCAAATAAAGATATTGATTTCTTGATTTTAACAGGTGGGGAAGATACAGCTGCTTCTATGTTAGAAACAAGAAACGATTTGTTTTTATCTGCTGAAACAGGTGGAAAAGATGCGACTATTGTTACGAATATGGCAGATCGAGAACAAGCGGTTAAAAATGTGTGTTTATCTGCTTTTAAAAACTCAGGGCAAAAATGTAGCGCAACTTCTCTTTTAGTATTAGAAGAAGAAGTTTATAATGATAAAAATTTTAGAAAAGCCTTAATAGATACTGCAAAATCACTAAATGTAGGATCAATTTGGGATTTTAAAAATGCCATTGGAACTTTGGCTAATAAAGTAAGTGGAAATTTAGAAAAAGCAATTTCTTCATTAGAAGGCAACGAAGAATGGGCACTAGAGCCTAAATATGTAAATGATAATCCTTATATGTTAACACCTTCAATTAAATGGGGCGTAAGTGAAGGTAGTTTTATTCATATGAATGAATTATTTGGGCCTGTATTAGCTGTTATAAAAGCGTCTGATTTAAAACATGCTGTAAAGATTGTAAACGCTACAGGTTATGGTTTAACATCTGGAATTGAGTCTTTAGATGAAAGAGAAGTATCCTACTGGAGAGAGAACTTAAAAGCGGGGAATCTGTATATTAATAGAGGAACTACGGGTGCTATTGTTTTACGTCAGCCTTTTGGTGGAATGGGTAAATCAGCTATTGGAGCTGGGCGTAAGGCTGGTTTTTATAACTATATTACACAATTCGTTGATGTTGCAGAAAAAACGCTTCCTAAAGCTAAGAAAGAGTATAAAAGTGATTTGAGTTCTTTTCTTAAAAGATGTGCTGCAATATCTTCAAATAAAAGTGATTTTGATAAATTAGAAGCTGCTTATCAATCCTATGAAGAAAATTATGAAAATGAGTTTTCTCTTGAAAAAGATTATTCAAAAGTTAGAGGAGAGGATAATCATTTTAGATATTTACCTTTAAATAAGGTTGTTATTAGAGTATCAAAAGAAGACAGTATTTTTGAAGTGCTATCTAGAATACTAGCTTCTAGAGTAGCTAAAGTAAGTTTTACAGTTTCATTGAGTGAGGATGCAAATATAAAAGTATTTTTAGAAAACTCTCAAGAACTCTTTACATCTAAGGACAGTCTTGTTGTCCAAAATGAAGAAACATTCATCAAAACGATAAAACAATATGAAAGAGTTATTTACTCTAATATTAAAAAAGTATCTGCAGCTGTATTCAAAGAAAGTGTTAAAACCTTGGTTTTTATCATAAGACAAGAGCCTTTAATGGAGGGTAGATTGGAATTATTGAATTATTTTACTGAACAAAGTATTTCTCATTCATACCACAGATATGGGAATATTGGGGCAAGAGAAGCAAGTAAATAAACGTATACACAAACAGTATGAAATAAGGTTACTTATTTCATACTTCTTCTTGATTTTAAACTCCACTTACCTTCTTGTTTGATATTTTTTATACTGTATCTTTTAGTGCAATGATTTGTTCAAATAACATATTTCCAAAACCAAAAGGAAGTTCTTCATTGTTTTTTTGAGCCATTTCAATTATTTGCAAAATTTGTTCATTATTCATATATTTAGCATGGGGTAAAATAGTTTCTATAACGGCATTTTTAAATGTTTCTATTTCTTCAAGAGTCATTAAATCTTCTTTTTATTAAATTTATAGAATTATAGTTATTTTTTACAAAATAAGAAATAAAAAACCTTCTCTTTTGCAATATTTTTTTTAAAAAAATCTAAATTATAAATAAGAAGCACTTGCTTGTATTTGTTTTCCATTTTCATCTGAAATAAAAACTACTAAAACTTTGTTTTTTCTTGTGTTTATTTTATATGTATACGTTTGCGTTAAAGTACCATTTAAAATGTTTACTTTGTGCGATTCAAGGTTTTGAACTACAAAATCATGTTCCAAATTTTTGTTTTTATTCTCCCCTTCTTTTATGTAAATATTAAAGTCATTTTCTAATAAAGCGATATTAATAATCACGTTTTTATTTAAATTCTTATTTTTATGTGTAAAGTTTATCTTTATATTATTCTCAAGCAGATTAATACTTAATACTCCTGCATAAGATGACTTTAAAGGAGGAAATACTTGGCTTGTAAACCATTGTTTATATTCTTTTGCATCTATAATAAACTGTGGGGTGTAGACAGAATTCTTTTTCCATACATCAGATGAATAATATCTCTGTCTATTGCTAAACTTTTCTTTTGCAAAAGTATCTTTCCAGCCTAAAAAATCCCAATAGGTAATATGAAAAGCCATGGGAATGAAGGTTTTAAATAAATCTTCTTTATTTTTAAGACTTGATAACCATTTATCAGCAGGAGGACAGGATGAACAACCTTGGGAGGTATATAATTCAATAAGTGTTACTTTGTTTTCGCTGCTTTTAAATTCAAGAGAGAAAAGAAGAGAACTTAATAAACTTAAGATAAACAGTATTTTCATGACAAATCCTTTTATTATGATTTACAGTATAAAACCTTTTTGTGTAGTAAATATTTAGATATTTAGATATAATTGCAAAAAAATATTAGGACAGTTTGAAAGTGATAGAATTAAGTAAAAAAATAACTTCTCTTGTAGGTAAAACAAATGCCGAGTATGGGCTAATTAAAGAAGGAGATAAGATACTTGTTGGTTTTTCTGGTGGAAAAGACTCAACAACGCTTATTCATGCTTTGAATCATATAAAAAGAGTTGCTCCTTTTAATTTTGAGTTTAAAGCTATAACTATTACATATGGGATGGGAGAAGAAGTAGAATTCTTAACTAAACATTGTAAAGAGCATGGAATTGAACATGAAATCATTGATACTAAAATCTATGAATTAGCAGGGGATAAAATTAGAAAAAATTCTTCTTTCTGTTCTTTTTTCTCAAGAATGAGAAGAGGCTATTTATATTCAGCTGCACTTGACCAAGGATATAATAAATTAGCACTTGGGCATCATTTAGATGATGCAATGGAGAGTTTTTTTATGAACTTTATGTACAGCGGAGCTTTACGATCTATGCCTCCTAGATATACTGCTGAAAATGGCTTAGAAATAATACGGCCATTGATTTTTTGTAGAGAGGGACAATTACGTGCTTTTGCTTTAAAAAATGAAATATCTGTTATTGGAGATGAAGCCTGTCCTGCAATGAGATTTGATATTAAAATGCCTCATACAAGAGAAAAGACGAAAAAAATGTTAGCAAAACTTGAAGAAGAAAATCCACAAATTTTTGTTTCTATGAAAGCTGCTTTTCAAAATGTACAAACATCAACATTTTTTGATAAAGATATGTTGGTTTAGTGAAACTACTTGTTTCTTCTTGCCTCTTAGGGGAGAAAGTACGATACGATGCCAAAGGAAATGCAATAGATTCAAAACTTTTTGAATCTATTCTGTCTACTCACCAAATTTTCTCTTTTTGTCCTGAAGTAGAAGGCGGACTTCCCATTCCCAGACCTGCTGCTGAGATTCATAATAAAAAAGTTATTAGCTCTACAAATATTGACTTTACAAAAGAATTTGAAAAAGGTGCTTTAAAAGCGCTTGTTTTATGCAAAAAAGAAAACATAGTTTTTGCTTTATTAAAATCTAAGTCTCCTTCTTGTGGTAACAAACAAATTTATGATGGAAGTTTTAGCGGAAAACTAATTGATGGCATGGGGATATGCGTTAAAAAACTTCAAGCACATAATATTATAGTATTTAACGAAAATGAGCTTGAAAAATTAGTAAAAGCTATAAATGATCTTGAACTAAAATAGAGAGTTTTGTTGGATCAAGAAGTCCAGAAATTCTTTTAATTTCTTCTGCATTTTTAAATATTACCAAAGTGGGAATGGATTGAATTCCATATTTTTGTGCAATATTTTGTTCTTCTTGTGTATTGATTTTTATAAATAATGCTTTTAAAACAAAAGATTTTGATGTTTCTTCAAAGATAGGAGAAAAAGACTTACAAGGTCCACACCAAGGTGCCCAAAAATCAATAATAACAGGTATATCCGAATTCATTAATATATGATCTAAATTGTATTCGTTCACATCCAGAATATTTTTTTCCAACAGAGAATTTTTACATTCTCCACATAAGGCTTTTTTATAAGAATCTTTTTTTGGAATCTTATTTATTTTCAAGCATGAAGAACATACTACATTTATTTTTTGCATTTTAGGCTTTTATATTTAATAATATATCTTGAACAGCATTTTGTGTTGATATTACACCTGCATTTGCTTCATAAGAAATTTGCAAAGGTATTTGTTCTGTAATTTCTTGTAATAATGAAGAAGATACTTCTTGTAAAGCAGGGTCACCAAGTGCAGAAGCGATTTTTGATATATTCACGGCATTTTGTGCCAATTCTTGTTGAGTAGCTAACATTGAGCCTATGTTACTGTTAATTTCCATATTTATCCTTTATGAGATTCCAAGAATGCTTTGTTTAAATAAGCAGTGGAATTAAGTTGTGCTTTGATGTTATTTGTTTCATCTTTATATTCATCTTGTGATGAAAAAGAGTTTGAAGCATTTATATTGTCACTGCTCTCAAAGGTAGATTTATTTTCTTCTTTTTTATCAACTTGGTCATTTTGTTCTTTTAAATCTTGTCTTTGAATATAAAGAGTGGAGGGGGATGTTATGTTATTTATGTCCATAAAATATCCTTTGTTATATTAAGTATAGCGGATAATTTTTTTTTATGCAAAATTAATTAATTTTTGATTTATATTTGAGAGTTTTTAAATAAAGGCTATGTAATTTGAATGACATAACCTTTATTATTTATTAATAATCTATTGCAACTTTATATTTAGGGTCATTTTCTTCATAGGTACAAAAAGGACCGGCATCTTTTAAAATCTTTTTACAATCTTCACTTAAATGTCTAATGGTTAATTTTTTTCCAGCATTAGCATACTTTTTAGTAATAGTATCAATAGCTTCAACGCCTGATATATCCATAACTCTTGCATCTTTAAAATCTAAAATTACATCTATTGGATCATGTTTTAAGTCAAAAAGTTCAAAAAATGATGTTGTAGAACCAAAAAATAAGGGACCATCAAATTCATAAATCTTTTTACCATCATCATCTAAAAATGTGCGTGAACTAACTTTTGAATGATTCCATGCAAATACTAAAGCAGAAATAATAATACCTGTAATAACAGCAATTGCTAAATCTGCATACACAGTAATAGCTGTAACAATTATTAATACGAATCTATCTGAATTAGGCATATATCTGAATCTGTTTCCACTTTCCCATTCAAAGGTACCAATAGATACCATAAACATGATACCAACTAATACAGCAACAGGAATAAGTGCAATAAAATCAGGTAAAATAACAACAAAAGAAATCAATAATAAAGCAGCTGTAATTGCAGATAATCTACCCCATCCATTGTTTGAAAAGTTAATAATACTTTGACCAATCATTGCACATCCAGCCATTCCACCAAAGAAACCACAAGTAACATTTCCAATTCCTTGTGCAATACATTCTTGATTTCCGCTTCCTCTTTTTCCACCCATTTCATCTAACACAGAAAGCGTTAATAAAGATTCAATTAATCCAACTAGGGCTACTAAAATAGAATAAGGAAGTACAAGTAGAATTGATTCCATATTGATATGTAAAGTAGGCAGTGCAAAAGAAGGAAGTGAGCCTGAAATATTAGCTAAATCTCCCACTCGTTTTGTATCTAAATCCATTGTAATAACCAAAACAGAAATAACAACAATAGCAACTAGTCCTGAGGGAATGGCAGTTGATACTTTTGG
Organism: Arcobacter sp.; assembly: GCA_002733685.1. Taxonomy (GTDB): domain Bacteria; phylum Campylobacterota; class Campylobacteria; order Campylobacterales; family Arcobacteraceae; genus NORP36. The sequence continues at coordinate 91,430 of NVWN01000004.1, read as the reverse complement.
AAAAAACTTAACAATAATCATGGTTGCAGCTACAAGTGCATACATAATCCAGTTTTCACCTTCAAAGAGTGGAAATTGTGCCATAGCAATTACGATGGCCAATCCATTTACAAAACCATACATAGCAGGTTGAGGAACTAAACGTATAAGTTTCCCCAATTTCAATAAACCAATTATTATTTGAATACTTCCGGAGATTAAGGTTGCTAATAATATATACTGTAAAATATAGGTTGAAAGTTCGCCGTTATTAACTAAAGTATCGTATGCCTCTTTTGGAAGAGCATCTTTTACTTTGATGCTTAATCCTACTAATACTACTGCAACGGCACCTGTTGCACCCGAAATCATTCCTGCTTTACCACCAATTAATGCGGTAATTATTCCAAGAATAAAAGCAGTATATAATCCTACTAAAGGAGAAACTCCTGCAATGATAGAGAATGCAATAGCCTCTGGTACTAAAGCAACTGCAACAACAATTCCTGAAAGGATATCGCTTTTTGCACTTTGCCCAATTAATGTGTCTTTTATATTTAACAAATTATCTGCCTTTTATTTAAAACGCGATTATAGCGAAATGTTATTAAATAAACAGAGTTTGTTTTCTTTTGTAATTAGTCTTTAAATCTTTTTTGCTATAATCTTTTAATGAAAAATGACTTTGTAAAAACACTTGGTTTTAAATTAATTTTATTATTAGTAACCATAATTCTGACGTTCTTTACTACTATCTACATGTTTAATACCCAAATAGATAAACTAAAACTTCAAATTGATAGTATTTTTTTTGCTAATCTTGTTCCTGTTCTTAAACTTCAAAAAGTAGAGAATTCTTATAAAGATTTAATAATATGTATCAAAGAAAATAAGTCTTGCAAGAGAAAGCCTTTTATTGATAAAATACATAAAAATTGGCAGTACTACAATAAGTCTTACAAGACAATTGAAGAAAAAATGGTAGTAGTGCGTATTGATAAAGCAATGAATGAAGCCTTAAAAGTAAATGCTTCTATACAAAACTATAAATTAATGCTTCAAAAAATAGATTTTTTAATTGCTTATGAAATTGATGGTGCCTACAAAGAAAGAAAAATTTTCTTAAATGATTATTTGAGTATGAAAAACTATTTGTTATATAGTTTGATTGTTCTTGTATTTATTGCTTTGGCAATCATCTCTTTTATTATAGTTTCAATTATTAAAAAAGACAAAGATCTAAATTATTTGAATAAAAAATATAAAAATGACTCAATTACAGATGCTATGACTAAATTATACAATAGAAAACACTTTGATACTTTGTTTGATCATTTGCCTAAAATTTCTAAAGAAAATCATTGGAAAAGTGCTTTTATTATGTGTGATATTGATCATTTTAAACAATACAATGATACTTATGGTCATGATATGGGGGATACCACCTTAAAAGAAGTATCAAAAGTATTAAAAGAATATTTCAATAAAGAATACGAATATGTTTTTCGTTTAGGGGGAGAAGAGTTTGGAGTATTACTATTTGACACAGACCTTAGTATTTTAGAGCAATGTTTAGATGATATTAATAAAAATATAGTAAGATTACAAATTGAACACAAAAACTCTTCTTGTTTGCCTTTTGTTAGTATTTCTATGGGGGCTGTTATGTATACGAGTAAAAATGATTATTCATCGAATCAATTATACAAACTGGCTGACCAAAAACTCTATAAATCGAAAAACTCTGGAAGAAATAAATACACACTTTAAAGGATAGAATTTGGATTTTTTATTTAATAAAAACCATCATTTTAATTTAGCTAATTTAACAACATTTATGAATATTGCATCGGGTATTATTGCTATATATTTTTTAACACATCAGGAATTTATATTTGCAGCTGCTTTTGCATGGCTAGGTGGTGCTTTTGATATCATTGATGGTAAGATTGCAAGGAAATACAAACTTTCTACTGAATTTGGTATCCAACTTGATTCTTATGCTGATTTTTTATCCTTCGTTATTGTTCCTGTAATGTATATTTACTTTGCTATCTTTGAGAGTTCAATGATTAATAAAGCTCTTCTTGCTTTTGTTTTTATATTTTATGTTGTTTCTGGACTAAGACGTTTGATTCAATTTAATATAGATGCACAAGAAGGTGAAGTTACAAAATACTTTACAGGAATACCTACTCCTTTAGGAGCTATATTATTATTTTGTGCTTATTTGGCATGGAATACGGGTTATATGCCAGAAGAATTAATCTTAGTATTTATGATTCTTGTAGCTTATTTATTAAACTCAAAAATTAAAATTCCTCATCCTTAATGAGTATTATAACAGCTATAGATTTAGGCTCTAATTCTTTTAGAGTTCTAATGTACGATTGTAAAAAAGAACTTATACTGGCTTCTCACAATGAAGTTGTTGGTATGGCAGATGGACTTACTCATACAGGATGTATTTCAAAAGAAGCACAAGAAAGAGTAATAGCTGCAATTACTAAAACATCGCAAGAAATGAACTATGATACAAGTAAAGCTATTTGTGTAACAACTGCTGCCATGCGTTTGGCTTCAAACTCAAAAGAGGTTCTTTGCTATTTTAAAGAAAAAACAGGCGCAAATTTTGAAATAATTGATGGAAAAGAAGAAGCAAGATTAACACTTTTAGCTGTGAAATATGCTTTAAAAAGAGAAAAAATTGTCTCAGATAATTTCATTTTATTGGATATTGGTGGAGGCTCACTTGAGCTTATTGTGAATACAAAAGATAAATACATTGCCCATAGTTTTAACTTTGGAATTGTTACTTTAACGCAAAAACATTATAAACAAGAAGAACTTGARGMTTTTTTAGAAAAAAGAAAAATTGAAATAAACAAYTTTTTAARTACTATGGATATTGATTATACGAAATATTCTTTTGTAGCWACTGCTGGAACTCCTACCACAATTGCAGCCATGAAACTGGGTCAAGAYTTTTTTAATTATGATAAAAATGATGTTAAYGGAAGCATAGTAAAYTTGGATGATTTAGAAAAATCTTTGGATATWTTTAAAAATGCTTCTAAAAGTGAAATAAGAAACTTAGTGGGTGWAGGAAGAGTTGATTTTATTGAAATTGGTATTTATATTTACAGAGCTATTTTTGAAGTACTAAATAAAAAAGAATCAATAGTATTAGATGACGGGTTAAGAGAAGGTGTCGCTCTTAATTATGCTTTGAAGAAGACTATTTAGACAATAGCCTTACACTTTGTTCTTGAACGATATTGGCTTGTGATGCTATAAGTCCAGCATTCGCAATAATATTTGTTCTTGAAAAGTCTTTTACTTCATTGGCAAAATTAACTTCTTTGTATTTACTGTTTTCTATTCTTACCGTATCTTCTTGAGTAATATTCTCTTTTGCAGACAATTCAATATTTTTCTCTATTCCTTTAAAATCACTAGCAGCTGTGTTTATTATCTCTTTTGCTTGCGTTAACACTTCTTGAAACTGCGCTTCTTCTAATGGAAGTTTATTTGCTTGTATATTTAAATTTTGTGTAATTTCTTTTAAGTCTACTTTATCAATTTGTAAAGAATTATTATCAACAGACAAAGTAATTGTTTTTTCTTCGTATTGTGCAGCAAAAAGATTTTTATTGTCAAATTTACTGTTTTGTGTTTCTACTGAAAAGTCTCTTAATAAAGATTTTACTTCTAAAACATCTTCTTTGTTTAATTGTTGATCTTCACTTTTCTCAAACTTATTTTCAATTTTATCTAAGATTTTACTTTGTTCTTCTAGGGTATTTTGTGCAATTTTAGTAATAGCTAAACCTTGATTAGATTGTTCCAAGCCAAGAGCTAAATTACTTCTATCATGGGTTAATAGCGCTGATATACTTAAGTTATAGGAATCTTCTTCTTCATTTTTTACTTGTGAGGAAGCATGGGTTCTATCTAAATTTACTTGGGGATTAAGACCTTGTAAATTATCAATATTGGGGTTTATATTATTAACATCCATAAAAAATCCTTTTCTATATTAGTGGATTATATGATAAGTACTATTAAAATTGCATAAAACTATTAAGATAGTTCTCTTTTCTTAACGCACTTTTAATGTATTTTTTTGTACAATAATGCCTATTTTATTAGGGAGAAAGTATTATGAAAATGACCGGCGCGAAAATGGTTACAGAATCATTACATGAAGAAGGGGTAGACGTAGTTTTTGGTTATCCTGGAGGCGCTATTATGAACGTCTATGATGAAATTTATAAACAAGATAATTTTCAACATATCTTAACAAGACACGAACAAGCTGCAATTCATGCGGCTGAAGGTTATGCAAAGTCAACTGGTAAAGTAGGAGTTGCTATTGTAACCTCTGGACCTGGTTTTACAAATGCAGTTACTGGATTGGCAGATGCATATATGGATTCAATTCCTTTGGTTGTTATTTCTGGACAAGTTCCTACAACAATTATTGGAACAGATGGTTTTCAAGAGATTGATGCTATTGGGATTTCAAGACCATGTACAAAACACAATTATTTAATTAATCATATTGATGATATCGCACGCGTTATGAAAGAAGCTTTTCATATTGCATCAACGGGACGTCCTGGTCCTGTGCATGTAGATATTCCAAAAGATATTACTGCACAAATGGGAATTTTTGATTATTCWAAACCGGTTGATTTACCAACSTATAAACCTACCGTTAATTATAATAARMGRCAATTAAAAAAAGCAATGGAAGCTATTASWAAAGCTAAAAAACCWTTRTTATATGTAGGTGGWGGGGCTGTTCTTGCTAATTGTAGTGAAGAAATMAGRGARTTYTCAAAACTTACTAATATTCCTGCTGTTGAAACRTTAATGGCAAGAGGTGTTATGGGRCATGATAATAAAATGTTYTTTGGAATGCTTGGWATGCATGGTGARTATGCTGCTAATATGGCKGCWCATGAAACYGATTTACTTATTTCMTTRGGWGCAAGATTTGATGAYAGAGTTACWGGRCGWTTAGATCAGTTTGCAAAAAAAGCAAAAGTAATTCATATTGATATTGATCCWRCTTCTATTGATAAATTAGTAGATACAAAYTTTCCAATAGTTGGGGATTTAAAAGTTACTTTAAAAGGTATGCTTGAAGCAGCTTCTGAGMTKAAATTTAATGAYTATTCTAATTGGAATGATTTATTATTAGAATACAGAGAAAAACAACCTTTRCGCTTYATTGATTCTASTGAAACTATTAAACCTCAATGGCCAATAGTWAGAATTGGTGAATTATTAGGAGAWAAAGCTATTGTATCAACCGATGTTGGACARCAYCAAATGTGGGCTGCWCAATTTTATCCTTTTTCACGTCCAAGACAATTTGTTACTTCTGGTGGATTAGGAACTATGGGCTTTGGTCTTCCAGCTGCTATGGGTGTTGCACGTGGTAATCCAGATAAAATTTCTATAAATATTACAGGTGATGGTTCAATTTTAATGAACATTCAAGAGTTAATGACGTGTGTTGAAAGTAARCTWCCTGTWATTAATGTRATTTTAAATAATAATTAYTTAGGAATGGTAAGACARTGGCAAACCATGTTTTATGGTAACAGATTATCTGAAACAGTATTAGATGCTCAACCTAATTTTCAAATGTTAGTAGAAGCATTTGGTGGTGTTGGTTAYAAAGTAAAAACAAAAGAAGAATTTGATGCTGCRTTAAAAGATGCTGTTAAACAAAAKAAAGTYGCAATGATTGAAGTTATTGTTGATAGAAATGAAGATGTTTTACCAATGGTTCCCAATGGACATGCTTTAAATGAAATGACACTTATAGGAGATACAGATGCATAGTGAYAATCACTACTACGACMAAGAAATCACAAGACAGGTTATTTCTGTAGTCGTTTTAAATGAAAACAATGCKTTATCAAGAATTGTAGGWTTATTTTCAGCRCGTGGTTACAATATTGATTCTTTAACTGTTGCACCTGTAGAAGGAAGTGATTATTCACGTATGACTATYGTTACAACRGGAGATAAAAGAGTTATTTCTCAAATTGTTAAACAATTAAATAAACTTATTCCTATTTTAAAAGTAAATGAACATAAAGATGTAATTGAGAAAGATACGGTATTAATGAAGTTTTCTATTGATAATAATTTAGCAGATATTGATGTTATTGCTAAAACCTATCATGGTAGTATTCAGGATGTAACAGATGATGCAATTATAGTTTCAGCTACTGATTCAGCAGCACGAATTGCTAATTTTATTTCTGTAATGCAAAAATACAAACCCTTAGAAATCGTACGATCTGGAATTGTAGCAATTGAGAGATAAGGATTAGTAATGAAATTAAATGAGCTGTGTAAAAACCTGGATATAGAATGTTCAAGTAATCAAAAAATCATAGGACTTAATACCCTAAAAGATGCAAATGCAAAAGAAGTTACTTTTTTAGAAAATAAAAAGTATCTAAAAGATTTAGAGAATACTAAAGCAGCAGCTGTTTTTATTAAAAAAGAGTTTGCTTCTTTGCTTCCTTCAAATACACTGGCTCTTATTTGTGAAGAACCTTATATTGAACTCGCAAGGGCAAGTAAGTACTTTTCTTCGCAACTTGTCGATCTTGATGGTAAAGAGGCCTTAATTGGGAAAAACACAGTAATTATGCCAGGCGCAAATCTAGGTAAAAATGTAATTATTGGTAGTTCTTGCACTGTTTTTCCTGGGGCGTATATTGGAGATAATGTACGTATTGGAGACAATACTATTATTCAAGCTAATGTTGTTATATATCGTGATTGTACGGTAGGAGATGATTGTTTAATTCATTCTGGTGCTATTATAGGTGCTGATGGTTTTGGTTTTGCTAATAATAAAGGCAAATACATTAAAATATACCAAAATGGAAATGTAATAATTGGAAATGATGTTGAAATAGGAGCAAATACTACAATTGACAGAGCTGCTTTTAAATCTACTATTATTCATGATGGTGCAAGAATTGATAATTTAATTCAAATTGCACACAATTGTATAGTAGGACCTGGATGTATTTTAACCGCACAAATTGGTTTAGCAGGCTCAACTGTTTTAAACGAATATGTAATTATGGGTGCACAAAGTGGCACTGCTGGGCATTTAGAAATCGCGCCTTTTACTACAATATCAGCACGTGCTGGTGTTACAAAAAGTATTAAAGTAAGTAAAAAACAATGGGCTGGTTTTCCTTTAATGGAACACCGATCGTGGTTACGATTACAAGGCAAAATTTCTAAATTATTAAAAGGATAAACTATAACTAAAAAAATACTTTCTTTAATTTCTTTATTTATAATACTGTTTTTACAATATTCAATCTTTATTTCTGACATGCAAACCGTAGGTGTTATTGGCTCCAATTTTGCAAATTTTTCACATAATTATTTTGGATATCTTTCTTACGCATATTTACTTTTTTTATTGTATCCCTTATATATACTTAATTTTATTGATTATGAAAAAGAGAAACTCTTAATGAAGTCCTTAATTTTAGTGATTTTTATTTTTGCTGTATTGATTTTTCAAGCTTTAGTAATTAAAGACAATTTAAGTGGTGAAATTGGTAGTATTATTGTATTAAGTTTGAACCCATTTATAGGAAAAGCAGGCTTGTGGATTTTTATTTTAATTTGTTTTGTAATTACCTTACTTGTATTTCTTGAAGATAAAAATATTTCACTAAGAGATAAATTAGCTGCAGTTAAAATAAAAAAACCTTCTTTTGATTTTAAACAAATCGAAAAAATACCACAGTCCAGTAAAAAACGTGCAAAAAGAAAAGTCGAAAAAGTCTCTGTTAAAGAAGTAGGGGACACTGCTGAGATAATTCTTGAAGAAACTCTTCCAAAAGATGAAAAAATCGAAGAAGCAATAATTATAGAAGAAAAAGAAGAAGAGAAAATAAATGAAGCAGATTCATCTCATTCAGTTATTGTAGAAGAATTAGAAGAAAACAAACTTTTACAAGATCAAATTGAATTAGGTGAGAATATTAAACCAAAAGATTTTAAATTACCTTTAAATAAATTTTTTCAAGACGCTCCTAAAATGAAAAAATCGAAAATGGATGAAGATTTAATTGATAAAAAAATTGGTGATTTATTAGACAAACTTTCGAAGTTTAAAATTGAAGGAGATGTTGTACGTACTTACACAGGTCCTGTTGTAACAACGTTTGAATTTAAACCAGCGGCTCATATTAAAGTATCTAAAATATTAAATTTACAAGATGATTTAGCTATGGCTTTAAAAGCTCAAACCATTAGAATTCAAGCTCCCATTCCTGGAAAAGATGTCGTTGGTATTGAAGTTCCTAATGAAGAGTCTCAAATAATATATTTTAAAGATTTATTGGACTCAGAGATCTTTCAAAAATCGACTTCTCCTTTGACTATGATTTTAGGAAAAGATATTGTGGGTAAACCTTTTGTAACAGATCTTAAAAAACTTCCTCACTTATTAATTGCAGGAACTACAGGTTCTGGTAAATCTGTGGGAATTAATTCAATGATTTTATCTTTATTGTATAAAAATTCTCCCGATGATTTAAAATTAGTGATGATTGATCCTAAAATGCTTGAATTTACTATGTATGAAGATATTCCTCATTTATTAACGCCTATTATCACAAAACCCAGTGAAGCCGTAACTGCTTTAGCTAATATGGTTTTAGAGATGGAGAGAAGATATACTCTGATGGCTAAATCACGTACAAAGAATATTGAAAACTATAATGAAAAGTCAAAAACAGCTGATTATGATGCTTTTCCTTATATTGTTGTGATTATTGATGAGTTAGGAGATTTAATGATGACTTCTGGAAAAGAAGTTGAAATCTCAATTGCAAGGCTTGCACAAATGGCTAGGGCTTCTGGAATACATTTAATAGTGGCAACGCAGCGACCTTCTGTTGATGTTGTAACTGGTCTTATTAAAGCCAATCTTCCAAGTAGAATTGCTTATAAAGTAGGGCAAAGAATTGATTCAAAAATCATTTTAGATGCTATGGGCGCTGAATCTTTATTAGGGCGTGGAGATATGTTATTTACGCCTCCTGGTATGTCTGGACTTGTAAGATTGCATGCTCCTTGGTCAAAAGAAAGYGAAATTGAAGAAGTAGTTGAGTTYTTAAAAGCRCAAMGAGAAGTRCAATACGATATGAATTTTATTAAATCAAAAGAGGGCTCAGGAATGAGCTCAAATCCATCTGATGAAAGTGCATTTGATGAATTGTATGAAAGTGCAAAAATGATTGTAATCAATGATAAAAAAACATCTATTTCTTATATACAAAGAAAACTAAGAATTGGTTATAACCGTGCTGCTACTATTGTTGAACAATTACAGCTTGCAGGCGTTTTATCTGAGCCCAATGTAAAAGGTAACAGAGAAATACTTATTTAGGTTTATATAATGCTTTTTTGTACTAATACTTAAGATATAAATAATTACAAAGAATACTAATTATTTTATATCTTTGTATTCAAAACAACACATAAACATAATTTAATATTAAAGAAATTAATACTATTATTCTTTGATTCTCTCACTTTTACTCTAAATTATATATTTTCTTCCTTCTTACTAGATTTTGTAAAGATAATTAATGGTAATAAAGACTTAACAGTTATTTATCTTGCGTTAATCAATAATTATCATAAGTTACTAAGTTATAAAATTAAGCCATACCTTATAAAATATTAATTAATTTTTAAATTTACTTTGGTAAACTTAACATGTAAATTATTACAAGGAGTATTAGATGAATACAAGTATTGTAGGAAGACATATAGATTTAACAGATCCAATTAAAGAATATATTAATGCATCAATAGAAGCATTTGCAAAATATAATTTAGATATTATTTCAGTCAATTCGATTATTTCTCAAGAAGAGAAACATGGTAAAAAAGCATTTTCTTTTGAATTTACTTTAAATATTGCTAATTTAGATACTGTTGTTGTAAAACAAAAAGATAAAGATTTATATACWGCTATTGATATWGCWGTWGATAGAGTATCNAAANGTCTTAAGAAGACATCATGATAAAATATCAGGTCATAGAGCAACTAAGCTAACTGAAGTTGATTCAGCTATCAAAGAAGATGCAATTGCTAATGAATTAGAAAAATTAGAAGGTGAAATTGTTGGAGTTAGATTAAATTCTTATAAACCAATGGATATTGAAGATGCTTTAACTGAATTAAAAGAATCTGAAGCTGCATTTAAAGTTTTTTATGACAAAGACGATAATATGAGAGTGATTTATCCAATGAAAGAAGAGTCAAAATTTGGTTTATACTAAACTAAAGCAGTAATTATTAAATTTTAAAGGTATTAGCTTTGGCTAATACCTTTTTTTTGTTATAATACAAAAAAATTACATATACATACAAAACTATTTGTATCAAAAGATATTACAAGCTCCTATATTTAAATTCTTAAGGTATTTTCTTAAATGCATTAAGAATTTAAATGTACTTCTTTTTTATCATATTGTATATGTTTAAATAAATAGGATAAAAATGCAAGATATAAAAGAATTAACAAAAATCGCTTTAATTGGACAACCCAATGTTGGAAAATCATCGCTTTTTAATAGAATTGCTCAGAAACGTATTGCAATTGTATCTGAACAATCAGGAACTACAAGAGATATAAGAAAACACCGAGTAAGTATTTTCGATAAAGAAGCGTTAATGCTTGATACGGGTGGAATTGATGAAACAAATGATGCTATTTTTTCTGTTGTTAAAAGAAAAGCAGTTGAAACAGCTAAAGAGTCTGATATTATACTTTTTATGGTGGATGGTAAAAAACTTCCTGATGAAAAAGACAAAGAATTGTTTTATGAATTACAAAACTTGGGTAAAAAACTGGCTCTAGTAGTTAATAAAATTGACAATGACAAAGAAATGGAGAGACTTTGGGATTTTTACGAGTTCGGAATTGGTGAAGAAAATTTATTTGCTATTTCTGTTTCTCATAACAGAGGAACAAAATCTTTAATGGATTGGATAAACAGACATTTGCCTGAATCTTATGTTGAAGCTTCAGAAGAAGATGAAAACAAAGACTTAAATGAAGACGAATTAGATGAAAACTATGATGAAGAAATAACTGATATTAATGAAACTCAAGAAGAAGATGATAATAAATTAAGAGTGGCTATTATTGGAAGAGTAAATGTAGGTAAATCTTCTATTTTAAATGCACTTCTTGGTGAAGAACGCTCAGTAGTATCTCCTATTGCAGGTACTACTATTGATCCTGTTGATGAAATGTATGAATATAAAGACAAAGAGATTACTTTTGTTGATACTGCTGGTTTAAGACGAAGAGGAAGTATTGAAGGTATTGAAAAATATGCATTAATGCGAACAAGAGAGATGTTAGAACAAGCAAACTTAGCATTATTAGTTCTTGATGCTTCTGAACCTTTTGTAGATTTGGATGAAAAAATTGCTGGTTTGGTTGATGAATATGGATTAGGAACAATTGTTGTTTTAAATAAATGGGATAATAATATTGAAACCTTTAAAAAAATAGAAGAAGAAATAAGAGATCGTTTTAAATTTTTATTTTATGCTCCTATTATTGCAGTATCTGCAAAAACAGGACGATCTATTGACAGACTTAAAGACAAACTAATTGAAATTTATGATAATTATGCACAAAGAATTACTACCTCTGTATTGAATGCAACAATAGAAGAAGCAGTAAGAAGACATGCACTGCCTAGTCCAAATGGTGCGTATTTAAGAATTTATTATACTACTCAGTTTGAGACTAAACCGCCTAGAATTGCACTTATTATGAATAAGCCTAATGTCTTACATTTTTCTTATAAACGGTATTTAATTAACTTTTTACGATCAAATATTGATTTTGAGGGAACACCAATTCACTTAGTTGCAAGAAAAAAAGGTGAAAGAGATAATCATGAAGAAGAATTTTTAGAAGAATAAAAAGATAATAATAAAAGGTTTAGAGATGTCGAATATTTATCTTCTAAATAATCAGAAACATGAAGGAATAATTAATCTAAAAGTTTTTAAGATTAATTATTTACCTTTTAAAACAGATTTCTCACAATATAATGCTTTAATCTTTACATCAAAAAATGCTATCACTTCCCTTTCTTCACATAAGGGTTCATGGGAAAACATTGATTCTTATGCAATTGCTGCTAAAACAAGTGAAGTTTTATTATCTCATCAATCAAAATTGGTATTTGTAGGTAAAACGTCTCATGGTAATGATTTTGCGAAAGAACTAATTCCTTTATTAAAAGATAAAAATGTTTTATACCTTTCTGCTAAAAAAACGGTTTCTAACTTAGTATCAATACTGCAAAAATCCAAGATTAATGTAAAACAACAGATTACTTATGAAACGCTGTGTTTAAATCAGAATAAAATTAATATTACTAAAAATGCAATTATTATATTTTCCTCTCCTTCTTGTATCGAATGTTTTTTTAAACAGTATTCTTGGGATGAATCTTATAAGGCTGTTCTTATAGGCAAAACTACAGCTTCTTATTTTCCTTCTAACCTAGATTACACAATAAGTACTAAGCCAAGTATTGAGTCTTGCATTAACTTAGCCAAAGAACTTTCTAATAAGTAAGATAATTCTTTTTTATGCTCTAAATTTAAACTATAATTTAAATTTACTTTGCTACAATTACGGTATCTAGGTAGCTCGGGATTTCCATTGTTGAGGGTCCGATACTGTATTTTTGCGAGTAAATGTAGATGTATGGTGTGCAGTGTTTCTTTTTGTTTACACTCCTGAAGTACAACTCTTACATGCAGTGATTGGCTTTTATGGGCCAAATTGATGGTTAACGGCTACTTGGTACTTTATTTATTAAAGAGTGTTTTTTTAACATTGTTTTATAAATAACAATTAATGCAAGGATTTTTAGTGAAAATTTTGATACTTGGAAGTGGTGGTAGAGAATACTCAATGGGTTTGAGTATTTCTAATGAAAAAGAGCATGAATTATTTTTTATGCCAGGAAATGGTGCTACTTCTGATTTAGGTACAAATATTAATATTGAAAATTATAACGAACTATGTTCTTGGGCGATTACAAAAAAAATTGATTTAACTATTGTTGGGCCAGAAGCTCCATTAGTTGATGGTATTGTAGATATTTTTAAAGCAAAAGATTTGGTGATTTTTGGCCCAAGTAAAGCGGCCGCTAAACTTGAAGGTTCAAAAGTATATATGAAAAATATGCTTAAAAAATTCAATATTCCTACAGCTGCTTTTTTAGAAACAAGTAAAGCAGAAGAAGCTTACTCTTTTATAGATAATATGAACACTCCCATTGTTGTAAAAGCAGATGGGTTATGTGCGGGAAAAGGTGTAATAATTGCTACATCTAAAGATGAAGCAAAAGAAGCAGTAAAAGATATGTTAAGTGGAAGTTCTTTTGGAGATGCAGGGAAAGCTGTTATTGTAGAAGAATTCTTAGATGGCTATGAACTGTCCGTTTTTGCTATTTGTGATGGGGAAAATTATAAGGTATTACCAGCTGCCCAAGATCATAAACGTCTTTTAGATGGTGATAAAGGACCTAATACTGGGGGAATGGGTGCTTATGCTCCAACCCCTTTAGTTGATGAGGAACTTTATAAAAAAATTGAAGACAGAGTTATTAAACCAACACTTGAAGGAATGAAAAAAGAAGGGGCAGCTTTCGAAGGAGTTCTTTTTATTGGTGTTATGGTGGTAAAGGGTGAGCCCATAATTTTAGAATATAACGTTCGTTTTGGGGATCCTGAATGTGAAATACTATTACCATTAATTAAAAGTAAAGTTTCTGATCTTTTTTATAAAGCAGCAACGAAAGATTTAGCCAATTTAAACATTGTTATGAAAAATGATTATGCTGTTGGTATTGTAATGGCTAGTGAAAATTATCCCTATTCTTCATCCCAAGCTGCTGAAATTATTGTGGATGAAATAATTGATGAAGACTTAAAAAATAATTCTCATATTTGTTATGCGGGTGTAAAAAAAGAAGACGGAAAACTTTTTGCAAGTGGTGGTAGAGTACTTGTTTGTGTTGGTTTTGGGGAAAATATTAATGAAGCAAGAAACAGAGCATATGCTTTATGTGGGCAAGTTCACTTCTTAGGAAAAAAATTAAGAACTGATATTGCATATCAAGCATTAAAGTAAGTCTATGAACAACAGCGATGAACTAGAACTGGCTTCTATCCAAGCAAGAATAAAAGCCTTTGTTATTGATGATATATTAATGACTGTTTTAATTATTTTTGTTTTTTGGGAGTTATTTACCAAAAACAATACTTCAGCGGAAGAGTTATTATTAATAATGAATGAATTTGTTTATCAAATTGTTTTTATTAAGTTTGTTTATCATACTTTCTTTATATGGTATTATGGAGCGACTTTGGGTAAATTATTTGCAAAAATTAAAGTCATTGATAATGACAATTTAGGGAAAGTTTCTTTTTTAAATGCTGCTTTTCGTTCAAGTGCCAGAGTAGTGTCTGAAATGCTATTTTATATTGGTTTTATATTTGCTTTTTTTAATGATGGTAAAAGAACATTTCATGATATGTTAGGTAGGACTGTTGTTGTTAGTGCGTAATTATATATTTTTAATCTCATTTATTTTTATTTCTTTTGCACAAGCTGCTACAGAAACACAAAAGTTGCAAATACTTGCTGCAAAAGTTACTACAAATAATGATACATTGGTTGCAACAGGGGATGTTGTTATTTATTCTCCTAAGTATTATATTACTGCTGATAAAGTAATTTATGATAAAGAACTTGAAACATTAGAGCTTTTTGACAATGTAATCATTATAAAAGATAATAAAATAAAAACACAAAGCAATTATTCATTTTTAGATATGAAAAACGATGAGTTATTACAGAACCCCTCTTTTCTTATAAATAATGCAAGTAATGTATGGATTGATACAAATGTTATGACAAAAGAAAATGATGAGTTTTCTTTTGGTTCTGCTGTTATTTCTTCTTGTGATTGTATTGATCCTATGTGGAGTTTGCGTTTTTCATCTGGACATTATGATGAATCACAAGAATTTATTCATACTTACAATACACGACTTTATATAAAATCAATTCCTGTTTTTTATACTCCATATTTTGGTTTTTCAACCAATACAAATAGAAGAACAGGGCTCTTACGACCTACTATTGGTTTTTCAAGTGGGGAAGGTTTTATTTACTCCCAACCCATTTTTTATGCACCAGAAGCTAATTATGATTTTGAATTTGTGCCTCAATATAAATCGAATCGAGGAGCAGGATTGTATTCTTATTTTAGATATGCTGATTCTGCTTATTCAACATTAAAAGTTAAAGTTGGGGCCTTTAAAGAACAAGATTCTTATTATAAAGAACATGACTTAGACAATCAAAAACATTATGGATGGGATTTAGATTATGTGCGTAGTAATTTATTCTCCGATAATGAAAACAATAAAGATGCTTTATTTGTTTCTCTTTCTTATTTAAATGATGTTGAATTTATTACTTTAGAAGGGGATGAATCTGCTCCAAGTGATAAAAAAATCACATCTAAGATTAATTATTATTTTAATACGCCTTCTTTTTACGCAGGCACTTATTTAAGATACTATTTAGATCGTTCAATTGATGATAACTCTTCTACTCTTCAGCAGTTACCACAAGTACAAGCACATAAATATATTGATTCCGTTTTTTATGATAATTTACTTTATTCTGTTGATGTTAAAAATACGAATTACACCAGAGAAAATGGTTTAAATGCAAATATGACAGATGTTAATGTACCTGTTTCTTTAAGTTTTTCTTTTTTTGATGATTTTTTAAATCTTACTTTGAGTGAAGAAATTCTTCTGTCAAAAATAGATTATTCTAATTCTTCAAGGGATTATGAAAATGCATATTTAGCACAAAACTTGCATGTTTTAGATTTATCAACTGATTTAATAAAACCCTATAGTTCATTTATTCATACAATTAATTTGTCTTCTAAATTTACTTTTGCAGATACGTTAAAACAAAGTGGTGATATTTATAAAATTAATGGAAAAAATCAAGATGACAGTGATTTATCTTCTTTTTCTTTAAGTAAAAATGAACGTTCTGTTGCTTTAGGCCTTAATCAGTCTTTTTATTCACAAATTGATTTATCACAAATTATTAATCATAAAATGACACAAAATATTACTTATGATAGCAGTGGAAATTCAAAATTGACCAATTTAGAAAATACACTAAGTTATAACTTTGATTTGGGATCTTTTTCTAATAGATTTGTTTATTCAAATGAAGATAAAACATTTATTGAGAATTCTACTAACGTCAAATTTGATTTTAATGATTTTGGAACAAGTTTTGGGCATTATAAATCAAAAGATACACCCCATTCCAATAAAGATGATTTAGAATCTGCAAATATTGCTTTGCGATACAAAATAAATAAAAAATACAATATTGCATATAAGCAAAATTATAATATTCATGATAAAATAAAAAGTAAAGAAAGTTTTATATTTTCTATATCTGAGGATTGTTGGGCATTATCTTTGGAATTACGAAATGAAATTGTTACGAGTTCAAGTGCTGATACTACTAAACAAAGTATAATATTTGTTAATTTTGAGTTAAAACCAATAACAAGTGTTCGTCAAAAATTTAAAATAAGAGATGAATAATATTGATGATAAAGAGTTGCAATGAAAACAGATAAGGTTTATTTTAAAAACAGAGAAGACGCAGCAGCGCAATTAATTGATATTTTGCCAATTGAAGAGATGAAACTTGAAGATTGGATAGTCTTTTCTACTTCTGCAAGTGGATACAGTATTGCCAAAATAGTTGCAAAAGCTTTAAATGCAAAAGTAGATTATTTATTTTGTGCTAAAATATATACACCAAATAATGATGAATGTGAGATTGCAATTGTTAGTGAATCGCAAGAAGTTGTAATTCACGAAGAGTTGGCCAAGTCTTTTGATATTTCTTTGGATTATGTATATTCTAAATCCAAAATAGTGCATGAAAATCTTCTTAATGAGAAGGTATATAAGTTTAGAAATAATAAAAGACTTGTGAATTTAGAAAATAAAAATGTTTTATTAGTAGATGAAGGATTAAATACGAGTTTAACAATGATGGCTTGTATAAAAACAGCAATCAATTTAAAAGCTAAGTCTGTATCAGTTGCAGTTCCAATTATACCAAGTGCTAGTATACAAGTGATTGAGTCTATTGCAGATGATTTATACTATAAAAAAAATATTGCACATTTTATTAATATAAAACATTATTATGAAGAATTAGAAGAAGTTAAATTTATAGATATTTTAAATATAAAGAATTAAGGAAAAAATATGTCAACAGTGTGTGAATTTGAATTAAATAATAAAGAAGAGCTGTTTCAGTTTAATAAAGTTGCTAAACAAGCAAATGGTTCAGTAATGTTAAGTTTAGGDAATGCAGTTGTATTAGCAACTGTTGTAAGTGAGTTTGATAACCCTGTTTCAGAAGATTTTACGCCTTTAACAGTACAGTATATTGAAAAAACATATGCCGCAGCTAAATT
This sequence comes from Arcobacter sp., assembly GCA_002733685.1. Taxonomy (GTDB): domain Bacteria; phylum Campylobacterota; class Campylobacteria; order Campylobacterales; family Arcobacteraceae; genus NORP36. The sequence continues at coordinate 73,787 of NVWN01000004.1, read as the reverse complement.
ACCAGGTGGATTTATTAAAAGAGAAGCAAAACCAAGTGAGTTTGAAACCTTAACATCAAGAGTAATTGATAGAAGTTTRCGYCCWTTATTTCCAAAAGGTTATGTTTATCCTACTACAATAACTGTTATTGTWTTTTCWGCYGATAAAGAAGTWGATTTACAAGCGCTTGCTTTAAATGCTGCAAGTGCTGCTTTATATACTTCTAATTTACCTATTAGAAAATCAGTAGCAGCAGTTAGAATTGCTAAAATTAATAATGAACTTGTTGTTAATCCAGACATGTCATTATTAAATGAGTCTAGCTTGGATTTGTTTGTAGCAGGATCAAAAGATGAATTATTAATGATTGAAATGAAGGCTATCTCATCTTTGGATATGGTAGAAGTGGATATTGAAGCATTTACAAAAGTTCACAATACGAATGAAATAAATGAAGATGATTTAATTGAAGCCATAGCTCTTGCACAAAGTGCATTAAATGAAATTAATACTACTTATGAAGGTGGTTTTGAGTCTGTTTGTAAAGAACAAGAAGATGTAAATTTACTTTCYTCTTCATTAAAAGAKGAAGTTCTTKMATAYATTAGAGATAAYTTTTCTTCTGATATTAAAGAGGCTATAAAAAAACTTKCAAAAAGTGAAAGAGCMAATGATCTTAARCGAATATCTAAAGAAGTAAGTGCTAATGAATATTGYCAAAAAGAAGAACTWGAATATKCTTCAATTTATGAAGCAGTAAACATAGTAAAAAGAGAACTGGTWCGTTCAATGATTGTWAATGATAAAGTTAGAGCTGATGGTAGRGGYCTTAAAGATGTAAGAGCYATTAGTATAGAAACTAATATTTTACCYTCTGCKCATGCTTCTTGTTTATTTACAAGAGGAGAAACACAAGCTTTAGTAGTAGCTACTTTAGCAGGGCATAAAGAAGGACAAATGTATGAAAAACTAACAGAGAAGTCAACTTCAATGGATAATTTTTTACTTCATTATAACTTCCCTGGATTTTCAGTAGGAGAAGCTAAACCTATGTTTAATGTAAGTAGAAGAGAATTAGGTCATGGTAATTTAGGTAAAAAAGCRCTKGAATCATCAATTGATAAAGATTATTCTGAAACWGTTAGAYTAGTATCTGAAATACTTGAATCYAATGGWAGTTCATCTATGGCTACTGTTTGTGGAGGTTCTTTAGCGTTAAAAGCTGCAGGTGTTCCTGTTTCTACCTTAATTGCAGGAGTTGCAATGGGAATGGTTACTGAAGGTGATAAATATTCTATTCTTACTGATATTATGGGATTAGAAGACCATGATGGGGATATGGATTTTAAAGTTGCTGGTTCTTCTAAAGGAATTACTGCTTTACAAATGGATATAAAATTAGGTGGTATTGAATTAAATGTTTTAAAAGAAGCCTTATATCAAGCAAAAGAAGGTAAAGATCATATTCTGGCACTCATGGAAGAAGCAGCAAAAGGGATTATTCCAAGTTCTGCATTACCATTAATAGAACAATTTAAAATTGACCCTTCTAAAATAATGGTTGTTATTGGAAAAGCGGGTTCTACAATTAAAGAAATAATCGAAAAATTCTCTGTATCGATTGATTTAGACAGAGATTCAGGAAATGTAAAAGTTAGTGGAAATTCACAACAAAGTATTTTAGATGCTTGTGCACATATTAAAACAATATCAGACAACGCACCTGCTAGAAAAGAAAAAAAATACATTAATTTTGAAGAACTTTATAAAGTAGATGACGTAATGATGGGAAAAATTGAAAGAATTGCGGATTTTGGAGCATTTATTGTTCTTCCTCAAGGTGGAGAAGGATTATTGCATATTTCAAAAATATCAAAACAAAGAGTTTCTAATATTAATGAYTTATATAAAGTTGGTGATGAACTTGAAATTAAAGTATTAAAAGTTAAGAAAGACCGAATAGAGCTTGCACTATCAACATTATAAATTTATTCTGGTTTAATATTTCTTAGGCTATCATATAAAAAATAACATTTTATTAAATTAAAGAAGGAAGACTAAATGGCAAAACTTTTAATTGTAGATGATTCTACTATGCTAAGAGATATGTTAAATTATGCATTAACAGAAGGGGGTTATACAGATGTAACTGAGGCAGTTGATGGCGTTGATGGTTTAGCAAAAGCAAAACTTGCATCTTATGACCTTATAATTACTGATGTCAATATGCCAAATATGGATGGCCTTACTTTAATTACAGAATTAAGAAAAGTGCCTGCGTACATTAAAAAACCAATTCTAGTTTTAACAACAGAGAGAAGTGACGAAATGAAAGCAAAAGGAAAAGCAGCAGGAGCTACAGGCTGGATTGTGAAACCTTTTGTTCCAGATCAATTATTAAAAGCTGTCAATATTGTATTAAGTAGATAAAAACTGAAAGGTAAATCATGTCATTTGATATTTCAAAATATAGAGAAATGTTCGTAGAAGAAGCCGAAGAACTTTTTGAATCAGCAGATAATGTATTATTATCAGCAGAAGCTAATGGTTCTTTAACTGAAGAAGAGATGGGACAATTGTTCCGTGATGTACATACCTTAAAGGGTAGTGGTGCTTCTGTTGAATTAACACTTTTTGCTAAGTTTACTCATAGTGTTGAAAACCTAATGGATAAACTAAGAAATCATAAAATTGAATATTTGCCTGAGATGGCAGGTGCATTGATTGATGCTATAGAYATAATGAAAGAATTACTRGAATTAGAAGTTGATAATGAGTTAAGYGAAGAWATCTTTWTAGAAAGAACTGCMGCWCAACTTGTTGTTATTAATGCATATTCWGAAGGTACWGYWGYMGTAGAAACTGAAGCTGTTGCTCCTGTTGCTMCAATAGCTACACCTTCTGYAAAAGCASCKGTTCATGAAGAAAATGATAACTTTGGTTTCTTTGATGATGATTTAGAAAACACWCAAAAYAAAAAGCCTTACGGTATTTTTGCTGATGATGATATTTCTAATGATACAAGTARTGATGCTTTTGGATTTTTTGATGATGATTTAGAAGAAATTTCTAAAAATACTGAAACAAAAAAATTAAAAGAACAYSAAGAAGAAGAYAATTTTGGATTTTTTGATGATGTTCCTGMTGTKACWCCTGCTTCARAAATGCAAGCACAAAGTYCTTCTCAAGAAGTAGTTGTGCAAAAAAGTGCAGAWGTAGYAAAAGCTCCYSTAKCTGCTGTWAAAAAAGMKGATGATACKAAAGAAAAACCTATGAAAAAAGCATCATCTACTAATAATATTAGAGTAAATCTTGATAAAATTGATCTCTTAATGAATAATGTTGGAGATTTAGTAATTACAAATGCTATGTTAACTCAATTTACTTCAACTATTGATGATACAAAAACTAGAAACTCAGTTCTTGAGCGTTTAGAGTTACTTGAGCGACATATACGAGACATGCAAGATTCTATTATGAGTATCCGAATGGTACCAATGGAATCAATTTACTCTAAGTTTCCAAAAGTTGTAAGAGATATTTCTAAAAAACTTGCTAAAAAAGTTGAATTTAAACATTTTGGCGATAATGTTGAAATTGATAAAGCAATGATTGAAGGTTTAACCGATCCTTTGATGCATATTATTAGAAATTCACTTGACCATGGTTTAGAAATACCGCAAGATAGGATCAACGCTGGAAAAGATGAAGTTGGTATTATAACTATTTCTGCTGAACAAGCAAATGGTCAAATGATTATTACTATAGAAGATGATGGTAAAGGTATTGATTATGAAAAAGTTGCTTCGAAAGCCCTTGAAAATGGACTGATTGATGAAAACCAATATAACACTATGACAAAAAATGAAAAAGCAATGCTTGTGTTTGGTGCAGGTGTTTCTACGGCAGATCAAGTTACAGATATTTCTGGTCGTGGAGTTGGAATGGATGTTGTTAAAACAAACATTCACAAACTAGGTGGTGCTCTTAAACTTGATACTGAAATAGGTGAGGGTACTACGATTACAATTATGTTACCTCTTACTTTAGCTATTTTAGATGGTCTAGATATTGCTGTTGGAAATCAAAAATATATTTTACCATTAAGTTCTATTGTAGAATCTCTCCAGCCTACAGCTGAAATGATTAAAAAAATCGGTGATGGAAGTCAAGATTTATTAATGTTAAGAGAAGAATTTATACCAGTTGTTAGATTACATAATTTATTTGGAGTTGAGAGAACATTTGATAATTTAGAAGATGGTATGYTAATTGTTGTTAAATCMGGAACTACAAAAGTWGCTATTTCAATTGATGAATTTTTAGATCAACATCAAGTTGTTGTAAAACCATTGGAYAAAAACTTTAGAGCAGTAGAAGGTATTGGYGCTGCAACGGTTAGAGGAGATGGAAGTATTGGTTTAATTCTWGATATTCTTGGAATTATTAATGCACAATTRAAAGTTGATAAGGGTGTAACTGATTCTAAAAGAGCTTCATAATGGAAGAAAACACCCTTCATTTACATGAAAAAGTAAAAAAACTTCTTTATTCTTTGACRGGAATTACTCTYTCTGAGAATAAAGAYATTATGATTGCWAATAGACTACATAAACTCAGACGTGATACCAGTTTTTCTGGTGAYTTAGARGAATTATTRGATTCTATTAAAGAAGGTCATAATACTACAGARTTTATTAACTCTTTTACTACAAATAAAACACAYTTTTTTAGAGAAGACTTTCATTTTGAAGATTTAAAAGACAGGGTTCTTCCTTCTTTTAAAGCAGGWGATAATATTAAAATGTATTGTTCTGCATCTTCTACKGGRGAAGAACCYTATTCTATGGCRATGACAGTWCTTGAAGCGCAAGAAGAACATAATTGYAGATAYTCTGCTTCAATAATTGCTACAGATATTGATACMAATGTTCTACAATATGCWGCCAATGGVGTATATCGTTTTTCRAAATCTTCTAAAGARTTYCCTTCTTGGATTAAACCTTCTAAATATTTTAAAAAAAGAGTAAACAAAACCTTGGCAAGTGAAGAAATACTTATTAAAACAAAACCAGAATTACAAAAAATGGTTTCTTTCCAAGCAATGAATTTAAATGATAATGAATATCCATTTTCTTCTAATCAGTTTGATGTTGTATTTTGTCGAAATGTTTTAATATATTTTTCAACTCAAGATCAGAATAAAATATTAAAAAAACTTTTTAAACACCTCAAAATTGGGGGAACATTATATTTAGGACACTCAGAGAATCCTCAAGATTTAATTTCTTATGTTGATAGAGTGGGCCAAAATATTTTTATAAAAAATAAGGAAATCTAGTGGTTGTTATTGGACATAAAGACGGCAGTATTGAAAAAGCTTCTAATACTAGGTTTACTCAAAAAATAAAAGGTTATAATGCTCACACCGTAATTGGTGGAGAATTTGCTGTGGCACAAGATATTGATAATATTGCTTTCAAAACGCTTCTTGGTTCTTGTGTTGCTATTATGTTTTTTGATAAAGTTAAAAAAATAAGAGCAATGAACCATTTTTTACTTCCAAGTACTCAAAATTCTAACAACGATATGAAATATGGTTTGTATTCTGTTGAAGCCATGCTCAATGAAATGTATAAAATGGGATGTTCTAAAAACAATATGTATGCAAAAATAAGCGGTGGTGCAGATATTATGCAATTAAATATTGGTGGTGGCTCGGGTTCAATAGGGCATAGAAATGTCGAATTTGCAAAAGATTTTTGTAAAACAGAAGGTTTTAGACTTTTATCTGAACATACAAGAGGAGAACACGGTCGTTTGATCCTATTAACGAACGAGTTCAGTACCTATATTAAAGTAACCAGTAAATCAGCCACTGATGCAGAAATTGCAAAAGATGAAAGAAATCTTCAAAAAGAAATTACCAAAGAGCCTGTTATTAAAGAATATGCGAAGGGTGTTGATTTATTTGGAGATGACACTGCAGAGCCTGAAATGGAAATAGAATTATTTTAGGAGTGTAAATGTATACCGTATTAGTTGTTGATGACTCTAAGTCAATGAGAATAATGTTAGAAGATATGATTAATGCTATTGATGATTTTGAAGTAGTTGCTTCAGCTGATGATGCTTTTGAAGCAAGAGATAAGATTAAAGAATATGAACCTGATTTGGTTACAATTGATCTTAATATGCCTAAAATGGATGGTGCCGTTTTTTTACGTAATTTAATGCGTTTACATGCTATGCCTGCTGTTGTAATTTCAAGTGAAAGTGAACGAGGCAATGATATTTTTGATGATGGAGCTGTTGGTTTCATTCCTAAACCAAGTCCAGGGGAATCCTTAGCTACTTTTCAAAATAATATTAAAGAAACACTTTTAAATCTCACTTTTTTATTAAAAAGATATACTTTAAAAAAACCAAAAGGCAGTAGGGTAGTTAAAACGGCTGAGCCAACGTATAAAGTACACCCGGATGAAGTAATTAAGAGTAAACCTGCTTTATTGCCAGGTTCCAAAGTTATTGCAATTGGAAGTTCAACGGGTGGAGTTGATTCACTCTTACAAGTTTTTTCTAAATTAAGTGGAGATTTACCCCCTATTGTTATGACACAACATATACCCTATGGTTTCTCAAATTCTTTTGCTCACAGGTTAAATGACAATTCTTTAATTAATGTAAGAGAAGCAAAAAATGGAATGGTTCTTAAAAATGGTCATGCTTATTTAGCTCCTGGCAATATGCATATGACAATTAAAAAAATAAACAAAGCATATGTTGTTGAGCTTTTAGATACACAAAAAGTCTCTTTTCATAAACCAAGTGTTAATGTTATGTTTCGCTCAATTAATAATGTTGTTGGATCAAGTGCAATGGCTGTAATGATGACAGGGATGGGAGATGATGGTTCCATTGCCATGAAAGAAATGTATGATAATGGCATTTATACACTGGCACAAAATGAAGAGTCTTGTGTTGTTTTTGGAATGCCTGCAAAAGCGATTGCTTGTGGAGCTGTAAAAGATATTGTTCATTTAGACGATATTGCAAAAAGTATTATGAATTTTTCTAAAAGAAGGTAATTCTTATAAATCATCCATAACAGATGTTGCTGCTTTTAATCTGTCTTGATCAAAATGCGTATAAATTCTTGAAGTATTTAAATCAGCATGTCCCAATGCTTCTTGAACTAAAATTAAATCTTTATTTTTTTTATATAAACGTGTTGCAAAAGTATGTCTTAACATATGAGCTCCATTTTTATCTTTTCTAATTCCTGCTTGCAAAAGAATTTTATCCATTATATACGAGACATAAGGTTGTGTTAAACATTTTCCTGTTCTTGAAATAAAAAGTAAAGCAGAATCATCTTGATATTCTTGATATTCATTTAAATCTTTTTCTATATATTTTTGATGAATCATCGCAATTCTTTGTTTATTTCCTTTTCCAGAAATTTTTATAACATAATAGGTATTTTCTAAATACATATCTTTCTTTTTGATTCCAAGTGCTTCAGATACTCTCATTCCTGTATATAAAATTATTTTTATCAATAATCTGTTTTTTGCAAGAGAGTAAGGCTTAAAAGGTGTTGTTTCTAGAGCTTCTAAAAAGCGTTTTATCTCTGCATCGTGCATAAATGTAGGAAGTTTTGAACCTCGTGTACCTCCTAAACCTGCCCAGTTTTTCAGTTCAATATTATAAACATAAGAGTTTTCATTTTTATCTTGGTTTTGTTTATCAATATATTTAAATAAAGCAATAATTGCCATACGATAGTTTTTTTTACTGGCATCAGATAAAGAAGAAGTATGAACAGCTAAAAAATCAATAATAAATTCTTCATCAATTTCTTTCATAGAAGCAAAACCTAACTTTATAAATTCATAATAGAGTTTTTCAACGGGATTAATATAAGTATTGATTCCAATTAGTCCAATGCTTCTTGCTTTTTTTGCAAGGGTTTTTAATTCTTCCATGGTACTTATTTCTTTATTTAAAGCCTGCAGTATTTCTTGAAATACATCTTTATTGCTAACTTGTCTGTTTGATAAGGTGGTTAACTTAGAACGTATAAAGTTTTGTATCCAAAAAAGAAAGGTTTTATCAAAAGTGTTCAAAAAATCTATTTCATATCTCATTGTTTACCCTAATCGTTATATTAAATTCTAATTGATGAAAACATAAATTTTCACAGTTTAAATACTTTCATTACTTTATAACGAATAGTAATAAAATATTCTACCAAAGGCTTGTTGTCTCTTCTTCGTTTAGATCAGTTTCAAGATAAATATCTTCATTGTAATCTAAGTACAAAGTATACTCACCAAAAGAAAAACTCTTTTCTATGTCTTTTTTGTTTAAATAGTTGTTTTCATTAAAAGAGCACAAATCAGCCAAATAATACTCAGCAAGTGAAGGCGCCATATTATCAACACTTTGCTCTAAAGAATTAAAATCTTCAACCCCAAAAGTAGTAAATAAAAGTGCCTTATTTATTTGGGTTAACATTAATTATTTAAATCCATTTAACAGTGACGCCATTCTATTAAGGTCGAGTTTACCATCATCTTGTTTTTTTTGTTCATTGTTTATAGGGGTAATATCATTTACACTTAAAACAATATTATCTACTTTATTTTCAATGATATTTTTATTTTTCTCTTCTTCATTTTCTTCTTTTACATCTTCTTTATCAACAGCATCAAAAATATTTTCTGTATTTAAAGCGAAGTCGTTCTTTTCTTCTTCAAAAGAAGGGATTTCATTTTTTACTACATCCCCTACTTGTTTATTTCCAAGTAAGTTTTGTATTTTTCCAAGCATTGAATTAATATTGGTATTCTCTTTTTGATTATTGTCTTGTATATTGTCTAAATTGTCTTCTAAACTTACTTTGACTTCTTTTAAATTATTAATATTACTTTCTAGTTCATTTTTTGCATCTTCAAGTTCTTCAATTGTATTTTTAAGTGAGTTATTCTCATTTTGTAAATCTTCATAGGCACCTATTAGTGTATTTAAAGCATCGCTTAATTTTGCTATTGTTTCTGAGTTGTTCATTAAAAATCCTTGTTATATATATAAAGATGTATTATTGCAAAATTTAACTAATAATACCATCAATTTTCAAAAGAGAATCAACATTTGGAGCCCTATTTGTTAAATTAAAAAATAGTTTGTCCATATCAATTGAACCACCCTTTTGTAAAATATTTTTTTTGTATTTTAAAGCCAATTCTTTATTGAGTATTTTTTTAGAATCAATAAACATATAAAAAGCATCTGCACTTAAAACTTCTGCCCATTTATAAGAATAATAACCAGCCGAATAACCACCTGCAAATATATGTGCAAAACCATTTTGAAATTTATTATATGAAGGTGGCAATAATGTGGAGTACTTTTTTCGTAATGAATCAAGTAAGTCTTGTGTTTCTTGCTCACTTAAACCAGCTTTTTGATACATCTTAAAATCAAATAATGCAAATTCTACTTGCCTAATTGTTGAAAGTGAGCTTTGAAAGTTTTTTGCTTTTATTATTTTATCAATAGCTTCATCGCTTAATACTTCTTTTGTTTCATGATGAAAAGCAAAAAGTTTTAATACTTCTTTATCATAAGAAAAATACTCTAAAAACTGAGAAGGGAATTCTACTGTATCCCAAGTAACCCCCGATATCCCTGATACATAAGGTTCTTCTACACGAGATAATAAGTGATGTAAAGCATGTCCCATTTCATGAAATAAGGTTACTACATCACTGTGTCTTAAAAGAGATTTTGTAGTTTCACTAGAGGCTGGAAAATTACAAACAATATAAGCTGTAGGAAGGTGTTTTTTGCCCTTGGCATCAATATAATGAGTATGCCAGTTATTCATCCAGGCACCCCCTCTTTTGTCGCTCCTAGCTTCCAAATCAATATATATGCGAGAAGAAAGAATATTGTTTTCATATAAGTCATAAACCTTTACTTTATCATCCCAAGCTTTTTCATTGACTTCTTTGAATTCTACTTCAAAAATTTTGTTTAAAAAGTTAAAAAAGCCTTTTAAAACAGAGTCTTGCTCAAAATAGGGTCTGTAATATTCTTCATCTATATCATATTTTTCTTTTTTTAGTATTTCTGAATAATAAGCAAGATCATAGCTTTGTATATCTGTAAGACCATCTTTTAATGCAAGTTCTCTAATTTCATCTAATTCTTTTGAGGCAGAATCTTTGGCTTTTTCACCCAGTTCCTCTAGAAATGAAATAACTTCTTCTTCACTTGTGGCCATTTTGCTCATTAATGAATAGGCAGAATAAGAAGAAAAACCAAGGATAGTAACTTTTTCATTTTTTAGTGCCAAAATTTCTTCAATTATTTTTGCATTTTGTGGTGCTCTTGTGCAATATGCTTTGTATATTTCTTCTCTGTAAACTCTAGATGTTCCATAAGTAATATATGCAATATATGAAGGCATTTGCAAAGTGAACTTATATTTTGTTTTTCCTTCTTCTTCAAAACGTGCCAATTCCAAATCTGATTTAGGAATTTCTTTTACTGCATCTTCTTCTTCAATAATTAATTCATAAGCATTTGTTGCATCCAATAAATTTTGTGAAAACTTTTGAGAGAGAGTAGARAGTTTTAAATTTAATTCTTTTAAWATATCTTTCTTTTCTTGATTTAGATGAGAACCACTTARTTTAAAATCTTTTATTTCATTTTCAAGAACTTTATTTTGTATATCATTTAAAGAGGTTTTATCCTTATCCTGTATATCTTTTATAGCTCTATAAATACTATCATTTTGACTTAACTCAGTTTCATAAATAGATATAAGTGGAAGACATTCTTCATAAACTTTTTGTGTTAATTCAGAATTTTTAACAGAGTCAATATGAAAAATGGGTGTAATAAAYTCATTTAAGTTCTCCCCTACTTCTTGATATGGTTTTACAAAATTGTCATAGTCTTTATTTGGTATTTCTAAAAGTGCTTCAATTTTATTCTTTGATTCTTCTATATATATTTCTAATGTATCTTTTGAGTTTTCTAAATTATCTAAATTAAATTCTTTAAACATGTATATCCTTATTTTTTTATTTTTTGAATGAAAGAGTAAAACCTCGATCAAAGTTTTCATAATCTTTGTAAAATTCTAATTTTTTATATTCAAACTTATTTATAAAACTTCTTAAAGGTTTTTCTTGATCATAACCCATTTCGCAARCTAGGTATTGTATRTTTCKWTTCTTRGTTTCTATTATTATCTTCTTGAGAAGTTCATCTCCCTCTTCTCCTCCAAATAGTGCATTAGATGGTTCATATCTTACATTTTTTTCTAAATCAAAATYATTTTTRATATAAGGAGGATTTGAAACCACCATATCRTAAGTGTCTTCTTTGATATTTTCAAATARATTKGAGTGTAAAAAWGTAATTTTATGCTCAACTTCATGATACTTAGCATTCTTTTTTGCAAGTTCCAATGCTTTCTCATTAATATCTACTGCAATAATAGAAATATTTGGAATTAAGCGTGCTAACATTACAGAAATTATTCCTGAACCAACACCTATCTCAATTATTTTGGGATTGGCTATCTTTTCTAAAATAGGAAGTACTTTCTCAATTAATAGTTCTGTTTCWGGTCTKGGTATTAAAACACCCTCTTGCACATGAAATTGTTCTCCATAAAAAGAAGCYTTGYWAGTAAGGTATTCAAGAGGAAAATTCTTTTTTCTTTTTTCTACCAGTTTTTTTAATTCTTGTTCTTTATTAAATTCTTCATTATAATTTAAATGCAACCATATAATATTTTTAGAAAGAAGATGAAGTATTAATATTTCAACTTCTTTTGCGGGTATATGAGTAATATTTACTAAATATTTTGAATATTCTTTTACCGTATTCTTTATCGTCATTGATTCTTGCCTTTATTCAAAAGTTTCTTTTGAAAATATATTATATCTTTTTTTATTTTGAGTTTATTTAATGCATGAATTCTTTAATCTAGGATATATAAAACAACTTCATCACTTAATAAATAGTTCTCATTGTATATTGTGTCATTTTTTTCACTCAGCTTATTTTCACTTACTAAAAATTCTGCTCGTTTTAATTCTTCTTTATTTAATAAAGATTTATTTACACCAACTTGTGACCTTAATCCCAAAAGAATCTTCTCGGTTTTTATGTCCTCATCACTTAAAATCTCTATATCTTTAAACAAAGGAGTTTCTATATATTTTTCAATATCTTTAAGTGGATAAAGTCTTTGTTTATTTATATATCCAACAGCACCTGTTCCTACTCCTAAATATTCTTTATGTTGCCAGTATCCAAAATTATGGGAAGATTTACTTTCATTATTTATTGCAAAATTTGATATTTCATATTGTTCTAAACCCATGCTTTTTATTTCATCAAATATTTGATAWGAWAGYWCTTCATCATCRATTTTCATATACGATTTTTTATAGAATTTTGTACCTTCTTCTATGATCAAACTGTAGGCACTTAAGTGAGTAATTGGCAAGGTTCTTACTACGTCTAAATCTTCTTTAATTGACTCAAAAGTATCTCCTTTAACACCGTATATTATATCGCAGTTAATACCTTTAAAACCTATACAAGATGCATTTTGTATAGCACTTATAGCAGATATAGACTTATGCGCGCGGCCCAGAGCTTTTAGCTTGGAATCCTTAAAACTTTGAACCCCAAATGAGATTCTATTTACCCCATGAGCTTTCATACCTTCTTGCCATTGTTTTGTTGCAGAATTTGGGTTGGCTTCTGTGGTTATTTCTATGTCTTTTATTAAATAAGGTTTAATGATTTTAAACACTTCTTCGTATAAAGATGCTTCAACGCAAGAAGGGGTTCCTCCTCCAATGAAAACCGTTTCTATTTTTTTATCAGTATTTTTTAAATACAAATCTATGTCATTACTTAATTGTTTTTCTAAAGCCTTCATATAAGCTACTTTTAGCTTAAATTTATCGACATAAGAGTTGAATGCACAGTAGTAACATTTACTGTCACAAAAGGGTATATGTATATATAAAAGCAATTCTTAATCCTAATTTTAATATAATTTCGCGCTAATTATAAGGAAAACTATATTTATGATAGATAAAACGAAACAATTAAATAAAACAAAAAACTATAGAAAAAATGTAGCCGCTGTAATTTTAAGTGAAAATTATCCTAATAAATTTGAAATCTTTATTGCATCAAGATGTGATATCAAAGATGCTTGGCAATTTCCACAAGGTGGAATCAACGAAGGTGAAACACCTAAAGAAGCTTTGTACAGAGAGCTTAAAGAAGAAATTGGCACTTCTGATATAAAAATAATTGCAGAATATCCTTCTTGGATAAGTTATGATTTTCCAAGTGAGCTTGCGTTAAAAATGAAACCGTATGATGGACAAATACAAAAATATTATTTGGTTAAATTAAATAAGAATGCTAAAATCAATATTAATACAGAAATACCTGAATTTAATGAATTTAAATTTGTGAAAAGCTCAGATATTTATGAGCATATAAGTGTTTTTAAACGTACTGTTTATACAGAAGTTTTAAAATACTTTAAAAAAGAAGGTTATATTTAAAAAAGGGAAGACTTTATGTTAAAAGTACTAAAATTTGGTGGTACTAGTGTTGGAACGCTGGACCGAATACAAAATGTTGCAGAAATTATTAAAAAAATAAAAAACGATGGTCACGATGTAATTGCAGTAGTTTCAGCAATGAGTGGTGAAACCAATAAATTAATTGAATACGCACATACATTTGCTAAAAAACCTACATCTCACGAACTGGACATGCTTTTAAGCTCAGGTGAACGAGTGACGTCAGCATTATTATCTATTGCTTTAAATGAACAAGGATATATTGCTACATCAATGAGTGGAAGAGAAGCAGGAATTGTTACTGATAATTCACATACAAAAGCAAGAATAGAACATATTGATACAAAAAATATGACTTACGCTATTAAAGAAGGTAAAGTAGTAATTGTTGCTGGTTTCCAAGGTGTAACTAAAGATGGACGTATCTCAACATTGGGACGAGGTGGGAGTGATTTAACAGCAGTTGCAATTGCAGGTGCTATTAAAGCAGACGTTTGTGAAATATATACAGATGTAGATGGTATTTATACTACAGATCCTAGAATTGAACCAAAAGCAAAAAAATTGGACATGATTTCTTACGATGAAATGTTGGAATTAGCATCTTTGGGTGCAAAAGTTTTACAAAACAGATCAGTAGAAATGGCAAAAAAATTAAATGTAAATTTAGTATCAAGAAGTTCTTTTACTCCTGAAGTTGAAGGAACCTTAATAACAAAGGAAGAAAATATTATGGAAAAACCATTAGTCAGTGGAATCGCATTAGATAGAAATCAAATCAGAGTAGGAATGTATAAAGTTAGAGATATTCCTGGAATTGCTGCTACTATTTTTACAGCTCTTGCAAGTGCTGATATTAATGTTGACATGATTGTTCAAACGGTAGCCGTTGATGGACGAACCGATCTAGATTTTACTATTCCTACAGACGATTTAGAAACATGTGAAGGTGTAATGAAAATATTTGAAGAAGATGTTGAAAATATTGATTACAATGAAGATGTATGTAAAGTATCTGTTGTTGGTGTTGGAATGAAATCTCATACAGGTGTTGCTGCAAAAGCTTTTTCTGCTATGGCAAAAGAAAATATTAATATCAGAATTATTTCTACGTCTGAAATTAAAATATCAATGATTATTTCTCAAAAATATGCAGAACTAGCAGTTCGTTCTTTGCATGATGCTTATAACTTGGATAAATAATAGTGCAAGAATTTATTAATTGGACCGTTGATACCATAAGAGAAGACAAACTTTTAGCCCCATGGTTAGAGGAGCGAAAATTTGATTGGACTCCTTTAGTATCTAAATCAATTGTAAATATTTTAGATAAAGGATGCTCTGTTATTGTTATTACTGACAATGATAGAGAATGGTTTCTAAACTATTGTTTAAGCAATATTAATCATAAAACATTACACAGGCCTTATTTGCCTTTTTATGATTTTAAGTCCTTTTATTCAAAGTTAGAGCAAGTAAAAAATGAAGATGACATTTCTTATATTAAAGATATGTTAAATATTTCTTTTCCCAATGGCTATTGTTTTTGGTATATAGGACGTGGGCAAGATCCAAGAGCTATTATTCCAAAAATTTCAAAGAACTCTTTTTTGTGGTTATTTGATGATGAACAACAAGATGCTTTTAATTTAAGATCTTCAGATGAAGCCTTAGATATGAAACTCTTACAAATGTTTCGTTTGTATAATAAAACTATTTCTGCTACTTTATTTGCGCAAGTGAATGTAGAGAACTAAGGACTAAAATGATTATTGATTCTTCTTTTATATATATTGTTAATGACATAGATGAAATGCTGGAAATAGTTTCATCTTCTTTATCTAAACACAATACTCGTATTATTAGAAATATAGAAAAAGATGAATTTTTATTGCAGCAAGCCAATTTAGTTATTAAAGAAGCGTATATTGCAAGCAATGAAAAAAAAACAATTATTTTATGTGGAAATACCTTTAGAAAAGAAGCACAAAATGCATTACTCAAGATTTTGGAAGAACCTCCACGAAATATTATATTCATAATACTTACCACCTCAAAGTCTTCTTTATTACCAACCATTCTCTCACGAATGCCACATAAGTTTCTTAAAAAAAGTATAAAAAGACAAAAATGTGAACTGGATGTCTTAAACTTAGATTTAAAAACGCTTTATTCTTTTTTAAAAAAAGAGCAAAAAATAGTAAAAAATGATGCCAAAATTCTTGTAGAAGATGTTTTATTTCAATTACAAAAAGAGAAAATACTTCTTTCTTCAAAAGAATTGGAAGTATTTTCAAAAGCGCTCAAATTACTCGAGCTAAATTCTCGTCCTATTTCTATAATTACCACCTTGTTATTAACCCTAGTTCAAAGAAAAATCATCTGATGTTTAAAAAAACAAAAATTATGGGAGTTATTAATGCAAATGAAGACTCTTTTTTTACAGATTCTAGATTCAATGGAATAAGAGCAGTAGAAAAAATTCACAATATGATTGATGATGGTGCTGATATTATTGATATTGGTGCTGTTTCTTCAAGGCCTGGTTCAAAAATGGTTTCAAAAGAAGAAGAGTTTCTTAGATTAAAAGAGCTTATTTCTTTGATACAAACGCATAAATTGTATAACTTAGTTGACTTTTCACTTGATTCCTATACTCCTTTGGTATTAAAACATGCCCTAGATGCTGGATTTACTATTATTAATGATATTACCGCTTTACAAAACGATGAAGTTTGTACCTTGGCTGCTTCTTACAACGCAACAGTTGTATTAATGCATATGCAAAACTCTCCTTTAACCATGCAAATTAAACCAGAGTATACGAATGTTACAAATGATATTGAGCTTTTTTTTAAAGAAAGAATAAAAAAAGCAAAAAAATTTGGTGTTAAAGATTTAATCTTAGATGTAGGTATTGGTTTTGGAAAAACTTTGGAGCATAATATTACTTTAATTAATAACTTAAAACAATTTTCAATTTTTCCTTATGAAATATTAATTGCAGCAAGCAGAAAATCAATGATTAATGATATTGTACCCACACAGGTTAAAGATAGACTCCCTGGGACCTTAAGTATTCATTTGGAAGCCATACGTAATGGTGCAAGTATTGTGCGTACTCATGACGTTAAGGAGCATTTTCAAGCAATAAGGGTGTATGAAGCACTAATAAGTGCTTCTATAAATTAATTAAAGTATTTCATGCAAAGTATTGGCTTTTTTCATCCAATCTTTTAACTCATCATAATCATCACTTTCAAGCATTTTTTTTACTTTTTTCATATGAAGTTCAAACATATCAATGGATTCTAATAAATTCTCTTTATTTTGTCTAAAAATATCCGTCCACATATCAGGAGATGATTTTGCAATACGGCTCATATCTTTAAATCCACCAGCTGCAAGAGCTATAATTGATTTTGGATCTTCTTTTGACATAACAGTATTTGCCAGTGAAAAAGAAATAAGATGGGGTAAATGAGACATAAAACAAGCATGTACATCATGTTCTTTTGCATCCATAACAATAATTCTCATTCCAATGGCTTGAAAAATTTTAAAGGCTTTATTTACATGAATATTGGTATTTTTTTCTAAATCACAAAAAACGATTGTTTTTCCTTCATATAATTCATGCATAGCAGCACTTGGACCATTTTTCTCATTCCCTGTCATTGGATGCGCCGCTACAAAGTTTTCTCTTATTGATACAGGGATATTTTTTGTAATAATTTCTTTTGTTGATCCCATGTCTATAATCGTTGTATTTTTTGAGATTCCTTCCAATAAAGGCATCATTTTTATGATTGAATCAACAGGAATTGCTAAAATAATAACATCAGATTTTTCTTTTAATTCTTCTATACTCAATAAATCATCAACCAATGCCAGCTCTGTTATTTGTTTTTTTGTTTTTTCATTGTGGGCATAACCATAAACTTTTTTAGCAATATTATATTTTTTAAGTGCTTTTGCAATGGATCCTCCCATTAAACCTAAGCCAATTATTCCAATATTCACGTAAATCCTTTTTCTTTATCAATTATTTATTTATAAAAATGAGAGTTATTATATCTTATTCAATCTATCTATAAACTTTATTTTGCTATATTAATTGCTTTATTTTATAACAAAATTAAGGATTAAAGTGAAAAAAAGTTTTCTATTATTATCAATAGCTACAGCAACACTTTTAAGTGCTCAAACGGTTAAGTCAATTTCATATAAAAATTTATCAAGAATATCTCCAAAAATCGCTAATGAAACCATTCTTTTAAAGCCTGGTAAAGACTTTAGTGATAAAGATATAAATGATTCTTTAAAAAAGTTTTATGCATTTAATTATTTTGACGATATACAGGTATTTAACAACAATGGACAAATCGAATTTATTTTTACTGAAAAACCTTCCATTGCAAATATCGTTATTAAGGGATATAAAACAGCAGAAGGTGAACTGGAATTATTATATGCAAACATGGGTATACGAAAAGGTTCTATGTATACTAAAGAAAGAGTTCAAAAAGCAAAAGAATCTTTGCTTAATGAATTGCAAAAAGAAGGATATATTAACTCTGTTGTTGAAATAGACAAAGAAGTTTTAAATGAGGATTCTTTAGCTTTAACATTTAATGTTAATAAAGGGGATGAAATACTTATAAAAAAAGCTTCTTTTATTGGAGCTAAGTATTTAGAACAAGATGATTTTGATGAAGTGACTGCCAATAAAGAAGAAGAATTTATGCCTTGGTGGTTTGGCCAAAATTCAGGGGAATTAAAACTGGACCAGATGTCTTATGAAAGCAGTAGAATTAATGATTTATATTATCAGCATGGTTTTTTGGATGCTAAAGTAAAAGATCCTTTTATGACTATTGATTTTGCTTCAAATGCAGCACAATTGAATTTTAATATACGTGAAGGTATTCAATACACAACAAATGAGATAAAAATCTATGTAGATTCTTCAATAATAAAAGTAGAAGAGTTATACAATGAATTAAAATTAGAAAAAGATGATATTTTCGATATTAATAAATTAAGAAAAGATATAGAATCTATTAAAACGAAGGTTGCAAATTTAGGTTATGCTTTTACGCAAGTGAAGTATGATTTAAATAAAAACAGTGAAAATAAAAATGTTAGCATTGTTTTTAATGTTATTCCTGGTGAAAAAGTTTATATCAATGATGTAATTATTTCAGGGAATACAAGAACACTTGATAGAGTTGTACGAAGAAATGTTTATTTAGCTCCGGGAGATCTTTATAATTTAACAGATTTAAAAGATTCCAAGAATAAATTGGGTCGTTCTTCTTTTTTTGAAAATGTAGAAATAAAAGAACAAAGAATTTCTGATACTAAAATGAATTTATTGGTTGAAGTACAAGAAGCATCTACTGGAAGTTTAAAATTAGGTGGTGGATATGGTTCTTATGATGGAATATTAATTAATGCCTCAATTTCAGATAAAAATATTTTTGGTTCAGGTCTTAATTTAGGTTTTTCTGTAGACTTGTCTAAAAAGAAAAATAACTATACCGTTTCTTTAAAAAATCCTGCAATAAATGACAGTAAGTATAATGGTGAAATTACTGTTTATAATAGAGAAAGAGAATATGATTATACAGATTACGACTTGAATACTGAATCAAGAGGTATTTCTGTAGGTTTTGGGAAAAGCTTTTTTAGACATATGTATGCAGGTGTAAAATACAAATTTGAAATGATTGATGAACAATATGATTATAAAACGGCTTATAAAGGTACAGAAGCTGATAAAAAAAATGACCAAGATTATAATATCTCTTCTTTTACTCCTTATGTGTCTTTTGATAATACAGATGATTATTATGTTCCTAGAGAAGGTTTTAAAACAGGTGCTTCTTATGAAGTAGCTGGAGTTGGAGGAGATGCTAAATTTCACAAAGCAGTTACTTATTTTAAATATTTTTATGGCTTTAATGATATTATTGATTATGATGCTATTTTCAGATACAAAACAAAAGTAGGCGTTCTGTTTGACAAAGGATTTGTTACAGAAGGGCAATCTTTTTATCTTGGAGGGCCTAGTTCGTTAAGAGGTTATGAATCTTATTCTTTTGGTCCTGAAGACAGTGACAGTGATGATCCTTATAAAAAAACATTCACTAATGCTTTTGAGCTTAGTTTTCCTTTAATCAAAAGTGCTAAAATGAGATGGGGTCTTTTTTATGACTATGGTATGATAGGAAAAGATAGTTTTTCTGAAATTAAACGTTCAGGTACGGGTGCACTAGTTGAGTGGATTTCACCTGTTGGTCCTTTACAGTTTATTTTCTCCAAAGCAATAGATGCGGAAGCTGGTGATAATACATCCAGCTTTGAATTTTCACTGGGAACAAATTTTTAAGGCTTAAGATGAGTATTAATATAAAAAAAAGATTAACAAATACGCAAGCATTGGCTCTAATACACGATGCACCTCTTYTAGAATTAGGAGAAATGGCAAGTGCTAAAAAATTAGAAAAACATCCCTTGGGAGTAACTACTTTTGTAGTTGATAGAAATATCAACTACACCAATGTATGTTGGGTTGATTGTAAGTTTTGTGCTTTTTATAGGCATGGTAAAGATGAAGATTCTTATGTTTTAACATTTTCTCAAATTGATGAAAAAATTGAAGAACTTTTAGAAATAGGAGGTACTCAAATTTTAATGCAAGGTGGGGTTCATCCTAAGTTAAAAATTGAATATTATGAAGAGCTTGTTTCCCATATTCACACAAAATTTCCTCAAATTACTCTGCACTCTTTTTCAGCTATTGAAATCGTTTATATCGCAAAAGTTTCAAAAATCACTATTTTAGAGGTTTTAAAACGTTTACAAAAAAAAGGTTTAAGCTCAATTCCTGGAGCTGGGGCTGAGATATTAAGTGATAGAGTAAGAGATATAATAGCTCCTAAAAAAATGGATTCAAAAAAATGGATTGAGGTACACAGATTGGCTCACTCTATTGGTATGAAAACAACGGCAACTATGATGTATGGTACGGTTGAAACCGATGAAGAAATTATTGAACATTGGGAAATGTTAAGAGAACTTCAAGATGAAACAGGTGGTTTTAGAGCTTTTATTATGTGGTCGTATCAAAATCAAAATACTAAATTGGCAGAAGAACTACCAGATATTAAACCTCAAAGTTCCAACAGATATTTAAGATTATTAGCAGTGGCGCGACTTTATTTAGATAATTTTGATAATTTACAAAGCTCTTGGGTTACACAAGGTTCATATATTGGGCAAATGGCACTTAAATTTGGAGCAAATGATTTAGGTAGCACTATGATGGAAGAAAATGTAGTTGCAGCAGCAGGGGCTAGTAACTGTATGAATCAAGAGGATATGATTGAATTAATCAATGATATAGGTGAAAAACCTGCAAAAAGAAATACCGCATATCAAACACTAGAGCGATTTTATTAAAAAATGAAGAAATGTCTGTTTGCATGTTTATTTATCAAAGGAATATTAATGAGTTCAACTATTGAACATATAGAATACAAAAATATAAAAATACCTATTATTTACGAAAAAGATTTTTTACCTACTTTTAACTTACAATTGGTTTTTAAAAACTCAGGTGCAATTAAAAATACTATTCCTGGTCTTGCTAGTATTTCTTCACAAATACTAAATGAAGGTACAAAAAGTAAAGGAAGCGTTAAATTTTTTGAAGATTTAGAAAATAAAGCTATTTCTTTACACGTAAGCCCTGGTTTTGAAACACTTGTTATTGAACTTGGGTCTTTAAAGTCTGAATATAAAGAAGCACTTAATTATTTAAGTGCTTTGCTTAAAGACCCAAATTATTCAGAAAAAGTTTTAAATAAAGTAAAAACTTTACAAATGGGGGCTTTAAAATCAAAAGAAAATGACTTTGATTACACAGCTAGTGTTGAACTAAACAAACTAATGTTTAAAAATACTGTATTGGAAAGTCCAAGTTCAGGTACAAGTGAAAGCATTAAGTCTATTAAAATAGAAGATGTTAAAAAGTTCATTAAAGATGCTTTTTCTCTAGAAAACTTAATTATTGTTGTTGGTGGAGATATTCCATTGGAAAAAATAAAAAAAGACATGAGATCTATTTTAAAAGAATTAAGTAAAAAAATAAATACTAAATTAAAACATATTGAAGTTGTTTCAAAAGTCAAGAAACAAACACTGTATAAAGAAACAAAACAAGCCTATATTTATTTTGGCTCTGCTTATAATGCTAAGTTTGATGATGAAAATAATTATATGGCAAAAGTAGCTTCTTTTATCTTAGGTGGTTCTGGTTTTGGTTCGAGACTTATGGAAGAGATAAGAGTTAAAAGAGGTCTTGCATACAGTGCATATGGACATATAGCAATTAATCAATCCCATTCATATTTCTCTGGATACTTGCAAACAAAAACAAACAATGCAAAAGAAGCAAAAAATTTGGTTGTTTCAATTGTAGATGAATTTGTGCAAAATGGTGTTACAAAAGAAGAATTAAATGCTGCTAAAAACTTTTTAAGTGGTAGTGAACCTTTAAGAGTTGAAACACTCTCTCAAAGACTTTCTCGTTCTTTTCATTTGTATTACAAAGGTTTGGATCAAGATTATTCAAAAAAAGAATTGGAACTTATTGAAAATTTAAGTTTAGATGACTTAAATACTTATATTAAAAAACACAAAGAGATTAAAAAACTTTTTTTCTCTATTGTGACTCAAAAAGAAAAACAAAACTCTTAAACGTTTTGTTTTTTCTCTTGCCTATAAGATATAAATACTATTAATATTTTAGTTGTATTTAGATATTATTTTAAAAGTAAAAAATAAAGGATTATATTGTTAAGATTTGCCGCTAGTCCAACAGGTGATATGAATATAGGAAATTTAAGAACAGCTATATTCAACTATATTGTTGCAAAGCAAAAAAAAGAAGATTTATTAATTAGAATTGACGATACGAATAAAGAAAACAATATTGAAGGTAAAGACAAAGAACTTCTTGAATTATTAAGCCTTTTCTCTATTGAATACTCACAAATAGTTTATCAAAGTGAGAATCTAAAATACCATCAACGTATGGCTATGCAATTATTAACTAAAAAAGAAGCTTTTTCTTGTTTCTGTTCAGATAATAAATTGCAAGAACTAAAAGATGAAGCACAAGTTGCATCAAAACCTTATCTTTATGATGGTTTTTGTGCTACATTATCAGAAGAAACAGTTTTTAATTGCACTGCTGCTTTTACGGTACGAATTAAAGCTTCTGCAAGTGACATTTCATTTAAGGATGAATTAAAAGGAAATTTTAATTACAAAGCTTGTGATATTGATTCTAGTATTATTTTAAAGCATGATAAAACTGCTACTGCTACCTATGCTTGTGCTGTTGATGATATGTTATATGATATTTCTACTGTTATAAGAGAAGAGAATCATCTTTTAGACACAGTTAATCAAATTTCTATCAGACATGCTTTGTCTTATGACAAAAAAATTTCTTATGTACATTTGCCTGCTATTATGAATGAACGTACTAATGAAAAAATCTCTAGTAATGAGCGTGCATTTTTAATAAAATCTTTGATTGAAGAAGGATTTTTACCTTCTGCTATTGCAAATTATTTAGTACTTCTTTCTTGTGAAACACCAAAAGAAATTTTTTCACTGGAAGAAGCTATTTTATGGTTTGATATTACAAAAATATCAAAAAATACTGCTGTATTTGATATAAATAAATTACGTTTTATTAATAAAGCGCACCTAAAAAATTTAGATAATCTAAGATTGTCTAAAATATTAGGTTTTGCAGATGAGAACATTGGTAAACTTGCAAAAGTATACCTAGAAGAAACAAGCACAGTAAAAGAAATAAAAAATAAGTTAAACAGTATTTTTTCACTTAAAAGCACCTGCAAAGGTTTTGAAGAAGAAGTTAAAGTWYTRMAARAATGTTTAATWAAAGCGCCCTATTTTGATRAYTACYGTGCTTTTAYAGAAYATATTATKGAYAAAACATCTTTAARTGAAAAWACRCTAARYACWCCTTTAATGTTTCTTCTTACAGGAGAACAAAAAGGKCCAGAAATGTCAAAAATATACCCATTAATTAAAAATTATTTAGGAGAAATTGTAAAATGATAGATGCTTTACTACAATCAACTTTTATCGTTATTATTGGAATAATTACACTTTATAAGTGGATAATTATTATCTCGTCTTTATTGTCTTGGGTTAAACCTGATCCTTATAATCCAATAGTTCAAATGTTAAGTAGGCTTACAGAGCCTGCTTATGCATTTATAAGAAGGTTTGTTCCTACTGTTTTTGGAGGTATGGATTTAGCACCTATAATTGTTATTTTTATATTGATTTTTCTTGAAACCTTTCTTTCTCGAATTTTCATAGGAATGTAAAAATGTTTTTTAAGCTGTTTTTTGTTTTTGTTTTTTTGAGTCTTACTTTGTATTCAAAAAATATTGACTTAGGGTGGCTTAAAAAGAAACCAAAAACCTATGCCAGAGATTTTTATATTTGGCAATACTTAAAACAAAATAATATTTCTCCAAAACATGCACAAGAAGCTTTTAACTTAGTGCATGTAAAAAATAAAAAAATCCTTTATGCTTATTCTTCACACAAAAACAATGATAAAATAAATCAAAAAATCACTTGTTTAAAAAAATCATCCAGTACTTTAGTAAAGAGTTCGGCTTTTTGTATAAAAGAAGCGCTTAGTTTTAGTAAAGCATCAAAACTAAGCCCTAAAGAGCTAAAAAGAATCATTTTAAAAACAAAAAAGGAATATCCTGAATATTCTAGACTAATTGCACTTTTAAATAATAAAAATTTCAAGAAAATTTCTTCAAGCTTAAAAGCTAAAGATTTTGTATGGCTTTTCTCAAATGTTTCTTCTTCTTTTAGAATTAATAAACTAAATTTGACCTATTCAGAAAAATTTATTAATGAAATTAAATATCAAAAAGGTTTTTCTCGTTTTCTTAAATTGATTGTTACTAATAATTTAATGAATAAAGCCCAAAAATCGCTCTTAAATATAAACAGTTCAAAACTTTCTTCCTCAAATAACTTTTTCCTAGCAATGAATGCACTGTCTTTTAATAAAAGAAAAAAAGCAATGGTTTTTTTGAAGTTGGCTGCTAAAAAAACGAAGTCTTCTTCTAAACTAAGTAAAATTTTATTTTGGAAGTATATGGCAAGTAATGATAGAGAATATATTAAAGAATTACTAAAAATACGCAAGATAAATCTTTATACACTTTTTGCCCATGATTATTATCAAGAGAGAATAAAAAATGTTGTTTATTCTTTAAAAACACTGAAAACTTCAGCATCTACTTTTGATGAAGAAGATCAATTCGCTTGGATAAAAGTATTAAGAGATACAAAAAAGATGAATAAAACAAAACTTTTAAAATATGAAAAAACTTTTTCATCTTCTAAACACTTGGCTCATTTTGCTTATGTAAAAAACAGATATGAAAACTACAATAAGAGTTATTTTATTAATCCCTATAAAAATATTATTAAAGATTTTCCTATAAAAAGACAAAATTTAATTAATGCAATTGCGCGACAAGAAAGCAGGTTTATTCCTTCTTCTATCTCTACTGCTTATGCAATGGGAGTAATGCAAATAATGCCTTTTTTATCAAAAGCAATTGCTAAGCAAAAAAAAGAAGAATACGATATATTTACTATGTTTAATGCGGAAAAATCTATTATCTATGCTCATAAACATCTGAATTATTTAGAAAAAGTATTTAAAAACCCCTTGTTAATTGCTTATGCTTATAATGGTGGGGGTGGATTCACGAGATCTATGTTTAGAAAGGGTTTATTTGTAAAAAATGGACAGTATGAGCCTTATTTAAGTATGGAAAAAGTGCCCTATTTAGAAACAAGAGAATATGCAAAAAAAGTTTTAAGTAATTACATTGTCTATGCAAGCAAAGATAAAAATAGAATCACTGTGTCTTCAATGTTAAGAACTGTCTCTAAAGATGCAAGAAAATCAATTAAGAAATGAAATAGAAGCTTTTTTGTAATTTGAATCTCTTAGTTCTAATAAAATCGAAGTGATATCCTTGTCTTTTTTGAAAGAAACATAATAATATTTAGCCCAAGCATTTTTCAAAGATATACTTTTGTATATTTTGGAATCTTGTTTTATATCTTTTATTTTTTCATAAGAAATATTGTTTAAACTCAAAGCATAATCGCTTAGAGTCTCTTCTTCTGAGTAGATGCCTATTACAAAGTTATAATATTTGTCATCGTATTTTTCATGAACCTTATTCATAAATGTGGCATAAAATATTGTTTTAACTACATCTTTGTACACAATATCTGCTTTTTTACTGTATAAAACAGCTTGTGTGTATGAAATATCTTTATTAAAATGTTTTAATGCTCTGTAAGAAGTACAGGCATTTAATACAAATATTAAGAAAATAGGTAGAAATATTTTTTTCATATAGGGTCCATGATAATTTGATTTTATATTTAAAGTTTTGCAGTTTACAGTAAATGTACTTTATAAAGATTGAAATTACTTTATTCATTTTATTAAAAGGACTATCATCAAATATCTGCTTATTTTTATTTGAAATTAACATTAATTTTGATAAAATCGCCTATGATTAATACAGAAAATAAACTCCTTGTGGCTTTTACTGGCCCTTCTAATAGTGGCAAAACTAGCCTTATTGTTAAGATATCCAATATTTTACAAGACAGAGCGTTCAAAGTCTGTATTATAAAACATGATCCAAAAGACAAGGCTATATTTGATTATAAAGGCAAGGATTCAGATAAGTTCTCTCAAACTGGAGCAAATGTTGCGGTTGTATCTCCTAATAGAACAACTGTTTTTAAAAAAAACACTTCAAGTATTGATGACATTTGTGAAATGTTTGGAAACTTTGATTATTTATTGGTGGAAGGTTTAAAAACCTTAGACTTACCGCGTATTGCGATATTTAGAAATAAACTTGATGAAAAATATTTTGAGTTTTCTAAAGCTATTGCTCATGATGATACAATTAAAAACAAAGACCTACCTCTTCACTTGGACAGTCTTGACCTAAATAATCCAGAACAAATTATTGACTGGATAAATATAAATGCAAAAAGAGTAAAAAAATGAATGATATATTAAATGCTATAAAACAAAGTGCTATTGAAATTAAAGAATTAATTGAAACTGGTGACACAGGAAAAAGTGAAAATCAAAATGCAACAGGAGATACCCAATTAAAACTTGATATTGCCTGTGATGTTATTTTGGAAAAACTATTTGCAAAAGTACCTTCTATTAAAGCTATTGTTTCTGAAGAACAAGAAGAAATCGTAGAACTTAATAAAGATGGTAAGTATTTAATTGCTTATGATCCTTTAGATGGTTCTTCTTTGGTTGATGTAAATTTATCGGTTGGATCTATTTTTGGTATATATGAAAATGATTTTACTGGAAACAATATTGTAGCTTCTGTATATGTAGTATTTGGGCCCCGTGTTGAAATGGTAGTAGCACAAGATGATGTAAAACTATACCGTTTATTAAAAGGTAAGTTTGAGTTTATTCAAAATATTGTTTTAAAAGAAAAAGGGAACTTAAATGCTCCTGGAAGTACTCAGAATTGTTGGGCGCCACATCATAAAGCTATGATAGATGATATCTTCAATGACGGGTACCGTCTTAGATATTCTGGTGGAATGGTTCCTGATTTACACCAAATTTTATTAAAAGGTGGAGGCTTGTTTTCTTACCCAGGTACTAGTGATAAACCAAAAGGTAAATTAAGACAGTTATTTGAAGTATTTCCTTTTGCTTACACGTACGAAAAAGCGGGAGGACAAGCAAGTGATGGTTTTAAAAGATTATTAGAAATTAAAACTAGCCATATTCATGATACCTCTCCATGTTTTTTTGGTTCAAACAGTGAAATAAACAGAGTTCTTAAAGTATACAAAGAACATGCATAATCCTCTAGAGAAAGACGATTGGCAAGAAAAACTTGCAGAAAAAATAAAAGAACTTAAAGCATGCCAAGAAGAGAAGAATCTCAATTCCTGTCATCCCTGCGATAAGTTTTTTGAATGTGAAATACGAAGAAAATATGTAAAAGCAGTATACGAGTCTATGAATAAAGGCTCAAGCGGCGGATTTGAATTTTAAAGGTAAAAAATGAATAACGATTGTAAAAATGTATATATAACTACCCCTATTTATTATGTAAACGATGTGGCACATATTGGTCATGCTTACACTACAATAATTGCAGATATGTTAGCACGACACTCAAGATTAACTGGTTCTAATACATTTTTTTTAACAGGTACGGATGAACATGGACAAAAAATAGCTCACAGTGCAGAAGCCAGAGGTAAAACTCCAATGGAATATGCTACTGAAGTTTCTTCTAAATTTAAGAATCTATGGGATGGTTTTGATATTACTTATGATAAATTCATAAGAACTACTGATGAAGATCATAAAGCGGGTGTACAAAAAGCCTTTTTAAGCATGCATGAAAAAGGTGATATTTATAAAGGCGATTATGAAGGTTATTATTGTGTATCGTGTGAAACATTTTTTACAGACAAACAACTAATTGATGATGAATTTTGTCCTGATTGTGGAAAACCAACTACTATAGTAAAAGAAGAGAGTTATTTCTTCAAATTATCTGCTTATGAAGACAGATTATTGAAATGGTATGAAGAAAATGAAGATTGTATTCTCCCACGTTCAAAAAAGAATGAAATTATTAATTTTGTTAAAGGTGGKTTAAGAGATTTATCAATTTCACGAACATCCTTTGACTGGGGTGTTAAATTACCAGAAGAGTTAAATGAACCAAAACATGTAATGTATGTATGGTTAGATGCTTTAATGAATTATATTACTGCTTTAGGATATGGAAATGATGATAAAAATATGCATCATTGGCCAGCAAGTATTCATTTAGTAGGAAAAGATATTTTAAGATTTCATGCTGTTTATTGGCCTGCATTTTTAATGTCTTTGGGTTTACCTTTACCTAAGCATATAGCTGCTCATGGTTGGTGGACAAGAGATGGTGAAAAAATGTCAAAATCTAAAGGAAATGTTGTTGATCCTAAAGAAATTGCAGATGCTTATGGTTTAGATGCATTTAGATACTTCATGTTAAGAGAAGTGCCTTTTGGTCAAGATGGTGATTTTTCACAAAGAGCATTAATGGACAGAATCAATTCTGATTTAGGAAATGATCTTGGAAATTTGCTTAATAGAATCATTGGAATGAGTGGAAAATATTTTGATTTCAAAGTAAGCTCTAAAGATGTAATTAAATACCATGAAAAAGAAATAAATGAAGTACATAATATTTTAGAAAATATTGAAGATTATATTTATAAAATGCAATTAAACAGATTTCTTGAGGATATTTGGAAAGCACTTACAGTTGCTAATAAAGCCATTAATGATTATGAACCTTGGAATAAAATGAAAGAGGGTAAAAGTGATGAAGCAATGGCTTTAGTTGCTTTAATTACAAATATTATGGCAAAAACAGCTATTTTATTATCTTCGGTTATGCCTGAAAAAATAAATAAAATAGCTGCTGCTATTGGTCTTACTATTAATACCGATTCGTATAACAATATTTTAAAAAATAAAGAATTATTAGGGGATGTTACAATTACTAAAGTTGAGCAATTATTTCCAAGAATTGAAGAGATCTTATTACAACAAGCACCTGAAGTAGATGTTACTAAAACAGAAGTTGAGAAAAAAGATATTGCTTTAGCTTCGTTAGAAGAATTAGAAGGGGATAACTTAATAACAATTGATACTTTTTTTGGAACAAGCCTTCAAATTGGTACTGTTATTGAAGCAGACGAAGTACCTAAATCAAAAAAACTTTTAAAATTACAAGTTGATTTGGGAGAAAGTAGACCAAGACAAATACTAGCAGGAATTAAAGAATTTTATGATGCTAAAGATTTGATTAATACACAAGTATGTGTTGTTGCTAATTTAAAACCAGCTAAATTGATGGGTATGATTTCAGAAGGTATGTTATTGGCTGCACGAGATGAAAACGGTTTATCATTAATTCGTCCAGAAGCACCTAAAAAAATCGGAACAAAAATCTCCTAAGGTAAAAGATGAAAATTTCATCCTTAATTGACATTGTAGAAGGAGAGTTAATTAACTCCCCTTCTGTTTCTTTTTTATACAATATAAAAATCAATGCCAAGAAAGTAAATGAAGGCGATTTATTTATTGCAAAAAATGCAAAAGATTTGTTATTGGCTATCAATAATGGTGCATTTGCGATTGTTTATGATTTTAAAACAGCTGTTCTTGATAATGAAATTGCTTGGATTAAAGTTGCTTCTTATAAAGAAGCACTTATAAAAATATTTAGATATAAGTTATCTACAATTGATCTTAAAGCCTTTTTTTGTGACAAAATCTCTTATGAATTTTTAAATATTAACAAGAGCAAAAACTTTAAATTTATTTCAAATAATCTGGAACATTCTATTAAAGTTATCGAGAGTATAAAAAACTCTGATACATTATTTTGTTCAAATGAAGAATTATTGAATAAAATATACCCAAGGTACCAAACGTTTCCTCAAAATAAACATAAGGTTGATAATCTTATTGTTCATTCATTATTTGAATGCTCTTTTTCCTATAAAAATATTTATTTCAATAGATTTAAACTGGCTTCTTTATACCTTAATCCTTTTTTAAATATCTATACTTTTTGTAAAAATGATTTTGATTTAAACAAATTACAAAACTTTAATTCTCTAAGAGCTATCTTTTTGGACAAACAATATAATGTTTGTGAACATGGGAAAACGGATAAGTTCTTACTTGTTCAAAACTCATATTCTTTAATTAATAATGAAATTGAATATATTAATAAAATATACTCCTACGGTAAAATAATTTATATATCTGCTCATTTTATTGATGGATTTTCTAAAGAACTGTATGTAATCTCGAATATAAAAAACTTAAAAATTTTTTTAAAAACAAAAGAATTTAATTGTGTATATTTAATTGGATATGATTTTGTTAAAGTTCAAAGAACTTTAACAAAAATAGAAAAAGAGCTAAGCCTTTTTTAAATTTTAGTATATATTTCCAAAAGAAGCTGCAATTTTTCCTATAACATTAATTTCACCTTCTTGAAGAACTTGTTTAGGATAGTCTTTATTATCAGAGATAATATCTAATTTGCCATCTACTCTTTTTTGTATTCTTTTTACAAATAAACCATGTTCTGTTGTAAAAGCATAAATYCCATCTTTAAAAGAAGATCCTTTGCTCTTATCAATAAAAATTATATTATCTGTATTTAAAGTAGGTTCCATAGAATCACCTGTTACATTAATAGCTTCAATATTTTTCAAGTTTCCTTGTCCTCCAAGGGCGCTTATAAAATAAGGAGGCACATTGATTGCYTCAAAATTATCTTCACTATCATAAGCACCCCCACCTGCACTAACATTAATACTTGGAAAATATTTAACCCAATACTTATCTGTAGAGTCTACTAAAGAATCAGGATTTTGTCCATAAAGAAGCCAATTAATGGAAATCTTTTTTAAAGCACAAAAATCCAAAATGTTAGAAAAAGGAATTTTTCCACGGTTTTTCATTGTCGCAAAATTAGCCTGAGATAAATCAAGTGCAGTTGCAACATCTTTATCAAATATTTTACCCATCTTACCATCCGTACTAAGAACGTCTTTTAGTTTTTCAATAATTTCACCAGCTATCAACATATTTCACCTTTCTTTTTATACATCATATCACAATACATTACAAAATGCAATATTTTTAGAAAAAATTCTAATTTATACTAGTATTTGTAAGATTTAAATTTAAAAGGATATCAAAATGTCAAAAAAATTAATTCAAACAAAAGATAAATTCTTGAACTTATGCGCACTTTTAGATACTTATATATATGACATGGGTAGCAAAATATTGTAAAAATGTAAGAATTATGTAAATTTAGTAAATCTTTTTAATTATTTCCCAAAATTAATCTTAATAAAGAAACATTATTATAAAATTAACTTTTATTTTAGGTAACCACGGGAGAGGATATGGAAGTAAATTTAATAAGTGAAGCACTCAAGTTTATGGTGCTTGGTATGGGAATTGTTTTTGCATTTTTAATAATATTAATTTTTGTTTTAAAAGCGCAAGCAAAACTTCTAAGTAAATATTTTCCAGCTAAGGAAATAGAAAAACCTAAAAAGGTACAAACAGCTTCAGTACCTTCAACTACTAAAAAAGTAGCTGCAATCATAGCAGCAGTACAACATCATGAAAATCTTAAAGGAAAATAATGGCTAAAAAATATATTGACGTCATGGATACAACATTTAGAGATGGATTCCAATCTGTTTTTGGGGGACGTGTTTTAAAAAAGGATTTTTTTCCTGCTGTTGAAGCTGCATGTGATGCAGGAATCACGCATTTTGAGTTTGGTGGAGGTGCAAGATTTCAATCTTTATTCTTTTATTTAAAAGAAAATGCTTTTGAGATGATGGATGAATTTAGAGAAATCGTTGGTCCTGATGCTAATTTACAAACCTTAGCAAGAGGTATTAATACGGTTATGTTAGACACTGGTTCTAGAGAACTTGTTGATATGCATGCAAAACTTTTTGCTAAGCATGGAACAACAACTATTAGAAACTTTGATGCACTAAATGATGTTAATAATTTAGAGTATTCAGCAGCTTGTATTAAAAATCATGGTTTAAAACATGAAGTTGTTGTTACTTTAATGGACTTACCTCCTGGATGTACRGGTGCACAYGATGTAGCWTTTTATGAAAAAACATTACGWKCTATYTTAGACAGTGGAATWGCWTATGATTCYATATGYTTTAAAGATGCMTCAGGRACWTCAAGYCCTAATAAAATTTAYGAAACCATTAAAATGGCAAGAAAACTTGTGGGAATTGATACTCATATACGATTACATACTCACGAGACTGCTGGTGTTTCAGTATCTTGTTATTTAGCAGCACTAGAAGCAGGGGCTGATGGAATAGATTTAGCAGCGAGTCCTGTTTCAGGTGGAACTTCACAACCYGATATTTTAACTATGATGCATGCTGTTAAAGGTATGAATTATGATTTRGGTGGTTTAGAAATTGAAAAAATTCTTAAATACGAAGAAGTATTAAAAGATCAATTAAAAGATTATTTTTTACCGCCAGAAGCAAGTGCWGTATCTCCWTTAATTCCTTTTTCWCCMATGCCTGGTGGTGCATTAACTGCAAATACYCAAATGATGAGAGACAATGGTACKYTGGAGMGKTTTCCTGARGTTATTAAAGCYATGAGAGAAGTAGTTGAGAAAGGTGGTTATGGWACWTCTGTAACWCCTGTATCMCAATTYTATTGGCAACAAGCYTATGCAAATGTAATGTTTGGWCCTTGGAAACAAATYGCTCCTGGTTATGGRAAAATGGTACTTGGTTATTTTGGAAAAACTCCGGTTACTCCWGATGCAGATGTTATTAAATTTGCAAGTGARAAAYTAAAAYTWGARCCAACAARWAGAAATCCTTTAGATATTGCAGATGAAGATGNNAGAAAAAMACNNTTAAATTCTGGGAAAACAGANTTAAANGAAGAAAAYATWGARATAAATGAAGAAAATRTTTTYATWGCTGCTGCTTGTGATGAAAAAGGTATTTTATTTCTAAAAGGTGAATCCCCTTTAAATATAAGAAAAATAAGCGATGCTTGTGATGATGATACAGAATGTACAATAGGAGAGAATAAAACTATGAAAAATGTTAGCGGTAATTATACAGTTGTAGTAGATGGTCAAAAGTTTAATGTAACAGTGGCAGAAGGTAGTGCTGATATTCAAGTAACACCTCTTGCAGTTGATGAGACATCTCACCATACTTTAAGTGCGGACGGTGAATCTATTGATGCTGTTGTAAATGGCTCCGTTTGGAAAGTACTTGTAAAAGTAGGCGATAAAGTAGAAAAAGACCAAACCTTAATGATTTTAGAAGCCATGAAAATGGAAATTGATATTAATTCACCTATTGCAGGAACAGTAGGACAAATTTTGGTTGCTACAAATGACAGTGTAGATGAAGGTCAATCTTTAGTCGTAATTAACTAGAGGCATGAAGATGAAAAAAAGTTTTATAATTTCAATCTTTATTGTATTTATGACAATGTTTGCAGCAAATGCGGCAAGTACTGCTACAAGTGAAAATACAATTACTAAAGAATACCAAGCCAAAAGTTTATCGCAGCTTATGCATTCTTTTTATCAAACAACGGGGATTAATGCACTTTTAAACCCAAAAGCTGGTGTATTAGATGCTAATGGTAATGAAATGAGYMTTTTTGCACAAAGTTCAGGAAGAATYATAATGGTTCTTATTTGTTTTGTTTTATTATTTTTGGCAATTAACAAAGGTTTTGAACCGCTATTACTTATTCCTATTGGTTTTGGYGGAATACTAGCTAATATTCCTATTGCTGATATYGCAGGTCCTAATGGAATGCTTGGWATTATTTAYAACATGGGYATWGGAAATGGATTTTTCCCTCTTCTTATTTTTATGGGAGTKGGWGCAATGACAGATTTTGGACCTTTATTATCAAATCCTAAAACWGCCYTACTTGGTGGTGCTGCTCAATTTGGAATCTTTGGTTCMYTWGTAGGTGCTGTKGTAYTAACWCARTATGTTCCAGGAATTGAATTTACTTTRCAACAAAGTGCTGCTATTTCTATTATTGGTGGAGCTGATGGCCCTACTTCTATTTTTATAGCCAATGCKCTTGCGCCTGAATTATTAGGWGCAATTGCWGTTGCYGCWTATTCRTATATGGCRCTGGTACCTGTTATWCAACCTCCAATTATGAGRGCTTTTACSTCATTARAAGARCGTAARATYARAATGAAAACRTCAAGAAAAGTTTCAAAATTAGAAAAAATTGTATTTCCTYTGGTTGTACTTCTTTTAGCTATCTTAATTCTTCCAGATGCAACACCCTTAATTGGTGCTCTTTGTTTTGGGAATTTTGCAAAAGAATCAGGTGTTGTTGATAGACTTTCTGATACAATGCAAAATTCTTTGATAAACGTGGTAACTATTTTCTTAGGATTAGGTGTTGGTTCGAAGTTAGCTTCTGAACAATTCTTAGTTGTTGAGACTATGGGAATTATGGTTATTGGATTAGTTGCTTTCTCTGCTGGGACTATGATGGGTGTTTTAATGGCTAAAGTTATGAATAAATTTAGCTCAAAAGACGCTCAAATTAATCCTTTAATTGGAGCTGCTGGAGTATCAGCTGTACCAATGGCGGCTAGAGTTGTTTCTAAAGAGGGACAAAAATATGATCCATCAAATATATTATTGATGCATGCAATGGGGCCAAATGTTGCTGGAGTTATCGGTTCTGCCGTAGCTGCTGGTGTACTTTTATCAATTTTTAAATAAATAGGAAATAAGAAAAATGTCTGAAATTAAAGACCAATTAGGCCTTGAGCAAGTACAAAGAGTTCACAGAAATAGTGATATTGATTTTTTAATTAAACATGCAGTTGAGAATGAAGGTGCTAAAGTTTCTTCAACTGGTGCTTTAATGATTGATACAGGAATATTTACAGGAAGAAGTCCAAAAGATAAGTTTTTTGTAAATCAAGATCCATCTAATAAGTATATTGCATGGGGTGATATTAATAGAGCTGTTTCAAAAGATGTTTATGAAGACTTATTCGTAACAACAAAAAAACAATTAAGCAATAAAGAATTATTTGTTACAGATGTTTATTGTGGGGCTTCAAAAGATTCAAAAAAATCAGTAAGGTTTATTACTGAGATTGCATGGCAGGCTAATTTTATTCAAAATATGTTTATTATGCCAAAAACGCAAAAAGAACTAGACGATTTTAAACCAGATTTTACTATTTATAATGCTTGTAAGACCGTAGATATGGCTTATGCAAGCCACGGAATTCATTCAGAAGTATATGTTGTTTTTAATGTAGAAGACAATGTTGCAATTATTGGTGGTACTTGGTACGCTGGAGAGATGAAAAAAGGTGTTTTTTCTATGATGAATTACTGG
Source organism: Arcobacter sp. (assembly GCA_002733685.1). GTDB lineage: Bacteria > Campylobacterota > Campylobacteria > Campylobacterales > Arcobacteraceae > NORP36. The sequence goes on along the minus strand of NVWN01000004.1, from coordinate 37,981 downwards.
TTGCCGCTACAAGGTAAACTCGCAATGCATTGTTCTGCTAATATAGGAGAAGATGGTGATACTGCATTATTCTTTGGATTAAGTGGTACTGGGAAAACGACTCTTTCAACTGATCCAAAACGACAATTAATTGGTGATGATGAGCATGGTTGGGATGATAAGGGTGTTTTTAACTTTGAAGGTGGATGTTATGCTAAAGTAATTAACCTTGATGAAAAAAGTGAACCCGAAATTTTTGCAGCTATTAAAAAAGGTGCTATTTTAGAAAACGTTGTTTATGATGAAAATGGACTGGTTGATTATACCAATGGCAGCAAAACAGAAAATACGCGTGTTTCTTATCCTATAAATCATATTGAAAATCATGCCCCTGATTTAATGGGAGGACATCCTACTAATATTATCTTTTTATGTGCAGATGCTTTTGGTGTTTTACCCCCTGTTGCAAAACTAAGTAAAAAACAAGCTATGTATTATTTTTTAAGTGGATATACTGCAAAAGTTGCGGGAACTGAAAGAGGTATTACGGAACCAGTTGCAACCTTCTCTTCGTGTTTTGGAGAGGCATTTTTACCTTTAAACCCTACTGTTTATGCTGAGTTATTAGGTAATAAGATTGATAAACATAAAGTAAATGTATATTTAGTTAATACAGGTTGGACTGGTGGCCCTTATGGTGTTGGTTCACGAATGACAATCAAAAACACAAGAGCTTGTATTAATGGGATTCTAGACGGTTCGATTAATGATTCAGACTTTGAAACCCTTCCTATTTTTAATTTGGAAATTCCTAAAACACTTGATGGTGTTGAAACTATTGTTTTAAACCCAAGAAATACATGGAATGATAAAGAAGCTTATGATGAAATGAGAAAAAAACTTGCAGGTATGTATATGAAAAACTTTAAAAAGTACTTGACGCTGGAGAGCGAATACGACTTTACATCAGCAGGCCCTCAATTATAAAAGAAAAAAGCCAATAAGTTTAAATATTGGCTTTTTTTATTAAGAATAGAAAGAATAGATTTTATTCTATCCCTCTATTTGAATCTCTTCAAATATTTCTAATCCAAAACCATTTAATCCATTGTACGAATGTTTCCCGCCAGAAGTAAGCAGTTTAATTTGTTTGATATTTAAAGCATTTAAAATTTGTGCTCCAATTCCATAGTCTTTTTGTGAATCTTTATTGGCTTTACTATCATTCAAGAAAACTAATACTCCGCCTTTAGCTTGTAAAAAGTTAATTGATTTTAACATAGAATGTAATTTATCATCATTTAAAAACAGTTCTAAATCGGGAATAACAGAATGAAACTTAACATGTGAAAGTTCTTTTGTTTCATTAAATACCATTACGGTATGTATATTATCAAGATGATCTTTAAATTCTTTTTTTATAATACTAGAACCAAAAAAAGTACTTTGTTTAGAAGACACTTCTTCTACTAGCGTTTCATGTGATAATCTGTATTCAACTAAGTCTGATATATAAACTTGTTTTAGCTCATGTTTGTCTGCAAAGATATCTAAATCATCTCTTCTTGCCATTGAACCATCTTCTTTCATAATCTCACAAATAACAGCTTCCCCGTTAAACCCAGCCAACTTACATAAATCAACACTTCCTTCAGTATGACCTATTCTTGCCAGTACTCCACCGTCTTTTGCAATTAATGGAAAAATATGTCCTGGTTTAACAAGCTCTGTATCTTTAGATACTGGGTTTGCAAGAATTTTAATCGTATCATCTCTCTCACCTGCTGAAATACCCGTTAGTGCATCAGCAGCATCAACAGATACTGTAAATGCTGTTTCATAAGAAGAAGTATTTGATGCAACCATAGGATTTAAGCCTAATTTATTCGCCGTTTTTTTAGTAACTGAAACACAAATTAGTCCTTTTGCATGCGTTGCCATAAAATTTACTTTTTGTGCAGAACTTAAAGCAGCAGCATAAACTAAATCTCCCTCATTCTCTCTGTCTTCATCATCTAACATGATTACCATGTTACCTTTTCTTATTTCTTCAATTGCTTCTTTTACTCTTGTTAATGCATTCATATTTACTCTTTATTTTCTCAGAGGTAGTAATAATAAAATTATATTAGAAAAATATGNAAAATATATTTGATAAATATTTTTATAAAACTTATGTATATTTTCTTATTTTTATCTCTATAAATATAATTTTTACCTTACATTCTGATCTGTTTTATTTATTTTGTAAATTATAGCAGAAATTTTAAAATTTGGCCCTAAAAGTATTGACAATAAAATTATTTTTAACTATAATTTCGGCACTTAAATTTGGGGTATCGCCAAGTGGTAAGGCATCAGCTTTTGGTGCTGACATTCTCAGGTTCGAATCCTGATACCCCATCCATTTAAGGTCCATAGTGTCAAGGTAGTTCAGCTGGCTAGAACGCTGGTCTCATAAGCCGGAGGTCGGGAGTTCAAGTCTCCCTCTTGATACCATTTATAAGTTTAACTTATAAACAACATTTTGGATGCTGGTGTAGCTCAGTTGGCTAGAGCAGCTGATTTGTAATCAGCAGGTCGTAGGTTCAACTCCTATCACTAGCTCCACTTTTACTAAATTTCTTTAATACATTATTGTATAAAACAGAGTATATTTAAGCCGCGAACTTGAAATATTTATTGTAAACTCTGTTTTATATAAGAACTAATAAAACTTTTTCCTTTCATCGTATAAATGTTTATAAGGTTTTAATATATTCTTTTTAAAATAAAAATACAAAATCAATAAAATCATGTTTACTAAAAACAAAATTAAGATAATTATCTGAATATTTAGACTTTGTGCCAATTCTAATTCTTTATTAATTGGAATAATAACTTCTAGAACACCTCTTACATCTCCCAATTTCCAATCTTTTTTAGGTGAATCTTCTCTTGAATTATGACAATTAACGCAGGTATTTTGTGTCATATAATCAGGTGTAGCAACTCTTAGAACTTTTTTATTATTTCGTGTAGTTATTTCTATAATATCTTTTTGTTTATTATCTTTAAACTTTATCAAAGCACGTTTGGAAAAATCATCCAGTTTACGGTTTTTTGAATTTGGAAAGGGATAATTACTATAGAGATTAATATGAGTACCATTTTTATCTTGACCTAACAAGACACTTAAATCTTTTAGCATGGTCGCTGGTAAAGGAAGAGTATTATTCAAATTTTTATGAATATAATCGATATACATAGATGGAGGAATTTTTTCTATTACATACTTTGTATAGTATTGCCTTAACATTTTATATTGTTTAATAGTATTTAGTGCATAAACAGTACTGTTGCTAATAATGTTTTTTTTCGTTTGATTTGTTATATACAATGAAAGTAGTATTGCTGAAACTATTGTAATAATAACAAGAGGCGTGAATATTTTAGTAAGTATTTGAGAATCACTTTTCATAAGAAGTCCTTATGAGTAAGTATAGGTAGATAAATAAATAATTTTATAAAATATTTATTTATCTAAATAGATTAAGAAAAGGCTTATAAGCCTTGTTTCTAAACATTACATTGTTATTTTTTACTTGTATAATTCTAAACTTTTTACCATGTACTTAAAATCAATTCCTGATACTTCTCTTGTACAAGTAATAGGTTATGCATTTTTAAAAGTCAATAAAAGTAACTCTTGCTGTTTTTATGTTTTATACCTTAAAAGATGTCACTTTATACTTTCTTAAAAGAAGGCTCTCCCAAATACTTATAAGTATCACCGTTTTATCCCTTTTATAAGTAGCTCTAAGTCCTTAATTGAACAAGTAGGTTAAATAGTACTTATTACTGACTTTTTTCTTGCTCCTCTATCACTTACAATAAAGTTTTAAAAATTTTTTTATACTCAAGAAGTTTAACTCTTATACGCTTAGTTAATTTTAAAATAAGTTTGTTGATAATGAAGTAAAGATTTTAGAACAAGAGCTTAAGCCATTTTAATCTTTAAAAGTGTCTCTTATTTTTAAAAATTCTGATAATTTATCAAAAAATATATCTACTAATTTAGGATCAAAATGTTTTGCTCTTTCTTCTTTAAAAAGATTAAATATTTTCTTATCGGGCCAAGCTTTCTTATAACACCTATCGCTCCCTAAAGCATCAAATACATCTGCAATAGCAGTTATTCTTCCATAAATATGGATATCTTCACCTTTTAACGCTCGTGGGTACCCTGAACCATCGTATTTTTCATGATGTTCATTTGCTACAATGGCAGCTACTTTTAATATTGATTTATTAGAGCCTTTGAGCATATCATAGCCTATACTTGCATGAGTTTTCATGATTACAAATTCAGCAGGAGTTAGTTTTCCTGGTTTATTTAAAATATTATCCGGAATTCCTATTTTCCCAATATCATGCATTGGACTTGCTTGTTTTAGTATTTCTGCTTCTTTTTCTTCTAATCCATAATATAATGCGAAAAGTTTTGAGTACTCTGCTACCCTCTTTACATGCATTCCTGTTTCTTGGCTTCTGGTTTCAGCAACAGAACCCAATCTAAACACAACCTCTTTTTGAGTCTCTTCGATTTCATCAATAAGTAAGACAATTTTTTCATTAGCAATTTTAAGTTCTTGCAAGTTCTCATAAGTACGAATAGCAGTAATTAGTGCTATCTTTAATTTTTCAGACGTCAATTCAGCTTTTTCTTTATAATCATTAATTTCATAATCTTTTACTACTTTATAAGGTGGAATATCTGATGCCTGCCCTGTTCGTAAAATTATTTGTATTAGATTATTTTTTAACTCATTTCTAATTTTTCTGCTAACTTCTAGTCCGGCATCATCTGTTTCCATAATAACATCAAGTAAAATTAAAACAACATCAGAGTTTTTTTTAAGAACTTCGATAGTTTCTGCACCACTGTAGGTACTAATGATTTCTAATTTTTTGTTCTTATATTCGAATTTTTTTAATACACTTCTTGTTAATAAATGAACATCTTTTTCGTCATCAGCAATTATTATTTTCAATTTTTTTTTGTTTTCAATTTTTTTTACTAAATTTTCTGTTTTAAAAAAATCCATGAAATGTTCCTTCTTTAAATTTTTATAATAAATTTTACTCCTATGTTTTCAATACTATGACAAGAAATACTACCCTTTAATTGGTTAGTAATAATATTGTATATAATATTTAGTCCCAGTCCAGTTCCACCCTTCTCTCTATTTGTAGTAAAAAAAGGATCAAATATTTTGCTTAGATTCTCTTTTTTTATACCTTTTCCATCGTCTTTATAAACAATAATTGTTTTTTTATTCTCATTTTTTAAATCTATTGTAATAATTCCAACTTCATTATCTTCATAAGCATGATTTATAGAGTTAAAAATCAGATTTGTAATAATTTGAGAAATAGCTCCAGGATAAGAATTTAAAAATATTTCTTTTTCCGCTTTGACTATCACTTTTATGTTTGTTTTTTTAAGCACAGAACTTATACTTATTAAAATTTCATTAATATAATTCTTAAGTTCAAATTCTCGCTTCTGTTCACTTGTTTGATCTACTGATATTTGTTTAAAACTTTTTATTAGATGACTTGTTCTCTTCAAATTCGAGAATATCAAATTTGCTAGTTCAAGAGAACTTTTCGTATACTCTTGAAAATCATTTCTAGTCATATTTTCATTATCAAACTTTTTTATAATATCTTGGGTAAGCTCATAAAAATGACTTGATCCTGTAAGTCCTATCCCTATGGGAGTATTGATTTCATGGGCTACTCCAGCAACTAAGCCACCCAAACTTGCCATTTTTTCAGATTCTACTAATTTATCTTGAGTTTTTTTCAAATTTTTCAAGGAAACTTGTAATTCATGGTTTGAATCTACTAATTCATCTTTGGTAGAATTTAATTCTAAAATATTTTTATTTAATTTTTCATTTGTTATTTCTGTTGAGTTCTTTGCTAAAGATAATTTTTTTGTAAAGTATAAAATAATAAGTAATATAAATAAAAAAACTGCAATTATAGTATAAATTATTGAATAATCCACGGCTGTATTTATTTTTGTTTTTATCCACTTATCATTTATTTCGTCTTTTTGTTTTTGGCTAATTGTTTCAATGACTTTATTTATTATAGATAAAAGCTCTGGATGTGATTTTTTGATTAACATATGATGAGAAAATACTTCTTTAGAAAGCCCTACAATTTTTAAGTTTTTATAGTATTTTTTAATATTGTAAACGGTAACTGCTTCATGACCAATAAAAGCATCTGCTTTTCCTTGGGATACCATAGTCAAAGCTTCTTTAACAGTTTGCGTATCAATTACTTTTATTTTTGGGTACTTTGAGCGTATAAGGTAATTTGAGGTAAAACTCATGGGTAAGGCTAAGGTTTTCCCCTTCAAAGCATTTAATCCATTAACAAAAGAAACATTTTCATTTGTAACTATTGCAAAGTTAAATTTAATAAAACTATTGGATACTAAACCCATATTTTTAATTGTTTTTGTATCTGCAACACCAGGGATCATATGTATTTCATTATTTTTGAATTTTTTCAAAACATCTGACCATTTTTTTGTTTTAACATAAGAAAAATGTATATTTGTTTTATTATTTAATATTTTCATATAATCATTTAAAATTCCTTCAAAGTCTTTGCCTTCTATTATAGATAAAGGAGGCCAATCACTTTCAGAAAATCTTATTATTGGATTATTTTTAATAAATAATTGTTCTTTTTTAGTGAAAATAATTTTTTCATTAAAATAGTTAAAACGCTTATATACTTTTTTTATGTAAACATAACTGTCTAAACCCTTAAAAAATTCTATTCGTGGAATTAACTTTTCTCTTTTAGAATGATCAATTAATTTTTCTTCATCAAAATATGCTTTAACATAACCAACTTTTCTTGGTATATTTGATATTTGATAATAACTGTCCTGAAGTGTATAATTTTTCAATGTTTCTTTTGACGTTGAGGATAACAAATTTTCTTTATTATCAAAAACTTCTAGTTTTATAATATATTCTAGTTTCAATAATTGTTTAAGAATATTATCTATCTTCTTTCTTTCATTTGTAAAAATAAATCTTGAGACAAGGGTAGAAATCAGAGAATTAATTTTTACTTTTGCTTCTATGTCTCTGTGTATATAATTAAAGAAAATATTTTCAAGTTCTCCATTATTTTTTAAAATTTTAAGATTTTTATTGAATACATTTTTAATATATTCATCTTTAAATGCTACTTTATACGAATTTTTTTCTGGAAATATATACTCAATTTTGTATTTATTTAAACTATCATCGCTTAATCTTTTTAAATGCCATAAAAATATATTTTTATCAATAATAATGACATCTGTTTTTTTGTCTAAAAAATCTCTTACTTGTTTTTCTTGATATTCATACTCTTTATATGATTGATCTCTTGTTCTTAAATTAAACAATGAAAAGTATTTTTCACCTAAGTATTTGTAAGCCTCTTTAAATGCAATAATATTTTTATTTTTTAAATCTGAAATAGAATTAAGAGTGATATTATCTTCAACTCGTGTTACGGCTATATTTTCAAAATTTATAAAATCATCAGAATAATAGTACCTGTCATCTTTTTCTTTTACTGTTACTGCTATATCCAAGTTTGTATCGTTATTTAAAGCATTTTGTAATTTTTCATAAGATAAGTTTGTTATATTTTTAATAGAAATTCCACTCTTTTTTAATATTTCATTGATTAAATCATATTCTATACCTTTTAAATAAGATTTATCTATTGAATAAGGTTCTCTCCCTTTACCAAAAGCTATGGTAATCTCTTGTTTTGCTTTAGGACTTAACCATCTTTTAGTGATTTTATCCATCACTTTTTTGGGAATGGCATTGAGCGATTTTTGGATAATACTTTGTAAAAGAAAATCATGTTTTTTAGAAAAAACATGCAAATCATTTGCTTTTATATCATTTTGATACATACCTTTTAATAAAGGCAAAGACAAGTCTCTTATCTTTGCTTCTGCTGCAAATTGTAATTCAAAAAAAGCATCAACTTCAGCATTTAATACTTTTGAAATAGAATCTTCTAAGTCATTCGTTTCGACAATTTTAATATTAGGGAATTTTTCTTTTACGTATCTTATATTTCCATAACCTTTTACTATTGCTAATTTTTTATGATTTAAATCAGATAGTTTTTTTATAGTTTGATTATCAAACTTTACATAAATAAAATCTTTTAAAGACATATATTTTTTACTGTATAATCCAAAAGAAGTTCTCTCTTTTGTAAAATATGTTGCAGGTAAAATATCTATTTTTTTATTTTTRAACTTTTTTAATAAAATATTCCAATCATCTTTTACAATTCTATATTTTAAACCTGATATTTCAAATACATTTGAAATAATTTCTCCTGAAAAACCTTCTAATTTAATACCGTCGCTGGAATGCATCATGTCTCCCCAGTCATCAAGACCTAGCGTTAAAGCAGGAGAGTTTTTAATGTAATTTAATTCTTCTTTTGTAAAAATCTTTTCTTTTCTTTTATAAAAACTTAATCCCTTATCAATTGCCCATTTCTTTTGAATGTTTATTAACTCTTTTTTTGAAATTAAACTCATTCCATAATTGATTTGATTCTCAAGATTTATATTGTTTATATTGTTTTTTATAGCAGAATAAAACCACTTATTAACGCTAAAATCCTCCAAAGAAGTAACTTCATTGTGTTTATATCTTTTTACCATATGAGACCATATGATTAAACTGTCATCAATTATTGCATCAACTTCTTCTTTAAAAAATGAATCTATTAGCGCATTATTAGAGATAAAGGTCTTAATTTTTATTTTTGGGAAGTTTTTTTTAATATACGTTTCGAAATAAGAATTTGATATTAATCCCAAGCGTTTATTATCCAAAGCATCAATATTTGAAATTTCTTTTATTTTATTAACTTTTATAAATATATTTGACGTACTTTGATAAATGGGTTTTATGAATTTTATATATTCTTTTCTCTCTTCATTCATAAATAAGCCAGAATGAATATCTACCTCACCTTTTTTTATTGCTTCCAGTGTTTCAGGCCAAGTCAAAGGAACAAATTCTATTTTCTGCTGTGTTTTAGAGGCCCAAAGTTTCCAATAATCAACCAAAATACCTTTGACTTTATTCTCTTCATCAATAAAAGAATAAGGAATCATGTTTTTAGTAATGGCTATTTTTATAGTAGTAGGAGAAGAAGCAAAAAGAATATTGAAAAAATATAAAAAACAAAATATAAACTTCATAAATAACCTTTTTATAAAATAATGTAGTTTAATGAATAATAACAATTAAATAATAGCTTATTAAATAGTTACACTTCTTGTATCCATGTAGTAAATATTATAATAATTTTTTTCAAGCTATATTATACAGAATAGAAATGTAGATAATTCAGATTTTTTTAAACTTTTGAATTAAATTTAATTAAAATAATTTCTAAGCTGTAATATTATTTTTTGAGATTTAAAAAGCAAGGAGAAAAATAACTAATAAGAATGGACTTTTTAAATTCAAGACCTTCAAGCTGATTAATTCAGATAATGATCTTTTTTATATATTTAGAATACTTATAGTTGTTTCTAAAATTTTGATTACAAGCCCCTAAAATAGGAGCCTTGTAGTCATATGTAGTTTTGTATTTAGCTTATATCGTGATTTCTTTAATATCTGCGATATTTCTGAATGCCAGATATACTAAAGCAATAAGATTTTTTCTGTTGTTTTTGATATTATCATCTTCGTGATTTACGAATACATTATCAAAAAATGCATCAAGAGCTGGTTTTAAAGCAAATAAGGCTTTTAACTCTTCTTCATAACATGTATATTCTTTTGATATAATTGTACTGTATTCATCAAATAAAGTAAGTTCTTCTTTATCACTTAACAAGGCTTCATTAATGATAAGTTCTTTGGATAAGTCTAGGCCTTTTATTATGTTTGCCACTCTTTTAAACGTGGCTACATGGTTTTTAAAGTCACCTTCGAGTACAAAAGGATTTAAAGCACATAGTTTTTTTGAGATTTTATAGATATCTTTTTCGCCGCTTCCTAAAACTGCTTTTAAAACAGACGGATTAACCTCAAAAATTTTAAACAATCGTTCATTGAAAAAATCTAGAAGTTGTTTTTTGTTTAAGCCTTTATAGTTAGAAGCCAAGCTATCAATTAAATGCTCTAAATTAAAAGACAGTTTGTGCTCAATTACAATTTTTACTATCCCTGAAGCTGCTCGTCTAAGCCCAAAAGGATCTTTTGATCCAGTAGGAATCTTATTAACAGAAAATAAACCCATTAAATTATCTAGTTTATATGAAAGGGCAATAATTGAAGAAAATACTGAAGATGGTAAATCAGCATCTTCTCCATCAGGAAGATATTGTTCTTTAATTGCAGTATAAATATCTTTATTCTGCCCTGCTGCTTTGGCATAATAATATCCCATTAAACCCTGAAGCTCAGTAAACTCACATACCATTTCACTCATTAAATCTGATTTAGCCATTAGTACTGCTTTTGCAACATCTTCTTTGTTTTCAATATKGTAAGCATTTGATAGATAGTTTGCAATTTTTACTTCTCTTTGAAGTTTATCATGCATAGAACCTAAACCTTCAACAAAAACAAGTTTTTTCAGACCTTCATTTTGAAGCCCTATTCTTAAATCGTTTTTGTAGAAAAACATTCCATCAGCTAGTCTTGGGCGTAGAACTTTTTCATTTCCTGCAATAATATGAGAAAAATCATTTGTTTTACTGTTTGATACAACAATAAAATGATTAGAGAGTCTGTCGTTATTAAAAACAGCAAAATATCGTTGATGCTCTTTCATAGACGTTATAATTACTTCTTCTGGAAGATTTAAGAAGTCTTTGTCAAAAGTCCCTAAAAGTGCTGTGGGGTATTCTGTAATAGCCACCAATTCATTTAATAAACTTTTATCAATATCAATACTTAAATTATGTTTTGCTTCTATTTCTTTCATTTGTTCTAAAATAATTGTTTTTCTTTCTTTGGCACATAAAATAACACCATTTTGTTTTAAAACATCAAAATAATCACTTGCTTTGTTAAAAGAAAAAGGTTCGTAAGAAACCATTCTGTGAGGATATGCTGTATTAGAAGATTTTACACCAAATAGTTCAGCTTCTAGAACTTCTTCATCATGCATAACACATAAAGATCGAATGGGTCTAATAAAAGAATCTTTTCTTGAACCCCAACGCATAGATTTTCCAAAGTTAAGTTTTTTTATAAAAGTATTTATCATTTCATTTAATAAATCTTTWGAAGYTTGYCCTTCTACTTCTTTTTTAAAGTATAAAACATCYCCTCTTCCTTTATYWATAGATGAAATTTCACTTATATCAACRCCACAYTTTTTYGCAAAWCCAAGAGCMGCAGGCATWGCAATWCCATCTTTATAAGCAATACTAAGAGGAGCWCCAATATTTTCAATTATYTGGTCTTCTTGTTTTAAAGCAAAAGATTTGTGCCAAAGAACCAAACGTCTAGGAGTATAATAAAATTTAAAATCACACGATAATTGTTTGTCTTTTAAAATATCAGACCATTTTTTTTCTATATTTGGAAGTTCTTTTAAAAATGGAATAGCAGGAAGTTCTTCAAGCCCTATCTCAATCAGTAGTGGTTTTGTCATTTTCTTCCTCTCTTTTTTTCATTTCTTCTAGTTTTTTCGTATGTTTATTAACTTGTAATTCATTAAAGCCTCTTACAAATCCAAAAACAATAATAACAAAACCAATTACAACAATAATATCTAGTATATCTTTCACGTGTGTCCTTTTACAGAAAATTTTATTTATTTTTTAAGATCTTTATTTATGCTATTTTTATAAACAATACCATCAATTCCCAAAACTGCAAGCTCTTCAATTTCATGATCTTTTTCAATGATACATAAAACTTTTGTATCAAACATATAATGTTCAGCWATTTTTTGTATCTTAATCGCCAGGTCTTTTTCRCATAAAAKATAYTGTGCRTTTAATGCATTTRCRAAAATACTCTCTTYTATACTTGATACAAGAACAGAAAARTTTATTTGGTTYGTAYTTGARTAYTTTAATAAATCTTYTTCATAAACAAATAAAACAGARCTGTTTGCTTTTGTATRCGARATTTCTTCTTTAKTATTTACATAAACGAATSKTTCGTAAGSTAATAGTTCATGYCCAATWATAATCATTGCAAACATTCTTTTGAACAAAAATAYTTTCCATTTGATAAAATAGCATCTTCTTTRCTYACAAAAGTTTTRCATGTKGGRCAAGCATCCATTATTTCTTCATCTTTTTTCATRGATTTTTTAATTTCACYTTCTCTGCTTTTTTTAAAAAAWACAAGATAAAYWATRAAAATAACAGCTAAAAAAGCCAAKRCTTTAAAAATCATTTTTGTCCCTTTATGTATAAATAATTTCTCTCATTTACAGGATATATTTTATAATTCTTAATTTTAGCATCTTCAAGCTCACTCTTTAGCATGGAACCTTTATAAAATAAAAAGGAAGTGTCTTCACTGCTTAATTCTTTCGTTAATTCCATTAGTAGCGCTGTATTTGTAACTGCTCTTGAAGTAAATAAATCAACTTTAATATCTTGTACATTCTCTATTCTATTGCAAATGATTTCAACATTTGAAAGTTTTAGAGAATTTTTTATAAAATTCAGAAAAGCAACTCTTTTTGCTCTTGGTTCAATTAAATATGATTTAACCTCTGGCTTTGCCATTGCAAGAATTAAACCAGGATAACCAGCTCCTGTTCCAATATCCGCAAAAGATTCAAAAGAATCTAAAAAACTTAAAGGATAAATAGAATCCATAATGTTTTTTTCAATTTTTTGTGTTTCTAATTCAGCACTTAAATTGTGAATTTTACCCCATTCTTGTAATGTCTGTATAAATTTATTGCAATTTTCATAAAATTTTTCATCAAAATTAAGATTGATTTTTTCACATTGATTTTTTAAATTCATTATATTCCTTATAAAAGATGACCCATTTTTTCTTTTTTTGTCTCTAAATAGCTTTTATTGTATTTATTTACTTCTGTTATTGATGGTATTCTCTCAATTATTTTTATTCCAATAGATTCCATGTATTTTATTTTTTTTGGATTATTWGTAATAAGTTTAATGCTYGAAATATTTAAATCTTTTAATATTTCTTCCACAATTAAATAATATCGTTCATCCTCATCAAAACCTAATTCAAGATTAGCYTCAATAGTATTTCTRCCTTGTTCTTGTAAACAATAAGCGTTAACTTTATTTACCAARCCAATATTACGACCTTCTTGCCTGTGATAGATRATAAGACCRCCATTTTTAGAAATAAATTCTAAGGCCTGATGCAATTGATTTTGGCAATCGCATTTTAAGCTGCCAAAAGTATCTCCTGTTAGACATTCTGAATGAACYCTTACATAAGGAGMATCAAGACGTTCAAAATCTTGGCTCATTATTGCCAGATGTTCTTGGTTATTTTCTTTATATGCTTTAATTTTAAAAGTYCCAAACTTTGTTGGTAAACTTGCAAAACTAGATTTTTCTATGTTCATAAGTATTTAAACCTTATATTGTTAAAATAGGCGCATATAATATCTAAAAAAGGTAAACAGAATGTTTAAAAGATTTCGTAGACTTAGAATTAATGAAACTTTAAGAAATTTGGTAAGTGAAACAAGCTTAAGTACGCAAGACTTTATCTATCCATTATTTGTAGTAGAAGGTAAAAATATTAAAAATGAAGTAAGCTCTATGCCTGGTGTTTTCCAAATGAGTTTAGACTCGATTTTAAAAGAGTGTGAAGAATTAGTTGAGATAGGATTAAACTCTATTATTTTATTTGCAATACCTACACTTAAAGACTCTGTTGGAAGTGAATGTTTGGATGAAAACAGTTTAATTTCAAGAACGACTCAAGCTATTAAAAAAGATTTCCCTAATATGTTTATTGTGAGTGATTTGTGTTTTTGTGAATATACGGATCATGGCCATTGTGGTATTATTGACCCCAAAACAAATACAGTACACAATGATAAAACACTGGAGATATCTGCACAACAAGCTTTGGTTCATGCAAGAGCAGGTGTTGATATGATTGCACCTTCTGGAATGATGGATGGAATTATTAAAACCTTAAGAAAAGTTTTAGATGACAATGGTTTTGAAAACCTTCCTATTATGGCGTATTCAAGTAAATTTGCTTCTGGTTATTATGGACCTTTTGGGGACGTTGCTCAAAGTGCACCTTCTTATGGGGACAGAAAAACGTACCAAATGAACCCAGGAAACCGATTAGAAGCTATTGAAGAATCTTTGGCTGATGAAGCAGAAGGGGCAGATATCTTAATGGTCAAACCTGCACTTTCATTTCTAGATATTATTAGAGATATTAGAAATAGAAGTAATTTACCTTTAGCTGCTTACAATGTCTCAGGTGAATACGCCATGTTAAAACATGCAGGAATTGCAGGATTAATTGATTATGATCGCGTAATGATGGAAACACTTATATCTTTCAAAAGAGCCGGAGCTGATATAATTATTTCGTACCATGCAAAAGAAGCTTGTTTACTTTTAAAAGGTAAATAAAGCTTCTTCTTCGCTTTTATAAAGTGGGTATATTTCATTTCGTTATAATGAAATATACAGAATTAAAAAGTGTTAATGTTTTATTAATCTATATGCCTTATACTAAAATACATTGTTGATGAGTATTCTTGATACCTAAGATAATAAAAATAGGCACAAGTAAAAAACCCACCCTATTAAGAATATAATAATTGCAATTTGAATATAATGTCTTTTTTAATAAGATAAAGCACCTACAAAGGACTAACTTGAAACATTTTTTAACATTAAAAGACTATTCAAAAGATGAAATTCTAGAAATATTAGAATTAGCAAGAAAAATAAAAATAGAAACTAAAAATAAAATTTTTAAAGATTATTTGCCAAAACAAACCTTAGCAATGATATTTGAAAAGAGTTCTACAAGAACAAGGGTATCTTTTGAAACAGGTATTTATCAATTAGGAGGCATTGGACTCTTTTTATCTTCCAATGACATACAATTAGGTAGAGGTGAACCAATGAGTGATACTTCTAGTGTAATTTCTAGAATGGTTGATATGGCAATGATAAGAACTACTGCACAAGCAAATATTGAAGAATTCGCAAAATACTCAAAAGTACCTGTTATTAATGGTTTAAGCGATGAATATCATCCTGTGCAGTTAATGGCTGATTATTTAACTATTCAAGAATGCAATAAAGATGAAAACTTAATTGTTGCATATATTGGAGATGGAAATAACTTAGCACATTCGTGGCTAAATCTTTGTGCTAAAATCGGTTTTGAATTACGAATTGCTACGCCTATTGGTTATGAAGTAAATCAAGATATTTTAAAAGAAGCCCTAAACGATGCAAAAGTATCAGGTGCAAAAATAAGTATTTATAATGATCCAAAACTTGCTGTTAAAGGAGCAAGTGTTGTTACTACAGATACTTGGGTATCTATGGGACAAGAAGATGAAAAAGAAAAAAGAATCAAAGACTTTACGGGTTATATAGTAGATAATACAATGATGCAAGAAGCACAAAATGATGCAATATTTCTTCATTGTTTACCTGCTTATCGAGGATATGAAGTAAGTGCTGAAGTTTTAGAATCAAAAGCAAGTAAAATTTTTGATGAAGCAGAAAACAGACTTCATGCTCAAAAAGGTATTATGGTTTGGTTGGATTCAAAAAGAAACGACTAAAAAGGGCTAATTATTAGCTCTTGCGTAAAATGATTTGTTATTAAAAACACTTGTTACAAGCTCCAATAAAAACAAATTACAAAATACAGTTATTAAAACTGTATTTAAACCCCCAAGAAAAATAATTATCTAAAGGATTAAGATGGAATTTTGGCAAAATATTTATACAAATTTTGACCCTGTAGCCTTTAGTATATCTTCTGTATCTGTGCATTGGTATGGAATTATGTATGCAACTGCTCTACTATCTGCAATCTTTGTTGCAAAAGAATTGATTAAAAGAGATAATATTAATATTAAAGAAGCTGTTTTTGATTCCTATATTTGGTGGGTTGAAATTGGTGTAATTTTAGGTGCAAGAATTGGCTATGTTTTATTTTATGATACACAAACGTCTTATTATTTAAGTCATCCTTGGCAAATATTCAATCCTTTTGTAAATGGCGAATTTACTGGGATTTCTGGAATGTCTTATCATGGAGCCGTAATTGGTTTTGCAATAGCTTCCTATTTATTTTGTAGAAAAAATAAATTATCCATGCTTTTTTTAGCAGATATCTCAGTTGTTGGGATTTCTTTTGGTTATACTTTTGGACGTATTGGAAATTTTTTAAATCAAGAACTAATTGGGCGTACAACTGATCTTCCTTGGGGAATTTATGTAGGAGATAGTTTAAGACATCCCTCCGCTTTGTATGAAGCTTTTTTAGAAGGTATTGTAATATTTGTTATTTTGTTTATGTATCGAAATAAAACAAAATTTACAGGGCAGTTATTTTTAATGTATGGTTTTTTATACTCTTTGATGAGAATTATTGCAGAAACGTACAGACAACCAGATATCCAATTGGGATTTTTGTTTAATACATCTTGGTTAACAATGGGTATGCTTATTTCAATTATTTTTGCAAGTATTTGTTTGTTGATTATCTTGAAAGTAAAAAAACAAAAAGTTTAAGCTTTTTGTTTTTTAAGAGCCAATTTTAATTAAGGAGCTTAAATCTTCAATTCTTTTTAGATGATTATCAGAAATAGATTGTAAGACTTTTATTGATTCTTGAGCTTTAATTAACTTATCATCAAGCATCATTTCTCTTTTTTTAGATTTTTCATATTTAAAATTTGACGATTCCATTATTTTATGCAGTTTAATCATTCTGTCTTTGTAGGAAGCTTGTAAGGTATAATTTCTCTTATCAATTGCTTTAATTTTATTCTCAAGACCTAAAACTCTTGCTTTTTCCTCTATTAATCTAAATCTTGATGTTTTTAACTGGGCTTCAATATTAACAATAAACTCATTAATTTTTTCATTTTTCTGTAAATCTTTTAAAGAATTTTCTTTTTTTGCCAACTCGAGTTTAGTACTTAATCTTGTTTCTAGTGAATTTTCATCTTCTATTAGTTTTGATTTTTGCTTTAAAATATATCTTTTGAGTGTTTGTTTTTCTTCTTCTTCTTGTGTAATTAAAGAACCAATATAAATAAATTCAATTAACACACCTTCTAAATCAAAAATGGGGATGATTGTTGTTTTTGTATAAAAAATAATCCCCTCTTTGGTAATATTTTTAAGTTTTCCTCGCCATACTTTTCTTGAATTAATACAGTCATGAATATTTTGGTAAAATTCACTTGATACATCAGGATGTCTTACCATACTTCGGTTAAACCCCAATAACTCATCTTCTTTATAATCAGAAACATCACAAAATAATTTATTTACTTTTGTTATGATGCCTTCAGGATTTGTTTTACTAATAAGATTTTGTTTGTCCAAAACAGCTAGAAAACTCTCTAGCTCATTTTTTTGTTGTTTAATAAGTTTAATATTATTAATTTCAGAAAGGATATTTAAAATAATCTTTAAGGTTGTTGTTAATTGCATGGGTTTTAAAATATAATCTGCAACTTTTAGTTTAATAGATTTAATAATATTTTCTGTATCTGAAAAAGCAGTTGAAACTAAGATAGGTATTTTTTTGTCTTTTATTCTTACTTGAATCATAAAAGATATACCATCCATTTTTGGCATATTTAAATCAGTGATAATAATATCAATTGATTCTTGATATTCTAAATAAAGTTCAAGTCCTTCTTGGCCATTAGCTGCTGTATAGACATTTTTAAAGAATTTTTGCAGGATTCCGCTTGTTTCTTTTCTAATAGTATCTTCGTCTTCAAGATAAAGAACAGTAGAAGATGAGAGTATACTATCCTTGAACTGACTATTAGCAGGAGGCATATTTAAGACCTGATTTTTTTGTATTTTTCTGTAATGCTATCGTCTTTATTCTTATAGCCATTTTTTTCAGCTAATTTATCTATTTTTATAATCAAGGGTTTTAATTCAAGATTGTGACGTTTTGCAAAAAATTTAATTTCTTCTTCTCTTTGTTCTTTATTGCAGAAATAATAAAGTCTAACTAGAAAATAGTTTGACACTTCATCATCATGAGTATATCCATATTCAGCAGCAAGATTATTGATTTTATCTTTAACCAAATCAATTCTCCATCCATGTCTWGTWGCAAACTCTTCAATTTTAACATCTTTTTGTTCTTGTGTACAGAATATAAAAATATTTTTAATGAAAAGTTTTGGAATYTGAATTGCAATTAATTGAAAATAATTTTCTTTACAATGCTTAGAACAAAAAGCTTTACTCATTGCAATTTTTTTATTACAAAATGGGCAATGTGACATTATGATTTACCTTTAGTTATTATTTTATACGTTTTAGCTTTAGTAATATCTTGCAAGAATTTTGGGTCAATTTCRTGTAATGCAACGATATCWATAAAGTTATCSTGCATAATCCACCCTTTTCCAGTATCAATAATATCTTCGCTTTCAAACATATTTATCAATTCTTCTCTAGTTACTATTACTTCATCCATTATACCACCCTAAACAAAGTTTAAAATTAATTTTTGACTTCATCAATAACATAMCCTTTATTAGAATGATTTCTAATAATYTCRTAGTATGTTTTTTGTCTGATTTTATTTACTATRTTTCTCATAGTATAAATAGACATATTTTTACCTTTCCAGACAACATTTCTAATAATATCATAATCTATAATATCACCTTTTTTTATAATCAAAAGTTTTAGAAATGATTTTTCTAGTCTTGTAAAGTCAATTAATGCTCCACCTGCTTTGAAAAATTGATCTCTGTATTCATCAAAGTAAATTCCATGTTGAAAATCATACTTGTCCCCTCTTTTTGTTTGATTAAGGCACATAATCACTGCTAATTTAATGTCCTTYAATCTYAAAGGTTTTGTRGTAAAAGTATAAGCRCTGTTATTAATAGCTGTAACAATATCATCATTTACTTCCTCACTGGATACAATGATTTTAGGTAAGGTTGGAGCTACTTGTGTTAACTCATTACAGGTTTCTGTAAAAGAATAGCCATCTAAACTCGTATCAATCAATACAATATCGAAATTAGAGCTAGCAGCTGCTTCTACTGCTTCTTTAGCATTTGACATAATTTTTATTTCTTTAAAGTACTCATCTAACTCTTTTTCAAATGAATTCTTTATTTCAAGGTCGTTACTTATAACTAATAATTTTGCGTTATAAAGTTTTCTTATGTTTTTTACTGTTTTTAACATGATTTACTCTTTCTCTTTAGTATGTAAATAATTATAACTAAAATAATAAAACTTGTCAAAGATTTATTATTWTAAAATAAACTTTTTKTACATTTAATGTTATTATTTMARCTCACCCCAGCTTTTACCGACACAAACWGATACTTCYAAAGGAATTGACAAAGTAATAATTGAWGACATTAKATAACTTAARTCKGTTATTATTTCGTTAACTTTRTTATCTTTTATTTCAAATATCAATTCATCATGAATTTGWARGAGCATTCTAACATCAGAATTCTTTGAATATTTCTGATGTATCTTGTTCATTGATAATTTWATYAAATCAGCAGCACTGCCYTGAAAAACGGTATTTACMGCTTCTCTTAAAAAAGCAGCCTTTTGCATMCCWGCTACTGAAGTAAAATCAAATACTCTTCTTCTTTTTAACAARGTTTCWACAAAACCATTTACCATKGCATCTTCTTCAATGGATTTTAAATAAGGTTTAACRCTTGARAATGCTTCAAAATAAGAYTCTATATAAACTTTTGCTTCTTTRCTSGTAATTCCAACTGTTTCMGCAAGTTTTTTAGCTCCCATTCCATAAATAAGTCCAAAGTTAATYGATTTTGCAATACTTCTGTATTCTTTTGCTTTTTCTTCRCCAAARATATGTGCAGATGTTTGAGTATGAATGTCTAGRCCTGAATTAAAMGCRTCTACWAGRGCTTTATCTTGSGARAAATGAGCCAARAGYCTTAATTCAATTTGTGAATAATCAATACCAACYAAAGAATAACCYTCTTTTGCTATAAAAGCTTCTCKTATRTGTTTACCTGCTTCACTKCGKGTAGGTATRTTTTGTAAATTTGGGTTTTTWGAGCTTAATCGTCCKGTTGCTGTTCCTGTTTGTAAAAAAGAKGTATGWATTCTTTGATCCTCACTTTTAAGTCCAAGKGCTARYAARGGCTCKATATACGTWGATTGCAGTTTRTAAGCTTCWCKATACTGTAAWATTAAAGGTATGATTTCATGAGARTCAATTARTTTRTTTAAWACAGATTCATTAGTACTGTAGCCTGTTTTTGTYTTTTTACTTGCTTTTAAACCCARATTTTCAAATAAAACTTCTCCCAGTTGTTTKGGAGAATTYARATTAAATACACTTCCCGCWATYGYASATATTTTTTCATTTAASTCTTTTATATGAATTGCATTTTTAATCTTTAATGTTTCTAAAATATCAGTGTCTATTTTRATACCTTCATTTTGCATGTCTGAAAGYACMTTGATAAAATAAAATTCGTGTTTTTTWGCATGTTCCAAYAAATGTTCAYTYTCTTTAAAATCTASTAATAAAGCTTSATAAAGTTTATASGTTAWYAAAGCATCTTCACTKGCATAWKCGCAGGCATCTTCTATATCTACATTTGARAARTTTTCRCCTTTTTTTACTGTATCTTTAAAAGCAATCATTTTATGATCAAAATATTTTAAAGCCATTGCATCTAAACCWACTTTKGAWCCAGGATCTAACATCCATGCCATAATCATGGTATCSGCATAAAGKGWTAAKTCRTAAGAAAAATTAAATTTTATAACATCGTAATCGTATTTAAAGTTTTGYAAAAYAAGTTTATGCTCATTTAACATTTTWATAGCTCTTAATGCASAATCTTTTGARATYTGRTCAGGAACGCCTAAATAAAAATGATCWATKGGYACATAATAAGCTTTTTYAYYGTYAAAACAAAAAGAAAAWCCAACAATCTTAGCTTTTTTTGTATCTAAATCAGTTGTTTCAGTATCAAAAGCCACTAAAGAATCTTTTGGRATGGARGCTATRGTTTCAAAAAGAGTTTTTTCATCGTTTAATAATATCTTTTCAAAAGATATSCTTTCTTGTACTAAAGGAACTTCTGAAGCTTGGGCTTGATTATTAGGAATATTRGTTCTATAGTTTAATCCCATTTGAGAAACACGTGTAACAACAGCTTTTAATCCAAAATCAATTAAAGTATCTTCTATTTTTAAAATAGGATTTTCACTTGGTAAAACAAAATTCTCAATATCATCAATACTATGAGAATCTTTTTTTAGCGTTACTAATTCTTTTGAAATATAAGCCATTTCTTTGCTTTCTTTTAAAAGTTTGATCCATCTTGGTTTCTCAATGCTTTCAATATTCTTATAAATATTATCCAGATCTCCAAATTGTTCAATTAATGCTTGAGCTGTTTTAGCACCCACGCCTTTTACTCCAGGTACATTATCAGCAGAATCACCTAAAAGTGCTTGATAATCTGTAAATTGAGAGGCTTTGACTCCGTATTTATCAAAACATGTTTTTTCTGTTACTTCTACTTTTTTAATGGGATCAAATAAAAATACTTCATCGTCTTTTATTAATTGGTACAAATCTTTGTCATGCGAAACTACTCTTACTTGAAGGCCTTTTAAAACAGCATCATGTGCAATCGAAGCAATAATATCATCTGCTTCAAAACCAACTCTTGCAGCTGTTTGAAAACCCATTTTTTCAATCCACTCAATGGCAACAGGAAGTTGAGCTATTAAATCTTCTGGCACTTCTCCTCTGTTTGCTTTGTACAAGGAGTATATTTCATTACGAAAAGTAGGTCCTTTTGAATCAAGGGCAAATACAATATAGTCTGTTTGGAAATCTTTTCCAATATTTAAAATAAAATTCATAAATCCTGTTAACAAACCTGTTGGAAATCCTGTTTTTGATTTTAATGGAGGCAATGCATAATAAGATCTAAATAAAAATCCAAATGTATCAATAACTGTTATATTTTTCAATATTAATCCTTTTTATATTTTTTTATAATATAATAATAACACTTAAAAATAAGGTGCCCTATGTCTTTGGATATTAAAAAGTTAGAGCAATCAAATATTGAACTAAGAGCTATTATAGACAGTTCTTGGGATGCAATTGGTATTATAAATGAGAAAAGTAAGTTTATTTATATCAATAAAGCGTTTACTCCAATTCTTGGTTTTACAAAAGACGAATTATTACAATTTAGTTTTGAAAGCTTTATTCATCAAAAATACAAAGAAAAATTTTCTTCTTTAATAAACAATTATAAAACAAATAATAACAAAGAACAACTAACTCTTCTGTGCCAAAGAAAAGATAAACAAAAAGTTTATCTGCAAATAACCTTAACAAGAATGGCAGAAAACAATTTTTTCATAATAAACGCCAAAGATATAACAGCAGAAATTTCAAAAGATCAAATCCTTGATGCTTATGTTTCTTCTGTTCATTTAAATATCAAAGGTTTAATTACAAAATGTTCAAATTCTTTTGTAAATCTATGTACGTATGAAAAAGATGAATTTTTAGGGAAATCTCTTTTGTTTTTACATGAAAAAGATAAAAAAGACGATTATTTACAGCTTTGGGACAGTATTCAAAACAATGCAGAATATCTTTGCAAATTAAATTATGTAAAAAAAGATGAGAATAAGTTTATTGTTGATTTTAAGTCAAAAAAACAATTTAATAAATACGGCGATGTTATTGGATATACCATACTGCTTTTTGATAGAACCAGCGAATACAATTTACAATCAGAAATACAACAAAAAGATGAGATTTTATTGCAACAGTCAAAACTAGCCATTATGGGAGAAACAATACAAATGCTTTCTCATGAATGGAGACAACCTTTAAATACCATCTCTTTATCCGCTCAAACTATGGATTTTGAATTAGAAATAAATGAAAATATTCCAAAAGAAGAAATCAGAGCTAATTTAAGAAGTATTAAAAATAAAGTGGACGATTTATCACAAACCATTGAAGAGTTTCAAAATATAATATCTTTAAACGCAACAGCAATAAAAACATGCTCAAAAGAGATTATTTCACAAGCTTTGAAGATTTTTGAGAATTCAAGTGATTTTGATCGTATTGATTTTGCAAAAATTCTAAGTCAAACGCCCGATTATTATACTTATAAAAATGAACTTTCTTCTATTTTAGTTAATTTACTAATTAACTCAAAAGAAGCTATTTTAAGGAATAATATTAAAAAAGGTGTTATTTTACTCAAAGAATATGTTTTACATGATAAAATTTATTTTGAAATTTCAGACAATGCGAAAGGTATTCCTTCTGAGATTATAGACAAAATATTTGAACCTTATTTTTCTACTAAAGAAGAACAGCATGGGGTCGGATTAGGTTTATACAGATGTAAAATGCTTATTGAAATGCATTTAGGTGGAAGTATAAAAATTACAAATCACAATACAGGATTAAGAGTCACAATAAAACTTCCACTTAATTTAAAAGGAAATGAATGATAATAATACCAGCAAGATTAAACTCTTCTAGGTTCACAAATAAGGTATTGGTTGATATACTAGGACTTCCAATGGTAATTAGAACAGCAAGACAAGTTAGTGCTTTAGATGAAGTATGCATAGCAACAGATTCAAAAGAAGTCATTCTTTTAGCAAAAGAATATGGTATTAATGCAATTATGACATCAACAAAACATAAAAGTGGAACAGATAGAATCAATGAAGCAGCACAAAATCTTAAGTTAAAAGAAGATGATATTGTAATTAATGTACAAGGAGATGAACCTTTTATTGAAGAAGAAGTTGTAAGTGCTGTTATAAATAGAGTTAAAGAAATAAAGAAAAATAAAGAAGACATCATGATGGTATCATGTTATAAGAAAATTTCTTCAAATTTGGCGGATGATCCTAATCATGTGAAAGTTTTATTAAATGCGCATAATAATGCCACCTATTTTTCTCGTTCAAAAATACCCTATCACAGAGATCATTATGATGACTCTTTATACAATGGGCATTTAGGTATTTATGGTTTTACGGTTAAAAGTTTAAACGAGTTTTGTAATTTAAAAAACGCACCTACTGAACACATAGAGAAATTAGAGCAATTAAGAGCTATTTATCATGAAAAAAAGATATCTATGGTAGAAGTTGAGTCTCGATCTTTTGGAATAGATACGCAAGAAGATTTAGAAAATGCATTAAAATTATTTGGAAAGAACTAGGAATATTATGAATAAAGCTATTTTATCAAAAACAACTATTCTTTATGCCGAAGATGAAACCGATGTAAGAGAATTTACAGGAAGAACATTAAGCAGCATAACAAAAAAAGTCTATCTTGTCAAAGATGGACAAGAAGGCTTGGATATATATAAAGCGCACGATGATATTGATTTGATTATTACAGATATAAATATGCCCAGAATGAATGGTTTAGAGATGTGTGCTGCTATAAAAAAAATAAATAAAGATATTCCAATTGTAGTAACAAGCGCATACAATGATCCTGCTTTTCTTAAACAAGCAATTGATATTGGAGTGTGTGAATATTCTCTAAAACCCATAGATCTATATTTATTATTAGATGCTGTTGTTAAATCAGTTGAACCTATTTTTTTAAAAAAAGAGTTAAGTATTGTTCAAGATAATTTACAAGATAAAATAATAGAATCTAATAAAAATATTAGTACTATTTTGGATGCTCAAAATAATCTTGTATTAATTATAAATAAAAAAGAGATATTGCACTCAAATAAAAAATTTCTTGATTATTTTAATATTAAAACAATTGAAGAATTTAAAAATACTTACCCTGCTTTACTTAATATATTTGAAAAAGATGAAGAATATTTTTCTTCACAAAATCTTAGAGATGAGGAAAACTGGATAGATTATATTTTAGAGAAAAAAGATTTAGAAGTTTTTGTGAAGATTAAAAACAATAAAAATAAAGAAAATATTTTTACTATTAGTCTTGAAGAATACGATAAAACAAGGTCTCAGTATATAATCACTTTTCAAAAGTTAAATCCAAAGAAGAAAAAAACAAATTTATTAGAACATCAAAGAAATTTTGACTCTTTAACAAATTTATACAATAAAAACAGATTTTTAGAACTTTTTGCGATAGAGTTAAGACGAGATATACGMTATAAAAATGAATTAACACTTTTAATGCTTTCTTTGGATGAKTTYACYCACCTCTGTRATAATASTCYTAAAAARAATAGTAATGCTTTATTGCTTGGACTTTCTTCAATTTTATTAAAATCTTTACGWGAGCATGATRTYTTRGCKMGKTAYGAAGARAATAAGTTTTTAATTTTACTGCCACAAACCAATATAAATGGTGCTATTGTAGTTGCTGARAAAATTAGARTTGAAATAGAAAACTTACAAATAGAAGAACTTAACAGTGTAATAACWGCAAGYTTTGGTTTGAGTTTTTATGAARAYAATGACGATRTTTATRCSTTTATAAACAAAGTCACYACTGCTTTAGGMAGTGCCCARGAAAAAGGAAAAAACAGAGTYGAAGTTTATTAATTAAAAAACAAGYTAAAAAGAAAAACCTGCACCTAAATAATGTTTTCTTACAAGCTCATTGTTTTTAATTTCTTCTGCTTTTCCAGARGCCARTAAWGAACCACTTTTCATAACATATGCCCTATCACAAATTTCCAGTGTTTCTCTTACATTATGATCTGTAATTAAAACACCAATACCAATAAGTGTTAATTGGTGAATRATTTCTTGTATATCTTTWACTGCAATRGGATCAACKCCMGCAAAAGGTTCATCTAAGAGTAAAAATTTTGGTTTAGATACYARCGCWCGTGCTATYTCAGTACGCCTTCKYTCMCCTCCTGATAAAGAAATACCTTTTCTTTGCCKTATWGGTTCTATRTTAAATACTTCTAATAACTCTTCTACTCTTTTAATTTGGTCTTTTTTATCATCTGTTACAATTTGCGCTGCTAACATTAAATTATCTTCRACCGATAAATCTTTAAAAATGGATGACTCTTGAGGTAAATAACCTATTCCTTTTAAAGCACGTTTATGTAGAGGTAAATGCGTAATATCAACATTATCAAAAAAGACTTTTCCACTGCTTGGTTTTACAAGACCACAAACRGTATAAAATGTAGTTGTTTTWCCTGCTCCATTTGGACCTAATAAACCAACAATTTCACCAGAATTAACTTCCAATGATATACCATGTAAAATATGTGTTTTTTTAATACTTTTTTTAATATCTTCAATTCTTAAATTATGCATTTATTGTATATTGCCTTTTATCATTGGATTTTAAAATATTAATGCTCATGGTATTAAAACCATATTCTTTTAATATTTTYTCWAGKTTTTCATCGCCCCACTCTACAAAATGYAAACCTTCTTTTTCAAAYTCTTCTAATAAACCCAAAGAAATAAATTCTTCAAGACTTTTATTRTATACATCGTAATGAAAAAYTCTGTCATCATAAATACTTTGAAGTAAAAAAGTAGGAGAAGTTACTTCCTCTTTTATWCCAATACTTTTAACATATTCTTTTACAAAWGTAGTTTTACCACTGGCCAAATCACCTCTTAATAAAACAATACAATCATCTGTTATTAAGTCTTTTAATGTAGTAACAAGAACAGGAAGTTCTTTTAAACCTAAGGTTAATACTTTTTGCATTTATTCTTGKSTTAAAAGTTTTGAAACRCGAACAAGCTGCTCAAGTTTTTCTTTTGCTCGMCCAGATTCTATMGCATCTCTTGMTATTTCTATACCTTCTTGTAARTCTCTTGCTTTTTSATCAACTACTAAAGCTGCTGCTGCATTTAATAAAACAATATCAAGTTTGGCACCTTTTTCTTTATTTCCTAAGATATCTCGTGTTATTTGTGCATTAAGTTTGGCATCGCCACCTATAATTAGAGATTTATCTTGTAATTTAAAGCCAAGATTTTGTGGATCAATAATAAAATCTTCAAGTTTYCCATTGTATATTGATGTTGCATAMGTAATATCAGAAATAGAGATTTCGTCCATTTTATCACGAGATGAAACAACCATTGATCTTTTTACATCTAAGAGTTCAAGCGCCGAAGCCATTTTATTGATAAAAGATTTATCAAAGACTCCTAATAAATGTTTCGTTACATTTGCAGGATTYGTAAGTGGACCTARGATRTTRAAAATAGTTCGATGCGGAATACTTTTTCGTATAGGCATAATATATTTCATTGCAGGATGGTGATTTTGCGCAAACATAAATGTGAAACCAGTGTCTTCAAGCATAATAATTTGTTTTGATGGTTCTAAATTAAGATCAATACCTAAAGCTTCAAGCATATCAGCACTTCCAGATTTACTTGTAATAGATCTGTTTCCATGTTTTGCTACAAAACAGCCACAAGCAGTTAATAAAATAGCAACAGTAGATGAAATATTAAAGGAATTTGAACTATCTCCTCCCGTACCTACTACATCAATAAGTTTTTCTTTTAAATCATAATGAACCTCAAGTGGAAGTAAGTGTTCTCTCATAGCAGATGCAGCAGCAGCTATTTCTGCAGCATCTTCCCCTCTTTCATGAAGTTCTATTAAATATTCTTTTACTTCATCAACCGGTAGCCTATTTTCAAAAATATCATCAAATTTAAGTTTTGCTTTATTAAACATCTTTTATCCTTTTTTCATAAGAAGTTTATATCTGTGTAACATATTCAGACATTTTTGATTTAGGCGTTGATTTAGTTTGTGGTATTTGTAATACTTTAAAAATATCACTTTTTTCAAGATACTTTATTTCTATAGTATCTCCTATTTTAACTTCTTTTGCTTTTTTGACACTAAGACCATTTATTAGCACAACTTTATGTGCTAACATATCTTCTGCAACAGCTCTTCTTTTTGTAATATTTACGGCGTTTAAAAATTTATCTATTCTCATAATAGAGATTATAGCTAATTTTAGATAAAATTTCGAAAATTATTTAATTTAAGTGCAGGAGAATAGTATGAARAAAAAAGAAGTTAAGAAAGTAGTTTTAGCCTACAGTGGAGGCCTTGACACTTCTATTATATTAAAATGGTTACAAGATGAGTACAAAGCAGAAGTAATAACATTTACAGCTGATTTGGGTCAAGGTGAAGAAGTTGAGCCTGCACGTTTAAAAGCGCTTGCAATGGGCATTAAAGAAGAGAATATTTTTGTTTTAGATATTAAAGAAGAATTTGTAAAAGACTATGTTTTTCCTATGTTTAGAGCCAATGCGATTTACGAAGGTGAATATTTATTAGGTACGTCTATTGCACGTCCTTTAATTTCAAAAAAACAAATTGAAATTGCAGAAAAAATGGGTGCAGATGCTGTATCCCACGGGGCAACTGGAAAAGGAAATGATCAAGTGCGATTTGAACTTGGTTATTTGGGTTTAAACTCTGATATTACTATTATTGCGCCTTGGAGAGAATGGGATTTAAATTCACGAGAAAAACTTTTAGCTTACGCAAAAGATAATAATATTGATATTGACAAAAAACACTTAGATGAAAATGGAAACCCAAGTGTAAGTCCTTATTCAATGGATGCAAACTTATTGCATATCTCTTATGAAGGACTAAGTCTAGAAGATCCAAGCAAAGAACCTGAAGAAGCTATGTGGTTATGGACAGTTTCTCCAGAAAATGCTCCAGATCAAGCTGAATACATTAGTATTTCATATAAAAATGGTGATCCTTATGCAATCAATGGAGAAGATCTAAGCCCAGCAACACTTTTGAAAACATTAAATGATTACGGGAACAAACACGGTATTGGAAGAATTGATATTGTTGAGAATCGTTATGTAGGAATGAAAGCCAGAGGATGTTATGAAACACCAGGTGGAACTATTATGTTAAAAGCGCACAGAGCGATTGAATCTATTACTCTTGATCGAGAAGAAGCACACTTAAAAGATGAATTAATGCCAAGATATGCAAAACTAATTTATAATGGTTTTTGGTTTTCACCTGAGAGAGAAATGTTACAAGCTTCTATTGATGCAACACAAAAATTTGTTGAAGGAACAGTAAGATTAAAACTGTACAAAGGAAATGTAATGGTTGTAGGAAGAGAATCATCACAATCTTTATTTTCAGAAGAACACTCAACTTTTGAAGAAGATGAAGTATACAATCAAAAAGATGCAGAAGGTTTTATTAAATTAAATGCACTGAGATTTATTATTTCTGGTCAAAAAAGAAAATAATACTCTCATATTTTATGCAAAAGTATTAAAATAATACTTTTGCATTCTTAATAATTACAAAATTCCACTTTTCCTTCTTCCTTCTAAAAAGCTTTAATTCCCTTATCCTATCATGTAACTAAAATGAAATTTTTATTAAGTATAATAAACCTACAAGTTTAATGTATATATACTATGACGTTTACATCATTAATATAAAACTTATTATTAATTAAGGATTAGTATGGATACAAAAACAATTGGTTTATGGATGTACGAAAATTCAGGTGGACGAAAGATACAAGATAAAATCTGCAAAAAATTGCAAGAAAGAGATATAAACACACTTCGTGAAGTAGATTTAAGAAATGCCATTGCCAAAAATGGACATATTCTACATAAGGGCAATAAATTAGACAAGTTAGATTTATTTCTTTCTTATAATGCAAGCCAACAAACACAATATCAAATGTATTTATACAAAGCATTAAGTAAAGTAATACCCACAATTAACTCTTTTGCATCATTTGAGTTAAGTGAAGACAAGTTTCAAACTGCTTTTGTTTTGCGAAAAAACAAAATCTCAACCCCAGATTATAAATTATGTCACAGAGATGATAAACAACATTTACAATCCATTATTAAAGAATGGTCAAAAATGGTATATAAACCAACAGATGGTTGGGGAGGAATGGGCTTAACGAAAATTGATTCAGCTGAAAAACTTGACATGTTAATGCCTTTTTTAAATCAAATGGATTTACGATATTTTTATGTTGAAAAATTTATCGATTATGACAATACAGATTTTAGAGTTGATATCGTTGATGGTAAATTTGTTTCTTGTTATGGAAGAAAAGCCATAGCAAATGAGTGGAGAACCAATGTTGCTTGCGGTGGAAGCGTTTTTATGAGAGAAGCAAACGATGAAGTGATAGCTCTTGCATTAAAAGCCAGCAAAATAACTGGTTTAGACATAGCAGGCGTTGATATAATTTATGACAGAGAAAAAGAAGAATATATTGTTTTAGAAGTCAATGGAATACCTGCTTTTGCTACACCTGAGCAAGAAAAACAGGGTCTTAATTTTAATGATAAAAAAATTGATTTAATTGTGGACTTAATAGAAAAAAAAGTTTGCAAGAAAAAAAATGCTTTAAATAAACAAATATATAAAACGCAAGGTGTAGCATAACACACTATATGTGGAGGATATTAATACTTTTTGATACGTCTTCTAGCATTTCAATTTAAAATATTAATATTTCTTTTTATTAAATAACTTAATTAATTACTTAAGAATAATATATTAAATTATATAGTAGTATTATGTTTTACAAGTCAAAATGAATAAGTGAACAAAGGAGAATCATGAAATATATACACGATCTTGAAAAAATCATTAATATCAATTCTTATACAAAAAATAAAGAAGGTGTTGATAAAGTAGGTGAAATAATGTCTTTATGGCTTGAAGATATAGGTTTTGAAACTACAGTATATGAAAGAGACTTAATTGGTAATCATTTATTACATACAACATCTAAAAAAGCCAATTTACCAAAGATTCTGCTTTTAGGCCATAACGATACAGTTTTTCCTCCCAATACCTTTGAAGGTTTTAACCAAGATGATGAATGGATCTATGGACCAGGAGTTTGCGATATGAAAGGTGGAAATATAGTCGCTTTACAAGCACTAAGAAATATCTATGAAAAAAACAAAGGTATACACAATATTGATTTTTTACTGGTATCTGATGAAGAGTCAGGGAGTGATGATTCTAAGATTTTAAGTTCAAGTATTGCAAAAAACTACGATTACTGTTTTGTTTTTGAAGCTTCTGGAATTAAAGAAGAAGTAGTTAATGCACGTAAAGGAGTAGGTACATTTACTATTGATATAGAAGGTTTAGCAGCTCATGCTGGAAACAACTATTCAAAAGGAATTGATGCCAATTTAGAGGCTTCTTATAAACTGCAAGAACTTGTAAAACTTACAAACTTAAAAAAAGGCACTACTTGTAATGTAGGGAAAATAAAAGGAGGCATTGGAGCCAATACTATTTCTCCAAAAGCCAGCATTACTCTAGAAGTTCGTTATACACAAAATGAAGAGAAAAACAGGTTGTTAAGTGCTTTGCATGATATTTGCAATACTTCTTACGTAAAAGGTTCAAAATCGGTTTTAAGTGGTGCTGTACAAAGAGATGTAATGGAGGCTAATCTTAAACAAGAATTATTAATTACAAAAATAGAGGATATTACAGGTGAAAAGTTGTTTTGTGAAAAAAGAGGCGGAGTAAGTGATGCAAATATAATTGCGGGGCAAGGGACTACCACCTTAGATGGTTTTGGTCCTTTTGGTGATGGTGATCATACAATAAAAGAAAGAGCCAGTTTAAAAACGTTTGAAAAACGAATAAATTTAATGACACAAATATTAAGTCATTTTCAAGTTAGTAAGTAAAGGAATTATTATGGACAGAAAAAAAATAGCTATGTGGATGTATTCTAATGGCGGTGGAGATGTTATTCAAAACAAGCTTATCGATAAACTTAAAGAAAGATATATAGATGTTTTAAGCGATATTAATTTAAGAGAAGCCATTGCTAAGAATGGACATATAATACATAATGGCATAAAACTTGATAAATTAGATTTAATGTTTTCTTACAATGCGGGAGAGCAAACACAATATCAACTGTATATATATAAAGCACTAAACAATGTTATTCCAATGATTAATGAATATAATTCGTTTGAACTAAGCGAAGATAAATTTCAAACCGCTTTTTTATTAAGACACAATGGGGTGCAAACAGCAGATTACAAACTTTGTCACAGAGATGATACCCATCATCTTAAATCTATTATGAAAAAATGGAATAAAATGGTGTATAAACCCACTGATGGATGGGGAGGCAGAGGACTTACTAAAATTGACTCACAAGAAACACTTGATATGTTAATGCCTTTTTTAAATCAAATGGATTTACGATATTTTTATGTTGAAAAATTTATTGATTATGATAATACGGATTATAGAGTAGATATTGTTAATGGTGAGTTTGTAGGGTGTTATGGAAGGAAAGCTGGTGGAAATGATTGGAGAACCAATATTACAAGTGGAGGAAGTGTATTTAATAGAGAAGCAAATGATGAGGTAGTAGCTTTGGCTAAAAAAGCTACTTTGGTTACAGGCTTAGATATTGCAGGTGTTGATATTATTTATGACAGAGAGAAAGAAGAATATATTGTGTTAGAAGTCAATGGTATTCCTGCTTTTGCTACACCTGAGCAAGAAAAAATGGGTTTAAATTTTAATGACAAAAAAATTGATTTAATAGTTGATTTAATTGAGAAAAAAACCATTAAAGTTGAAAAAGAACGAAGAAAAAGAAAAAACAGAAGATTAAAATAAGGAATAATGATGAAAAAGTTACCAACAATAGGTTTTTTATATATGGATTACGTGCTAAGATTTTTTGATTATTCAAATTTTAAGGCTTGGCCTGAAAAAATTGAAGAAGTTACCTATCATTGGAAAAATGACAAAAAACGTTTTATTAAAGAAGTGAAAAGAAAAAAAATTAATATTTTAATTGGAAATATTCCCGCAACTGCCTACGATACTTTTGTTCAAATAGCCAAAGAATTGCCAGATGTGCGTTTTGTTCCCTCTTTAGAAACTCAGTTTCCTAATAAATCAAAAGAGAATGTAACCTTATTTTGTAAAAAATACGATTTAGCTATTCCAAAAACAGAAATCTTTTATGATGAAAAAAAAGCTTTTGAGTATTTTAAAAAAAGTGCAACATATCCTCAAATAGTAAAAAAATCCTATGGTCCTTCAAATTATGGAGGTTATTTTGTGCATAAAGTAGATAATGAAAAAGAAGCGCTTTCTTTGCTTAAAGAAAAAAAATACTCTCCTGTTTATACACAAAATGCTATTGATTTAAAGTACTCTGGAGATTTAAGAATAATGTTAATTGGACATAAGCCTGTTTGTGCTTTTTGGAGGTTTTCAGGAGAAGGAGAATGGATAACCAACACTTCACAAGGGGGTTCAATGTCTTATGAAAATGTTCCTATGTCTTCGCTTGAATTAGCGGTTAAAGCATCAAAAGCTGCAAAAGCGGAGTATTGGGCTTGTGATATTGCAATTGACGCCAAAACAGATGAACCATATATTTTAGAATGTGCAACTGCATTTGCTGCTTTTCCTTATATTAGAGATTGGATTTGTCAATATTTAATGTGGGATTTTTCACAAGGAAAATTTCCTAAACCTCATGTACCTTTATTTTCATGGGAAGAACTTGGTAAGATAAATCCTGATCTATTAAGAACTATGAGACATATAGGATTTTCTGCTTATAAACCATCTGCTGATGGAGAATGGTATATAAATGAAAAAGAAGACAATTTTGATATGGARARAACKCTWGAAAGTAARGAAAGTGATCTTCCTGMWTCYATTAAACCAGAAGAYTTRCCAATTGCWRAKGAACTKCTAAAAAAYACAAAARAATCAAAAGAARTATTWTTTASTAAAATTAAYTTAAATACAGCAAATTTGACAGATATMATGACACTTTAYGCAATGGAAGAAGATTTRGCAATAGAAATTCTGGAATATCAAAAAGAYAATATTATTACTGATCCTTCTGATTTACTTGATTTAGAAKCTATTGATGCACAATTRATTTCTTCTTGGAATGATGATTTTGAAGATATGCGYTTTAATYTAAATGATGCCAGTAAAAAAACCYTGACAAAAATCAAAGGTATTGGCTCAAAATTRGCAGCTATAATTTTAAATGAAAAAGAAAARTTAGGKAAGTTTACTTCTCTTRATGATCTTAAAAATATTGCKGGAATTGGAAAAAATAAATTTTCTGAACTTAAATCAAGATTTAAGATAGAGGATAAATAATTGAAACAACTTTATAGATCATATGCTCAATCCACTGAGATATTTACAAAGTATGCAAAAAATTATGAAAAACACTTTACACTTGAAACAATTGGAAAAACATGGGAAAAAAGAGATATTAATTTAATTACTATATCAAGCGATATAAAAAATGCGCATAAAAAACCTGCTCTGTTTTTTACAGGAACTATTCATGCAAGAGAGTGGGTAGGACATGAATTAGCAATTGAGTTTACTAAATACATCCTAGAAAACTTAGAGCATGATTTAATGTTACAAGAATATTTAGAGAAAGCAACTATTTATATGGTTCCTTGTGCAAATCCTGATGGTTATGAATATTCTAGAAATCATTTTTCTTTTTGGAGAAAAAACAGAAGAGTTAACGCTGATGGAACTTTTGGTGTGGATTTAAACAGAAATTTTCCTATTGGTTTTATATCAAGTACAAAAACCAACTCCAATATTTATGGAGGTCCTAATCCTTTCTCTGAACCCGAATCACAAGCSTTAAGAGACTTTGTTTTAGCACATAAGAATATAACCATTGCGCTTGATTACCATTCCCAAGGGAATGTATTTTTTCCTGCTCATGATTTTAGGCATGAAGATACTCTAGATACAAGTGATATGAACATATTATGTGCAAATATGGCAGAAGAGATCAGAAAAATATCGGGAAGAGAATATGGAATTCACCAAGGGAAACCACCTGCTAAACTCATATCTGGAAGCGGAAGAGAGTTTTATTATTCAAAAGGTATTATTTCAAGTGTGGTAGAAGTAGGAACACGAAATATAAGCGATTATATGGAAGATATGAACGARAACTTAAGAGAACATATTCCCGCATTATTAAGTGCGGTAAAAGAAGTGCCTAATTATAAAAAAGATTCGAATGTTATTAGAGTTAAAAGTTTTGAAGTAAGTGATATTGGATCTTCACATGTCGATTTGACATGGGAGTATAGAAAAGATGAGAACATATATTTTGAAGTGTATAGAAGCAATGAAAATAAAAAGTTTTGTATGGATGCAAACTTAGTGGCACAAACACAAAGTCACCATTTTAGTGATATAAATCTGGAATCAAATAAAGATTATTTTTACAATATTCGTGCAGTAAACAAAAAAACAAAAGTTAAATCACCTTTTTTCCCTCAAATTAGAGTAAAAACTTCTTTAGAATTTGATGAGTTTTCAAGAACATATTACGCAAGTGCTGCAACWACGGGTTATGTATCTGAAAACTTAAAAAACAATGAYAAACACTTTGGTRTTAATTCYTTATTTGTWGGYGTTGATGAGAATAARGGYATATCKTATGCTCTTATTACTATYAATGTTAAAACATTGGCTKCTAATGCCATTATYAAATCGGCYAGTTTTAATCTTTAYCCTATTAATAGAGTTTCTACKACTATTGAAAARTATGGAGAATGGAATGTAGGAATTGTKAATCAAGATACTATGGGYGATATTACTAATTTTGATGATGTTAATGATATGGATATTRTWTCMTATATTGGWCAAGCTACACAATCTTCYCAATTAACWCAAGGMATATGGAGAAGCTGGSAMTTGTCTGGAATTGARTGYCTTGCTTTRAAAAAATWTATAAAWAATGAYCAAATTGTWTTACGWGTAGAAGGYCCYAARGARCTTMAAATTGCACGAAACAAACAAATGATGCAATGGGATATTGGYTAYGGAAAATTTGGYTTTGGATTAACATACMGRCCAAGAATWGAACTTACCTATCATGTAGATACYAATATWACTACRCTGTATCCAAAAGAAGTAMWTASKATATCTAATAAAAGTATTTTAAACAATGTTGCAAMMTGTGGTTTTGATRATGAAGGTAAAAAGATATATTCATTTTTTGAATTTAATTTATCTTCTTTGCCTGCTTATGATTATACAATGATTACAAAGGCTTATTTTGAATTAAATTCAAAAGCAATTTATATAAAAGACGATATTCGCTTTCATTTAGAATTTATAGATGAAAATACAGGTAAAAGTTATAAATCAATTAGTAAGAGAGAAATTATTCAAAACATTGGTTACGATGTTAGTGCAAATGAACTCAAAAACAATCAAACTCAGTATTTCATGTTTGATTCTTTTGCACAAATAGAACTTAATAAAAAATTAAAAAATAAAGTAGATGTATCTTTTATTTTAAAAGCCACTTCTTCAAAAAAGTTTATTAAAAACAAAACAATTTCATGGGAACTTTTAAACAATGATTTAGCCCCCAAACTTATTATTGAACATATTACAAAAAGAAGATTTCCCATAAAAGAAGTAGAAAATGCAAAAATAATTAATGATAACGGAAAAGTGAAGATTATTTGGGAAAATCCAAAAGATAAAGAACTAAAGGGAGTTTTGGTTATAAAAAATCCATACAGAGCACCMCTSTCACAGGTTGATGGACAAAAACTTTATGCAGGAAATGACGAGTTTACTTATGATGAGTTTGGTGCAAAGGATATTTCAAAATACTATGCTATTTTTACATATGATGATGTACCYAATTATTCAAAACCCGTTTTTATAAGATACGAAGTAAAAAAATAAGTAGGAAACTACTTATTTTTAAATAAAAGATTTATTTACACATAGCGTAGTGATCGCCAAGTTTATCGTATAAATAATCAAAAGACACATCTTGCATTTTTTCCAGAATAGAAACCATTACAACATTGTCTTCTTGCCCATTCCAAATCTTTATATAAGTACCTTCTTTATACCCGTTATCTTGTCTGAATTTGTTTAAACAGTTTTTCCCAATATAGAGTTTTTGTAACCATTTAAAAGAAAGTCCAGATATTTTGCAGGCTCTAAAAAATTGGTCAATAAATCGCTCAATTCCAGAAAAAGAAGGAATATTCCCTGTTTGAATAGCAATGGCGATATAAGAAAGTTTTTCAGCCTCAGTAACCATTGTTTTTGRATCTATTTCTTCATTGGCTTCATATATACAATGAGTATTWACYAAAGAAACAGCTCTTGGCACATTTGTTTCTTGTAAAATATAAGACATTAAAAAATGCCAAATATCAACTAATTCGACATGAATATTATTCATATCTGGTTTWGCATTAATATTTTTCCAATGTTTCCATGGRGTTGAGTCAATGAGTTCTGCTACTTCCATATGAATACATCTTAACCAATTGATTTCTTTTCCATGTTTATTAAGACCTAATTCCCAATTAGCACCATTGGTTGAATCATTTAATTGTTTTTGTAATAAAAACATTTCTTCTAGTTTATGAGGAAAGCTTGAGGCTTCTTCTAATAAAGAAGCAAGGGGTAAACATTCTTCGACTAAGTTATCTAAAGCACCATTGCTAGGAAGCTCAATATCACCTTTTAATAAGTGTACAATCAATGAAATAGTGTATGGAATTTCATCTTTTTCTTCCCAAACTAAAACATCTGAAGATGTTTTTCCAACGTATTTAGCAAAATCTTCAATACTTACAAACCCTAAAGATTTA
>NVWN01000015.1 GCA_002733685.1 Arcobacter sp. | reverse complement strand
TTTAAAATATAAATAATTTACAGTGACTTATGAATCTTAGATTCATTATTTATAAAGTGCGGTTGTAGTTTAGTTGGTTAGAACGCCTGCCTGTCACGCAGGAGGTCGAGGGTTCGAGTCCCTTCAACCGCGCCACTTTTTCTTATAATTTATCTCCTTTATTTTAAAAACTCCTATTTTTACACAGTCATAAGCGATAAAGCTTTTTAATACTTTACACAATTTTACTTTAACTAAAAAACAGTTATTCTTTTGCATAATAAAAAGGTCTTATATGATACAAGTAAAATCCATCTAYCATCTTATTTTATCAAGTATAGTATTTATTATAATACTTATATCTTCTTTTACCTACATTATTATTGACAATACCTTCGATGAATTTCAACACAAGATTGATACCTTAGAAGTTGATTACACCAACAAACAAAAAGAACTTATCAAAAGTGATCTTGATAAAATCATTTCTTTTATTTCTTATTATCATAAACGTTTTAAAATTATAAAACCAGAAAAAGAAATCCAAGAAGATATATTAAAAGCTATTGATAAAATGAGAAAAGTAAAAGATATTAATGACAATATCTTTATTTACAACTTTGTAGGAAAAGCTATTTATTATCCTTCATCAAAAGAGAATCAAAATAAGAATTTTTATGATCAAATTGATATTTATGGTAAAAATGTAGTAAAAGACTTAATTGATATTTCAAAAGAAGAAGACGGAGGGTATATAAGATATACCTGGTACAAAAAAGAGACCAATGAAAATGCCCCTATTGTTTCTTATGCTTTAGCCTACAATGACTGGAATTGGACCATAGGAAGTGGTTTATATCTCGATGACGTAAAAAAACAAATCAAAATAAAACAGTATGAGTATGATAAGAGAATTTCTAATTATATTTTTCAAATTTTATCATTAACCATAATGATAGTTTTATATTCCATATTTTTATATAAAAATGCTACTTTATTAATTGTAAATGAYGTAAAAGAAATTGGTGTTTATTTYGAAGAAGCAGAAAAATCGGATAATCCAATAAATCAAAACAGATTAATTCTTGGAGAATTCAAAATTATTGCAAACTAYGCCAATAATGCAATGAATAATATCAAAGTTAAAACCCATGTTCTTGAAGAYYTAAACAAACATCTTCAAATAAAAGTRGATAAACAAACCCATGAATTAACMAATCTWATWGAATCRCAAAAACAATTTTTAAAACATTCCGTTCATGARATCAATACACCWCTTTCAATCATWCAAACAAACATAGATYTRTGTAARATTCATGAAATAGACAATAARTAYTTAACAAATATWCAAAATGGAATTAAAATAATACAAAATATTTATGATGATTTATCGTATATGATTAAAAAAGACAGAGTTGAATACAAAAAAAGTATTCTAAATTTTTCAGAGATACTTGATGCAAGACTTAATTTTTTTGATGAGATTGCTAAATCAAACTCTTTATCTTATCTCTTAGATAAAGAAGAAGATATTCATATACGCTTTAACAAAACCTCTTTAGAAAGAGTCATAGATAATAATATTTCAAATGCCATTAAATATTCCCATGCAAACTCTAAAATTAAAATTAATCTGCACTACGACAATGAAGACGATATTATTTTTGAAGTTATTACCAATTCACAAAAAATCGAAGAAGAAAATAAAATATTTGATGATTTTTACAGAGAAAACTCTAATAGAGGCGGATTTGGACTGGGATTAAAGATTGTAAAAGAAATCTGTGATAAAAATAATGTTATTATAAAACTAAATTCTAACACAAGTGAAACAAAATTCTCATATAGGTTTAAAATAGATGAAAATACTACTTCTTGAAGATGAGTTAATGCTCAATAATGCAATAAATGAATACTTAAAAAAAATTGGACATTTGGTTGAAAGTTATGTAGATGGACAAAGCGTACTTGATGAAGTCGACAATTCTTTTGATTTACTAATCTTAGATATTAATATCCCTAAAAAAGATGGTTTCGAAATTCTTAATGAATTAAATTCAAGAAAACTTTTTATACCTACGATTTATATATCAGCACTAATTGATATAGAAGACATTACACGTGCTTATGATTTAGGCTGCAGAGAATATTTAAAAAAACCCTTTCACCTAGAAGAGCTTGGAATTAAAATAAATCAAATACTTAAAAAAGATCAAAGTGTTACWACTCACATTAAATTTTCTGAAAACTATTCTTATTCTAAAGACAAAAAAACATTATTTTTTAATAAAGAACCCCAAGGACTAACACGAAAACAACTGGATATCATTCATATATTAGCTCTTAATATCAATATGATTGTGGACTTTGAACGTTTTCG
Source organism: Arcobacter sp. (assembly GCA_002733685.1). Lineage (GTDB taxonomy): Bacteria > Campylobacterota > Campylobacteria > Campylobacterales > Arcobacteraceae > NORP36. Next base: position 85,025 of record NVWN01000015.1, on the reverse strand, counting down.
ATTAGATGTATGGAATGCAGAAGACATAGATAATCCCACAATTAGAGCAGAGATATCGCGTTTAAAAAAAGCATTAAAAGAAGACTTTATTACAAATATTAGAGGACTTGGCTACAAAATAAATAGATTTTACTCAGCCTAATCACCCATAATATCGGCATYAAACCTTAATTTAAACTAAATTCTAAAATTCTTTTCAAATGTTTTATCATTGCTATCCTTTTGCTATTTTCACCTATTATACTAACACTGTTAATTACTTAAATCCTGTCTTAGGAATGAGTTTAAGTAAAAATCATTAAGGAGAATCTATGAGTCCAGAAAAAGCTCAAGCTTATTGGAAAGAAAATATTTCAATGATCTTAAAATTATTAGTGGTATGGTTTGTCGTATCATTTGGTTGTGGTATCTTATTTATTAATGAACTAAACACGATAGAAATATCTGGTGTTAAGTTAGGATTTTGGTTTGCACAGCAAGGTGCAATTTACTTTTTCGTTGTGTTGATTTTTGTTTATGTAAGCAAAATGTCAGCTATTGATGAAAAATACGGCGTTAGTGAATAGGAGAAACGAATGGAATTACAATCTTTAATTTACCTATTTGTAGGTGTATCTTTTGCAGTTTATATCGGTATTGCTTTATGGGCAAGAGCTGGTTCGACTAAAGAGTTTTATGTAGCTGGTGGTGGAGTTCATCCTGTAGCTAATGGTATGGCTACTGCTGCGGATTGGATGAGTGCTGCGTCATTTATCTCTTTAGCTGGTATTATTTCTTTTAAAGGAAGTTTTGGTGGAGCTTATTTAATGGGTTGGACTGGTGGATACGTTCTACTAGCTATGCTTTTAGCTCCATATTTACGAAAATTTGGTAAATTTACTGTTCCTGACTTTGTTGGTGATAGATATTATTCAGATGTTGCTAGAACTGTTGCAGTTGTTGCGGTTATCTTTATTTCGTTTACTTATGTTGCAGGTCAAATGAGAGGGGTTGGGATAGTTTTCTCAAGATTCTTACAAGTTGATGTTAATACTGGTGTATTCATTGGTATGGGTATTGTATTCTTTTATTCTGTTTTAGGTGGAATGAAGGGTATTACATATACACAAGTTGCTCAATATGTTGTAATGATTTTTGCATACATGATTCCTGCAATTTTCATCTCATTACAAGTTACTGATACATTTATTCCACAAATGGGTCTATTTGCTCAAACAACTTTTGAGTTCCATGATGGTGTTAAAATGATTCCAGAAGGTACATTCTTACTGCACGCACTTGATGCTGCTGTTACGGATTTAGGATTCCAAGCTTATACTGAGCCAGGAAGTATTAAAAACATGTTCTTATTAACTACAGCTCTTATGTTAGGAACTGCTGGTTTACCTCACGTTATTGTTAGATTCTTTACAGTACCTACTGTTCAAGATGCTAGAATATCTGCTGGTTGGGCATTAGTATTTATTGCTATTATGTATACAACTATTTCTTCAGTAGCTGCATTTTCAAGAATTAACTTAATTAAAAATGTTCAAAATGTTGAATATCAAGCTTTTGTTGCTGGTGAAGTAAAACGTACTGATGGAACTACTAATAATGGTGCATGGTTTAAAACGTGGGAAACTGCTGGTTTAATTGCTTGGACTGATATTAATGGCGATGGTAAAATTCAATACTCTAAGGGTGCTGCATTTGAAGGCGCTAAAGGTAAACCACAATATGATGGTACAAAAGTTGCTGCTGATGGTCACAGATTAACTACTAATGGCGCAGCTGCTAAAAATGATGGAAAAATTCAAAATGAGTTATACGTTGATAGAGATATCATGGTATTAGCGAATCCTGAAATTGCCAACTTACCTAACTGGGTTATTGCATTTATTGCAGCTGGTGGATTAGCAGCGGCTTTATCTACAGCAGCAGGTTTATTACTTGTTATTGCATCTGCAATTTCTCATGATTTACTTGGTCAAGTTATCTTCAAAGATAAAAAAACTGGTAAATCAACTATGAGTGAAAAATCAGAGTTAATGTGGGCTAGATTATCAGCAGTTGCAGCTATTGGAGTTGCAGGTTATCTAGGAATAAATCCTCCAGGTTTTGTTGCACAAGTTGTTGCGTTTGCGTTTGGTTTAGCAGCAGCAGCATTCTTCCCAACAATTATCCTTGGTGTATTTGATAAACGAATGAATAAAGAAGGTGCGATTGCTGGTATTTTAACTGGTTTAATTTTTACTTTTGGATATATTGTTTATTTCGTATTCTTAGGTGGAGACAAAGCAGATTACTTATTTGGTATTGCTCCTTCAGGAATTGGTACAATTGGAACAATTTTACACCTTGTTGTAGCATTTGTTGTTTCAAGATCTACTCCTCCGCCACCACAAGAAATTCAAGACTTAGTTGAAAGTATTAGAATTCCTTCAGGTGTAGGTGAAGCACACGATCACTAGAACATAAACCTAACTCTTCTTGAGTTACGTTTAAATCTTTAAAGCCTAGTTTTAACTAGGCTTTTTAGTATTCTTTTATGCTAAATGTTTTAGTGTAAATCTAATCTTTTTRTATCAAAGCCGAACTGATATAAAAAGATTTAGTTTAAAAGAATACTAGCTATACTAACACTAATAATAAAGGATCACTATGAGCCTTAGAGATCAAAAATCATTCTTATCAAATATTCACCCTTTTGAAGTTTTAAAAGAAAATCAAATGCATATGTGTATTAAACATATGGATATAGCTTATTACCCAAAAGGAACTGTTTTAATATCTCCKCTTAAAATTCCTGATCATTTTTTTATTATTATAAAAGGAAATGTTCACGAGTTTAAAGAAGATGAACTAATTATGGATTATTCCAATGAAGATTCTTTTGATTCTAATTCCTTGATTTATTCAAAAACAAAAAGTACTTTTAAAGTAGAAGAAGATTTAATTTGTTATGAACTGGAAAAAAAAACATTTTTAAATCTTCTTGAAAAAAATGAACAATTTAAGAATTATTTTTTAAATAACCTTGTTAGTAAATTACAAATGTTAAAAGAAAAAGAGTTCTCTTCTGAATTATCTACTTTTATATTGGATAAAGTTGAAGATACAATTGTTCATGAGCCTTGTATCGTTAATCAAGATGAAAAACTATTAAATGCAATTGAAAAATCCTTAGAATATAAAACATCTACTATCGTTGTAAAAAAAGATAAAGAATACGGAATTATTACAGATTCTTTACTAAAAATGAAAGTTTTATTACAAAAAAGAGATTTAAATATTGAGGTWCAAGAAATTGCAATTTTYCCTTTATTAACGGTAAATGCTGATGACTACCTATTTGATGCTCTTTCTTTATTAATTAAAAAAAATATTAAAAGAGTAGGAGTGCTTAATTCAAAAAAAGAATTAGTAGGAATTTTAGAACAAATTGATGTTTTRTCWCAYTTTGCAAATCATACMAATGTWGTWGATACAAAAATTAAAAAAGCAAATAACTTAAAAGAATTAAAACTAGCAAGCCAATCTTTAATGAATATWATTACAACCATGCAAGCAAAAGGTGTAAAAGTAGTTCATATTGCWAATTTAATWGGTCAGCTTAATACCAAAGTATATAAAAAACTCTATGAATTAATCCTACCAAAAGARTTAAGAMAMAATGCATGTTTTATTGTTATGGGAAGTGAAGGAAGAAACGAACAAATAATCAAAACTGATCAAGACAATGCTTTRGTTATTAATGATTCATCAAATGCCAGTGAATATAAAGAATATATGGAAAAAATCACTGCTTCACTGATTGAYTTTGGATACCCACCTTGTGAAGGTAATATTATGGTATCCAATCCATTTTGGTGTAAAAGAGTTCAAGATTATAAAGACGAAACAGCCAGATGGATTCAAACACCTGATTTACAAAACTACATGGACTTAGCTATTTTCTTTGATTCTTTTGCAGTTGCTGGAGATAAAAAATTATTAATTGATTTAAAAGATGATTTATTTCACAAATTGCATGATAAAGATGTTTTTATGGCCTATTTTGCAAAATCTACCTTAACTTTTGAAACGCCTCGAACGGTTAATAGTTTTATGACTAAGGTTAATTATATTGATATTAAAAAAGCAGGTGTTTTTCCTATAGTTCATGGTATTAGATCTTTATGTTTACGAGAAAAAATAAGAGAAACAACTACAGTTAAAAGAATCAAAATTTTAGTTGAAAGAAATATTTTGGATGAAAATATGGGAGATGAACTCTTAGAAGCTTTTGATGTTTTAGGTACTTTACGTTTAAAAGCCCAGTTAAAAAGTTTTCAATGTAAAAAGAATATTAATAATGAAATTGATACCCTTAGTTTGGGAAAAATACAAAGAGATTTATTAAAAGATTCATTAAGTATTGTAATTGATTTTAAAAAATTCATCTCACATAGTTTTCAAATTGACAAGATTTCTTAATGTTTAGAAATATAATTAATACTTGGAATAAAAAAAAACTTAGCAATTTAAAATATTCATATTTATTTGATCCTTGTTTAGAAAATGAATATGTTAGTTTAGATTGTGAAACAACAGGTTTAAATCCCAATAAAGATGAGATACTTTCTATTGGTGCTGTTATTGTAAAAGGCAATAAAATTTTAATGAGAAATACCTTTAATATTTTTGTAAAACCTTCATCAAAAATTGCAGAAGAATCTATTAAAATACATCAAATAAGACCTATTGATTTAGTCAATGCAGTAGATTCAAAAGTAGCAATAGCACAGCTTTTAGATTTCATTGGATCTAGAACAATAATTGGTTATTACATTAAATTCGATATGACAATAATATCAAAATATACTAAAAAATATATTGGAGTAAAATTACCAAATAAAAGCATAGAAGTATCCTCTTTATATTACAAAAGCAGAAAAAAAACCTCCCCTTATGATTTTATAGATTTGAAGTTTGATACGATAATGAAGGAGCTTCAGATTCCAGAGCTAGGAAAACATGATGCACTTAATGATGCAATTATGACTGCAATGATTTTTCTTAAACTTCAAAAATATCAGAAATAATTTCCTTTATTTTTCTACAAAAGCCCTTATTTTAAGTCATGTGTAAATACTGTACTATATGTACAAATATCGTACGTAGTTCTTTTTATATTGTTACAAATTGGGAATAAAAGTCATAATTTATTACTATTCTTCACACTTAATTTTTTTCTTATTTTATAGAGCGAATAGCTATGTTTTTTTGCTTTTATTAACTAAAATATTACTTAGATATATATCCATATATCATAACAAACAAAGGAATCTAAAATGGGTTTAATTGATAGTATTAAAAAAAATGCTAAAAAGAAGTTACGAACAATTGTATTACCTGAATCACAAGACGAAAGAGTATTATTAGCGGCACAAATCGTATTAAAAGAGAAAACTGCCAATATAATATTAATTGGTGATGAAAATAAAATAAAAGAAGATGCTTTAAAAGCTGGCGCTAATATTGAAGGTGCTTCAATTATTAATCCTTTAGAGTTTGATGGTATTGATGCTTATATCGATGAATTAGTTGAATTAAGAGCTAAAAAATCTTTAAGTAAAAAAGATGCTACCCAAATTATGAAAACTGAACCACGTTTTTTTGCTTGTATGATGGTAAGACTTGGGGATGCACAGGGTGTAGTTGCTGGTTCTGATTCACCTACTTCTGATGTATTAAGAGCGGCTATGCAAGTTATTAAAACAGCTCCTGGAATTAAAACGGTTTCTTCTTCTTTTGTTATGGAAACAGCTGATGGAAAATTTGGGGATAATGGTTTAATTTTATTTGGAGATTGTGCAGTTTTACCCAATCCAACATCTGAGCAATTAGCTGATATTGCAGCATCTACTGCTGCAACTGCTAAGAATGTAGTTGGTTTAGAACCTAGAGTTGCTATGTTATCTTTTTCTACTATGGGAAGTGCAAGCCATCCTTTAGTTGATAAAGTAAAAGACGCTGTTAGCATTTTAAACAATAGAAATGTCGATTTTGCTTATGGTGGAGAAATGCAAGCAGATGCTGCTATTGTTGAAGCTATTGGAAAAAAGAAAGCCCCTGATTCAAAAGTTGCTGGATCTGCAAATGTTTTAATTTTCCCTGATTTACAGTCTGGAAATATTGGATACAAATTAGTACAACGTTTTGCTAATGCACAAGCACATGGACCTATTATTCAAGGTCTTAATAAACCCGTAAATGACTTATCAAGAGGATGTTCAGTAGAAGACATTTCAAACCTTGTTGCAATAACTGCAACACAAGTTGTTGATTAAACACAATATTTTATAATTAAAGGAAAGTATATGTTAGTATTCATTTTAAATGCAGGAAGTTCGTCATTAAAGTACCAATTAATGAACCCAATTAATAAAAAAGTTTTAGCCGTAGGAATTTGTGAAAGAATTGGAATCGATGGAGTATTAAAACACGAATTTGGTGAAGAAGGAAAATTAAAAATTAATATTTCTTTACCAACTCACAGAGAAGCAATTGAACTTGTTCTTAAAACATTAACAGATGGTGAAGGTGCTGTTATAAATTCAATTGAAGAAATTGAAGCAATTGGTCATAGAGCTGTTCATGGCGGTGAAGATTTTACACAATCAATTGTAATTGATGATAAAGTTATCCAAACATTAAAAAATTTAATTCCACTAGCACCTTTACATAATCCAGCAAACGTTATGGGAATGGAAATTTGTATGGAATTAATGCCAGGTGTTCCAAATGTAGCAGTATTTGATACAGCATTTCATCAAACAATGCCTGATTATGCCTATATGTACCCTCTTCCTTATGACCAATATGCAAGAAATGGCGTAAGAAAATATGGTTTCCACGGAACCAGTCACTATTTTGTATCCAATGAAGCCTTAAACATGTTAGATAAAAAACACAATACAAGAGTAATTGTTTGTCACTTAGGAAATGGKTCTTCTGTTTCTGCTGTTTATAATGGTAAGTGTATTGATACTTCTATGGGATTAACTCCTGTTCAAGGATTAATGATGGGWACACGTTCTGGTGATATTGGTGCAGGTGCATTATCTTATATGATGGAAAAAGATGGTTTAGATATTAAAGARATGTTAGATGTWYTAAACAAAAAATCTGGAATTATTGGTATTTCTGAAAAATCATCTGATTTAAGAGAAGTATTAGAAGCTATGGAAGCTGGTGATGATAAATGTAGATTAGCGGTTGATATGATTGCTTATATTATTAAAAAATATGTTGGTTCTTATGCTGCTGCTTTAGATGGTGTTGATGCTTTATGTTTCACAGGTGGAATTGGTGAAAATGCTGCGTTAATCAGAGAAAAAGTGTGTGCAGGATTAGATTACATGGGATTAAATATTGATCCTACTAAGAATAATAAAAGAGCAAGTCACGCAAGAGACATTTCTACAAATGGTTCAAAAGGTAGAATTTTTGTAATACCTACGAATGAAGAATATGTCATAGCCAACGATACATATAAAATAGTATCCGCTTTAAAATAAGTAAAACAACTATTTATATTCATCTTCTTCGTTGGATATAACTTTTAACTCAATCACACACATCTGTGTGCTCAATCGTTAAAAGTTATATCCGCCTTGAACCTAAATACAACTAGTTATTTTATATCAAGCATAAAAAAAGGGGAAAAGATTAATCTTTTCCCCTTTTTTATTGGCTTGTTTACTAATAAGCTTTTAATCCGCCTTGCATAGAAATTGCAAAATTACTTACTACTTCACTTATGATTTTTTCCATAAACGCATCAAACTTATCTTGTTTGTGCCATACAGGATCTTTTACTTCTGACAAAGTAATTAAGTATTTTTTAGCAGCAGTAATATTTCCTACTTCATCAATAAGCCCTACTTTTTTAGCTTGTCTAGAAGTAAAAATATGTGCATCTGCATATAATTTATGATCTGATTTTTTAAGACCTCTTGCTTTTGATACATCTTCAATAAAAATATCATAGGTATCATTAATTACTTTTTCTAACTCAGCTCTTTCGTAGCTATTCCATTTACGCGTTGGTGTTCCAGCTTCTTTATAAGAACCTACTTTTACCGTTTGCATTTTAATACCTATTTTTTGCATTAATTCTTCCATATTTGCACCTTGAAAAATAACACCAATAGAACCAATCATAGAACCAGGATTTGCAAAAATTTTGTTTGCATAAATAGAAGCATAATAAGAACCACTTGCCATTGTTCCAGAAGCATAAGCAACTACTGGTTTAATCGCTCTTAATTCTTTAATAGCATACATAAGTTCAACAGAAGGAGAAACAGCACCACCAGGAGAATTAACTATAAATAAAACCCCTTTTATATTGTCATTGTTTTTTGCTTTTTCAATATCTTCYAATACTTTATCWGCAGATAAAATAGGCCCAAAAAGTTCTATCTTTTGTAARTTTGCATAKGATGCATTTGAATCACTCAAAACATCTTGATTTGAACCATAAGCAAAATAATATACAATACTYAAAAAAACAATGGTTTTAAAATATTTTGTAATRAAATCYAATACAGCAACAATGGGTGAAAATAACCAAGCAATAAATTTAAACATTTAAGCCTCCAATAATAACGTTTTTAACTCTTTTTGTATGTAAAATAATATGTGTACATAAACTTTTTTCATCTTCAATAACATCTGGTAAAACTAAAGAAATAATATCGGCATCAAAGTCTTTTTTTAAGATCCCTTTATTTAAGCCCAATGCATCTGCACCATGTTTAGTGGCACTTAMYAGTAATTTAGCAGCAAAAGCATTTATTTCTTTATTCTCATGCATCATAAGTGCATTTCTTAATTCATCAAACATAGATAAAGAATTATTAGAACTTAAACCATCAGTTCCAATACTATAAGCTGTTTTAAGTGCCGAAATATCTAGTTTCGTATTGTTTAATAATCTGTTTGAAGTAATACAGTGATTAATCACCCCACCTAATTCTTTTATCAGCAGAAGTTCTTCTTCATTAGCTTCAACACAATGAGTAAAAGAAAGTTTTTTGATATTTTTAAAATTATTTAAAAACTCTAGGGGTTTCGTTACTGCTTTTTCTTGCTGTAAAAAGTTTTTAAAAAACTCTAAAAAACCACCTTCATCTTTATTTAGCCATAATTTTTCTTCTGGGGATTCCATAAAGTGCGTACTAACTGCTAAGTTATCAGCCCTTGCTAAATTTAAAGCTTCTCTTACTAAAAAAGGATGCACAGAATAGGGAGAATGAATAGCAACTCCTGGAAAAAAATTTGAAGAGCTGTGCGTTTTTATTTCAGAAAGTCGTGCTTTAAAATCACTAAATAAAGTATCAACCATATCCATTTTTGAACCAATGGCTTCTGCAAAAAATACGGTGTTTATAGCACTTTTTACACAAGCATCTAAATCATAAGAATAAGAAGATATTGCACCAATAGTTGTTGTTCCAGTTTTTAACATCAAATCAAGTTTTTTTGAAATAAATTTCGAATTTGCTTTTTCTATAAGTGTTTCTCGGTTTACAATAACAGAATTTAACCATGACATAAAATTACCATAAGATAAACTGGTAGTATTTGCAGAAAACTCGAGATGTACATGAGAATTTATAAGTCCAGGCATTAAAACAGAGTTTTCACCTAAATCTTTAATTTCACAATTAGAATACTTATTAAGAATAAAATCTGCATCACCCAAATCAATGATTTTATCACTGTATACCAAAGCAGCATTTTTAATAATGCCTACTTTGCTATCACAAGATATCAGCCATGAAGCTTTTAAAATCTTCATTAATTAGCTGGTGTTTCTTCTTGTTGTGCAGCTGCTGCGTTTTGTTGTTCTTGCATCGCTTTAAATTCACTAATAATTTGAGTTAATGATAATAATGCTAAATGGTATCCAAAAGGACCAAATCCAGTGATAACACCCGTTGAAGATGCTGCTGTAATTGAAGTTTTTCTAAATTCTTCTCTTTTATAAATATTTGAAATATGTACTTCAACCGTAGGTAATGCTACAGCTGCTAATGCATCTGCAATTGCTATTGAAGTATGTGAGTACGCTGCTGGATTAATAATAATACCATCAATTTCTCCTAAACATTCTTGAACTTTATCAACAATTTCACCTTCTAGGTTTGATTGAAAGAACTCTAATTCAACTCCATTTTGAGCCGCTGTTGCTTTCATTTGTTCATGAATTTGTTCCATTGACATTGGTCCGTAAATATTTTGCTCTCTAACACCTAACATATTAAGGTTTGGACCTTGTATTACTGCTATTTTCATATTATGATTCCTTTTATAAATTTTAGCTATGATTATATTTAATTTATAGTTAAATAACGCTTGTTAATACACTATATTCAATATCCAAAGGTTTTTATGGAAAATTATATTTTAAAAAATGAAAATGCAATTTATTACGAATGTTCTTATTCTTGTGACAATGTTTTATATTTAAAACTTGGAAGCGAAGCATTTTTTATAACAGACTCAAGGTATATTCAAGAAGCACAAAATGCAGTAATGAATGCCAGTGTTATTCAAAGTGCAAACCTAATAGAAGAGGCACTAAAAATAATAAAAAAATCCAATACTAAAAGCCTTGTTTATGATGGTAATGATTTTACTTACTCTTTATTTGCAAAATTAAAACAAGCTTTAGATATTGAACTTGTAAACAAAGAAAAATTCTCTCAATTAAAACGTATGATTAAAAGTGATGATGAAATCACTATCTTACATAAAGCTGCAAAACTTGGAAGAAAAGGCTTTAATCGTTTTGCTAAATATCTTCAAAAAAATGGTTTTGAACAAAGTGAAAAACTGCTTAATTTTAAGGCCTATGAAAAAATGACCCAAAAAGGACAATTAGAAGTAAGTTTTGACCCTATTGTGGCTATTAATGAAAATGCAGCCAATCCCCATGCCAAAGCAACTGATAATATCTTAAGAAAAAATGATTTATTACTGGTTGATATGGGTATAAAATATAAACGTTATTGCAGTGATAGAACCTCTACTTCGCATGTGGATTTTGATAATTTTTCTTTTGGAAGAGAACAAAAGTTTTCAAAAGCAAAACATCAAAAAATTTATGACATTGTTTTAAAAGCTCAAGAAAATGCCATATCAAAAGCCAGAGTAGGAATGAAAGCAAGTGAAATTGATAATTTAACACGAAGTATCATTGAAAAAGCGGGTTATGGAAAATATTTTATTCACTCTACTGGACATGGCGTTGGTTTGGATATTCACGAATATCCTTTTATTAATGCAAAATCAGAGATTATAATTGAAGAAAATATGGTTTTTACCATTGAACCTGGAATTTACCTTCCCAATGAATTTGGGGTCAGAATTGAAGATACTGTTGCTATTATAAATTCAAAAGCCCATATACTTTAAATTCATTTGAAAAATAGGAAAAAGTATATTTAAAAAAATATAAATCTTTAGTAAAATACTAATGTTTTATTTATGAGAGAAATATGAAAAAAAAATTAACACAAAACTTATGCCTTTTTTATAGTAGTAATTACCCAAGAACTCTAAAATCTGAAAGTAAAAAAAAATATAAAGTAACCATAGGAATTGGGGGAAATGTAGGCGATGTTAAAAAGACTTTTAATAAGTTATTCTTATGTCTAAAAGAAGATACAAGATTTGATATTTTACAAACTTCACCCCTCTTAAAAAATCCTGCTTTTGGATTCTTGGATCAAAAAGACTTTTTAAATGGTATAATTACCCTTAAAACTAATTTAGGTCTCAACGATTTTTTCAAATCTATGCAGAGGCTAGAAATTAGATATGGAAGAAAGCGGTCCTTTAAAGATGCGCCTAGAACCCTGGATATAGATATAATATTTTTTGCTAATAAAAAAGTAAATACTAAAAAACTAATTATTCCTCACAAATCTTGGCACAATAGAGAATCAGTTACTATTCCTTTAAAACTCTTGTAGAACAACCCGTTGTTCTCTTTTAGACGCCTTTTAGTTGAATTTATTTCAATGCTAAAAGAAATTATAAAATGTAAGTTCCTTTTAAAAAGGAACTTTTAAAGGCAAAAAATGAATAAAAAGAAAGTTGTTGTAGGCATGTCTGGTGGTGTTGATTCTTCTGTTACGGCATTACTGTTAAAACAGCAAGGTTATGAAGTACAAGGCTTATTCATGCGTAACTGGGAGTATGGAATAGAAGGTAGTCAATGTCCTAACCGTATAGAGTTTGAAGATGCTAAAAAAGTAGGTAAGATATTAGGAATTGAAGTAAAAGGCATAGATTTTGTGCAAGAATATAGAACTAAAGTATTTGATGTATTTTTAGAAGGTTTGAAAAAAGGCCTTACTCCTAATCCAGATATACTTTGCAATCGTGAGATTAAATTCAATGTATTTTTAAATGAAGCAAAAAAAATGGGTGCTGATACGATAGCTATGGGGCATTATGCCAAAATAGATGTATATAACAATCATCATGTACTATCAACGCCTAAAGATGATACAAAAGATCAAACTTATTTTTTACATGCACTAACAAGTACACAATTGTCACACGCTTTATTTCCCCTTGCTGATTTAACAAAAAAAGAAGTAAGAGAAATAGCGAAAGAACATAATCTACCTGTAAGTGATAAAAAAGACAGTACGGGTATATGTTTTATTGGCAAACAAAAATTTGATGAATTTATTACCCAACATTTAAAAGCTATTCCTGGTGATTTTATAGATGAAGAAGGGAAAATAATAGGAAAACATAAAGGTCTTATTTGTTACACCCTAGGTCAAAGAAAAGGCATTGGTATTGGAGGTATGAAAGAGACTGAAACTGCTAATAATACCCATAACCCTTGGTATGTAGCCAAAAAAGATTTGGCAAATAATACATTAACAATTGTACAAGATACCAATCACCCCTTGCTAATGAACCAAAATGTGGAAGCCAGTCATATGCATTGGGTATTAGATGAACCACCTAAGATTGGGGATAAATTAATGGCGCAAGTGCGTTATCGTCAACAAAAACAAGCTTGCACTGTTACTCAAGTTAATGATGATAAAGTTCTAGTCAAATTTGACAAGCCTCAAAGAGCTGTCACATCAGGACAAAGTCTTGTTTTATATGATGGCCTTTATTGTTTAGGTGGCGGATTTATAAGTGATTACTCTTAATTAGAAATATAGAATTATTTCTAAAAAATATTGGCATGGGTAAAAATCCCCAATGCCATTAAATAAATAACGCTTCTTAAAGAAAGAAGTGTTTTTAAAATACTAAGTTATAGTATCTTTTAATCTGTCTCTTACTTCTAAAAATAAATCTATATTTTCAAAAAATATATCTATAAGTTTGGGATCAAAATGTTTCCCTTTTTCTTCTTTAAAAAGTTTCCAGATTCTTTCATCTTCCCAGGCTGGTTTATAAACCCTTTCACTTCCCAATGCATCAAAAACGTCTGCAAGTGCTGTAATTCTTCCATAAATATTTATGTCTTCACCAGCAGTACCCTGTGGATAACCACTACCGTCCCACTTTTCATGATGTTCATAAGCAACAATTGCAGCTAATTTTAAAAGAGGTCGATTTGAATGTCTTAACATCTCATTACCTAAGTGTGCATGTTCTTTCATTTTCTCAAACTCATCAAAAGTAAGTCGTGCAGGTTTATTTAAAATAGCATCTGGAATGGCTATTTTACCTATATCATGCATGGGACTTGCTTGTTTTAACTGCTCGGCATCTGCTTCACTGATTCCATATTTAAGTGCTAATATTTTTGAATATTCAGCCACCCTTTTCACATGATTTCCTGTCTCTTTTGAACGACTTTCGCCTATTGCACCAAGGGTGAAAATAATTTCTTTTTGAGTATCTTCTATTTCTTTATTTAATGCTTTTAGTTTTAAGAACTCTCTTGTTTGTTGTTTATCTGATCTTTCCATAGTTTTGTAGTTTCTTTTTAAATCTTTTGCTAATTTATCTACCGTACTATTAAAATCTTTTTTTAAATTTTCAAGTTCTTCTAAAAGTGATAATTCTGAATTAATCATCTTGTTTATTTTGTTACCATATTAAAATTCAAGGCTTCAAAATCTTCAGCAAAATCTTCTCCTGCTTCTTCCATACTCTCATTCTCTTCATCATAAATCCAATTTATTTCAATAGTACATTTTTCACTTGCACTTTCAATTAAATCGAAAAAATCGAAAAAAAGTTTTGAACTACTACTGTTAAAATAGGTAATTTCTAAATTAACTGTTGTTTTATCTTGAGGAGAATTAAAATAATCCTTTAATTCACTCATTAAATTTTTGTAAAATTCTTGTGTATTCTCAGGCAAAGAATCACCTTTAATTTCAACCAAACCTAAGTTTTTGTCCAAAAGAATACTTGGAGTTAACTGTGTTTTTTCTACATTAATTATTGGCATAATACTTTCCTTTTAAATATTTACGTTTATTTCAAAATAAGATTTATCTGAATCTATTTTTTCAATACTATAGTTTAGTTTTTCCTTTGCTTTTCTAGCAATCTCAATAAACCCTAAACCACCACCTTTTTCATGCATATCTCTGCCACTTCTTCTGGTTTCTTTATAATATGCTTTTAATTCAACCTCATCAAAAGAATTAATTTTATCAATTTTATTTTTAATCTTTTGTGCTTGTTCATTTGTAACTACATTTCCAGAACAAACTTTAAATTCTTCACTTTTGGCATGATGTATTACAAAACAGGTTCCATAACCATTTCCGCTATTTTCACCTCTTCTAACTGAGTAGTTAATAATATTTTGGACCAATTCAATAAGTACATAATATACATTAAACTGCTGTTTACCACCACTTTCTAAATTACTTAATTCATCTTTTATAGATAAACTAATTGCTGATAATACATTGTATGATATTGCCCCACTAAAAGTGAATATAATATCTTCTTTGTACAGTTGTAATTCTAAATCTCTAATTGTCATCTAAACCCTCCATCCAAATACTGTACTATCATCAATTCTAAAATAGTCTTGTTGATAGTCTATCATTTTCTCTTGTAAAATACTTAGCTGTTCTTTCATTGGTTTATTATAAACCTCTTCAAGTGCACTTTTAAATTTCCTTTTACCAAAAGAAAAACCTTTCTCTCCCCCCTTTTGGTCAATATAACCATCGGTGGAAAGATAAAATTGCATACCCTCTTCAATACTCATTTCATATTCTTTATAGGGGTAATCCATTTTACACTGCCTATATCCAACAGATTGTTTATTTCCTTTTATCATAGTAATACTGTCATTGTGCATATAATATAAATCCGTATGAGCCCCACAAAATCGTAAAAGATTTTTATCTTTATTTATATACACAATAGCCCCATCAAATCCTGCATTTGADATAGNATCATCATTTTCTTGATGCAAGAGTTTTTTCATAGTTTGATTAAAATGCCTAAGAATAATAGACGTATCTATTTCATACAAACTCTTACTTAACTTAGCTACTAGTTCTCTCTCAATAGCTTTTACAAGCATAGTAGCAAAAGCACCAGGAACTCCATGTCCAGCACAATCAATTACCATAAATAAACATTCATTTTCATTTCTTAATGTTTCAAAGAGAAAAATATCTCCACCCACAACATCTTTTGGATTCCACCAAATAAAAGAATCTTGAAAAAACCCTTGAACAAAATCATCTTCTGGTATTAAAGCTTTTTGAATTAAAGAAGCATACTCTATACTGTCTCTTGTATTTTTATGTGTTTCTTCTATTTCTTTTTTTGCTTTATTTAATGCTTTTGTTCTATCAATAACTTTTAGTTCTAGATTTGCGCTTAAATCTTCTACTTCTTTTTTGTCACTTACATCTTGTCTAATACCACTGTATCCAGTAAGTTTTCCTTTTGTATCATATATAGGAGAAAATAAGACTTCTACCCAATAAGAAGAGCCATTTTTCTTAAGTGTCTTAAACTCTTTTACTATAGGTATTTCTGCTTTTAAGGAATCCCAAATAGTACGATAAAGTTCAGAAGGAGTATCTGGGTGACGCATGATATTATGAGATTTACCTATTAGTTCTTCTTGTTTATAAGCACTAAATTTACAAAATGCTTCACTTGCATGAGTAATTACACCTTCTAAATCTGTTTTAGTAAACATTACATTTTTATCAAAAGAAGACAAGGTATTTTCAATTTCATTTTTTTGTGTTTCTATATCTTTTGTTTTCTTTTCTACCAGTGATTTTAATCTGTAGTTATTTATTATAAGAACAATTAAAATAAATAAAACCAGTCCTATTATCTGAAAAATAAACAGCCAATCTGTTTTATTTTCAACCCTTACATCTGCCCACTTATTAGCAATATCATTTCTTTGTTTTTCACTTATAGTTAAAAGTAATTTATCCAAAATAGAAAGAACAACGTTGGGTAAACTTTCATCTATGGCAATCCGTAAATCCAATGAAAATATTGTTTTGTATGAAATTCTTAAATTATCAAAACCTAAGGTATTAAGATAATATTTTGCACTTGTTGCATTTATGATTAAGATATCTATATCCTTTTCATCAAGTTCATTAAAAGCACTAATCATATCTTCTATGATAATTAGTTTTATCTCAGGTCTAAATTCTTTTATTAATTTAATCATCGGGCTGTTTTTAATAAGAGCAACTCTTTTATTAAGTGCATCATTAAAACCATTGTTATAATTCTGCTCTCCCTTACTTAAAAATACAAAAGGTGTTCTAAATATTGTATTTTTAGTATAACTAAGGTTCTTATCATCATTTTTCACAAGAGCAGAGTACATATTAATAGTCTTATTATTTTTAGCTTCTTTAAATTTAATACTACTTTTTGTTTCAATAATATTTAAAATATCTTTTATTATGCCCTTGTGTTCTTTTAGTTCATCCATCCATTCAAGAGGTTTAAAAGAAGTGTTATAACTATAGTTTAAACTTTGATTTTTATTTAACCACTCATTTTCTTTTTTTGTAAATCCAAGTTTATTATTAGAGATTGCCAATAATTCTTCTTTAGGAATTAAAGAAAATGCTTCTTGTATTTTTATATATATATCTGGTTTATTTCTAGAGATACCAAGTGATATTTCACCATAAGCATCATAAATGGTATCTATTATTTTTAAATTATTAAGTTTGAGTTTTTGATAATTTGCTTGAAATGAAAAGTATGCATCATATTTATCTTCTGTATAAAGTATTTCAACAGATGGTATTTTTATTTTTAACATCTCTTTTAACGGTGAGATTTTATTTATATACACTGTTTTATTCTTAAGATCTTCAACTTTTTCAATAGTGCTGTCATTCTTAACTATGAGATAATAAGGAGTAATTTTATAAGCTTTAGAAAATAAAAAATCATTTTTTTTTCTGTTTTTACTCCAAGAAAGCCCCATAATTCCATCAATATTCTTACCTTCTTTTGCTTGTTTATAAGCAATATCCCATTTATCAAAGGTAATAGGTATGACAGTTAAATTAGCATATTTTTTAAATAAATCGATAAGTTTAAAGTGCGTATTATTACCTGTTTCATCAACGCTCCAATTGCTAATAACAGCTAACTTTATTGTCTTGTTTTTATTCTTTTCTTCTTTATTTTGTACCACGGAATTCAATATATTATTCGATAAAGCTGCAGATACATCTGTATTTATAAAGATTAATATTAATATTATTAATAATATATTTTTGTGTTTTTTCATGAATTAATTATAGCAAAATATAACTTATCTGAATTTTATTTGCTATAATCATGACTATGAACACTAAACTAAAAAAAATCACTATTTACAGTTTTGCTGCTTTAATTATCTTTATTATAGTGTTAGTTAGTAAAATATATTTTAATGAATTCACTTCATCCTTGGATGGTCAAATACGAGATTATATGTTTAAAACTCGCGGTGAAATTAAAACGCAGGATAATATTATAATCATTGATATTGATGAAAAATCTTTGAGTGAATTAGGACAGTGGCCGTGGCCAAGAAATAAAGTTGCCAAAATTCTTGAACAATTAGCACTTGCAGGAATTGGAGTTATTGGTTTAGATATTGTGTTTGCAGAACTTGATCAAAGCTCTCCTGCAAAAATATTTAAAGAATACAATATACAAAATATAGAAGCACCTGATTATGATAAAGATTTTAATTTTATGGTTGCAAATACACCTACAATACTTGGTTATAGTTTTGAGTTAAGCAAACAAAAATTTTTAAGAAAAGAAGCGTTAAACATTGCAGCAGTAATAGTTGAGAGAAATAAAAACCAATCACAAGAATATTTAATTTTAGCACAAGGAACAATTTTAAACCACCAAAAACTACAAGAAAGTGCATATTCAAGTGGTTTTTTTAATGTAATTCCGGATATTAATGGCGTAATAAGAAGTGTCCCTTTACTTATAAAATACAATGATCAACTTTATCCATCCCTTGCTTTAGAAATTATAAGAGCAGCTATGCAAGTTGAAGCTATTTTTATAAACTACAATGAATTAGGAGTTGAGAGTATTCAAATAGGAAATACTTATATACCAACAGATAGATATGCCAGGCTCTTAGTAAACTTTAGAGGTCCTAATCATACATTTAAATATTACAGTGCAATAGATATTTATAATGGTAATTTTAAAAAAGAAGATATAGAAGGAAAAGTTGCTTTATTAGGAACTACGGCAGCAGGGCTTAATGATTTAAGATCAATACCTTTTGAATCTGTTTTTCCAGGTGTTGAAGTACATGCAAATATAATTGATAATATTATAAGCGGAGATTTTTTATCCCAACCATCTTGGATAGATGCTGTGAATATTATTTGTGTATTGTTTATTATTATACTTACTATATTGTTAGTGACTCTTTCCCCTCTTTGGGCAAATCCTTTTGTATTATTTATTGTATCAGGCTCCACTTTATATGGAGTTTATTACACACTATTTGAGTATGGCTTAGTGATAAATTCATTTTTGCTTATTTTTGCAGTATTTTTATCTGTTTTAATAGCTACTTTTATGGACTATGTCTTTGAAATAAAAAAAGAACAAATAATTAAAAATAAATTTGCTTCAAAGGTTTCAAAAGAAGTTATGGAGAGTTTAATTAATAATGAAAAAGGTGAACTAAAAGCAAGTACAAAAGAAATTAGTATATTTTTTAGTAATGTAAGAAACTTCTCTTTAATTTCAGAAGCTTCTCCGAATGCAACTGTTTTGATTGATTTTTTAAATGAATATGTAGAGCCTATGTCAAAAATAATTATAAAAGAAAAAGGAACAATTGATAAATTTATGGGCGATTCTATTATGGCATATTGGAATGCTCCTGTTGATATAAAAAATCATGCAACAAAAGCTCTTGATTGCGCATTAAAACAAGTCTACGAAATCAAAAAAATCAATAAATTAATTGTAAGTAATAAAAAGTTTGAGAATATTATTCGTATGTGTGCTTATAAGAATATTGCTCCTCTTGAGTTAGCAATAGGTATTAATACAGGTGTTGCTGTTATTGGAGAAATGGGTTCTGAATTAAGAAGTGATTATACAATAATTGGGGATAGTGTGAACATAGGCTTTAAACTTGAGTCTTTATGCCGATATTATGGCACAAAAATAAACATATCAGATTCTACAAAATTACAAGTTGAAGATAAGTATATTTTTAGATACCTTGATTTCATTACTATTAAAGGCCATGAAGAAGCCTTTAAAATATGGGAAGTAATTGATTTTGATACTGCCAGTATAAATGACAATTTGTATAAAATATCAAGAGAATCTTTAGATGAAGAGCTCTTTCAATACCATACAGCAATAAAGTTTTATCAAGAAGCTATGTTTGAAGATGCAATTGAGATCTTTAATACCCTTAATAAAAAAGAAAATAATACAAATGATAAAATATACAAAATTTATATACAAAGATGTAAAGACTATTTAAAAGAATATCCAAAAGAATTTGACGGAGTTTTTAAGTTTTAATTTCATATAATAATTAATAAATAATTATTTACTAACAAAAGGATTTTTTTGTTAATCAAATTTTTCATGATATTTTTATTTACTGCCTCACTGTATGCACAAAATACTCAAATACTAAACAGCAAAGAGTACCAAAATGCTCTTTCGTTTTATAAAAATAAAAACTATCAGAAATCCTATGATTTATTTAATATTTTATTTAAAAAAAATTTAGACAATCCAGAAATTAATTTCCACTTAGGAAGAAGTGCCTATGAGCTTAAAAAGTACAATATTGCTATAATAGCCTATCAAAGAGTTTTGTTTCAAAAACCAAATAATATCAGAGTTAAATTTGAATTTGCAAGATCTTTATTATTGTACAAGTCCTATATAGAAGCACAAAGATTATTTACTGAAATAAAAAACAATAAAAATACTCCAGTTTTATTAAAAAAAGCTGCCCTTACTTATCTTGAAAAATTAGAATCAAGAAATTCCAAACACCATTTTGATGGGTTAATTCTAGTTGGACTGAACAATGATTCAAATTTTGAAAACACTGCGGAACCTCATACATATGGTTCACTTACTTATTCTGATTCTGCACAAAAAGCCTCTTCTCATTTAGAAGTAGCCATATTAAATTATAAATATACAATAAGCGATAGCCTTACTAGTAAAAATACTTTTTTACTTCTTAATAAAGCCATGTTTAATGATAAACACAAAAGTAAGAATTTAAAACTTTTTAAATTCACACCCACCTTAATCAAAAAACATTCTTCTAAAAACTCCAGTGAATATTCATTTTTTGTGGACAGTTTCTACGAAGAAAATATCAATACAATTAAATCATCTGGCCTGAATGTAAAATTTAACCATCTTTACAATTCAAAAAACCGTCTTAGCACTTTTTTGAAATACCAAAAACGAAACTATCAAATAAGTACAGATCAAGACAAAAACACAAAAACCTATGAACTGTCTTCATCTTTAAGTAATCTTTATTCAAAACAAATTATTAATACCTATACAGCAAGTATTATTAAAGAAAATAAAGAAAAAGGCCAAAGAAGCGATATAAGTAATAAAAGTTATGCTTTTACTTTTCAAAACAAGTATATTTATAACAATAGTTTTAATGTAAAAACTTTTTTATCCTATAAAAAAACCAAGTATAAGGATATAACAGCAGGATACAATGTACGTAAAAAAAACACCCTTCTTGGTCTTGGATTAAGTGCTACATATGCAATTAGTCCTAAACTTATATTCCAAGCAAATGTCAATTATAATAAACAAAATTCAAATGTATTATCAAATGTATACAATAAAAATACATTTGCAATAAATCTCATAAGGCCATTTTAATGAAAACCTTACTTTTATTACTTTTTTGTCCTCTCATCATCTTAGCCAGCATTGGAAAAATAACCTCTGTAAAAGGGGAAGTTTATATTGATAGGGAAAATGCAAAAATTTCGGCAAAAGTGGGTTCAATATTGGAACTAAAAGATCATGTCATTACTAAAAATAACTCTAAAGTAATATTATTATTTAATGACAATACCTCTATAACACTGGGAAAAAGTTCTACATTGCAAGTTAGAAAATATGTATTTGATACAAATATAAAAAGCAATAATAAAGCTACTTTTGGATTTGGTAAGGGTATTTTTAGAACAATCACAGGAAAACTAGGGCAACTAAATCCTAAAGGATTTAAGATTAAAACCTCTACAGCCACTATTGGAATCAGAGGAAGTGATGGAAGAATGGTGGTTGATGGGCAAGGTCGAGTACAACTTAGTGTTTTTGCTGGAGGCTTTACAGTAACTGTTAATGGTAGAACAGTTTTTATTCCTAAAGGGGCTACAGGAACAACAAGCAATACAGGTGTCAATATATTACCAACAACAACAGAAACATTTAGCGAGAGTTCTGAATTAGTGGAACAAGAAGCAGAAGAATTAAAAAAAGAAGAAGAACAAGAAAATAAAGAACAAACTGATGAAACAGGTCAAACTAATGAAAAAGAAGAATCTCAAGAAGAACAAAAAAATGAAGAACAAGCAGAAAACAATGTAAATTTAGATTCACAAAATGAAGTTACTCAAGTAGTAAATAACGATTTTAATGATAACAACGATACTAATAACAATGAGCAAACAAATGAAACCGCTACTAATATCCTTATTGATATAGAAGCCTTAAGCCAAAGTGAATTGGATGATTATATAATTGGAGATACTTTCACTTTATCCAATGATTATTTAACTCCAAGTAATATTATTCAAGGATATATAGATGGAGGTACAGATTATTTGCAATATACAGGCACGATAACAGGCTTAAAAAATGGAGTCACCTCTTTAACAGGAAATATCTCTATACTAATTGACTATGGAGATGCTTCTGCATACGGAGACATTTCTAACTTAGATGCATTTGGTACCGATTTTGAGGCTGATATAACGTCTAGTGGCTTAAGCAATGTAGTTATTGATCCCTATCAAGGTTCTGATGTAAATGGCACCCTTACAGGTAGTTTCTATGGGGATTCTGGAAACGTACTTGGTGGGAGCATGAATCTTACAAAGTATGGCGATTCCTTTGAAGGACAATACATAACAAAAGGTGCTCCTTTTAATCCATAGAAAAATAAGTTTTACTACTTAAAGACCTTATATATACATATAAATTGTCTATTATAAAAAACAATCTTGACATAAAAATGCTTTTTTCCTTAGTCACTTTAATTAAGAGTTTTTTAGATATAATCGCATTATAATTACATAGTAAAAAGGAATTTTATGAGCGGCTTTAAACTATTTAGCGGTACTGCAAATAAAGCATTTGCAGACGAAATAGGAAGATATTTAAATGTAGAAGTTGGTGATGCGAGCGTTAAACAATTCTCAGATGGTGAGATTTCAGTACAAATTACTGAGAGTGTTAGAGGTCATGATGTATTTATAATACAACCTACTTGTGCACCTACTAATGATAATTTAATGGAATTATTAATCATGATTGATGCTTTTAAACGATCAAGTGCTAAATCTATTTCTGCTGTTGTACCTTACTATGGATACGCAAGACAAGATAGAAAAGCAGCGCCAAGAGTACCAATTACTGCAAAACTGGTTGCTGATTTATTAGAAAAAGCGGGGATTGATAGAATTATTACTGTTGATTTACATGCCGCTCAAATTCAAGGATTTTTTAATATTCCTGCAGATAACTTATTTGGTTCGATTTTATTTGTTGATTATATTAAAGCAAAAAACTTCAAAAACCCAATTATTGCCAGTCCAGATATTGGTGGGGTTACTAGAGCTCGTTCTTATGCTTCAAAACTTGGTTATGACTTGGTTATTGTTGATAAAAGAAGAGAAAAAGCAAATGTTGCTGAAGTTATGAATATTATTGGAGATGTTGAAGGTAAAGACGTTATTCTAGTTGATGATATGGTTGATACTGCTGGAACGCTTGTAAAAGCAGCAGCAGCACTTAAAAAAAGAGGTGCAACTTCGGTAATGGCTTGCTGTACTCATGGTGTATTATCAGGAAAAGCTTATGAAAATTTAAACTCAAAAGACTTAGATGAACTGGTAATTTCAAATACCATTCCTTTAAAACAAAATCATGAAAAAATCACTGTTTTAAGCGCAGCTGATATCATGGGTGAAGCTATATATAGAATTCACAATAACCAATCAGTAAACTCTATCTTTTTATAAAATATTTTACAAGAACAAAAGATTTTAAATTTGTTTTTGTAAATTAGATGCCTTCTTCTTAGGCATCTGAGTACTTTTATTCATAATAGTAGCTAATTTTCTACATATTTGTCATAATAATTTAATATATTATTTACTTTTGTTATAATATAATAATAAAAATTTAACAAAGGCTTGAAATGAAAAAGATATTATTAAGTACTCTATTAACAGCAGGAATCTTATTATCAGCAAACTCAGACTATCCACATGAAGTAAGTTTATTATTAGGTGGAGCTCTTACAGAAGGTAATTTAGAACTGGAAAGAAACTATGCAAACATTGGTTTAAGTATAGGTACAAAACTAGACAGTACAATTTTTGACCAAATCGAATTTGGAATTTTAAAAAGTATCCAAGATGTAGATATTAAAAACTCAACAGAAGATACATCAGTATTAAGAGTATTTGCAAATGTAATAAAAGATTATCCTATTAACGATAGCTCTTCTTTTTATGCTTTAGTTGGAATTGGAGTAGAATCTTTTTCTAATAGTTCACGTAATGAAGATGGTTTATTTGCAAATTATGGCCTTGGTTATAAATATAAACTTACAGATAGAACCTCTTTAAAAATGGATCTTAGACATTTAATTGAAGCAGATCATGGGGAYAAYAATYTATTATATACTGTTGGTCTTTCTTATGGTTTTGGGCAAAAAGCWAAYAAAATGCCAGTWATGATGRAAAAAGAARAGCCAATRAYRAAAGMAGAACCAATGGTTCAAAAAATGAAAGATGTATATAAAGACGATGATAACGATGGTGTATTTAACCGTCATGATGAATGTTTAAATACACCTGTAAATACAAGAGTAAGTATTGATGGTTGTGCAAAAGTGATGAATTTAAAAGTAAATTTTAATACTGACTCTGATGTAATGAATAAAGATTATTCTGAAGTTCTAAAAAACTTTGCTTTATATTTAAATGCATCTAAAAAAAGTGCTGTTATTGCTGCACATACAGATTCAAGAGGAAGTGAATCATATAATCAAATCTTATCTGATAAAAGAGCAAAAGCAGTGCATGATAAATTAGTAGATTTAGGTGTAAATGCATCAAAATTAATGTCTGAAGGTTTTGGAGAAAGYRAGCCTRTTGCTAGTAATCAAACAAAAGAAGGACGATTAGCAAACAGAAGAGTTGAAGCAATTCTTTCAAAATAGTAATTTTGGGTAAATCCCAAGATTACGTACTACTATATTCTCTTAACATCACTCTTACAATACTTAGGCTATAATCGCGAAAACTATATATAATTTTTATAAATTAACTAAGATTAACGCTTAGAAACTAGTACTTAGGAAAAATCTTGCAAAAACATATAAGAAACTTTTCAATTATTGCTCATATTGATCATGGAAAATCAACACTCGCAGATAGAATTATTCAAGAATGTGGGTCAGTTGCCGATAGAGACATGTCAGCACAAGTTATGGATACTATGGATATTGAAAAAGAACGTGGAATTACAATTAAAGCACAAAGTGTTAGACTTAAATATACAAAAGATGGACAAGAATACGTTTTAAATCTTATTGACACTCCAGGTCATGTTGATTTTTCTTATGAAGTATCACGCTCACTTGCTTCTTCTGATGGAGCTTTATTAATTGTTGATGCAACCCAAGGTGTAGAAGCACAAACCATTGCAAATGTATATATTGCTATGGATAATGACTTAGAATTATTACCTGTTGTAAACAAAATTGATTTACCTTCTGCTGATCCAGATAGAGTATTAGAAGAAGTAGAAGAAGCTATTGGTCTTGACTGTACTTATAGTAATTTAATTTCTGCTAAAACAGGTTTAGGAGTTAAAGATTTAATTGACTCTATAGTTGATAGAATTCCAGCTCCAACTGGGGATGAAAATGCTTCTACAAAAGCATTGATTTATGATTCATGGTTTGATAATTATTTAGGTGCGCTGGCACTGGTTCGTGTATATGAAGGAAGTATTAAAAAAGGTCAAGTAATACGTATGATGAATACAGAACATGACCAACAAGTATTATCACTTATGTACCCACATCCTTTAAAAAGAGAATCTACCAATGAACTTGCAACAGGTGAAATTGGTATTGTAGTCCTTGGTATTAAAACAGTAGATATTATTGCTGTTGGAGATACAATGACAGATGCTAAAAATCCAACAGCTTCCGTTATTGATGGTTTTGAACCTGCTAAACCTTTTGTTTTTGCTGGTCTTTATCCAATTGATACAGATAAATTTGAAGACTTAAGAGATGCTTTAGATAAATTAAAATTAAATGATAGCTCTATTTCTTATGAACCAGAAAGTTCAGTTGCGCTAGGAAGTGGTTTTAGAGCTGGTTTTTTAGGAATGCTTCATATGGAAGTAATCAAAGAAAGACTGGAGAGAGAATTTAATCTTGAATTAATTGCAACTGCTCCTACAGTTATTTATGAAGTACTAAGAAAAGATGGTTCTAAGATTAATATTCAAAATCCTTCTGAATTACCCGATCCAAATTATATAGATACTATATTCGAGCCTTATGTTAAAGCTACAGTTTTAGTACCTGATGAATTTTTAGGAAATGTAATTAAACTTCTAAATGACAAAAGAGGAATCCAAATTAAAATGGATTATATAGGTACAAGAGTTTTGCTGGAATACGATATTCCAATGAATGAAATTGTAATGGACTTTTATGACAGATTAAAATCCACTACAAAAGGGTATGCTTCTTTTGATTATGAACCAATAGGATTTAGACCAGGTGTTTTACAAAAACTTGATATTAAAGTTGCAGGGGATATTGTAGATGCATTATCTATTATTGTTCCAGAAAATAAAGCTTTATCAAAAGGTAGAGAATTTATCAAAGCCTTAAAAGAATTAATTCCAAGACAACTTTTTGAAGTTGCTATTCAAGCAAGTATTGGTTCTAATATTATTGCAAGAGAAACAGTAAAATCAACAGGTAAAAATGTAACAGCTAAATGTTATGGTGGAGATATTTCAAGAAAAAGAAAACTTTTGGATAAACAAAAAGCTGGGAAGAAAAGAATGAAATCAATAGGAAAAGTTAACGTCCCACAAGAAGCATTCATGGCTGTTTTGAAATTATAATTTCGCTTTTGAGCGAATTTCTGCGTTGGAACAAAACTTTTTTTTACTCACCTAGTACACTAGGCTCCCAAATAAAAGTTTTATTCTGCCTTGAACTTCACCCCAAATCAAAACAATACTTTCAAAACTTCGTTTTAAACTAATCTAACAATTCAATCTTAATTTAATATACCAATCAATTATATTTAGTCCTTTACTATCTCTCCTCTTGCTTCGACGTATTTCATGCCCCACTTATACATTTCTTCTAATAAAGGCTTTAGCTCTTTTCCTAAGGGTGTTAATGAGTAGATTACTTTGGGTGGTACTTCTGCATAAGCAACTCTATTAATTAAACCTTTTTCCTCTAGTTCGCGTAGTTTTGCTGTTAGCGTTTTTTTGGTGATTTTATTTATTACATCAAAAAGTTCTGTATATCTTTTTTCACCTTCTAACAAATACCAAATAACATCCAATTTCCATTTATCATTAAAAATTGATAAAGTTACAGGCACAGTACAAACATATTCTTTTCCATCAACTATGTACATTTAAGGCCTTTTTATTTGAAGTATATCATATAAAACCTAATTTAGGATACTTTTTTATCCTTRGWTATTTTATGTATCCTTGGGATGCAAAAGTATCCTAAGGATATTTTAAGCTACTTAGGCTTATACTCTCAGAACTAAAACTAAAGGATAAAAATGAAAAACGTTTTAATTATTAATGGGCATCAAAAATATGAAGGTATAGCTAATGGAGGATTATCGCAGTTTTTAGTTAATCATGCAGATGATTTTTTAAAAGAAGCTGGTTATACAATACAACATACAGTAATTCAAAATGAGTATAATATTCAAGAAGAACTGGATAAGTTTTCTTGGGCTGATTGTATCTTTTTTCAATTTCCTACTTTTTGGATGGGAACACCATGGCTTACTAAAAAATACATTGATGATATCTTTTCAGCTGGCTACGGAACGGTTACGTATGATGGTGGGGAAGGTAATGAAAATAATGAATATGGCACAAGTGGATTAATGAAAGAAAAAAAATATATGTTAAGCCTTACCTATAATGCCCCTTCAAACTCATTTTCAAATAAAAATGGTTTTTTCGAAGGTTTGAGTTTGGATGAAGTAAATGTAGCTACGCATAAAACCTTTAAGTATTGTGGGGCTACGCCACTTGAGTCCTATGCAATGTACGATGTATATAATGGAAAATTAGATATGCCAAAAATAAAAAGTGATTTTTTGAAGGTTCTTAAAAACAATTTTATCTAAATATAATTTATGATATTATTTAATATGAAATGTATTATTTGTGAAGTTTGGTCTTATTTGATTATTTGCAAAAGGTGCCAGTATGATTTTTTGCAGCCAAGATTATACAAAAGAGAAATAAGGAAAAACTTTTTTATTTATTCTTTTTATAATTATGAAGAAATACAAGATTTATTATCTGCTAAATATCATTTTTGTGGGGACCGTGTATTAAATATTTTGGCTTTAAATTCTTTTGCTTTATTTGCAAAAGAATTCTCATTTAATACAAAAAGTTTAGCTATTCCCATTGATGACCATACAAGACATGAGTTTTCACATACAGCAATATTAGCTAAACACTTAAACTCTAAAAATATTACAAGCACCTATAATGTTTTGAAAGCGCAAAATAAAGTTGTTTATGCAGGAAAAAAACTTTCTTTTAGAAAAAAGAATCCACGAAATTTCATACTTAAACATATTCGTAACAAAAAGATTATTTTAGTAGATGATGTTTTGACCTCAGGAACAACATTAAAAGAGGCTTTTAACATTTGTTCCCTAAACAATGAGGTACTTTTTGCTTTATGTTTAGCGGATGCTAAACATAAAAACTAGAAAGAATAAGAGTAACCTATAGTTAATAATGATACTTTTGAATTAGTAATCGTCCCATTTTGTCCATCAATTTCTGCATTTCTGTCATCTTTAATGGATACTAAATAAGCAGCACCAATACTTGAGTTTTCATTTAATTTATACTCAAATCCCATTGAATAAATTTTAGCATCCGAATCGGGAAGTTCAAAACCAATGGTATCATCTGGCACTGGTGTTTCATCAATTGCAAAACCACCCATTATTGTTAAATCTTTATTAGCTTGGTAAGTAAGTCCTAATCTATAAGTATTAGTATCTTTCCAATTTTTTTCTCTTGGTGCATCAAATGCAGCATAAAAAGAAGATGCCCCACCTGTTGTATTAAGTGTTTTATCATAATTAAAATCCAAGGTATCATAGGTTGACCAATATGTTCTTTCATATACCAATTCAGCCGTTAAATCACCAAAATCATAAGAAGCAGCAAGATTTAGAGCAGCTGGAAGAGGAAATGTTACAGATGCACCACCAGAATACGACGAAGCAGTTGGAGTATAATTTAGTTTACCATCCCCTTTTACCGTAATATCTACATAAGAACGATAAGTAGCAGCAAGTGTTGCTTCTTTTGTAGGTCTATAAGTAAGTGCTAAGTTGTAACCAAAATCAACAGCATCAGCCTCTAAATCTCTCGAAATACCTGTACCAACACTACTTTTTACTATACCTTCACTATAAAGAAGTCTTAATCCACCACCAATTGCCAATTTTTCATTAATTTTATAAGCAATCGTAGGATTTAATTCAACAATTTTTAAAGTAAATTCTTCTGCTGATTTTTTAGCAAAAGTGTTATTCCATCTTTTTGATAATCCAGCAGGTGCAACCATAGAAATACCAAAGGTAGTATTCTCAAAACTTGATGGAATAATATAATGTAAAGTAGGAATAAATACTGTTTCTTTTTCTGCTTTACTTTGAGCAGGAGCATTACTTAAAGTTGAAACCGTTTCTGAACTGTCAAAATCAATAGCTGATGCTTGAATATAAGAAAGCCCAAAATCCAATTGATTCCCTTTTGAAAAAAAAGCCATATTCGCTGGATTATAATAAGAAGCATCTGCTCCATGTGCATTTGCAACATAAGCAGCTGCAAGTGCTGTACCTTTTAATGATTGTTCAGGGATTTTGTATCCCGCTGCATATATTGAAGTAGCTGCTGCCAAACTCAATGCAAATAATTTTTGTAATCTCATATCGTAGCCTTAATAATATTTTTAATTCTTATTTTATAGTAATATTCTTAGTATTCATTAAATTTTTGCATCTATTATATTAATTAAGTTTAATCAAAAATACTATAAATTCTTGTATAATGGGGTTTTTAAAGTAAAGGTGAGATATTGATTGGAATTATAGATTATAATATGGGAAACCTAGCAAGTGTTTACAATGCATGTTCATTATTAGATACAAAAGCCAGCATAGTAAAAAATCCTGARGACTTAAAAAACTTTGATAGAATTATTCTGCCAGGTGTTGGTGCTTTTGGTGATGCAATGCTTCATTTAAAACAAACAGGAATGAAAGATGCTATTTTAGATTTCTCAAAAACAGGAAAAGCTATGATAGGCATTTGTTTAGGAATGCAATTATTATTTGAAAGTTCTGAAGAATTTGGAGCGCACGAAGGTTTGGGCTTAATTGACGGAAAGATTCTTAAATTTGATAAAAACAAAATGAAAGAAGATTTTAAAATTCCACATATGGGTTGGAACAAAATCACCAATACTAAATCTGTTTTATTTGATGGTTTAGAAGATCCTTATTTATATTTTGTTCACTCTTTCCATGTTCATACAAAAGAAGAAAATGTAATCGGTTCAACTACTTATGGTTATGAATTTGCTTCTGCTGTGAATAAAAACAATATTTATGGCTTTCAGCCTCATCCAGAAAAATCTCATGACAATGGATTGAAAATATTGAAAAATTTTCTTAAGATATAAAATAATGAAAACAATAGCAATTACAGGAGCCAGTGGTTTTATAGGAAAAGAGTTAATTACGTTCTTTTCTACGAGCGGTTTCACTATAATTCAAATACACAAAGATGATTTCAAAAATACCACTGTTTTACAAGAAAAAATTGATAAGAGTGATATTGTATTTAACTTAGCAGGCGCAAGTATTCTAAAGCGTTGGAGCAGTGAATACAAAGAAGAAATATATAAAAGTCGTATTGATACAACACTTCTTTTAACAAAAGCAATTAATCAATCWAAAAAWAACATAGAGTTATTAATATCTGCTTCGGCACTTGGTATTTATGATAATAAAAAACACTACAATGAAGACAATGCTTCTTATTCAAATGATTTTTTATCAAAACTCTGTCAAGAGTGGGAATCTACAGCATTAAAAGCAAAATGCAGAGTAGTTAATTTTAGATTTGGAATAGTACTTGGGAAAAAAGGAGGCATGTTTAAAAAAATGCTTTCAGTTTTTCGTTTAGGTTTAGGAGCTAAAATAGCTTCKGGAAATCAAGCTTTRTCTTTTGTTCATATAGAAGAYTTAAAAAATGCCTTTTATTTTGCTATTGAGAATGCTTCTTTGCATCATGCTTACAATTTATGTGCAAGYATTCCTACTACTAATGATAATTTCTCAAAAGTATTAGCAAAAGAGTTAAAAAAACCACTTCTTTTTACTGTTCCTGAATTTATTCTAGAAGCTATTTTTTCTGAAGGTGCAAAAGTAYTAAGTGAKGGACAAAGTATTTATCCCAAAMGMYTRGAAGAAGCAGGTTTTACWTTTSAATTTTCTTGTATWGAAGATGCTATTAAAAACCTGTGTTTAAAAAATTAAAACGTATTAGGAGAGTA
The DNA here is from genome assembly GCA_002733685.1 of Arcobacter sp. Lineage (GTDB taxonomy): Bacteria > Campylobacterota > Campylobacteria > Campylobacterales > Arcobacteraceae > NORP36. The sequence continues at coordinate 53,356 of NVWN01000015.1, read as the reverse complement.
TAAAAAGTATGGATATTTTACCAGCAATAGATTTAAAAGATGGAAAAGCRGTTAGACTAACAAAAGGYCTAATGGACAGYGCAAAAATATATTCAGATGARCCATGGCAAGTTGCTAAACGTTTTGAGGAACTTGGTTCTAAGTGGTTGCATATTGTTGATTTAAATGGTGCTTTTAAAGGGGAACCTGCCAAYTTAGAACAAATYAARAAAATCAGAGAAAATTGTAATTTAAAAATTGAGCTGGGYGGTGGAATTAGAGATGAAGCTACTATAAAAATGTATTTAGATTTAGGAGTAAATAGATTGATTTTAGGATCAATTGCTCTTACTAATCCTACTTTTGTAAAAGAAATGGCTGCTAAATACCCTATTGCTGTAGGAATTGATGCAATGAACGGTATGGTTGCAGTTGAGGGATGGGCAGAAGTATCTACTATGAAAGCRACTGAYTTAGCACAAGAATTTGCAAATGCWGGTGTTGAAGCTATTATATGTACAGACATAGCAAAAGATGGYATGTTATGTGGWGTGAATGTTGARTTCACACAAGAAATAGCACTTACTTCAAAAGTTCCTACTATTGCTTCTGGGGGAGTWAAAGATATCAACGATATCATAGCTTGTCAAGATAATGGTGATATWGCAGGTGTAATTGTAGGAAAAGCTTTTTATGAAGGCTCTTTAGATTTAGAAGAAGCTTTTAAAATTCTAAAATAAACTCTTAGTATGAAGAAAAACTTTTCTTCATACTCTACTGTGATTTCCTATTTATTTTCTTCCGCATTTGTATAATGTAATTCCAGCCCTTTTGATGTTGCAACAAAACCATTAATATTTATTCTTCCATCATGAACCATTAAATGATGTTCTTTACATAAAGGAATTAAATTATATTTATGATTGGCATTCATATGACCAATAAATCCTTCTTTATTTGCTCTTGCTTGCTCTTTTATATGATGTACATCATCAACAGGTCTTGCACAAATAACACAAGTACTTACAATTAARTCTTTATTGTATTTCGATGTTTTTCTTTTCGTTAATCGCTCAATAGAAGAATAATCATCGCATAATCTTTTACGTATATCATTAGCAACACTTAAAAATTCTYTGTCCATATGYAAAGACTTRGCATATTCTAAACCATACATTGAAGAACCACTTCCATATTGCAGTTTTCTATTAAAAATAAGTTTGTCTTCTTTATCTTCATATAAAACAGACAAATGCAGACAAATGAGATTTTTTAGTTTTTTTAATTCTTTTATCTCTGGTAATTGATGTAAATGCGTAGCAAATAAAAACAAGGCTTCAAGTTTTGCAAGTTTTAAAATTGAACTTGCTACTATACTTACCCCACTCATTGTTTCTGTACTRTGAGAGATTTCATCTCCTAAAACTATTGAGCGTTTTGTTGCTCTGTTAAATATATTTTTAAGCTCCAACATCTCAACTGCAAAAGAAGACAAACCTTTTGCAATATTATCTGCCCCAGAAATTCTAGTAAAAATAGAATCAAAAATTGAGAAACGCATCGATTTAGCAGGTACAAAAAAACCAGCTTGCGCTAAAACTATAGCAATTCCCAAAGATTTCATTAATGAAGATTTTCCAGAAGAGTTAATACCATATAATAAAATACCATGCATTTTATTATCAAATATATTAATAGGATTAGAGTTTTTAATAATCACATTGTTTTTATACTCTTCACTTGCAAGTCCAAGTTCTCCCAAAATAATGTCATTGGGTACATAAACACCCTGTTCTTCATTGGCTTCAATAATAGGATGTCTTAATTCAATCACTTCAATAAAGTTTTCTTTATCCTGCGTTTTTACAATAATAGGACAAACATAATTGTATTTTTTAGATGTTTTGATATTTGATACGGTTAAATCAATTTCAGCAATAAATAAAACCAGCTCCTCCAATAAAGAAGCAAATTTCTTCTCAAATTCAAGTACTTTTTCTTTAAATACAAGTTTATTTAATTCAATAACTTTTCTTAAATTATGCACATATTTATCTGAGATATCATCTGTAAAAGCATTTGATATTTTTACTGAATTGGTTTGAATCTTAATTTTAAAGTCTTTAAATAAAAGCAATTCATCATCAATAATTAAGTGAGAATTTAATAAATCGTTTTTGATTAAATTAAATCTACTTTTGGTAAGACCTAAATAAAAACCTTCTTTATCCAAACGATTAATACTTACATAAGAACTGTCTTTGTTTTTTACAAAAGAAAGAATATGTGTTTTAATAAGCTCAAGTTTTTCTTTCAAAAGTGCATTTTCTTTCATTAATGCATCAATATTAGAATTAATGCCTTCACARACCATATTATGYTCAACATCTTTTAACATATATTTTCCAGATATRCTTAAATCAAAMGTTGAATCAATAGAATCAATAAAAATAGYCAATTCAGNANAGNGNTACAAGGRGAGCTAAAAAATTTGTAATTTTCCATAAATTTAACAATTTCTTTTATRCTMACYARWGAATCATATAAATARTTTAACTCAAAAGGATGAAGTCTGGATAATTTAATTCTTCTGGTYAAWCGTTCAATATCATAAATATTAGCAAGCTCWCCTTCAATTGGACCATGATAATCATACARTTCTTTMGACAAWGCAAAACGYCTTAATAATTCTTTTTCATCTTTTACAGGATGAGAAAGCCTTTCTTTTAACAAGCGTTTTCCCATAGCAGTAGAAGTATTGTTAATTAATTTTATAAGTGAGGGGTTATTAGTRCTCTCAATTATATTTAATTGYTCCAAAGCATTGTTTCCTAAATATATATACCTTGASACGTCTARTTTTATTGGTAAGGAGAGTTTTTGAATAATTTTATCATCATGTGAAATAACAAAATCAATTAAAGASGCCAAMGCTTCTGTACTTAAGGGAACTCTTTCCATATCAAGGTGTTCAATTGACGTTAATAAAGATTCTATATTAAAAACATTTTTAAACARYTCATTTTGATATACAATYTTTGGTCTAAARGCATTAATATGAAAAGTTTTTAAYCCMAGTTCTAAATAATCAATAATYTCTTTTTGATTAATACTTTTRTCYGTAAAATTTAAAATAAYTTCATTGGTTTTATGCATRTTCATATAATTAAAACAYTCATCYAAAGCATAATATTTATCTTCACTTGTTCCATGAACTTCATTGTAATAACAYTTTCCAGTTGTTACATCAATWGCAGCATAWCCAAGAGAAAAAATATCTTTRTTASAATCAATACATAAAGAAGTAATATTATTYTCATCTTGATCAATCACAAAATCAAAGTTAGTWCCAGGACTTACAACTGTATCTAARTAKCKTGAAACATTAGGWGGTGTTCCTCTTTGTTTGATAATTACWACTGTGTATTTTTGTTCTGCTATTATTCTTGCTAAATGTTTATCAAATGCAATAGCAGGAACACCAGCCATTATTGGATTTTCAGCTGAGTTTTCTAAGATAGTTTTATTCTTACGTGTTAGTTGAATATTAAGAAGTTCTGCAATTTCTTTTGCTTTTCCAATTTTTTGCTCGTCATTATTAATTTCATAAACTTCAAAAAAAGTCCCTATTTCAATTAAAACAACCGTATTATTTCCATATTTTTCTTCAAGCAATTTTTGYAGTTTAAAATAAGTAAGGGTTAAAAGTGTTTTTTTATCATCTAATAATTCTTGRACTTCTTCTTTTAACATTATCTTCTTACTCCTGTAWACGTTCTRATTATYTCWCGTTGWTTTTTATTTAATTTWGCTTCTTCATGAAATAATAAATAAGAAGCYAAAGGCATAGAWGAATATACTTTTTGATATATTCTTTTTAGYTTTTTTTGTTTTTCTTCTTTTGTATAATCTTTCCAAAGAGAAAAATTAAGAGCSCTTCTACCTTCATTAACATTTTGTGTAATAAACCATGAGAGAGGAGCAATTTTACTGTATGTTGGCCACTTTGTTTCATAAGAATGACAATCATAACATGATGTTCTTAACATCATCATTATATTAGAAGGCGCAGATATCTCTTTGTTTAAAATATASCYAGGATTATTTTGATACCTTGGAATAAACTGTATCGCWATTATTACCAAWAAAAAGACAAAAACTATTTTCTTCATTATTACTCTTATTTTAGCCWATAWAATTTTAGATGTACAAGTCGTATACTCTTTTTACATCTTGAATAAATACAGGCACAGAAATATTTCTYCCAATTCTTTTGAACTCTTTAGAATCAAAATAAACTAAGATTGTTGGTAAAGAAAATACCGTAAAATGGCTTGTAAGTTCTTTATGCACATCTGTTTTTACTTCACATAATTTAATATTGGGTAATTCTTTTGTAAAACTCTCAATAATTTTTGGTTTTAAAGCATGGCAAATACTACAGTTTTCACCTGTAAAATATATTAATACAGGTTTYCCCGTAGAAATAATATCTTTCATTTCTTYYAARGAATTAACTTGATGCATGTTCTTCTTCATACTCTTTTGTATCAACGTTTGCTACTTTATGATCTTTTCTRTTTTCAAARATTTCATGACGTGATAAAGAAATACCCTTCATATGACTTACTGGAAAHGCAAAAGCCACACCTTTTCCTGTTGTTGTAATATGAAGMGAGTGAATAATTGATTTGATAACACTGTTTACCATACCTTGAGGTAAAATAAACAATAATAAAGCATCATTRGCATCAAAAGACGTTCGRTAGAARTTATTCATTTGACCAAGYCCCATTCCATCCGCTCGTAAWACWGTAACYCCWGGAGCACCTGCTGCACTTGCTGCTTGAATAGCATCCACTTTTTTCTCACTAGGAACTATTATAACCACCACTGAAAAATCCATTGGCATTGAATGCCGTCTRTCACTGCCATCAATATTAATTGTTGCTAAATCCATATTCTCAGCATCWACMARMGTRTCTCTTAAAATATTTGCAGCTTCAATTTCAGTATCCGATTTAACACCAAGTTTCTCACTTAATATGCCGTAGACCATAACAGTAATCATTGGAAACAAAGAAGCAAAAGCAATYAATCCAAAACCATCAATTAAAGGACTACGTCCTTCTATGTTTGAAGCTAATCCAATACCAAGWGCTGCTACTAAAGGAACAGTAATWGTTGAYGTTGTAACTCCTCCTGAATCATAAGCTATTGGAATAATATACTTAGGAGCAATAAAAGTAAGAATAATTACACATAAATATCCTACTATTATATAATAATGAATTTCTCCGCCATTAACAATTCTAAATGAACCTAAAGCAATACCAATAGCAACCCCTAAAGCAACAAATAAACGTAGGGCAAAATCATTAATTTTACCATCAGATATTTCTTTTGCTTTTTTAGCAATTGCCATTAATGCAGGTTCCGCCATAGTGGTTGAAAAACCAATAGCAAAAGCAAAAGCATAAATAATTAAAACAGAAGAACCTTGCGTTAATTGATAAGCCATTGTCTCACCAAGTGAAAATAATCCCAGTTCAAGCCCTAAAATAAATGCGTATAAACCCAATATTACTAAAGCAAAACCAATTAAAACAGTATTTAAATTAGGAATTCTTTTTTTAATTACTCCATATTGAAAAAACATAATAATRGCTAAAATGGGYAATACATCTCTAGCAACWGAAATRAGRCCTTCMACYARGGAAGTTAAAGTWATATCAGTAGGYGARSWAACACTTGCTTGMACKGCTACTTGWATCACTTCTTTGGCATCAACTAAATTGTATACTGCAATTCCATAYAYTTGAACAAATATCATTGGTGTTARAGAAGCAAATGCRATTAAACCAAAACCATCAATAACWGGRTTTCTACCYTTKATAGAAGATGCAAGCCCAATTCCTAGAGCWGCWACAAGAGGTACGGTAACAGTMGARGTSGTAACWCCACCTAAATCATAAGCCAATCCAATAATCTCTTTTGGAGCAAAAAAAGTAACACTTACTACTAATACATATCCAAAGATAATATAATAATGAATAGGATGGCCTCTAATAATCCTAAACACACCTAACATAATTGCAAAACCAACAGAAGCTGCAACTACTAATCTAAGTACAGTTGCATCGATTCTTCCAGAAGAAATACTTGCAGCTTTATCGGCAATTACAGATAAAGCAGGTTCGGCAATAGTAGTACCAAAACCAATTAAAAACCCAAAAATAAGTATCCATGTTGTCCATCCAGATTTTGCAAAATCTCTTGCTAATCCTTCACCTACGGGAAATATACCTATTTCAAGACCTTGTAAAAAAATTGCTAAACCAATTCCTACGATTACTAAACCAATGGCTGTTGAAACCCAGTTTTCAGGTACACTTTGAATAATTACTAATTGAAAAAATAAAATCACCATTACTATTGGAATCAAATCTCTAAATGATTCTTTTAATAACTTTAAAAAAAAGTTAAATTGCATCATAGTTTTAAAATCTCCTTATTATTATTATTTAATAATTCACTATCAACTGTGGTTTAAAAACAAGCTTATTTGGAAAAGTCAAGAAGGAATATTATTATTAATGAGCGTTAATAATACAGTTTTCTTTCATATATGTTACTGAATTTGTTAAGAAAGTTATTTATTATAAGTAAGTAGTATAAATATTATTTAAAAAGAAGGTAATAAATTACCTTCTTTTATTAAATTTGGTGAGTATTTTTTGGTTTTAGTCTTTCTTTTTGTGATACATAAGAGTTTACTGCTCCTAAATATGCTTTTGCAGTTGCAAGCATAGTATCAATACTTAAACCATGTCCTACAATTGAAGGTGATTTTTCATCAAAAGATACACGCGTAATTACTTTGGCTAAAGCATCTTTTCCTTCACTTACAGAAGTTACTTTATAATCTTCTAGTTTTCCAGAAAATCCTGTTAACCTGTCAATGGTTTTAAAAATTGCATCCATTGTCCCAGATCCAATATTTGCATCTTTTAAAATATCTCCATTATGTTTAATCGATATCGCTGCCATTGGAAAACCGTTGGTACAGTCAGAAATCTGTAAATCTATTAATTCATAGGTTTGATCTTGGTTCAAAGATTCATCCGTAATTAACATTCTAATATCATCATCTGTAATTTCTTTTTTCTTATCAGCTAATATTTTAAACCTATCAAATGCAGCATTTAATTCAGTATCAGTAACCGTATCAAAACCTAAATTGTTAATTTTATCTCTAAATGCAGCACGACCTGAGTGTTTTCCTAAAATTAACGTTGATTCTTTAAATACACCTACATCTTCAGGTCTCATAATTTCATAAGTTTCTTTGTTTTTCAACATACCATCTTGATGAATTCCACTTTCGTGTGAAAATGCGTTTTTCCCAACAATTGCTTTATTTTGTTGTGGTTCAACACCTGTTATAGTTGCAATTAAACGCGAACTTGGATAGATTTCAACGGTATTAATACCAGTATATAAACCTTTAAAAATATCTTGTCTTGTTTTAATAGCCATAACGGCTTCTTCTAAAGCAGAATTTCCAGCTCTCTCTCCTAAACCATTAAGAGTTACTTCAATTTGCCTTGCACCATTTAACACGCATTCCAAAGTATTCGCAGTCGCAAGTCCTAAGTCATTGTGATTGTGTACAGATATAATTGCTCTACTATTAGCATAAGCTACTAATTCTTTTACCATTGCACCTAATTCATTTGGTAATCTATAACCAACAGTATCAGGAAGATTAATAGTGCTAGCTCCTGCTTCAATCACTGCATCCATTACTTCTTTCATAAAACTCATATCAGATCTACCCGCATCTTCAAGTGAAAACTCAACATCATCAACAAAAGTTCTTGCATACTGCACTGCATGAACAGCTCGTTTAATTACTTCAGCTTCATTCATTTTCAATTTATATTTCATATGAATAGGTGAAGTTGCAATAAAAGTGTGTATTCTTTTAAGTTTTGCAGCTTGAACAGCTAAACCTGATTGTTTAATATCATTGTCAATTGCTCTTGATAATGAACAAATAGATGAATTCTTAATACTTTGAGCAATTTGAGAAACTGCATCAAAATCTCCAGGACTTGCTGCTGCAAAACCAGCCTCAATAACATCAACTCCCAATTTTTCTAATTGAAAAGCAATTTTAATTTTTTCATCTGTATTCATTGAACAGCCAGGGCTTTGTTCGCCATCTCTTAATGTAGTATCAAATACTATAATCCTATTTTTATCCATGTTCTAACCTTTTATACTATGGTATTATTATATCTTTTTAAAATAAAAAGAAAACGATGTAAATTATTTTTTTGAATATTTATTTATGTTTTAGAGGGTAATTCTTGAGAGATTGAGAGTGTTTACACTTTTTATGAATTGATTATTAAAAAAATCGAATATTTTCATTTTACTCTCCTGTATTTGTATGGAATAATTATAAGCAATTTTATTTTATTTGTCAAGCTTTATTAAGCTTTATACTAAAATACTTTCTCCTGCTACTAATTTTTGTCCCAAAGTAATATTTTTGTTAAGCAAAGAATTCATTTCTATGATAATTTTACCCGAAGTAAAAACACCAATTTTTTGATTTTGAGAGAACTCTTCATTTTTTTTGCTTAAAGATGTATGCATATTTAGACAACCCTCTATAAGGGTAATTTTTAAATCATTAAACATAAAAGTAATACTATTATTTAATTTTTTTGAGATATAGGAATCAGCATTCAAATTTAAACCATGTTTTTTTGAAATAAGGGAAATTTTTCCATCTTGAGGAGCTCGTAAGATGTGTTTATTAAATATACTGACATCAATGTGTAAAATACTTTTTTTACCTTTTATATCAATTGCAGTAATTGTACCATCACATATGGCTAAAGTATTTTTTTTAGGAGCAAAATACTTATTTTGATTTCTAAAAACAAAAAGTAAAACTATGCATAAAACATAGCCTAAATTTGCCAAAAAACTCGATATAAAAAAATCAAAGAACACAGATATCACTAACGTATAGAGTATCTTTTTATAGCCTTCTTTTAATATAAAGTTTTCTAGCATTTTTAACCTTTAGTCTTTTTTATTTTCTTCTTCTGTTTCATTTTTAGCATCTGATATTTCAGTACTATCTTCTTTTTTTTCATCTTTTTTTTCATTGTTTTCACTTGTCTTAGTTTCATCATCTTTTTTTAATGACTCACTGTGCAAATCTTCTGCTTCAAAAACAACTCCACCATTTTCTTTAATAACTTCTCTTACTCTTAGTCCTGATATTACTTCAGTTTCTAAAAGTTCAGCTGTCATTTGCTCGATTGCTTCTTTATGATCGTTTAAAGTGTTTAATACAGATATATATCTCTCATTCAATGTATCTTTAATATAGTTATCAAGCTCCATTGCCATATTATCAGAGAAGTCTTTATGCGATTGTCCGCCTAAGAATGAATTTGAACGTTTCTCTAAAACCATTAATCCAGCAATATCACTCATTCCATAAACACAAGCCATTGATTTAATAATATCTGTTGCTCTCTCTAAATCATTTCCAGCTCCAGTTGAAATCTCACCAATAAACACTTCTTCAGCAGCACGTCCACCTAATAAAACATCTACTTCTGCTATTAACTCATGTTTTTGCATTAAGTACTTGTTTTCTTCTGGTGTATTTAATGTATATCCTAAAGCAGCAAGCCCTCTTGGAACAATAGATACTTTATTTACTTTTTTAGCACCTTTTGTAATTTCAGCTAAAAGAGCATGTCCTGATTCATGATAAGCAACAATACGTCTTTCTTTAGGAGAAATTCTCTTAGATTTTTTTTCTAAACCAGCAATTTGTCGTTCAACTGATTCTTTAAAATCTTCATTTTCAACTTGTTCTTTATTAGCTCGACCTGCTAAAAGAGCCGCTTCATTAATAATATTTGCCAAATCTGCACCTGCTAAACCAGCAGTCATGACAGCAACTTCTCTTAAATCAACATCTTTTGCTAATTTAACATCTTTAATATGTACTTTTAAAATTTCAATACGACCTTCTAAATCTGGTTTATCAACCAATACTTGTCTATCAAATCTACCTGGCCGTAATAATGCAGCATCTAGAACTTCTGGTCTGTTTGTTGCAGCTAATACAATTACAGGAGCACCAGCTGAAGAGAAACCATCCATTTCTGCTAAAAGCTGATTTAATGTTTGTTCTCTCTCATCATTTCCGCCCATTGGTCCACCTGAAGATCTTGATTTTCCAATAGCATCAATTTCATCAATAAAAATAATAGCGGGAGCTACTTTTTTAGCTTGTTCAAATAAATCTCTTACTCTTGAAGCTCCAACCCCTACAAACATTTCAATAAAAGAAGAACCAGTTACAGATAAAAACTGTACTTCGGCTTCGCCTGCAACTGCCTTTGCTAATAAGGTTTTACCAGTACCTGGAGGTCCTACAAGTAGTATACCTTTAGGAATTTGTGCTCCTAATTTAACGTATCTGTCTGGGTTTCTTAAAAATTCAACAATTTCAGCAACTTCTTCTTTTGCTTCTTTATTTCCAGCCATGTCATCAAATTTTACATTGGGTTTTTCAGAATCAATCATTTTTTTAGATGAACCAATTCCAAGAAGACCACCGCCTCCTCCACCCATAGATTTAGACATTCTTTTAGCCAAAAACATCCAAATAGCAAAAAAGATAAATATAGGTAATATCCAGCCAAATAAAATATCAGCTAAAAGGTTCTCTTCATTAATGCCACCATAGTTAATGCCTTTATCTTCTAAAGCTTTAATTAATGTTTCATCAGGAATTACTCTTCTTGCAGTATAGGTTGTAATTTGTCCATTAGAACCCTTTGAAATTGCTTTTATATATACTTTCCCAATTCCAACATAGTCAATCTGAGAACTTGCCATTAATTTTTTAAGTTCTGAATAAGCAATAGTTTTATTTTTATTATTGTTAGTAGAACCAAAGGCTTGAATTCCTGTATTGTTCATTCCATTTTGGTTTTCTGGAAACATAGTTTTAAATGCCATTATAGTAACAATTGAAAAAATTACGAAAATTAATAAAGGATTATTATTAAAAAAGTTTCCATTTTTATTGTTTTTATTATTATTGTCTTGATTATTATTGTTCAATTAAACTCCTTTGAGAACAACGGTACACCATTCATTTTTATGAATAGTTTCTTCTATTTCTAAGTCTTCGAATTTTTTAAGCACTCTTGTTAAATGTTTATCAAGTATACCCGATAATACAAGAGTTCCCTTTGATTTTAAACAATTTTTTAAATCTTTTGAAATCATAATTAAAACATCAGCAACTATATTGGCTATAACTACGTCATATTTTTTCGAAGAAAAAGTTGAGCTTCCAACCCAGGCCTTATTGTACTTTGTTTTGTTTAATGAAAAGTTAACTTCACTGTCTTTAATACAGTTTTCATCAGTATCACAAATATCAACCTTTGCTTCAAGTTTAGCTGCTGCAATACTAAGAATTCCAGAACCACAACCCACATCAAGGACTTCGTCATCTTTTTTAACATATTTAGAAATTGCTTCTAAACACGCATTGGTTGTTTCATGGTGGCCTGAACCAAAAGATAAAGCAGGATCAATAATAATATTAATTAAATCCTCTTTTTTCTCTACCCAAGAAGGACGTATATAAAATTTAGATACTTCTATCGCTTTTACTGATTCTTGGTACTTTTTTATCCAATCTTCATTTTTCTTTTTTTCACATAAGGTACTACAGTCTAAATTCATAGCTTTTGCAAATTCTTTTACGCCATATTCAATTGTACTTAGCTCATCTTCACTTCTTATTATAAAAAAGTTATCACCCTCTTCTATTGCATTAGGAAGTAAAGCATCTACTAAATCAATAAACAAATCCAAAGAAGTATCTGCTTGTATTTTTAACTCATAATAAAATTCTTTCATTTTTAACCTTAAAATTTTTCTGTAGAGAAAAATGTCGAAATAATATCTCTCATAATATCTTTATCGCTTATTTTATTAATCATATCTCTAAATTCAGCAGCCCCATTGTAACCTTTAGAATAAGAATGCAATAATTTYCTRAACATAATAGCACCATGTAAACCATGATAATCAATTACAGAATCAAAATGTTCTAAAATAATTTCTCGTTTTAACTCAGCAGATATATCTTCTTGATCATTTTTTAATTGATGAAAAATCCATGGTTTACCAATAGCTCCACGTCCRATCATAACACCAGCRGCACCAGTGTAYGCAAGTACTTCTTTTGCTTTWGCATAATCTTTTATATCCCCATTAGCAATWACWGGAATAGAAATATTATCAACCATAGCTTTAATTGCATCATAATCYACRGGWGCTTTGTATTTTCCWGCTCGTGTTCGTCCATGAACAGAAACAAAATCTGCACCACAGGCTTCCACHGCTTTACCAATATCAATAGGAATTTTTTCATCCACACCAATTCTRACTTTWGCAGAAGTRTATTGTTTATTGCTGTAYTTTTTAACCGTCATYAATATTTCTTCSAGTTTTTTCAAATCKCCTAAAAGGTTTGAACCAGAACCATGATTAAATACTTTAGGAGCTGGACAGCCACAGTTTAAATCAATACCRTCAATACCTTCWACATCRTTAAGRATTTCAACTGCTTCACGTACTAAATCAGCATTATTACCTGCRATTTGYACAAAATARGGATCTTCACTGGGAGATTTTTCTATCATTTTTAGTGTTCGCTCTGATTTGTAAACCAAAGCATTWGAAGAGATCATTTCTGATATTGTTAARTCAACACCAAATTTTTTTACAACCCGTCTAAARGGTAAGTCTGTATAACCTGCWAGTGGTGCTAAGACCACTAAAGGTTTTGAAAAGTCTAGTTTTTTCATTTAATTTTTGTAATTAATAGTATCTAAACTATAGTGTTTGCCATTGTCTTTTAAATCAATTAAAGCTTTAAACGCAGTATATTCATCATCTGCACAGGCATTTAACAATTCACGTACTTCATCTAACATTTCAAATTCTAATAATATATAAAGGTAAGCATCCAGCGCCAAATCTTCATCATTAGATAATTCTTCACTCATTTTGATAATTTCATCTGGAGAAAATGTATCTTTATACAGTTTTACCAAATCAATATAATCATTTTTTGTAAAATTAGATTTTTTTGCATATCTTTTAATTTCTTCTAAACCTATAGAAAAGTCTGCTTCTTCTTTATCTTTTTGAAATAATGCYAAAACCATGTCTTTATCTAAATCCATTGCAGGTGTTATTTTTTTAATAGTTGTCATAGATTTTTCTTCTAAGATTCTAGTAAAAGCACATTTTATTTCTTCTTTTGAATAGGTATTTGTTTTTTTTACAACTTCCAGCGCAAAATCAATATCTGCATTAATTTTATTTAATATGTTTTTTTTATGAACATTTCCATGAGGGTTGAATTTCATGTTTTTTATTGAAATATATTCACCTTCATTAATTTTATTAATTACAGAAACAATAGTATTTAATTCTTCATTATCAGACTTAAAATCTTTTACAGAGGACAAATTCATTTGCATTAAAACACTTGATAAATCACTAAAGACTTTTGTTTTAAATTTTTGCTTTGATTTATTCTCTAAAAGAAAATCTTTTATTAAATTGATTATATTCTCTTCATCTTTTTCAATAGCTCTTGTTTCTAAAAAGTTTCTAAAACCATAAAATAAAATATGTAAAATAGTAAATACCAATAAAATGCTAGTAGGCACTATAGCCCAAACAGCAATTAATAAAGTCAATTCATAGTCAAGTATTTTAATTGTATATTCATTMGCATCTAAACTAAATACATAGCCGCCTATWATAACAATTAACAATATTGAAGAAATTATATACTTCTTTAGTCCCATAATTTAATCCTTTATTTTTGTTTTTCTTCCTCATAAATTTCTCTACAAGGTGTACAAAATTTTGCAAAAGGTTTTGCACGTAAACGTCCAAGTGCAATAACTTCATCACACATGTCACAAACACCATAAGTACCTTTTGCAATTCTTTTGATTGCTGATTCAATTTCATGCAACTCTTTTATTTGAGCATTTGCAATAATACCTTCTTTAAACGAATCACTTGATACTTCAGCATAATCAAACTCATCATTACATTCTGAGTTTTTTAAACCATTAATACTTTCTCTGCTCTCGTCTATATTTCTTCTAATTAAATCTTGTCTTTCTAAAAGAGTAATTCTCAACTCTTCGATATGTTTTTTATTAGCCAAATTATACCCCGATTTTAAAATTTGCATATTATACACAAATTAAACTAAATTACTTATGATAGGGATGATTGTTAATTATGCATAAACTTCTAAAAACTTGTTCYAAAAGCACTAAATTGGCTACTTTATGTGCCATAGTCAATTCTGAGAGCGATATTTTTTTATCACAAGACTTAAGAAATTTATCTTCAAATCCATAAGCACCACCTATAAAAAAGTTAATTGTGGAGTATTTACTGATTGTATCTGCAAATTTAAAGCTRTCAATGCGCTCRCCTTTTACATCCAATGCTATATTATATCCACTTTCCAAAAAGGGTTCAAAAACTGCAGARTAAGATTTTTTTGCTTCTAATTCTGAAATTGTTTGTGCTTTTCCAATGTTTTTRTTAAAGAGATTTACAATTTGAACTTTTGAATATTTTGAGCTCATTTTAATAAACTCTTTTATAATAGGTTCAAAATCATCTTTAGTATTTTTTGCRATTTGRTAGATAATTATTTTACTCATATAAATCACTTCCTACTACATTAAAATTTGCATATTCTACCTTATCAGCTACTTTAACTCCTCCAATAATACACACTGGATGCTTAGATATTTGGCACAGATACGATATTTTATCTCCTAAGATATTAGTGATATCTTTAGTACTAGTATTTCTATAAGCACCTAAACCTATCATATCAATATCCAAAGTATTKGCTTGYAATATTTCGTATTCATTGTGAGTACTTAATCCTAAAAACTTGTTTTTAATCTTTKYTCTTAGAATYTTTATTGCATAAGCTTTATKTTCATGAATYTTTTCTAAATCTTCTTGTCCCAGATGTATTCCATCRCAAAAAGGTACTAATTCAACTTTATCATTAATAAGAASAAKAACATYAAGTTTTTCKTTTATTTGYTTYAGATGWTTRATTTGRACATCATTAGATGAGATTTTATCTCTGTATTGTATTATTTTAACATTCATTGATTTAACWAGAGAAATAAAGTCTTCTACYGTRAGRTTTTTTCTTTGAAGGGTTKCATAGTCACATAAAGCATATAATTCATTAGATGAAGTTTTAGGATTAAAWCCCAAAACYTCTTCCAGTKTYRACTTAAGCATTARCTCGCTTTTGAATAAAACATTTTTARTAAATCAGAAATTGTTTTTTTCATATCTGCTCTATTAACAACCATATCAATAGAACCTTTTTTAAGTAAAAACTCAGCTCGCTGAAAACCATCTGGTAARTCTKCACCAATRGTTTGTTTAATAACTCTTGCACCTGCAAAACCWATTAAAGCACCTGGTTCAGCCATAATRATATCACCTAAAAAAGCGAATGATGCAGAAACTCCCCCAAAAGTAGGATCRGTTAAWAYWGAAATAWAAGGYAATTTACAMGCATCWAGTTTTTTAAGMGCTGCAGAWGTTTTRGCCATTTGCATTAAAGCAAAAGTACTTTCTTGCATTCTMGCACCSCCWGARGCAGAAACAATAATTAAACCTTGRTTYTTTTCCATTGCYCTATTAGCTGCTCGTACAATTTTTTCGCCTTCAACACTTCCTAAAGAACCACCCATAAAAGAAAAATCAAAAATAGCCAGTTGTACRGGTAAACCATTTATTTTAGCTTCCCCTGCAATTACAGAAGAACTTCTWCCTGTTTTWGCAATAGCATCATCTACTCTTTTTTTATAGGATTTTTTATCTACAAAATTCAAAGGATCTACMGGTTTTAAAGAACTGTCATATTCAACAAAAGTATCTTCATCACATAAAATYTCAATTCTTCTTTTTGCRCCAATTCTCATATGAAAATTACATTTGGGACAAATRTTGTTTTGAGCTTCTACTTCTTTAAAAAACATCAAAGAGTTACACTCWGGACATTTAATCCAGTGAGAGGGTGCATCTTTTTTTGTTGGTTGTTCTTTTTTACTTAAATCAAAAGTAATTTTATTAAATAAGTTTTTTAAATCCATTGTATATCCTTATAGTATTTATTTTATAGCTTCAAATTTTTCTAATTCATCTAGTTTTTCCCAAGGATAATCACTTTGACCAACTTGACCACGTGCTGCAACATCAGCATAAAGAAATGTTTCTKCACTTGGTTTATCTAAATTAAATTTATCAGTAATCCATTTAGGAGTTAAAGCAAATGTATCCAGTACAAAAGAAGATAATACATCATCATTTACGCTTGAATACGTTCCAAAAGTGTCTACTGATACAGAAGTAGGCCGTGCTACTCCAATTGCATATGATAGCTGAACATTACATTTTAATGCAAGTCCTGCTGCAACTATATGTTTAGCAATCCAACGTGCTGCATATAAACCAGAKCKGTCAACTTTTGTATAATCTTTAGAACTTTGAGCTCCTCCACCDATTGGGGCATAACCMCCAAAAGAATCAACAATAAGTTTTCTTCCTGTTAATCCAGAATCATGTAAAGAGGAATGATTTACATATCTTCCTGTAGGGTTGATATGAATAATCGTATCTTTAGGATCATATAAATCTGTWGGYAATCCTGTATCATCRATTAAACCTTGAATTAAAGCTCTTACTTCWACTATATCCATAGCTTCAACAGAAGGAGCAGAAACTACAATAGTATGAATTTTTTGAGGTTTACAATTTTCAAAATTTGCTTTGTTTCCATAATCYAGYGTAACTTGTGTTTTAATATCAACACCTAATTTATGATTATGAGCYARMGCATAATTATATACTTTATCACTTAACATTCKMGCATARGTAATTGCAGCTGGCATATAATCAGCTGTTTCRMMTGATGCRAAACCAAACATAATTCCTTGATCTCCTGCTCCAATTTCACCAGAGTCTTGATCTACTCCTTGGTTAATATCAGGGCTTTGTTGATTTAATAATACTTGTACTTGTATGTCATCTGGATGTAAACACTGCTCTTTTGTAAAAGCACTTTTTCCATCATATCCTATTTTAGCAAGTGTTTTTTTAACCAAAGCAACATAATCATCATTCGATAATTTTGCATTAGATTTAACTTCTCCACCAATAATAATATGCTTTCCAGCAACAAATACTTCTGAAGCAACTCTTGAMGTTGCATCTTCTATTATTAATCTATCAACAATACTATCAGCAATAATATCTGCACATTTATCAGGATGTCCAGGTGCTACTACTTCACTTGTAAATAAATATTGACTTTTGTTTTCCATTTTTGTTTTCCTTGTGTGGTTTTCCATTTTTGTTTTCCATTATTTTTAATTACTTATTGCTGGAGAAAAAATAAGAAATACTCCAGCACGATTTTAAACAATTTATAGAATACTATTCTACAGTAACTGACTTAGCCAAATTTCTTGGCATATCTACATCATTTCCAAGTCTTACTGAAATTTCCATTGATAATAACTGCAAAGCCACTAACATTTCAAAAAACTCAAGCATATAATGATTTGTTTTTTTTGTTTTAATAAAATCATCGCTTAAATCAAAATCAAGRGGSGAAATAGTACAAATAGTACTGTCTCKTGCACTTAAYTCTTCYACATTGSWTTTAATTTTTTCATATAAAAGATTTTCTGGCATTARTGCKATGGTGAATAATTCAGGATCAGCTAAAGCAATAGGTCCATGTTTCATTTCACCAGAAGGATARCCYTCMGCATGTAAATACGAAATTTCTTTTAATTTTAATGCGCCTTCAAGTGCTAAAGGAAAAAATACATCTCTTCCTATAAAGAAAAAACCATGTCCATGTAAATAWCKYTTAGATAAACGTTTGGTTTTTTCATGCATCTCATCACTAATAATCAAAGCCTGTGGTACTTCTCTTAAAGCATGCAATTCTTTTTCTAATTTTTCACTACTTATTGTATTTTTATATTTAGCAAAATACAAAGCCATCATCCATAAAACAGCAGTTTGTGTTGAGAAAGCTTTGGTTGAAGCTACTCCTTTTTCAATACCAGCTCGTGTTAATACAGTAGTATCAGCAACACGTGTCATAGATGAATTATCTACATTACAAACAACCAGTGTTTTTAAACCAGCCTTTTTTGCCATTTTTAATGCTTCAAGCGTATCTGCTGTTTCTCCACTTTGAGAAACCACTAAAAACAAAGTACGCTTAGATAATAAAGGTTCTTTATATCTAAATTCAGAAGCAATTTCTACAGAACATCTGATTTTTGTTAAACGCTCAAATAAATACGAAGCGGTTAAACCTGCATGGTAAGAGGTACCACAGGCGCAAATTTTAATTTCATCAATATTTTCAATAATACTTGAATCAAATTCATCAAAATTTATTTCA
Organism: Arcobacter sp.; assembly: GCA_002733685.1. Classification (GTDB taxonomy): domain Bacteria; phylum Campylobacterota; class Campylobacteria; order Campylobacterales; family Arcobacteraceae; genus NORP36. The sequence continues at coordinate 34,749 of NVWN01000015.1, read as the reverse complement.
TTCTCTCCCAGTCTTCCTAAAAGTGCATCACTTACAACATCACTTTGCTCATATATCTCTTTTTCCATAAAAAATCTGTAACCATCTTTTTGCGCAAATTGTTTTGATGTGGGAAGACTTGCCCATACAATATCTTCAGAGAAAAACTCTATACCATCTCTTGAAGCAATACCACCCATTCCATCTTCTAAATAAACAACATCTTTACATAAACCAATCAAAGGAGCATCTGTTGAAGCAAAAAGTACTTCTCCGTCTTCTTTTCCATGTGCCACTATTAAAGGAGAACCATGTTTAAAAAAGAAAATTTTATCGGGATCAATTTTCGAGATTAGAAGAATAGAATAAGCCCCTCGTAATTCTTTTATCGTATCTGAAAAAGCAGCTTTTGAATCAGGGTTTTTATTATAAAAGTATTCAAATAAATGAACAATAACTTCAGTATCTGTTTGAGATACAAATTTATGTCCTTCTTTAATTAAATTTTCTTTAATTTCTTTGTAGTTTTCAATAATACCATTATGAACAACATAAGAATATTCACCCATATGAGGATGGGCATTTAATTCTGTTGGTTTACCATGAGTTGCCCATCTTGTATGACCTATTCCTATGGGAAAAGGCGTATCATTTTTAACTTTTGCTTCAAGGTTTTTTAATTTACCCAAAGCTTTATATACTTCTATTTCATTTTTATTTAATAAAGCTATCCCACTTGAATCATACCCTCTGTATTCAAGTTCTTTCAAACCATCTAATAATAAATCTTGTGTATTTTTATTTCCAATATATCCAACAATTCCACACATAGTATACAAACCTCATTTTTTTTAATCCGCAATTATATATAAAATATGCTAAAAAAGCGCTTGTTTTTTGATTAAAGAGTAAAAGCTTAACATACATTTTAATTAGACTTAAAAATACTTTATTATACTATGCTTTATGAAAAATTTTGTAAGTATAAAAAACAAATCTTTTTCTTTTTCTTCTTGTGATGGCTGTGGAGCAAAATGCTGTTCTGGCTTATATGGTTCTAATTTCTCAGAACTAACCATAGATGAATTTGAAGAAGTATATAAACACTTTGTCATTTTATTTTCTTTTAGTGATATGGGATATTTAAAAGCTAATTTAATTATTTCAAGAGTCACGGAACACTGTGTTTATATTAAAAATGACATCTGCACTATTTATGATAAACGCCCAAATGTTTGCAAAAACTATCCCTTAAGTCCTAGCCCATCAAATGATATCTATATTGATACAAGCTGTCCTGCCTTAGAAAGTGGTTCAAACATAATTAAAGATGGAATAATAAATCCTTCTTTTCATAATGAGCTCTTCAACAATTATCAAGACAAATTTATGAAATCACATTTTTATTTAGAAAAGTTTAAAAAAGAAGATTTTGAAATTGCTTTGGTTATTAAAGGAATGAACTTTTATAAATACAAACATCCTAGCAGTGATGAATACTTACAAATGCATTTAGAATCTTTACTCTTATTATAAAACCTCATTTTATCTATCTCTAGAACATTTTAAATAATCCCTTCTCAATACAATAAAAAAACATTTTGAATTCCATTACTTTTGTTAAGATTAATAAATAATTTTATAAGTTATAACTTAATATTATATTAATCTTTCTTGCAATAAACTAACATCTAAATTGCTCTAAAGGATAAATTGTGTCAAGAGAAAAAAATAAAATGAGTTTAACCGCTAAAGTACTTGTTGGAATGGTACTTGGTATTATTGTTGGTTTAATTATCAATACCAGTGGTTTAAATCAAAGTGGTTCATTTGTAAATGAATATGTCGTAAATGGTGCTTTTCATATTGCTGGAAAGATGTTTGTTACTGCTTTAAAAATGTTAGTAGTTCCCTTGGTTCTTTTTTCCCTTATCTCAGGCGTCTGTGGTATAGGAAATGTTGCTACTCTTGGAAAAGTAGGAGGAAAAGCTTTTGCTTTGTATATGTTAACCACCGCAATTGCTATCGCTATGGCTATTACAATTGCGGCAATTGTTGCTCCTGGAGAAGGTGCGAATCTTGTTAGTACTTCTACCTTTACAGCCAAAGAAGCACCTGCTTTAAGTCAAGTACTAATAGATATTATTCCTAGTAATGCAGTAAATGCTCTTGCTTTTGGAAAAATGTTACAAATCATCTTTTTTGCAATTATTTTTGGTATTTCTGTTTTAATGATGGGACATAAAGCAAAAAAAATTGTTCAAGGTGTTGAGTTATTAAACGAAGCTATGATGAACATGGTAAATATTATTATGAGTATCGCACCTTATGCTGTTTTTGCTTTAATAGCAAAAGCAATATCAAATTTAGGACTGTCTTTATTAGCTGATTTAGCAGGATATGTTTTAGTACTTATGTCTGCTTTAGCTATTCATTTATTCATCACTTTAATGATTGTATTTAAAGTATTCACAGGAGGTTTAAGTATTTCTATTTTAATGAGAAAACTAAGAGCTGCACAAATATTTGCTTTTTCTACCTCAAGTTCAAATGCCACTATTCCAGTAACACTTGAAGTTGTTACTAAAAAACTAGGGGTAAATAACTCTGTTGGTTCTTTTACTGTTCCTTTTGGTGCTACCATTAATATGGATGGAACAGCAATTATGCAAGGAGTTGCTACTGTATTTATTGCCAATGTTTATGGGGTGGAATTAGGAATAGCTGGTTATTTAACWGTAATTTTAATGTCTGTTTTAGCTTCTRTTGGAACGGCWGGYGTTCCTGGKGTTGGTTTGATTATGTTATCCATGGTATTTGCTCAAGTGGGTCTTCCTGTTGAAGGAATTGGTCTAATTTTAGGAGTGGATAGATTAATGGATATGATGAGAACTGCTGTAAATGTGTCGGGGGATGCAGTTGTTTCAGTTATAGTTGCTAAAAGTGAAGGGAAATTTGATGAAAGTGTATTTAATGACCCATCAGCTGGATCAATTAGTAATAAAGATTTAGAGATTTCTACTGATGTAGAAAAAGAAATGCAAGACATAATTTCTAAAACTCAACAATCAAGTTAAGGTCTAAAAGAATAAAGAAGCAAAAGCTTCTTTATTTTAATAAGAATATCTGTTAACTTCTTCTTTAAATATTTTTTGTAGTTTTTTAGTTAAACTTCCTACTTCTCCAGAACCAACTTTTTTACCATCTATTGTAATAATTGGGGTTAACTCTTCAGTAGTACCTGTTAAAAATGCTTCATCCATGTCTTTTAACTTATCAAGTGTTAAAGGAAATTCATGAACAGTAATTCCATTTTTTACACATAATTCAAGAAGGCTATTTCGTGTAACCCCTGCTAAAATTCTATTTGTTTTTGCATGAGTATACACTTCATTGTTTTTAACAAAACATACATTTGTTTTTGTTCCTTCAGTAATTACACCATCATGAACAAAAAGAGCCTCTGCACAATCATTTTCAACTGCTATTTGGCTTGCAAGGCAATTTGCAATCAAGGAAATACATTTAATATCACATCTGGCCCATCTGTTATCAGGAACAGTACATACAGATATACCTTCTTCATAGTTTCTTATATTTAATGCTTTGGGCATTAAAAAAGCATAAATGCCTACTTTGCTTTTTTTACTAGGAAAAGCATGTGCTCTTGGACTTTGTCCTCTAGTAATATGCATATAATAAAAACACTCTACATTTTCATAATTATTTACTTTTTTCAATTCTTCGTAAATATCTTGTATTTCATTGTTTATAACATGATCAATTCGTAATTCATCTAAACTTCGCTGAAAACGTATTTTATGTTCTTCATATTTAAATATTTTTTCATTATAAACACGAAAGCCCTCATAAGCACCATCAGCAAAAACATAAGCTCTGTCATTTACAGATACTTTTGCATCTTCTTCTTTTACATATTCTCCATCAATAAATACAATCATTTTGTCTCCTGTTTTTAATCTAACTTCTAATACAAATATACTAACAAAAAAACAGATTTTTTGCAATCATTATAATTTTAATTACTAATAAAATTATAATATTATTAATGCTAAACTTTTAAAACTTATAAAAAAGGAATAATATGCCTGATAAAAAAACATCTACATCAAAAGATAAAAAAATAATTCTTTCTTCTATTTTTATTTTAATGCTTGGGGCTGTAGGAGCTATGTATCTGGATGGTTCGTTAAACAATAATAGATATGCTTTATTAGATGAGTATAAACTAATGAAACAATGTATTAATACAAACAATAGAAATGCAAATATTTGCGCTTGTGCACTTGAAAAAGTACAAGAAACAATAAATAAAGACAGTTTGTTAAAAAATAAAAATAAATTCTACACCTCTTTTGAACAAGAAGTGCTTAGGTGTAAAAATATAAAGTAGCTTATTATTTACTTGAAATAAGATTTTCTCCACATTTATCACAGGTTTTTTTTATAAAAACATTTAACTTATTTTCTTTTGTTTTAAACAATGATTTTTTACATTTAGGGCATAGTATATTCTTAGTGCTAAGATAAGACAAAATCATTACTATAGGAATAATTAAAACATTTTCACTTATAACAAAAATAAGCCCTAGGGCCAAAATCAAAATAATAGCCAGAACAGCTTTTATAAATACAGGAACAAACATAATATGCCTTTAAAATTAAATATAAACGGAATATACAAAAGAGTCTCTTAATCTTTACTTTCAAAACTATTCGTATAAAAACAATTAAAGAAAAAAAATATCAAAATCTTTTTTATATTTAAGTTTATTTTAAATATAAAAGGCGCATACTGTCTATACGAAAACAGTATGGAGGTGTCAATGAAGAAGGTTTTTCATTTTTAGTATTGTTAAATAACTAATTAAAATTACATTCGCAGTAGTTGCGATAACTTAAATAAAAAGTTTTATTTAAGTACTTAAAAGATAGGGAAGGACAGTAGTTCTTCCCTTTTTCTTTTCCCACCCTAGGCACTTTTAAAAAAAACAGGTAAAGTGATAATAAATTCCCCACCTATATATTCTTTGTTCTTYAAGTGTGAGTATGTATTCTTAGCTTCAATACTTCCAAGAAGATTTTTTGTAATAATTTCATTCGTTTTATATAAACCAACTCCAATACCTCTGGCTTTATGTTTAGTAGTGAAATAAGGTTCGAAAATTTTGTCAATAATTTCTTCTTTTATTCCTCCGGCAGTATCTTTAAAAGAAATTGTCACCTTATCTTTGTCTTTTTTACAAGAAATAAAGAAAAAACGCTCCTCTTTTTTCACCTCATTTAATAAAAATGCATCTTTAGAGTTATAACAAATATTTATAAAAGCTTGAATAAGGATATTATCATTAAGTTTTAAAGATACRTTTTCTTCYACATCTTTTACAAGTGTTATRGAGTTCGTTTTAAACATWTCATCWACTAAACTCTCTAGTTTTAAAAAAACATCRCTWACTTKTACAATTTTWTCATTRTTATCTTCTGCAATAAAYTCTTTAAAATCATCAATAGTTTTAGAAAGRTAAGAAGCYTGTTTCATAACAGCRTCACTACAGCGAAGAATTGAYTCTYTTGATAYATCKTCTTGMACTTCAAGYTCAAACTTCATMCCACTWACAGCAGAGGTGATAACWGATAAAGGCTGYCTCCATTGGTGGGCAATATTTCCYAACATTTCKGTAAGGGCCAACATYTTWGATTGTGTTAATAAAAYCTTTTGTTGTTTTAARTTTTCWTCTTCTARWCGCTTATTYCTAGATAATACAAACAATAATAAAAMAATCAGTAAAATAACACTTAAAACCAAATAAACAATGCCAATTAGAAAAACATAGATTCTACTTTCTCTATCAATAACACCTTTTAATAAATTATTGTATTTTTTTATCTCAATGGTTTGAGAAATCCTGCTGACATTTTTCACATTTTCTTTTAGAATATTTAGTTCTCTGGGTGAAATATCATAGGTATTTTYTTCCATTAATWCAATATTYRTATCAATCAATGAAATRAYTTTTTTTGCTTCTTGTATTCCTTTAAAAGARGGAGTTAYYAAAAARCCTCCAGCWGCAGTCATTAAATCAATRCTATCGTATAATAAATCCTCATTTCTAAACTCCAGTGCTTCTATATARGYACTTAAAGCTCTTTCACTTAAAATAGAAACCTTTAATATATGTCGACTTGATTCATTCGTAATAAAATAATTAGCAGTATTCATAGATTGTTTGGGCAAGTAAACTTTAAAAGTATAATAGAAATAAATGCTTGTAAACATTACAAATGCAAATACATAAACTATTTTAGAAATATGCTTTGGCATTATTTAAACTCAATAGTCTTAATCATCCAAATCCAATTAATAAGATTTTTACTGTATTTTTTTGAATTTGAATTGTATTTTGGATAAACAATTCGTAAGGGACCCTTCGTTTTATAAGAAGTATACTCATCATTGTATTTTGTAGCTAAAAGAATAATATCATTTTGCCACTCTTCTTTTGATATTGTTATTTCATATCCATCAATAGCTGTAAAAACTAAAGAGTTAAGAGATGCTTTTCCATAATAAGCCACCAGATCTTTTAAAAAGACTCCCCCAAATTTTGCACCCTTCAATAAATGAGGATCTTCCATAACAAAATCATGATAACCCAGCTTTTCAATATCTTTTATACTTACCCTTAAAGAACTTTTTTCTTTAAGTTCTCCAAAGAATTTCACTTTTTTTAGGGATAAATCTTTTGCAGCAAAAAGTGCGGTTGTTAATAATAAAAAAACAAGTAATTTTTTAAGCATTATTTTTTCCTTTGTTGTTTTATTATAACAATAGAATGATGAATTAGTGCTTTTTTGTTTTTATTAGTTTTGCATTGGGAGGGTTAGGGGTATGAGGGAAGAGGATATTTTTCTTTTGTTTTGTGGAGATTTTGGATTTTTGAAAGAGGAAATAGTGTTTATTTTTATTTTACTTTACTAAAAAGTACATTATCTTTTGCATAAAAAAAGGAAAGGTATTCTACCTTTCCTTTTGGGTTCTTAGGTTTGTGAGAAGTTATAAAGAGAGATAACAAACAAGTTAGCTCTTTATTATTACTTCTCTGCGAGCACGCTGGTACCTACGGTACATCAGCTTTGCTTGCGTAGGGTAAAAACGTGAAGCAGTTCACGTTTTTTTAACCCCTACTTACATTCCCATTCCACCCATTCCGCCCATTCCACCCATATCAGGCATAGCAGGCATTGCTTTATCTTCTTTAATATCAGTAACCGTTGCTTCTGTAGTTAATAATAAAGATGCAACAGAAACAGCATTTTGCATAGCTACTCTCTCAACTTTAGCAGGATCAACAATTCCAGCTTTGAACATATCTACATATTCACCTGTAGCTGCATTAAATCCAAAGTTTTCATCTTTGTGTTTTGCTACTTCATTAGCAACAACACCAGCATCAAAACCAGCATTTAAAGCGATTTGTTTTAAAGGTGCGCTAATTGCTCTTAAAACAATATCAGCACCAATTTGCTCATCACCTTCAAGTTTTAAAGTAACTTTTGCAGCAGCTCTGATTAATGCAGCTCCACCACCAATTACAATACCTTCTTCAACAGCAGCTCGTGTTGCACTTAACGCATCATCAACTCTGTCTTTTTTCTCTTTCATTTCAGTTTCACTTGCTGCTCCAACTTTAATAACTGCAACCCCACCTGAAAGTTTTGCTAATCGTTCTTGTAGTTTTTCTTTATCATAATCAGAAGTAGTATTTTCAATTTCAGATCTGATTTGAGAAATTCTTGATTTAACTTTGTCTGCTTTTCCTGCTCCATCAACAATAGTTGTATTGTCTTTATCAATTACGATTCTAGCAGCTGTTCCCAGCGTATCAATAGGTGCAGTTTCTAATTTCATTCCMARTTCTTCTGAAATAACTGTAGCAGAAGTTAAAATTGCAATATCTTCTAACATTGMTTTTCTTCTATCTCCAAAACCAGGAGCTTTWACAGCAGCAATATTTAATGAACCTCTTAATCTATTTACAACCAATGTTGAAAGTGCTTCYCCTTCTACATCTTCWGAAATAATTAATAATGGWCGMCCACTTTGATTAACTGCTTCTAATAAWGGTAACATTTCTTTTAARTTAGAGATTTTTTTATCGCATAAYAAAATAAAYGGATTTTCCATCTCAACTGTCATTTTTTCAGTATTTGTWACAAAATAAGGAGATAARAATCCTCTATCAAATTGCATACCTTCAACAACATCTAATTCATCWGAAATACCYTTAGCTTCTTCAACAGTAATAACACCGTCATTTCCAACTTTATCCATAGCWTCWGCAATCATAGAACCAATAGCAGTATCTGAATTRGCAGAAATAGTAGCAACTTGCTCRATTTCTTTTTTATTAGCAACTTTTYTTGAAGCMGCTTTTAAATTASSTAAAATTTCTTCAGTAGCTTTGTCCATTCCTCTTTTTAAAGAAATAGGATTTGCTCCWGCAGTTACATTTCTTAATCCYTCTTTGAATACACTRTAAGCTAARATAGTAGCAGTTGTTGTTCCATCACCTGCTTCATCAGCAGTTTTAGAGGCAACTTCTTTTACAAGTTGTGCACCCATGTTTTCAAGTGTATCTGCAAGTTCAATTTCACGTGCTACAGAAACACCATCTTTAGTGATAGTAGGAGCCCCAAAAGATTTTTGTAATAATACATTTCGTCCACGTGGACCCATAGTAACTTTTACAGCATCTGCTAATTTCTCAACACCTGCAAATAATTTGTTTCGTGCTTCATCACTAAATAATACTTCTTTTGCCATTTTACATCACTCCCATAATATTTTCTATATCTAATACTAAATAATCTACACCATCAAGTGTAAATTCAGTACCTCTAAATTGTTCAAAAATAATTGTATCATCAACTTTTAAATCTTCAACATCTTTTCCAATAGCTTTTACAACAGCTGTTTGTGGTTTTTCTTTTGCAGAATCTACTAAAATAATTCCACTTGCAGTTGTACTTTGCGCTTCTGTTCTTAAAACAAGAACTCTTTTTCCTAAGGGTCTAAAATTCATTATATATCTCCTATGAGTTTGGGTAATTTATTAATTAGCACTCTATTTTTTTGAGTGCTAAATTGTATATAATTTTTGCTGTTTTGTCAAGTAGTTTGAGTATAAGTGACTAAGAGTTCTTAGTAAATTTATTATGTCTGTATAAATACACTTCTAATAAACTTTTTAGTGCGTTTTGCAAACTTGAATCTAATGAAAGAAGTGTATCTTCACACTTTTCAGCTAAAGTATTTGCAGCCTTTACAGAGCCCTCTAAACCCAATAAATTGACAAAAGAATTTTTACAAGCATCATTTTGTGTTGTTTTTCCAGCTTCTTCGCTGCTTTGGGTTTCATCTATAATATCGTCTTGAATTTGAAACAATAAACCAATATCCAAACCAAAATTATATAGAGTATCTTGTACCTCTTTAGAATAGTTAGCAATAATAGCCCCCATTCTTAAAGAAGAAGCAATAAGTTTTGCAGTTTTATGTTGATGCAAGAACTCTAACTGCTCTAAACTTAATACTTTATTTTCAAAATAGCAATCAATAGCTTGTCCAATAATCATTCCATTAATTCCACCATCATTAGCTAAAGTAGCTACCAACTCAATTCTAACATCTGCACTTAAAGGTGCATCTGCTATTAATTTAAAAGCTTCTGTATTTAAAGCATCTCCCACTAAAACAGCTGTCACATCATCATATTTTTTGTGTAAGGTTTGAAAACCTCTTCTTAAATCAGCATTGTCCATTACAGGTAAATCATCATGAATTAAAGAATAGGTATGCAACATTTCAAGTCCAAGTGCCACATTTAGAGAACTCTTTACTAATAAAGAGTTCTTAGAATCTACTACACATAAAAGTAACATGGGGCGAAAACGTTTACCACCTGCTAATAACATTTCACCTAGAGCTGTTTCAAAATGAGGATGAAAACTTTTAGAAAGAGGAAGATTCTTTTCTAAATAAGTCTCAAAAGTATTTAATAATTCTTTCACGCTTTATTTTCCCATACTTCCTAAATTACCCATCATATTCATAGCCATATTTTTTTGATTGTTTTGTGCTTGTTTAATCACATCATTCATAGCAGAAATCAACAAAATATTTAAAGAGTCTTTATCTTCTAATAAAGAATCATCAATTTGTAAATCAATTACTTCTGAATTTCCGTTAATAGAAATGCTAATCATTCCCGCCCCTGCTTTAGCTGTAAATATTTGTTTGCTATTCGCATCTTTTGCTTTTTCAGCCATTTGATTCATTTGGCCCATCATCTCATTAAGATTGATTTTACTTAAGTCTATTCCTTCAAACATCATTTGATCCTATTAGTTCATTTGTAATTAGTTCTATGTCATTGTTCTCATCAACAATTACCACTGTTGGTTTGTAATTTTCTAATTCTTCTTGTGTATATGAGGCATAAGCAATAACAATAATTTTATCACCTATTTCAACTTTTCTAGCAGCAGCCCCATTCAAACACATGTCTTTTGAACCTGCTTTTCCTTTAATAACGTAAGTAGCAAATCGCTCTCCATTATTAATATTAACAATTTCAACTTTTTGCCCTACTCTTAATTTTGAAGCTTTCATTAAATCTTCATCAATTGTAATAGAGCCTATATAATTCAAATTTGCATCACTAACTGTTGCTCTGTGAATTTTACTATAAAGCATCTCAAATGTCATTGCAGTATTCCTTCTTGTCTTGTTTTCTTATTATTTTTGTATTTTATCTATATTTTGCTTAGATAAAACGAAGTAAGATATTAGTTTGTATTCAAAAAAAGAGATATATAATAAAATATTAAGCTCAATAATTTTATCTCTTATTTTTAACCAGGCTTTAATTTTAGTAAAAATCAATTCGTATTATCACTATACTAAGCTAAAACTGCTAAAGAAAAATTGTTTCTTTTATAATATTCATTTAATCATGTATTAAAAATATTAATTATATACTCTTAGCTAAAATTATAAAGGTAAATTATGAAAAAAATTTTGTTACTAATATCTACAGCCATGTTACTTTTTGCTACAAATCCAGTAGCAGTTATGGAAACCAATCAAGGAATCATTGAGATTGAACTGAGAGCTGATCTTGCTCCTTTAGCCGTTGAAAACTTCATTACTCACTCAAAAAATGGATATTATGATGGTATTGTTTTTCACAGAATCATTAAAAGATTTATGATTCAAGGGGGAGACCCAACAGGAACAGGACATGGTGGAAAATCTATTTGGAATAAAAAATTTAAAGATGAATTTGCAGCCAATGCAGTTTTTGATAAAGCAGGAATTTTAGCAATGGCAAATGCAGGTCCCAATACAAATGGTTCTCAATTTTTTATTACTACTGTTCCTACGTATTGGTTAAATGGTAAACATACTATTTTTGGATATGTAATTAAAGGAATGGAAAATGTTAGAAAATTAGAGAATGTTCCTGCAGATAATAGTGTTCCTCTGCAAACACAAAAAATAATCAAAATTACTATTAGAGATTAAACAAGCGAAAAGTTTCGCTTGTAATCGTTTAATTAGAAAATATTTTCTTTAAAAAAGATTCATCACCTGTTTGAACAACTTTTCGCTCTATTTCTTCTGCACGTCTGGATTCAGTTTTAGCTTTTTGTTTCCAGTATTGTATTTTTTGATTAATTATTTCAATATTCCCTAAACTATCAATTTTCATTTTATAGTCTTCTAGTTCTGTTGTTAAATCATCAATTTCAACTTCATAATTAATTTTTTGTTGATTCATGGCTCTTGTATTATTCTTTTCTAATTCATCCAATTTTTCTGCCATTTTTTTAACTTCAATTCTAAAATCTGCATTTTCTTTATTCGTTTTTAGTGCAGAAGTAGATTGAGTTTCTAAAAGCTCAGGATTATTTTTAAAATTCAATAATTCTTTTCTTGTAATCTTTAAATCATTTTTTGCTTTAGCAAAACCATACATGAATTTATCTTTTTCAAGTTTTATAGTGTGAAGCTTTTCTTCTAGTTTATTAATTTGAAGCGTTAAGTCATTTACCAAAATATTGGATTCCGCGCTCACTTCTTTAGATTTAATAAAGATATCACCCTTATCTTTCATCAAAGCTATTTGAGTATTTCTTTTTTTACTTAAATCATCTGTAATATCATTTTGAATACAAATTGCTCCTGTGATAATACCTTCATCACTAAGCGTACTCATAATAAAGGTTTCTGCAATATAAGGTCTATCTTTTATTTTAGTAATATATTTTATACAACCATTCCACGTTTTATTTTCCAGCATATTGCTGTATATTTCTTTAAAGATAGCCGAAGAAACATCGCTGTGTTTTAAAGACGAAAAGTTTTGTCCTATTAACTCTGTGTGGGAAAAAGATGTAGTACGGCAAAATAAATCATTCACATATGTAATATTTAATGAAGTATCCGTTTTTATAACAATACTGTTTAAATCAATTGCATTCTTATAATTTACCAGTTCTTTATTTTGTTTTTTTACCAAAATTTCATTGTGAATTACTTTTCCAAGTGTATTTAAAACTCCCAATAGTTTTCTTACATCAATAGGTTTAATAATATAATCATTCACTCTTAATTGTATGGCTTCACTTAAAAATTCTTTATCTGAATACGCAGTAGTAAATAACACAGGGATGCTGGAATTTATTTTTCTGATTTCTTTTACCATATCTATGCCGTTTAAATTAGGCATATTAATATCGGTAATTATTATATCAATAGAGTGTTGATTGGCCGTAAATTTCTCTAAACCCAAAGCCCCATCATTTGCAGTAGAAATATTTTTAAAAAATTTACCTAATAAAAGACTAAGTTCATTTCTTATTGATACATCATCCTCTACATATAAAACAGTTAAATTTTTAAGTACATTACTTTCCATTCATTATTTCCAGATGATAATTTATTTGTAAATTTTATTAGATTAAATAAGCATTTTAATCTAGGATTTTTCCAGTTCTTCTTTGTGAACAACAGCTTCAATATCCATAATAACTAACATTTCATTGTTATTAATACGTACAAAACCTTTTAAATAATTACTTGGTATTGCTGAACCCATTTTAGAAACAGGTGCTAGAGTACTAGTATCTATTCTTTGTACATCATCAACCTTATCAACAACAATTCCTATCATTCTTTTATTCTCAGTAATTACTGCAATTACAGCTGTATTTTCGTTGTATTCAACCTCACCTGTAGAAAATTTAATTCTTAAATCTAAAATTGGTACTACTTCACCTCGTAAATTAATTAAGCCTTTAACCCATCCTGTTGTATTTGGTAAAACAGTTATGTTTTCTGGATAAGTAAGAATTTCTCTAATCTTTGGCAACTCAATAGCATACTTCATAGATCCTAAAACAAATGTCATATACTCGCTTGTATTTTCCCAGTTTACATGTTCTTCTTTTTCCATATTAAAATCCTATAATTAAATTCAATTATAATTATTTTATCCTTTATTATCTTAAATGTTCTTCATATTTATAATTTTACATAATGCTTGTTTAGTAGAAGTTTGTAAATAAAACTCATCATCTGTTTTTAATAATTCCAAGGAGCTTATTTTTTCATCTTTTATTACTTGCGCAAAACCTTTTTTAATTTTTTTATTTGGATGATTCAATTCAAAATTGCTTAAGGTATTATTCATTATTAATTCTTTATGAGAAATAATTTGGCTGAACTGACGGGAGAGATTTTCTTTCATTAAATTTATTTCATTTTGTACAAAATTAAACTTACTTTCAATTGAGTTCTGTTCATACAAGTGTTTATAACTTTTAATTTGTTCTTCTTTTTTACTAAGGATATGCTGATATTTAGTATTAAGTTCATTGTTTAAACTATCAAGATACATTCTGTGTTCATTAATATCTGGTAGAGCAATTTCAATAGCGTTTGAAGGAGTAGCAGCTCTTACATCTGCTACAAAATCACTGATTAAATAATCAATTTCATGTCCAACAGCAGAGATAACAGGTGTTTTTGAAATATAGATAGCATTTGCAACTATTTCTTCATTAAAAGCCCACAAGTCTTCCAAACTTCCTCCACCCCTACCTACAATAATTAAGTCACAGTTTAATTTATCTGCAATATTTAAAGAATGCACGATATCCTGCGCTGCTTTATCTCCTTGAACTAAAGTGGCTATTAATATAAGTTCAACTAAAGGCCAGCGATGCAAAGCAACTTTTTTCATATCTTCAATAGCAGCACCTGAGGCAGATGTAACTAAAGCTATTTTTTTAGGATATTTAACTAAAGGTTTTTTCCTTGTTTCTTCAAAATACCCTTTGTCTTTAAGTTTGTTTTTTAACTGCTCATAAGCTAGTGATAAAGCACCCTGTCCTGCTGGCTCAATTTTATTACACATTAATTGATACGAACCTCTTGGCGTATAAACAGTAATACTTCCAGAAATCAAAATTTTCATTCCAACTTCAAGCTGAAATTTCAAAGACCTTGCATTTCCTTTAAACATCACACAAGAAATTGAGGAAGTATCATCTTTAATTGAGAAATAAATATGCCCAGAAGCATGGTAGGTTAAATTAGAAATCTCACCTTCAACATAAGCTCCCATAAATGTAGTTTCCAACAAAGCTTTGATTTGATTGTTTAAAGTTGATACTGTAAGAGCGTTCATAAATTTCCTTCTGGGTGCTTGTTATAATTAAGTATTTTTATTTTGAAAAGTTTAAAATATTTGCATTCAAGAAGGAAGGCGTAAGATTGCACTTAGTTTTAGTGAAGTTCAAGGCGAAGAATTATTTTTAAGAAGGAGCACACACCAAGTGTATGACTGAATAAAAACAATTATTCAACGCAGAAATTCGCAAAAAATAAGCGCGAGATTACACCTTCCGAGCGATGAAGAGGGTAGATATATTCATCGAAAACCCTTTTACATAAATAGGCTCCAAACCTGCTTCTTTTAACTCTCGTGATAAATTATCTTGTGTTAAAAACTCATCAATGGAATTTGGTAAATAGGTATAAGCTTCTTTATTCTTAGAAATAAGTCCTCCTAAAATAGGAAGAATCTTATTCATATAAAAATCAGTCAAATAATCAAGAGGATTTCTTTTTTCATTTTTTGTAAATTCTAAAATTACTACTAATCCATCTTTTTTAAGGACTCTTGCAAACTCTCTAAACGCTTCTTGTCGTTCTACTACATTTCTAATCCCATAAGAAATTGAGATAATATCTGCACTTTCTGCATCTAAAGGCATAGAAGCAGCACCTGATTCAATAAACAAAACTTCAGGAAGTTTTTCTTTTGCAACATCCATCATTCCAACACTTGGATCAATTCCTACAATGTCATTTAAAGAAATTCCATTTTTTGATGCTGTTTTTTTCCATTCAACAATCATATCACCTGTACCACAAGCCACATCAATAATTTTTGAAATATTATCTTTATCGTAAAAAGAATATGCTAAATTACAAGCTTTATGTCGCCATGTTTTATCAATTCCCATACTTAATACACGATTGGTTATGTCATAAGTTTTTGCAATATCATCAAACATTGATACGATTTTTTCTTGTTTACCCATTTGTATTCCTTGAATATATATTAATTATTTTATGTTTTAGAATAAGAATTTACCAGCAATGAGTCCCAAAATAAAACCCACGTTTAAAACAAGTACTAGTTTTAAGGTATTTACTTTTTTTTCCGCTTTTGGAACAGCATCTAATAGTTCTTGTTGTTTAACAAGAGAAAGGTTTAGGTTGTTTGTAGATTTATGAACATACGTTAATGTCTTTTTTAATGAGATTTCTGATAATTCTAAGTGCTGGACAATTTCTTTTGCCTGTTTAAAACTCATTTCACTCATTTTTTAATATCAACCCATCTGTCTAGTTCACAAAAAATTGGATTAAGTACATTTAAGACATAATCTTTTGATTCTGTTTGAATACGTCTAAAAAACAAATACTTTCTAGCCATATCTATATCACCTAAATCTTTTGCTTCTACTGCTTTTTTTGCGAAATCAGTGTTATTGTATGCCATTTCCCAAACAGTTGAACCTAAATACCTGCTCATGGTAATTACTTTATCATTTTGTACTGCAAAATAATTAGGATTTTTTACATAATCGCAAATAACAGATTTTGAATCTAAATATTTGTGTCCAAAAAAGTTTATAAATTGTTCTTCTATATAATCAGCTTCCATCGAGATTGCTCTGTTTAAAGCAAAAATGATGTTATCTTCTGAATTGTCTTCAATTTTTCTAATCTTTTTCATAGTAGCAATGGCATTTTTACCATCAAGTTCACCATCCCCTAAAGGAATAATCCACTTAATATTACCAAAAGAACCTACTTTTTTTATTTCTTCAAGTACCAATGAAGATGTTTTATTTCCACCAACATCAACTATTACTTGGTGATTGTCATCCATTAAAATAAGTTCATCTAATTCAGTGATACGGTTCGTACCCAACATTCTTTTATTTACAATATTGGTTCTAGTAAAAGAATTAGAATCGTTGTTTTCATCATCAATTTCTATATAGGTAATTTTTTTACCATGTTTTTTATATAAATAAGGAGCTACTATTTGCATAGCTACTGTAGATTTTCCAACGCCACCTTTAGTTTGAGGAATTATTATCAAAGAAATACCTTTTTACTTATTTTTTTTCATATACTCAACAATTTTTCCATGAAATCTACAATACACCGTATTTAAATCAATTTCATAGGGGTAAATTTTGGATATTTTATCAAAATTTTCATTAATTCCATATTCTARCCAATATTTYAAATCCTCATAACAATCRAAATCATAATCAAATTTTTTTAATAATCTATTGGCATAAGCATCYACTACCATTTCATYYCTGTGTAAACAATARCACATTACWGCATCAGCTGTTTCAGGTCCTATTCCTTTTTGYTCTAATAACCAAGMYCTRSTGGCYTSTTTTTGRAAGTTTTCAAAGYTTCCAAARGTTTCAATAATATTTAAACACAGTTTTTTTATACGTATGGATTTTTGATTTTTAAAACCACTTGGAGTAATAGCAATAATAAGTGTTTCWAGRTCTGCATTAGCAAGGGTTTCTAAACTATCATAATKCAAKRTKGAGAGGTTTTTAAGAGATTTTTCTGCRTTTTCCCATTTAGTATTTTGGGTTAAAATAGCACCKATTAAMACKTCAAARTCATTTTTAGAAGGCCACCAATATAAMGAKGCWCCTTCTAAAAGATTTTGTTTTTTTAAAAATAWAAAAAGCTCATAWGAGTCTTCTATTTTATTCAAGCATGGCTTTAGTGATGATTGTTTCATTTTTATTGCCTAAGTATTTAATTTTAAACGCATCGATACTTTTTCCATTTTCATAATCCATTACTAACATTTGTAAAATAGGTTTACAAGAAGTAGGCACTTGAAAATGTCCACCTAATCCCGTAGTTGCTTTTTGAATAGGAACTTTTTTATCCATTCCAATAACATTATCTCGACATCCTGTTAAACCAATATCACTTAAATACGTAGTTCCACGTACAATTTGTAAATCATCCGTACTTACATGAGTATGTGTTCCACAAATTCCAGAAACTCTTCCTTCAAACATCATCATCATTACACGCTTTTCACTCGTAGCTTCTGCATGAAAATCAATAAAAATATTTTTAATGCCTTGTTCTTCTAAATCTTCAACTAATCTGGTAGCCCAGTTAAATGGATTTTCACATGTAGGCATAGAAAATTGTCCCATTAAATTTATAACAGCCAGTTTTTCACCCTTCACTTCAAAAATTTTAATTCCACTTCCTACTAAACCAGCAGGATAATTATCAGGTCTTAAGACATTGTAACTTTCTAGAAGAGCAAACATATCTTGTTTTTTATCAAAAGAATGATTTCCGCCCGTAATTAAATCCACTCCAACTTTAAAAAGTTCATTGGCATTTTTAACCGTTAAACCAAAACCATGAGAGGCATTTTCACCATTTGCAATTACAAAATCAATATTATGTTCTTCAATTATTTTTTTTAAATTTGCTTCAATTATTCTTCGGCCTGGACGCCCTACTATATCTCCAATAAATGCAACTCTCAATGTCTGTCCTAAGTATTCATAWTTATGAATTATTTTTTGCCATTATATCAAGGCTCTTATATATTAGAGTTTAAAGCTTTTGCGCATACATATGCACTTGACCAAGCAAACTGAAAGTTAAAACCGCCAAGCTCCCCTGTTACATCTAAACACTCTCCAATAAAATACAAATCTTTTTGTATTTTACTCTCCATGGTTTTATCATCTACTTGCGACGTCAAAATCCCACCTTTGGTTACTTCTGCTTTGGTATAACCAAAATTTCCAGCAGGTGCAAATTCATAATTTTTAAGTTTATACAATTTTTCTTTTTCTTCTTTGTTTAAAGAAGAAATAGCTTTATCTTCTAAATCAATTGAAGCTAAAAAAGCCAAAACAAAACGTTTGACTAAAGGAAGAGCCGAAGAAATCTTTTTATTGGATTTGAAAAAAGATTTTAAATCCTGATTGGGCAAAAAGTCCAAAGACATAAGCCCTTTATTCCAATACAAAGAAGAATTTAAAATAATAGGCCCTGTAATTCCTTTGTGAGCAAAAAGTATATTGCCATCAAAAGTTTTATGTCCAACTTTTGCTTGGCAATATAAAGACACGCCGGATAATTCTTTAAACCAAAACTGGTCTTTTTGTACAGTAAAACCAGCAAGTGCHGGATCTAATCTTGAGACTTCATGTTSGTATGATTTAGCTATATCATAAGCAATAGAACTRGCSCCTAAAGATTTAAAMGATATTCCYCCACTAGCAATAATTACTTTTTTKGCATAAATRCTTTTTGCTGATGTTTTAATTTCATAATGATCTTTGTATAAAAGTTCWGTAACTGTTGTATTTAAATGCCATATTACATGAGAATTTAGTTTAGAAAACATATCATTTACATCTTTTGAGCTTCTRCAAAAGTATGTACCTTTTACAATYTTTTCATTAAAAATGGTTTCTAAAGCATTCTTTTTACAAAAATCCAACATTTTCCCAGATGAATACGCATTAAGAATATTTTGAACAAAGTTTTTTTCACCCAAATAATTATCACTTGTTACTACTTCATTAGTAATATTACACTTAGCTCCACCACTTACTCTAATTTTTGCGCCGATTTTAGCATTAGAATCTATAATACATATTTTTTGATTTTTCTTTAATAATGAGCCTAGCATCAAACCACTAGCACCTGCTCCAATAATTGCAATGTCGTATATATCGTGTCCTTAGGATTTAGCTTTTATTATAAATATATTTTCTTCATTTTCATATATATATTTTAATTCATATTCATTGGCTTTTAAAATCGCATTTACAATATATAAACCCAAACCAAAACCTTCTTTGCTTTTATCTTCATTCATGAAAAAAGGTTCAAAATAATCTTCTAAAGGGTGCAGAAGTTTTTTTCCATCATTGATAAATAAGATCTCATTTTCGTCATTACTCTCAATGCGTACCTTTGAAGAATTTGAATATTTAATYGCATTGTCCAATAAATTTTTAACAGCAACTGAGAAAAGTTTGAAGTTTATATTGAGTTTTTTATTAGAGTATTTATTAATAATTACATCGTCATCTAATAAAAGCATATCAGAAGCATTGTCAATAATATCGGCTAAAAAATAGTCATTTTTTTCAATATTACTAGTAGAAGAAATAAGTTCCTCAATAGAAGAAAATTCATTAATAAGGGATTCCAAACGATTAAAAACATTCTTCAATTTTTCATCATTTTTTTCACTGTTATCAAGTTCACTTAAAAACTTTCCTTTTGTAATAGGTGTTTTTAATTCATGCATAATATTTCTAATGAAAATATTTCTTGCCTCTTTTATTTGTTTTAATTTATCGGCCGCATTTTTAAACTCTTTGGCTAAAACGGATACCTCATCGAGTTTATCAGTATCACAACATTTAAAATCAAAATGTTCATCTCCAAGCATTTTTACTTTATCTTTTAATATTTTTAAAGGATAGAGTTTTCGTAAGGTTGTGATAAAAGAAACAATCAAAGTAATAAAAATAACAGCAAAAACCAAGATTAAATAAATTCTTGTATTCTCAAAAACATCATTATTGTCTTTTAATAAAAAAGTTCTTTTTCTATCTTTTATATATAAGTATAAAGAATTATTCAAAGATATTACACGAACTATTCCATGTCTAATACTCTTTTTTACCAAAACTTTAGTCATTGGATTATATGTGATTGCATTTTGAGCACCTGGTTTAGAAATAATCTCTAAATTCATTGCTTCTATGTTTTCTTTAAAATTYGCATGYTTTTTATTAGAAAATGAAGATGCAWAACGTTTATTATTTTTCATTTGGCTTGTTAGTACCATTTGTGCTATTGGAAAATAACGTTTYTTTAATTCRCGGTTTTCATTTTTATAATCATTAATTAAAAGAACTACAAAAGAGCTCGTAACWAGTATTAGTGAAATAATAAAGGATATTGTTATTGTAAAAAATATTGATTGTCTGTTCATTGTGTGAATTTATACCCCATTCCTCGRATTGTATGAAGATATTTTGGATCTTTAGTATTCTCTTCAATTTTATGTCTTATTCTGTTTATTATAACAGATAATGAGCCAACATTGTCATAATCAGAATTTAATAAATTTGAATGTTCAAATATATCTTCTCTAGAGATAATAAAATCTACTCGTTTTAAAAACAAAGACAGTACTTCATATTCAGCAGCAGTTAATTTAAGTACAAGATTATTTTTTTTGATTGTTTTTTTCTCTTCATCTAAAACAAAGATTTTTTTTTCTTCTTTTGTTTTAATGCTTTTATTAAAACGTCTAAGAATGGTTTTAATTCGTACTTCTAACTCTCTTGGATCATAAGGTTTAGGCAAATAATCATCAGCCCCTAATTGTAAAGCAGAAACTTTATCACTTATATCACTTCTCGCACTTGAAATAATAATAGGAATATCATGATTTTCTAAAATAGCTTTACATACATCCAAACCATCCATTCCTGGAAGAGTCAAATCCAAAATCACCAAATCGTATGTATTTATTTTTAAAGCACTAAGCCCTAAAAAAGGATCTTCAAAATTTGTTACTTCTATATTAAATTTTAAAAGATATTGAGTTAACACTTCTGCTAACTCACTATCGTCTTCAACCATTAATATCTTTGTCATTGTTTAACCTTTTATTATGTCGTGATAACATTCTTTCTTTTTTATCATCCAATCGTTTTTTTAGTTCTTCTTTTTGTTTTGTATTTAATACTGCATATACTTTTTCAATTAAATTTGCTCTTTCTTCTAACATGTTTTCTTTTTTTGCTTTTACAAGAGATATATACTTACTTTTATCAAAAGAAGTACTTGTAAAAGCGTCATTAGTAGATGCTTTTATTTTATGTCCAGCCATAATTTTTTTAATCTCATCTTTTTGTTGACTACTTAAATATACTTCTCTTAATGTTGAAAAGAAGGGCATCTTTTTCCCTTGTTTCATCATATGGTATTTTTTAAAATTTCCTTTATGATTGTCATCTTTTTTATGCATTGATCCTGCAAATACACTTGAAGCTAAAACAGCAGAAATAAGCATTCCTGTAATAATTCTTTTTTTCATATTTTGTCCTTAAATTAAAACACCCTAAGATGTTTTTGATTTAAAATTATTACATGCTTCTTTTAATACTATATGAACTTTATCTTAACCATGTCTTAACAAGACTTTATTATGAAAGTTTTAATCGTAAAGAATTTAAWACAACRATAACAGAAGAAAAACTCATAGCCATACCTGCATACATAGGACTTAATAAAATTCCAAAAAACGGATATAAAACACCAGCGGCTAAAGGAATACCTAAAGCATTATAAAAAAAGGCCCAAAAAAGATTTTGTTTTATAATTCTCATGGTTTTAAAAGACAAATCAATGCTTTTTTCTACCATTTTTATATCATTGTTCATTAATATAATATCACCCGCGTCTTTAGTAATATCAGAACCAGAATTTAACGTTACTCCAATATCAGCTTGTTTAATAGAAATAGAGTCATTTAATCCATCTCCTATAAACATTACTTTTGATTTCTTTTGCAGTTTTTTAATGATTTCATATTTTTCATTGGGTAATACTTGTGCATATACTTCTTCTATTCCTAAAATACCTGCTACACTTTTAGCCGTTATTTCATTATCCCCTGTTAATAGTACGGCTTTAATATTTCTTTTCTTTAAAGAAGCGATTAACTCTATTGCACCCTCTTTTAATTTATCTTCTAAGCTTATAACCCCTATACATATTTTATCAACACTTAAAAGAATAACTCCATTTCCTTTTGTCAAGGTTTCATTATAAAAGTCTTCTTTATCTTTGGGAATCATTACCTCATGTTTTTTCATTAAAGGCATATTTCCAATAAAGATTTCTTTTCCTTCTATACTAGCACCCATTCCCATTCCCGAAATCGTTTTTAAGTCTTCAACTACTTTATTCATTTCTACATTATTGTTTTTTGCATATTTAACAATGGCTTTAGAAATAGGATGCTCACTTAAAAGTTCAATACTTGCAATATCTTCTATATGACCCTTATCAATTAGAATCTCTTTTATACTTATCTCACCTTTGGTTAACGTACCTGTTTTATCAAAGACAGCATAATGTATGTCTTTTATTATTTCTAATACTTCAGGGTTTTTAATTAAGATTCCTTCTTTAGCCCCTTTTGCAACAGAGCTTACTATTGCAATTGGAGTAGCAAGCCCAAGAGCACAAGGACAAGAAATAATAAGTACAGAAATACTAGCTAGTATGGCACTCAAAGTATCGCCTACAAAAAAGTACCACAAAATAAAAGTGGATAGGGATATTAAAATWACAATAGGCACAAAAATATTTGCTACTTTATCAGCAAACCTAGCAATAGGCATTTGTTTACTTTGTGCTTTGGCTAATAATTCAATAATTTTTGAAAGTTGAGTATCTGTTGAGCGCTTTAATACCTCTACTTTTAATGTTCCTTGTATATTAATAGTTCCAGCAATAATTTCATCACCTTCTTCTTTATATACAGCTAAAGATTCTCCTGTAATCATAGAAGCATCAATTTGGGCATTTCCCTCAATAATAAGCGCATCTGTAGATATTTTTTCGCCTTGTTTTATTAAAACCCTGTCTTTAATTTGTAAGTCTTTTGCAGCTATTTCTTTAATACTTCCATCTTCTTGTATTAAGTTAGCATTTACAGGACTTAAATCCATAAGATTTTTTAAAAAATCACTGGCCCTTGCACGTGAACGCTCTTCTAATAAACGTCCCAATAATACAAATGTAATAATAACACTGGCCCCATCAAAATAAACAAAACGCATGTTTTCTGGAATAAGCTCAGAGAATAAAACCACAAAAGCAGAATAAAAATACGCAGCAGAAGTCCCTAATGCAACAAGCACATTCATATCATAATTCCTATGACTTAGTGCCTGATAAGAAAGTACATAAAAACGCCCTCCTGCAACAAACTGCACAAAAGTAGCTAAAACAAAAACAATTGTTTGAGTATTATCTCCTAGGGGTCTAAACATTAAATAAAACATAGCTGCTGTAAAAATAAAAGAGAAAATAAACATGTTTCGTAAGTTTACATAGGCTTTTTCTTTATTAACTTCCAGCGCATGTAAATTTTCAACGACATCATAACCAAGAGATTTTATCTTTTGTATGAGTTTGTTTTTATCCAAAAGCTCGCTATCAACTACAAATTCACCAGAATTATTCGCAAAACTAACTTCTGAGCTAATAAGACCTTTCATTTTGGAAGTAACTTTTTTAATTCCATTACTGCAATTAACACAGGTCATACCCGATATATTTAATTTAATGTTTTCTTTTTTCATTTTTGTCCTTTGTCAGCGCTACTTTTTAAAACAGTCTCTAATAAACTTTTGATGTCTTTATTGCATATACGATAAAAAGACATTTTTTTATGTTTTCTGAAAGTGACAATGTTTTTTTCTCTTAAAATCTTAAGTTGATGAGAGACATGAGACTGAGGTAAATCAAGTACTCTTACCATTTCACCTACACAGATCTCATAATTAAGTAAAGCATAGAGTATTTTGACTCTTATAGGATCACTCAAAGCTTTAAACACACACGTAATAGAAGGAAGTTCTTCTTCTTTTGGTAAAGAGTTTTGAATTTCTTCTAAATAAGACTCATCTTCGCAACAAGAGCGAAGAAGTTTTGTATCTTCACTCATCTTAATCTTCTATAATATTAAAACCAATATCGGCCATTTCAGTTTTGAATTCTTCTTCTTTTGAAGCTTCAATATCAAGCGTAACTTCTTTGGGATTAGTCTCTAAATTAACGCTAATTTCTCCAAAGTCGTCTTCCAGTGAACCTTTGATTAAATTTGCACAATTCTGACAAGATATATTTTGGGCTTTAAATGTTTTTTTCATAATATTCCTTCATATGGTATTTTTTACATATGAAGATATTAACATATGTTTAATCATTTGTCAAGTTTTACAAAATTTGAAATTATTTTAATATTTTTGTCAGTATTTTTAATTTAAATATATAATTGATTATTATTCACTTATATATTTTAAGAGCCTTAATTTTATGAATATCAAATTAAAGAATTTTTTACCAAAAGGTCAGATTAGGGAAGACATCATCTTCTCATTTTTTTCATTTTTAGTATTCATATTTGTCATCTTATTATTCTTTGTACTTGTGATAAAAGATGACATAGTATATTTAGAGAAAAATAGATTTTTATTGATTTATAAAGTAAATCATTTAAAATGATTTACTTTATTCTTTGAAATAAATATTTTTTTATGAACTCAAATATTACAATTAACAAAACGCTCATTCCAAATAATGGAAAAAATACACATAAGAATAGAAGAATTGCGATAATTCCCTTGCCTACTTTAAATTGTAAAGGCACAGCAGGAATAGAAAAGTCATTTTTTGTTTTTCGTAAATAATACGAAACAATTCCAGCAATACCAGATAAAAAGAATAATAAAGAAACAACTAACATTAAAATCCAGTTCCAAAGTCCGAATAAACCTTGATGAAAACGCATTAACCACTGCCTACTTTGCATCATAGAACCCACATCATCCCAGGTAAAGGATTTGATAAGTGTTTTTGAGTATTGGTCATAATGAAATACTTTTTGCGCATACAAATCTTGCGCTTTGTTTTTAATCGTATATACACTTTTTTTATTAGGAGGAATACTTAAAGAGACACTTCCTTTTAAGTCTAAGTTTTTAGCCGTTTGAGCCATCTCATCCAAACTTATTTTTTGTCTATTTTCTTTAAATGAATAAAGTTTTTTACCTGAATAATCTTTGGGATATCCAGAGTTTGTTAGTTTTTGTACTGTTTTAAAACCTTCTCCCCAAACACTGGTCCAAGGAAGACCACCAGCTAGTGTTAAGAGCATAAAAATACCCATCCAAAAAGCAGTAACTGCATGAAGATCCCTATAAAAGACTCTTTTACCTGCATCTCTTCGTATTAAAAATAAACCCTTTAATTTCCAACCTTTTTGTGGCCACCAAATATATAAACCCGTTAATATTAAAATCACCATCCATGAAGCAGTGAGTTCAACCGCTTTTTCACCATAATAACCAAGCAGAAGATTTCCATGCAATTTTTTAATTTTATGCATCAAAGTATCTTTTATTTTTATGCTTCCTTGGATTTCTCCTGTATATTGATTAATATAAACAGTTGTTTTTTTACTCCATTTTCCTATTTCAAAAGCAGTCGCTTTATTTTCATCTTTTGAAACTATCAAAAAAGAGACTTTTTTTCCTGTATATTTTTCAACTATTTCGCGTTGTTTTTCATACGATAAAACAATAGCTGAGGGCTGTACTTTTTGCATACTTGCGAAACTATAATCTTCGTATATTTTTTTAAATAAATAAAGKGTACCTGTTATTATTAAAAATAAAATGACAGGCATTAAAATCACACCTGCWATAAAGTGCCACTTCCACATCCATTTATGTAAGTGTTTTGTATAATTATTTTTACTTTGCATTTTTTCTCCACAATTTTTGAAGTATGATAGTAAAGGCCTGTTAATTTATTGTTAATTATGAATAAAAATACTTAAGAAATAAAAATTAGGCATAAAAAAAGGAGCACCTTGGGCGCTCCTTTTTTAGTCAAACTATTCTATTTTAAACTTAAATTAATCCCAGTTTATTAGCGAATAAAAACAATACTGCAAGAGGTATAATATATTTAACTAAMGTATACCAAATCTTAAATACTACWATAGAAGTATGTTTAACAAACTTTTCTTCTAAGATATTTTTATCAACAAAGAAACCAATAAAGATACACGTTACAATTGCACCTAAAGGCATCAARATAGAAGAAGAAATGAAATCCATCCAATCAAAAGCATTCTTTCCAAAGAAAGTCAAACTTTCACCCCARGCATCTGACATAGATAATAAAGCAATAATTCCAAGAGAATAAAAAATACTTCCACATAAAATAGTAGCTTTTTTTCGTGTCATATTAAAGCGTTCTGTAAAGAATAATAATGCTGGTTCTATCATAGAAACAGCAGAGGTAATTCCTGCAAAAACCAAAGCAATAAAAAATGAAATCGCAATAATTTGTCCTAACATTCCCCAACCAGAGAAAATAACAGGTAAAGAAATAAATACTAAACCAGGACCAGCAGCACTAGGAGCTCCTGCTTCAAACAAGAATGTAAAAATTATAAGCCCTGAAACAATAGCAACCATAGTATCAATAAAAGCAACRGTAAATGATGTTTTTACAAAGTTTGCATCTTTAGGAAGTGAWGCAGAATARGTTAACATAGTACCCGTTGCTAAAGATAAAGTAAAAAATGCTTGCCCAAGAGCTGCTAARAGTGCATGTTCATCAATCTTGCTCCAATCAGCAACAAACATAAAAGAAACKGCTKTTGAAAAAGAGTCCAAWGAAATAGCATAAAGTAATAATCCAAATAAAATTACCGCTAATAAAGGCATCAAAATTAAATTTACTTTTTCTATTCCATCCTTAATTCCTTTTAATACAATAAAAATAACTGTTCCMGCAATTAAAGTATGRTAAAAGATTTGAGTKCCTACATCTTTTGTTAAAGCACCAAAAGTAGCYCCTGCAACRCTTGATTGTGTAGGTAAAGAAGAAAAAGATGTTACCACATAATTTAATATCCACCCCAAAACAACAGAATAAAAAGACAGAATCAACATACCAGCAAGTATCATAAAACCAGCATACTTCCAATTTGGGTTGTTTGATTTTGACATTTTTACAAATGCGGAAGAAACGTCTGATTCTGTATGTTGTCCCATTAAAGACTCTGCAATAAATACACCTAAGCCAATAAATACAATTGCTAATAAATATACTATAACAAATGCTCCTCCTCCAAATTCTCCTGTTACATAAGGGAATTTCCATATATTTCCTAATCCTACAGCTGAGCCAGCAGCTGCAAGAATAAAGCCAATTCTCGTAAATTTATTCATTTGTCATTCCTTAGTTTTATTATTTTATTATAAATTTTATTATAATGATACTTAAGACAATTAATTATTTATTGCCTTAAATTACTACAATAACAAGTACTATATAAATTATTTATATTATTTAAATTYYMKAWWWAYKYYAAWTRWSWTWWWTTARWAAWKYKRTTKNTATCWWATTTTGGACATTAAAATATTCTCTTATTTTTGAGAAAAATATTTCTAAATGCAAAACGCACTCACATTTATAGTGAGCGTTTTATACTAATAATTATTTGGTTAATAAGTCTTCTGTTTTAGCGGCACAAATAAAATCATTTTTATGCAAGCCTTTTATAGCATGAGTCCAATAAGTAACCGTTACTTTTCCCCATTCTGTTAAAATACCAGGATGATGAAACTCTTTTTCAGCTAATACGCCTACTTTATTTGTAAAAGCAAGTGCTTCTTTAAAGTTTTTAAACGTATACACGCGTTGTAATTGCATAACATTATCAACAACAATAGGGGTCCAATCAGGAATCATATTCATTAAACTTTTCAATTCTTCATCACTTACTTTAGGTGCATCGGCATTACAAGCCTCACATTTTTGTATACTTAATTCAGACATTTTTTTCCTTTAACTAGCTATTTTATTTTTGGGAGAATAAGTGGCTTTATACAAACCAAGTTTTTTTGCTTTTTCTACCAAAGACATTAAATCCATATTTGATATGTCAAACAAATCATCTATACTACTTATAGCATGATAAATAGGCTGAATAATATCAATTCTATACGGCGTTCTAAAAACATCTAAAACGTTTAAATCATAAACCTTAGATTCTTTATTATAAATATGTAAGGTTTCTTTTGGACTGGATAAAATTCCTCCACCATATATTTTTAGTTCATCGTTTTTTTTCATCAAACCAAACTCAATAGTAAACCAATACAGTCTTGCTAAATATACTCGATCTTCTTTTGATGCAGCAAGTCCTAAGACACCAAATCTGTGTGTATAATCTGCAAATGCTTTATTCGTAAGCATGCCACAATGTCCAAAAATTTCATGAAAAATATCGGGTTCCGTTAAATAATCAAAATCTTCTTTTCTACGAATAAAAGTAGCCACTGGAAACTTCTTATTTGCCAAAAGATCAAAAAATTTATCAAAACTAATAAGTGCAGGTACTGCTTCACAAACCCAACCCGTATTTTCATGCATCACAGCACTTACATCTTTTAACTGAGGTATTTTATCCATTGGTAAATTTAACTTATCTAAACCTTCAATAAATTCATCACACGCTTTACCTTTTATACATTTCATTTGTCTTTTAATTAATAAAGACCAAGTATTATTTTCTTCTTTACTCCATGAAATATAACCCTTTTCATCCAGTATATGGGATGTATATTTACTGTTTCCTTTCATCTCATTCCTTTTTTTGTTAAGGTTCTCTTTAGCCAAAAAAGAACCTTAGAATTTATTTACACGAAGGTAAAATCTCATCTAATACTTCAAATACTCTTGTATTTTGTTCTTTTGTTCCTATTGTTATTCGTATTGCATTTAAAGAATAAGGAGATAAGTCTCTAATAATAATTCCTTTTTTCAATAAAGCATCTGCTACTTTTGAAGCCACATATAAAGCATCAAATTTTAAAGTAATAAAATTAGTATAAGACTCAATAAAAGAAAAACCTTTCTCTTGCGCATATTCTTCGTATCGTTTCATTTCTTCAAAGTTTTTAACAATACATTCATGTACAAATTCTTCATCTTTTAAAGCTTCAATTGCTCCTGCTAAAGATAAATTTGTGATATTAAAAGGGGGTCTTAATTTATGCAAATAAGATATGATTTCTTTACTAGCAATTCCATAACCAACTCTTAGTCCACCCAAAGAATAAGCTTTAGAAAATGTTCCTAAATAAATACAGTTAGAATAGCTAGATATTAAATCCTTGGGATTAATTGCTTTATTTTCATCTTTATAAGAAGCATATTCTTGATAAGCCCCATCTACAATTACCAAAGTATTCGAATCTATTTCATTTAAAAAATCATACACATCTTTTTTATCCAAACACTCACCTAAAGGATTATTAGGTAAACATAAAAAGATAATATCTGCCCCTTCTTTTTTATAAAGCTCTAAAAATTGTTCCAAATTATGTTCATCGTCTTTGGTTTTAAGAATTTTACACCCTACTTGTTTTCCATAGATTTCATACAAAGCAAAAGTTGTTTTACTCATTAACATTTTTGAGTTTTCATTACATTTTGCTTTTACACAAAAGTTTAATAACTGATCACTACCAGAACCTATTACAATATTTTCTTTTTGAACGTCATACTTAGAAGCTAAAGCTTCTTTTAATTCATACATAGAATCATCGGGATACATAAATACACTAGAACTTAATTCTTGTAGTTTTTTAACAACCTTTGGAGAGGTTCCATAAGGATTTTCATTGCTTGCTAATTTAATAACATCTTGGGCTTTTATTCCATATTCTCTTACTAATAATTCAATGGGTTTACCAGCTTCATATGTTTTACAATTATCTAATACACTATTAAAATTCACTGTTTTTCCTTTGTTTAAATTTTTATAATAAAACCAGCCAAGCTTTCATTATTTCATCTTTTTCTAAATAYRYTTTTGCTAATTCATGGCTRTTTATATCACTTTTAATAYTATTTTTAAARTCTTTTATTTCTTYTTCATTTGGCAAAGYTTCTACRCTWGCMAGTTTTCCTAAATCATTTCCACTTAAAAYTTYACTGTTTAATATYTCTTTWGGAAGATTATCAAAWCCAATACCTAAAGCGGCAAAGGGTTTTGCTATTTCAAAGTAMCCTGTTTGTGCTCTTGARTAAAAATTRCCCCCAGCACGTGCTACTAAATCTATTTTATAAGGATCWATTCTGTTTTTAGAGCTTAAAATRTTTTTATTAAAGTGCATTTTTACTATTTCACAAATAATAAGATTACCAGCCCCTCCATTAGGAGCTATATGAATAATATCTTTTACYAGACATTCAAACTGAACAGGAGCTTCTTTTACTCTAAAGGGKTTTATTTTTTCTGATTCAAGCATAGTAAAACCWGCTTTTTCAAACTCATTTACGCCCTTTGGRTAATCTGCACTGCTTAAAGACATTTGTTGCACCATCTCATAATTAACTATATTAATTACAACTTCTTTTGTTTCTTCTATATTAAKYAAAGTATCTTTTTTAGAAGCATCTTTYCCTCTGTTTACAGGRGAGAAAATTAACATAGGAGGATTGGCAGAAATRACATTAAAAAAACTAAAAGGRGAGAGATTTACTTCTCCTTTTTTAGATACAGTACTAGCAAAWGCAATAGGTCTAGGAGCTACTGCGCTTACTAAATAATTATACACATCAATAGGTGCTTCATCTTTTGGATTTAGGCTTAAAAATTCTTCCATATTCTTCCTTCTACTTTTTATACTGTGTTACGCTTTGTTTAATTTCTCCAAAAATACTTTTGCCATCTTTATCATTCATTGAAATTTTAATGCTGTCATTAAACTTCATAAATTCACTTTTAATATTACCAGTTTGTATTTTTTCAACCATACGTTTTTCTGCGATACATGAATATCCTCTTCCACCCTCTTCTATACTTTTGCCTTCTTTACCATTTAACTTATTAGAAACCGTTCCAGAACCAATAATAGTTCCCGCACTTAAGTGTCTCGTTTTAGCCGCATGAGAAACAAGTTTTGAGAAAGAAAAAGTCATATCTACATTACACAAGGGATTTCCAAATAAAACCTCATTATAAAAAACATCAATACTCAAAGACACTTTATTATCACTCCAAGCCTCACCTAATTCATCTGGGGTTACACAAACAGGAGAAAAAGCACAAGAAGATTTCGATTGAATAAAACCAATACCTTTTGCTAATTCATCAGGAATTAAATTACGTAAACTTACATCATTAATTAACATCAATAATATAATATGTGAAGAAGCTTCTTCTTGTGTACAAGCCATCTCTACATCATTGGTAATAACTGCCACTTCTGCTTCAAAATCAATACCATAATCTTCGTCTGCTAAACAAATATCTTCTCTTGGGCCTAAAAAAGTATCAGAACCCCCTTGATACATCAAAGGGTCTTCATAAAAAGAGCTAGGAATACTAGCCCCTCTTGCTTTTCTAGTTAATTCAACATGATTTACATAAGCAGAACCATCCAACCAAGCATAAGCTCTAGGAAGGGGAGATTCGCAATCCTCTTGTTTAAAAACCTTGGCATCTATTAGTTCATTATTATTTAATTGTTTATACACTTTTTCTAAAAGTGGTTTTACTTTTTCCCAAGAATCTAATGCTTCTTGTAAAGTTCTTGCTATATCTTTAACTTCAACATAAGAAGTCAAAGTTTTATTAACGAGAACTAAAAGTCCATCTCTTGTATTGTTTTTTAAGCTGGCTAATTTCATTTATTTACTTTCAAACTCATCTTTATGCAACCATTTTGCGTGTTCTGGTGCTCTTTTAGTTACAGACCATTCTTCTAACATAGCCCATTTAACTTCATCCATTTTTTTCATAGCCAAAGCAGCTTCTTCTTTACTTCCTACATTTACACTTAATTCCAAACGGTGACCATCTGGATCAAACACATAAATAGATTTAAACAAACCATGATTAGTAGGTCCAACAACATCAAGACCTGCTTTTACCCATTTATCTTTTGTTTCAAGTAATTCTTCATAAGATTCTATTTCAAAAGCAATATGCTGTACCCAATCAGGGGTATTTGGATCTTTAATGGGAGCATCATAGGTTGGTATTTCAAAGAATGCCAAAATATTACCTGCTCCTGCATCTAAAAAGATATGCATATAAGGATCTGGTTGTTTCGTAGATGGAACTTCGTTTTCAGCTATTGCTAAAACGAAGTCCATATTAAAGTGTTCTTTGTACCATAACACCGTATTTTTCGCATCACTACAACGATAAGCAACATGATGTATCTTTTTAATTTTCATCTTTTATTCCTTTGAGTGCTTAAAGAACACCACGTTTTTCTTGTTCTCGTTCAATAGATTCAAATAAAGCGGTAAAATTACCCTCTCCAAACCCTTTATCGTCTTCTCTTTGAATCATTTCAATAAAAATAGGACCAAAAAGATTTCTGGTAAATATTTGTAAAAGGTAGGTGTTTTTGGCTTGTGAATCTACTAAAATTTGGTGATGTTGTATTCTTTTTTTATCTTCTTTTACCCAAGGAACTCGGTCCCAAATAGTATCGTAGTACTCAGGAATAATATCAAGTGTATCAATATGAGATGCATCTAAAGAATCACATGAAGCTACTAAATCATTTGTTCTAAATGCCAAATGCTGCACACCTGGACCATCATACATATCTAAATATTCATCAATTTGATTGTTTTTACTTCCTTTTCCTTCATTAATAGGAATACAGAATGTTCCACAAGGACTTGCAAGTGCATAAGAGATAAGTGCCGTTTTTACGCCTTTGATATCAAAGTATCTAACTTCGGTGAAACCAAAAACATTTTTATAAAAATCAGCCCATTTTTCCATGGTACCTTGATAAACATTATTGGTTAAGTGATCAATTTCAATAAAACCCTTATCTTTTTGAACAACAGGCTTCGCTAAGGCTTCAAAATCGGTATCCCAAATAGTATTTTCACCTTCATAGGCTTCTATAAAATAAATAAGACTGTTACCAATACCATAAATAGCAGGATAAGGAAAATCTGTTTCAGTAGCAGGTTTAGCGCCTCTTCTTACAGCTTCCGAATGTGCTTCTTGTGCATTTTTTACGCGCCACCCCATAGATGAGATTGCGGGACCATGTGTTTTAGTGAATTGTGCTGAGAAACCAGCCTTTTCTTTGTTAAGTAAAAAGTGAATTTTATTTTGACTAAAGTGTAGAATATCTTTACCAACGAACTTTTGTGTTTTTGAAAAACCAAAATCCATAAACACATCTTCCATAAACTGCGTATCTGCAGATGCAAACTCTGTAAACTCAATACCAGTTAAACCTAATGGGTTTTTAATATTTTCCATTATATTCCTCCAATTATTTTATTTACTCCAAGGAATTAAAGACAGAACGATAGATGGTTCAAAATATTTAATACCTTAAAGTATTAAAGATTTCATCCCAAATATAAACTCTATATTCTAAATATACATCAAATAATATATACTTAGACTTTAATCTCACTTCTAATAAATGAATTAATTAAAGAACTTTACAAATGTGCTTTGGAAAAGTATAACACAGACTTATGACATTTTTGTCATTTGCTTATCAAAAATATCAAATTTTTAATAAATAATTTTTTTACACATTTAATACCTAAATTCATGATAATAATCTATGAAATTAAAAGTAATTTCAAATGATCCTGGAGCATTTCCTTGTGATACCTGTGATACAAACTGTTGCAAAGAGTATACAATATTTGTAAATGCTCATGATATTTACCGACTCTCAACTGGATTAAAAAAATCACCTGAATCATTCCTTGAACTTTTTGGTGCTAAAGATTTTGATTTGGGAATTAAAGTTCAAGAAGGACTACTAGACCTGGCATTAAAACAAAAAGATGGTGCATGCATGTTCCTTAAAAAATCAAAAGATATCTATCGATGTACCGTTAATGAGATTAAACCAAGTGTTTGTAAATCATATCCATTTGGATTCAAAAATGGAAAATTCATTCAGATGGATGATATTGTGTGTCCAACTGACTGGGATACTAGTGCATTTGAATCCATGATGAGTATTCATCTTAAAAAAGACAAAGATGAATGGCAGTTTTATGATAATCTAGTAGCAGAATGGAATAAAATAGATGGAGCAAAAAAATCTCTATCTGAATTTTTCAAATTTATGATTAATAGGGTGGCAATAGACCTTGCACCGTCTCAATAATTACAATAATTGTCTAGTTTGACATTCTTTTAAAAGTCCATCAAAATCCAAATA
>NVWN01000032.1 GCA_002733685.1 Arcobacter sp. | reverse complement strand
GTCCCCTTGTCGGAAACGTAGGCCGTTGCCAGATTTAAGTATTTTTTATGAAGCTTTATCTTATTCAACTATTAGTTGTTTAAGGTAAAGCTTTTTTTTGCCTACTTTTTTATACTTTTACATTAATGTATAGGATTTTATGCCCGTATTCACGGGATTTATCTGTTCATTATCACTCTTTGTACAGAATTACATCATGCCTACTATTTTATACTTTTAAATTATTGAATAGGATTTTATGCCTTTTTTTCTATGTTTTTACATTAATGTATAAGATTACATACAATTTTTTATGGAGTTACATTATTATACAGACTTTTTTTGTGAGTTTATAGGAAAAGAGTAATACTTTTCCTATGATTTTGTTTTAGAGATTGTTTTTAATATTTTCTTTAAGATCGTTTAAAATAATATCTTCAAGTTTCCACTCTTTTCCATCTACAGTAGCTTCATTTTTACCAGTGATTCCATCTACTGCACCTAAAGAAACAATATATTCTAAATAAGATTCTATATCTTTAATGCTAGCTAGCAGTTTTGTTTTTAATGTTTTTTCTAAATAAGCAATAAACCCATATGCTCCCCAGTTTGAAACACTAGCAATAATTGGAAAGTCACATTCAACAATACATGGCTCTTGTTTTAGAGATTCTTTTATAAAATTTTTAAAGTTCCCCATGCCAATTTCATTGCCTCCATCTCCTATTGCAAAACTTTTTTTAGTTTTATTTCCTAAGCTAAAAAGTAAATCTACAGCAGGTGTAAATTCGGCAATGCTTATTTTTCTAGAATTCATATAGTCATTGTTAATATTTCGTCCACAGCGCTCAATTGAGAAATGACATACAGGTGAGTATTCTTTTAGTATGTTAAGAAGGGATTCTTCTTTGCAGTCTTTATGTGTTAAATACAGTGTTTTTATATTTGGAAAAAAGTTTTTACAAAATTCATCTGTAATTATTATCGCTGTGTATCCCAAAGTATTAAGTGTTTTTGCTAAAAAATACGCCCCTATAGGACCATCTGTTTCTGCATAACCCTTAACATAAAAACCAGTATAAATAAAAACATTGCCTTTTTCTATCTTTATAAATTCATTGCAGGCGTTTTTACAGTGCTGCACGTTAAACTCTTTTTGTATTTTGTCCATACCTCTGCTTGAGTATTGTAAAATAATATCATCAATGGTTTTATTTAACATCTTTTCTCCTTAAACATAATAATCAGAATCTTTTTTATCTGAAACAAACATATGTCCTGGGTTATGTGTTATTGCAAAAGGAAGTTTTATTTTTTTAAGTACATTTTCAGGAGTTACTCCACAAGGCCAAAATACAGGTATTTCATCTTCATTTATCTCAATATAATCCCCATAATCTGGCTTATTAATATCTTTGATACCAATCATTTCTGGATAGCCTATATGTATAGGAGTTCCGTGCATATTGGGATAATGGCTTGTAATTACACAAGCATCTGCAACACGATCTTTTTTTATAGGTCTCATTGAAACAACCATCTCTCCTTCAAATTCACCAACACCATGCAGCTTAATAGAAGTATTATACATGGATACATTTTTTTCTTGGGCTACGTGTTTTAACTGAATACCGCTGTTAACTAAAGAGTTTTCAAAAGTGAAACTGCAACCAATTAAGAAAAAAACGAAGTCTTCTTCATAATATTCACTAATATCACTTACTGTTTTTATAATTTTCCCATTTTCAAAAATATTATATGAGGGTAATTCATTAAGTAAATTTGCATTTTTAGCTAAAAGTGTTGAATAATGTGAATCTTTTATTATTTCTAAAACAGGAATTGCTTTTGCATTTTTTTTAGCAAATTCTTCAAATGTTTTCGCATATTTTTTTGGTAAAATAACCATATTTGCTTGTACATTGCCTTGACAAAAACCAGCTGTTGATTTATTAAATTCGCCTTTTGCAATTTTTTCTCTTAATTGTATTGCTTGCATTCTCATCTTCCTTATATTTTTTAATAGTTATTATTAATAATGATAGTTAAAAAAAACGAACTCATTAGGACTATTGTATCTAAGCTTAGAAATTATTGTATATAAAAAAGGAATTATTATCTTTTTATACAATATATTTAAGTGCATAAATAATAAAAAATGCAGATAACAGTGTTTGCACAGTGATAACGGAAGACATCAGTGTTATATCTCCACCTAATTGCCTTGCTAAAACAAAAGAAGAGGGTGCTGTTGGTAAAACAGCAAAAATAACCAAAATAGCAGTCATTTGGGAATTTAGTGAAAAGGTTTGAGCCATAAAATACATAATAAGTGGAGTAAGTACAAGTTTTGCAAAAGTTGAAATGGTAATTTCAAATTTTAAAGAGTTCATATCTCTTATAATTAAACCAAAACCAACAGATAATAAACCTAAAGGTAATGCAGCAGAACTTAATATAGCCAGTATTTTATTAACAACGATGGGTAAGTCTAAAGAAATAAAATTAATACTTCCTCCAATAAAACAAGCAATTATTAAGGGATTAGTAAAAATAGATTTTAGCAAATACTTTAATGAGAGTTTATTTTCATTGACATATAATGCAAAAACACTAATACAAATAACATTAATAAAAGGAATAACAAAAGTAAGAATAATAGCTGCTAAAACCAAACCTTCATCCCCATATATTGAATCAGCAAGGGCTAAAAATACATAAGTATTAAAACGAACGCCTCCTTGCACTATGGATGAAAATGAGCTACCTTCTACTTTATAAAATTTATTAACTAAGATTAGTGCAAAGAGAACCAAACTTATTGTAATTATGGCACTTAATACAAATTCAAATGAATTCTCTTGTTTTAAAGAAGCACTTGAAAGTTTATAGATTAATAATGAAGGCATAAGTACGTGATAGGTAAGTTTATCAGCAAGAGGCCAAAATTCGTATGAAGGAAATTTTATTCTTTTGAAAAAATATCCTATAACAATAAGAGAAAAAACTGGTATAAGTGCGCTTAATATGTGTGTCATGTTCTTACTTTAATTAATAATTAGGAAAAGTTTCATTATAATAATTTGAAACAATTTTGGAACTAATGATATCACAGCCTAGTTAAATTGTAAATTAATAGGAGAAGAGATGTTTATTTTTCAATCAAAAGAATATGACCTATATGATATAGAACGTTTGTTTTCAAAAATTCCACTTATTTTCATCATCTTTTTAGCTTCTTTTTTATTAATAATTACATTTTTTATTCTGGAAACAAAAAAAAATACGAAAATAAATCTACTTAAACAAGAGCATATTTTATCGTATAAATTCAATCAAAAAGAAAAATTATTAAAATTTTTAGTTGATGTAAAAGAA
This sequence comes from Arcobacter sp., assembly GCA_002733685.1. Lineage (GTDB taxonomy): Bacteria > Campylobacterota > Campylobacteria > Campylobacterales > Arcobacteraceae > NORP36. Next base: position 11,026 of record NVWN01000032.1, on the reverse strand, counting down.
GATGTCGCAAATAATTTTATTGAAGTAGAAGATAAATTAAAAGAAGTAAGTTATAAAGCCATTGGTTATCTTGATTCAAATGCACTCTTAGACTTAGAACTAGTAAAAAAGTATCTTGTAGAAATTGAAAAAAAATCCAAAATCGAATTTGTATTGTTTAAAAAAAATAACTTAGAAATATTATATGGTAGGAGTTCTATTGTATATATAAGTGATTTGATTTTTACTTCAAATAACAATAAAAACGCTATGAAAATCACTTTACAGTATATTCACTCTCAAGGAATTAATAACTTACAATATTGGAGTGATGATTTGAAAAAAACCATTCGCTTGAGTTTTTTTGATTCTATTTTGATCAAAGGAGAAGAGTATTTTATTGGTTCTTTCTCTACTGTTAATTCTATTAAAAAAATCACTCAAAAGAGCATTTTATCTTTGATAAAAAAGAGCAAAGAACATTTCTGGTTTTACGATGTTGTTTTGCAAGATGCTTTTAACTTTCATAATAAACAGGCTTTTAAAAGTAATGCAAGTTTATTAAAAAATAAAAATAAGAGTGAAAACTATGATATTTTGGAATATTATCTGGACTCTTATGAGCAGAATAAAGTATTTTCTTCTTTTAGCCATTTTTATTCTAAATTCAATTTTATTCTTTCTATCTCTAATAATAATTCTTCCTTAAGTAAAGAAAATCTTTTTTTGATTAGTGAAATAAGGCTTTCTTATACGAATATGTTTTTTCAAATATTTGTTTATATTCTTATTGTTGTTTCTATTTTAATTTTATTTACTTTTGTATTTACGAATTTTATAAAGAAAATTTTTGGTCAATATTATGCCCAGTTGCAAAAAAATACTATTTCATTAGAACATTGGAAAAAACGTTTTGAATTAGCAATTATCGCTTCAAATGATGGTTTATGGGATATTGATTTTAAAAGCAATAAAATTTATTTTTCCAAACAATGGTTGGATATGTTTGGTTATAACAAAAATGAAATTGAAGATTTCCCCTCTTGGTTTGCTTTAATTCACAAAGACGACAAAAATAAAGTGGAACAATTATTTGAAAAAATATTTAACAAAGAAAGTGATTCTATTGTATGCGAGTATAGATTAAAAAGCAAAAATGGAAACTATAAATGGGTATTAGCAAGGGGAAAAGTATTCTTAGATGACGAGGGTGTTCAAGAGCGTATGTTAATGATGTCTATGGATATTGACAGAAGTAAATTAATGAAAAAAGAGTTATTGGATATTGAATTGCTTGTTGAAGATGGGAAAATTGTTATTTTTAAACTTTTTAATGATGAAAATTTAAGTGTTAAATATATTTCAAAAAGTATAAAATCCTATGGTTATATTAAAAATGAATTTGAAAATAAAAACCGTAATTTTATTGATCTTATTTATAAAGAAGATATACCTATTGTAAAAGTAGCTATAAATGCAGCCTTAAAACAAAATCTTTTGGACTTTACTTTTGTTTGTAGAGCACTTAATGCAGGAAGTGAAATACGATGGATTTCTTGTAGATGTATTTTGCTTAAAAATCATGAAGGAGAAGTAAGCCATTTTTATGGTTATATGAATGATATTACTAAAATTAAAGTTTCGCAAGAAGAATTAAAAGTACAAATCGAGCATGAATTAAAGAAAAACAGAGAAAAAGACAGAATTTTAATTCAGCAAAGTAAACTAGCAGCTATGGGTGAAATGCTTGGAAATATATCGCATCAATGGAGGCAACCTCTTAATAATGTATCTTTGATTTTGCAGTTCTTAAGAGACAATTATAAAAATGCGAACAGTGAAACTTTGGATAAGTTTATTTTAAGAGCCAATAATCACATTAATTATATGTCCCAAACCATAGATGATTTTAGAAACTTTTACAAACCTTCTAAAAATAAAAACAGTTTTTATATTAATGAGTGTATGGATTCTTTATTGTATATGATCAAACATGAATATAAAAATGAGAATATAAAAATTATTTATGATTTTGAGTCTATACTTATTTATAATTATGAAAATGAATTAAAACAAGCTTTACTTAATATCTTAAACAATGCAAAAGATGCTTTACTAGAAAAAAGAAAAAAAAGTTCTTTTGACGCTTTTATTAAAATAGACATCAAAAAAGCAGAGAATAAATTGTTTATTTCAATTTTTAATAATGGTGGAAATATTGAAGAGTTAATTATGGACAGAATATTTGAACCTTATTTTACAACAAAATTTGAAACACAAGGCACCGGAATTGGTTTGTATATGACAAAAGCGATTATTGAAAATAATATGAAAGGCAGTATTACTGCAAAAAATGAAAATGATGGTGTAGACTTCGTGATTGTTTTGAATATAGAAGATAAAAAGGACGTAAATGAGTGAGTTAAAAACAAGAGTATTATTAGTTGAAGATGAAGTGGATGCCAGAGAAATACTTGCTTTTTATTTAGAAACACTTTTTGATGAAGTAAGCATTGCTTGTGATGGGCAAGAAGCTTGTGATTTATATAAAGAAGCACTTGCTAAAGAAAAAACCTTTGATTTGGTTATTACTGATATTAAAATGCCAAATAAAGATGGTTTAACAATGATTGATGAGATAAGTAGCTTAAATGAAGAACAAAAATTTATTATTGTTTCTGCGCATAAAGATGAAGAATATTTATTTAGGTCTATTTCTATGAATGTTATTTCATATTTTGTAAAACCTTTGGATGTTAATAAAATTATGGAAATTCTTAAAAAAGTAAAAATAAAAGTATTAGAAGATAAAAGAAAACAAAATAAAGCTCCTTCTTTATTAATGATTAACAAAAATTATTCTTACAATGCTAAAAACAATTCTTTATATTTTCAAAAGAATATGGTTTCTTTATCAAAAAAAGAAAGTTTACTTCTTTTGGCTTTATTTACGGATATAAAAGAAATAAAAACAAAAGAATATTTAAAAGATTTTGTTTGGAAAGACAGTGTAACTACTGATGCTACACTAAGAACAGTTATTAAAAGATTAAAAGACAAAATATCCAAAGAGGACTTCATTGTTTCAAAAAAAGGCTTGGGTTACATTGTTGAAATAAATGGAAGTACTACAGTATCGTAGTTATAAGACAAATATGTAAATTTGAAACAATTTTGAAACAATTTTGTTCTTTATTGTGTTATACTTTTCCTATCACATTAAAGGAAATAAAATGGCTACAAAAACAGTATTAAAAAAATTAGTTATGGCATCTTTAGTTACATCTGCGATGTTAACATCTGCAAACGCAGCAAAAGAAAAAAAATATGTAATTGCAACTGCAAGTACAGGTGGAACGTATTACCCAGTTGGTGTTGGAATTGCAACAATTGCATCTATTAAATTAGCTAAAAAATACAAAACTACTTTTTCAGCTATTACATCTGCTGGATCTGGTGAAAATGTTGATATGCTTCAAAAAGGTGAAGTTGATTTTGCAATCTTACAAGGTTTATTTGGTTCAATGGCTTGGCAAGGTGTTGCAAAATACGAAGGTAAAGCGAAAAAGAATTTAAGATCAATTTCAATGTTATGGCAAAATGTTGAACAATTTACAGTAAGAAATGATGTTGCTAAAACAGGTAATATTATGGATTTAAAAAATCTTTATGGTGAACGATTTTCAATTGGTGGAAGATCTTCAGGTTCTAGAGTTTCAGCTGAAACAATTTTAAGCGCGCTGGAAATTGATTATTCAAAAATGAATGTTCAATACTTAGGATATACTCCAAGTTCAACTGCTTTACAAGATGGAAAAGTTAAAGGTATGAACACTCCTTCAGGACCTCCTACTTCTGCTGTTACTAATGTATTCGCATCAATGGGAAATGACAAAATTAAAGTTTTAAACTTTTCTGCATCTGATTTAAAAATGATTGAGAAAAAATACCCAGTATGGACTCCTTTTACTATTAAAGCAGGTACTTACCCAGGTCAAACAAAAGATATTAATACTATTGCTCAACCCAACTTATTAGTAGTTACAAAAGATACTCCTGATGAAACTGTTTATTTATTAACAAAAACAATTTATGAAAATCTTCCTTTCTTAAATTCTGTTCATAAAGCAACAAAAGCAATGTCTTTAAACAAAGCAATTGCAGGATTACCAATGCCTCTTCACCCAGGTGCTGCTAGATACTATAAAGAACAAGGTATTAAAATTCCAGCTTCTTTAATAGCAAAATAATTTTATAAGAAAAAGCTTTGCGCTTTTTCTTATTTCTACTTTGAAAATTATTCAAGAAGAGGATTAAAGCATCACTTTCTCGAATAATTTACTATTCAACAACAATCATTTGACATCACTTTTTAGTTTTATACTTTTATAAAGACTGTCTTATGTAATTTTTAAGGATATTTTATGTTACAAATTAAGTATTTTAAGGAAATGACGTTTGTTTATGCCATTCTTATTTCACTTTTCCACTTTTATATAAATATATGGGGTGGTATTTCTGATTTATGGTTTAACTCTGCTCACTTTGCACTTTTGGCATCTTTGGGTTTTTTAACCTATGAAGCAAGTCAAGTTGATAAAGAAGACAGAAATGAAAATGAAGTTTCAGCTGTAAACCTTGTTTTAGCTGTTTTATCTTTAGTAACTTTTGTTTATATGGTTTTATTTGAAGAAAGTTTATATGCCGATTATGATGCACAAATGAGAATGAGCGATTTAGTTATTGCTTCTTTAACTATTGTATTAGCAATTGTTTTGGTTAAAAAATCTACAGGTTATATTATTCCTGGTTTAATTATTTCATGTATTGCCTATTTACTGTTTTTAGGACAGTATATTGATGGTTTATTCGCATTTGCTGGTATGACACCTGAGCGATTTTTATATAGAATGTATTATACCTCAGAAGGTTTATTTGGACCAATTGCAACAATATCCTCTACTTATGTATTTATGTTTATTTTATTTGCAGCTTTTTTATTAAAATCAGGTGCAGGAGATTTTATTGTTGATGTAAGTTCTGCTGTTGCTGGTAAATATACAGGAGGAACAGGTCATGTTGCAGTATTTTCATCTGCTTTAATGGGTACTATTTCAGGCTCGGCTGTCGCAAATACTGTATCCACGGGATCTATTACCATTCCAATGATGAAAAAAGCAGGATTTAAACCTACTTTTGCAGCAGCCGTTGAAGCTGCTGCTTCCACAGGTGGGCAAATCATGCCTCCAATTATGGGAGCTGGGGCTTTTATTATGGCTCAAATGACGCATATTCCTTTTGTAACTATTATTTCAGTTTCTGTTTTACCTGCAATTTTATATTTTGCATCTATTTCCTTTTATATTAATATTCATGCAAAAGAGAACAATATTAAAGGGGAAGACAATAATATTAAAATCTTACCAATTTTAAGAGAAGGTTTTCATTTTATTATTCCTTTAAGTACTTTGGTTGGATTATTAATTTATGGTTTTTCACCTACGTACTCAGCAGGTATTGCAATAATTGCTATTGTTTTATCTTCTTATTTAACAAAAAATAAACGTATGGGTATAAAAGAGATACTTGGAGCTTTTGCACTTGGAAGTCAAAATATGGTCGTAACAGGAGTATTATTAATTGCTGTTGGTATTATTGTTGGAGTTATTAATATTTCAGGAATTGGAATTACTTTTTCTCAGCTTATTATGGAATGGTCAGATAACTCATTATTAATAGCTATTGTATTAATTGCAATTGCTTCTTTAGTACTTGGAATGGGATTACCTGTAACGGCATCTTATGTTGTATTATCAGTACTTTCTGCACCAGCATTGGTTGGTTTGATGATGAGTCCAGAAATGGCGGCATTGGTTAATGCAGGTATAGAAATACCAGAAGTGGCTATGTACTTATTATCTGCGCATTTAATTATTTTTTGGTTATCACAAGATTCAAACTTAACACCACCTGTATGTTTAGCAGCATTTGCAGCAGCAGCAATTGCTAAAGCGCCTCCAATGAAAACAGGATTAATGTCTTGGAAAATTGGAAAAGGAATGTATATCATGCCTGTGCTATTTGCTTTTACGCCTTTAATTACGGGTTCATGGATGGAGCGAATTGAAGTATTCTCTTTTGCTTTCTTTGGTATTATGTGTTTTTCCATTTTAATGGAAGGTTACTGGGATAAAAAAATACATATAATAGAAAGAGTTTTATACGGAACTGCTGCTGTATTATTACTTCTTCAAGACAGTGCTTTAGATATGGACAGTTATTTTGGAATTATTCAAAATACGCACTTAATTGGTATTTCAATGTTTATTTTTCTTATGAGTACTCATAAAATCGCTGCAAAAAAAGGATTAATGAATGAAGAAGTTTCTGTCTAAATTAGAAGAAGTAGGGTATCAAGTATATGAAGTAAAGAATAAAAAAGAAGCTTTAGCTTTATCAAGAAGTCTTATTAAACCTGGAATGAGTGTTGGGCTTGGAGGTTCAACCTCTGTAAAAGATATAGGTTTATTAGATGATCTAATTAAAAGAGATGATATTACTTTATTCAATCAGTATGAAGTTGGAATTTCTATGGAAGAAAACTTTCATAGAAGAAGAAATGGAATGATTACAGATATGTTTGTTACGGGTACGAATGCACTATCGCGTGATGGAAAATTAATTAATGCCGATGGTTCTGGAAACAGAGTTGCTGCAATGATTTTTGGCCCAGTTAATGTTTTAGTAATTGTAGGAAAAAATAAAATAGTAGATACAAAAGAAGATGGTTTTAAAAGAATAATGGAAGTAGCAGCTATTAAAAATATTGATAGAATGAATAATCTTGCTATTAAAAATAAAAAAGAACCACGACACAACTTAGATAATATTGCTAATAAGTTTACTTATATTAAAGCCGATGTAAAAGATCGAATTATATTAATCTTAGTTGATGAGGATTTAGGATATTAAAATGTATGATTATATAATTATAGGTGCAGGAATCATTGGACTAAATATTGCAAAAAATTTGGCAGAACGTTTTCCTATGGCTTCAATAGTAGTATTGGAAAAAGAAAAAGAAGTTGCTTTACATGGTAGTGGACGAAACTCTGGGGTTTTACATGCAGGATTTTATTATACAGCCAATTCCTTAAAAGCAAAATTTACAAAAGAAGGAAACGCTGCTTTAAAAGAATTCTGTAAAGAACGTAATTTAGAAGTAAATCCTTGTCAAAAGATTGTTGTTGCACAAAATGAAAAAGAATTACAAGGTTTATATGAGCTTAAAAAAAGAGGAGATATTAATGGGGTTGAATTACATTTAGTAAATGAAGAAGAATTAAAAAAACTCTACCCCAATATAAAAACATATAAAGAAGCTCTTTTATGTCCTAGTACTGCTACTGTTAATCCTAAAAAAGTAACCCAAGAATTTGCAAAAGTTATTCAAGAATTAGGGGTTGAACTGGTACTTGATTGTAAATACGAAGGATCTTCTAATAATGTGATTAGAACATCAAAAGGGGATTATGAAGGTATACAAATCATCAATTGTGCAGGATTATACGCAGATAAAATTGCAAAAGATTTTTCTTTTTGTAAAGATTTTGTAATCATTCCTTTTAAAGGAATTTATTTAAAAGATAAAAACAATGTTTCTTCTTTAAAAACAAATATTTACCCAGTGCCAAATTTAGACAACCCATTTTTAGGGGTTCATTATACATTAACTGTTGATAATGAAGCTAAAATAGGGCCTACTGCTATTCCTGCTTTTTGGAGAGAAAATTATAAGGGTTTTGATAATTTTAAATTAGGGGAATGTTTAGAAATTTTATATTATGAAGCCAAACTTTTTCTTACCAATGCTTTTGGTTTTAGAGATTTGGCATTTTCTGAAGTAAAAAAATATTCGTTTAAATACTTAATTTCATTAGCTAAAAACTTAACCCAAGATATGAAACACGAAGGTTATGATTCATGGTCAACCCCAGGAATTAGAGCACAGCTTTTAAACAAAAATACGCTTGAATTGGTGCAGGATTTTGTAGTTGAGGGAGATAAAAACTCTATTCATGTTTTAAATGCAGTTAGTCCTGCTTTTACTTCTTCTATTCCTTTTGCAAATTGGGTGGTAGAAGAACATATACTAAGAAAATAACTGCTTTATGCTAGTAAAAATTAATACTTAAAAAAGAAGTGAATTCTCTTTTTTAGGTGGATTTCTTTTACTAAGCTACCCAAAGAATAAATCAAAACAATTATTTACCTCTTTTAAAACAATACTAACGTATATTTTGTTATTATTCAAAAAAACATTTAGGAAAACAAATGGCAATTTATACCTGTGGGCACACAACACCTGATTCAGATTCAATCTGTTCTGCATTATCTTTAGGATACCTATTAAATCAAATTGGACGTGAAGCAATTCCTGCACGACAAGGAGCTCTTAATCCAGAAACACAATTTATCTTAGATAAGTTTGGATTTGAAGCACCTTTATTAAAAACGAAATTTGCAGGATGTGAACTGTTTATTGCTGATTATTCAGACAGAGGTTTAGCACCTGCTGATATTGATGAAGCTACTATTGTTGGTATTGTTGATCATCATAAATTAGGGGATTTAACAACGTCTGCTCCACTAGAGTGTTGGATTAGACCCGTAGGTTGTTCTAATACTATTGTAAAAGAAATGTATGATTATCATAAAGTAGAAATTCCTGCTAATATTGCTGGAATTATGATGTGTGCTATTTTAAGTGACACGGTTATTTTTAAATCTCCAACGTGTACACAAAAAGATATAGATGCCGTAAGAGAATTATCTGAAATTTGTGGTATTGAAGATTTTGGTGCTTTAGGAATGGAAATGTTTACCATTAAATCTCAAATGGATGGAGTAGGAATTAGAGACTTGATTTTAAGAGATTATAAACCTTTTGATATGCATGGCACAGCTGTTGGCATTGGGCAACTAGAAGTGGTTGATTTAGCTGTTTTTGATACTATGAAAGATGATTTTCAAGAAGATTTAGAAAAACTAAGAATTGAAAATAATTTGCATACAGCCTGTTTAATTCTTACAGATATTATGAAAGAAGGTTCAGAAATTCTGGTTGCTTCAAGTGATAAAAGTATTTTTGAAAAAGCCTTTGATATTACGCTGGAAAACAATAAAATTTGGATGCCTGGCTGTTTATCAAGAAAAAAACAAATCATTCCTTTTTTAGAACCTGCTTTTAAATAAAGTATAAAAAGAGTAAAGCTTGCATAATGTAAGTTTTTACTCTTTATTAATTTCTTTGTATTATAATGTTTGCAAAGGAAGACTATGACTCCCGCAATAAACTTACTTAAAAAAAATAAAATTGATTTTAAAATTCATAAATATTCACACGATGCTTCTGTCACAAACTTTGGACTTGAAGCAGCTTCTAAACTTGGTCTTAATGAAGAACTTGTTTTTAAAACACTTTTAGTCGAACTTACTCCCAAAGAGCTTGTTGTTGCTATTATTCCTGTTAGCAAGTCTTTGTGTTTAAAATCACTTGCTAAATACTTTCATGTAAAAAATGCAAAAATGGCAAATAAAGAGGAAGCTCAAAAAGTTACAGGGTATTTATTGGGGGGAATCTCACCTTTTGGTCAAAAAAAACTTCTTAGAACTCTTTTTGATGAAAGTGCAAATACCTATGAATATATCTATGTCTCTGGGGGAAAGAGGGGCTTGGACTTAGAAATAAAAGCAGAAAGTCTGATAAAAATACTAAATGCAAAATTTACTAGTATAGGAATATAAATGGAACCTTTTAAAAACGTATTTAATGAAAAATTTGTTAATAAACTTGCACAAGCTATCGCAAGTTATGATAAAAGTTTTAAAAAAGAAAAGTACCTTTCTTTAATAATGTCAAAACTTGAAGCACTTGAATTAAAAGAAAGAATGCGTTTAATTTCAAGTGAAATAAATAACTACAGCGATCTTTCTTATGTAAAAATGTTAGAAGTGCTTAAAAAAAGCAAAACACATTTTTCTTATGAAGAAAATATGGGCTTGGCTTCTATGGTATTTCCTGATTTTGTAGAAGTCTATGGGTTAGATGATTTAAGTGAATCTTTGAGCGCTTTAGAGAATTTTACAATTGATTCCAGTTCTGAATTTGCAATACGTGCTTTTATTTTAAAATATGAAGATGAAACAATGGCTCAAATGTTGAAATGGGCTAAAAGTAAGAATGAACATATACGTAGGTTTGCAAGTGAAGGTTGTAGACCAAGGCTTCCCTGGGCTGTTGCTTTACCTCCTTTTAAAAATAATCCCAAAAAAGTTTTTGAGGTACTAGAACTTTTGAAGAATGATGAATCTTTATATGTGCGAAAATCAGTTGCAAATAATTTAAATGATATATCAAAAGACAATGAAGATATGCTTCTTTCTTTTGTAGCTTTGAATATTAATAAAACAAAAAATACCGATTGGATTTTAAAACATGCATCACGAACTTTACTTAAAAAAGGCAATAAAAAAATACTCGCTTATTTTGGCTATAAAGAAACAGAACACATTCAATTGAATAATCTAAGCCTTAGTAAGAGTGTGAGCTTAGGAGAGAACTTAGAATTTTCTTTTGATTTGTCTGCTAATGAAGCTTTAGGAAATTTAAGAATTGAGTTTGAATTGGATTTTGTGAGACTTAATAATAAACGAGGGCACAAAGTATTTATGATTTCTCAAGGTACACACAGTACAAATAATAAAACAATTAATAAAAAATACTCTTTTAAAAAAATCACTGCCAGAGAGTATTATAAAGGGGAACATTTTTTAAGTATTATTCTTAATGGAAAAAAATTGGAAACAAAAAATGCAAGGTGTTTGGTTTAAGGAAGAAAATAAAACAAAACAGACAAGTCTTAATGAACCCTTAAAAATGGTATATTAATGGAAACTAACGGTTTTGAAATAAAAGAATACAATGTGAATGGATTTAATCTTATGGGTAAAACCACAGGAGTAGTTCAAACAACATGTGTATTTT